>CACYKY010000008.1 GCA_902775135.1 uncultured Bacteroidota bacterium | reverse complement strand
AACGCTGCGGACGAGAACGTCATACATGGTGGCTTCCGCAAGGCCGGCGAGGGTGTAGCTCGTACCGGTGACGGTGACGCGGGTGCCGGCACCCTGGCCGAAGCCGGAGAGGCCGTACTCAAGCTCGAAGCTGTTGACACCGGAGGGAGCGTTCCAGCTGACGGTGGCGCCGCTGGTGGTGCGGTTGCTGACAGTCACACCGCTGACGGGCTGGCAGGTGGGCGTGGTGAAGGTCTGGGCAGCGGTGGGATCGCTCTGCTGGGTCTCGCTGCAAACAGCGGCAACAGTGACGGAGTACTCAACGCCGGGTCTCAGACCGGTGAGGGTGTAAGGATTGGTAGTGACATTGAAGGTAGAGTCGAGGTTGGTACCCGTGACGTGGAGCACCCACTCGGTCTCAGCCTCGCCGGGAGTCCAGCTGAGGACAGCGCTGCTGAAGGTCACCTCGCCGACGGTGAGGTCGGTCGGAGCATAGCAAGGATGCTCGGCGGTGGCCACGTTGATGATGGTCCACTGGCTGGTGTTGCCGTTGCCGCAATCCGAACGCACGCCGACGGCATAGTTGGTGCCGGGGGTGAGGCCGTTGAAGGTGTAGCTGGTGGCAGCAACAGAGGTGGCGGTGGTGGGATCAACCCAGTTGCCCTCTACGATAGCCACCTCGTAGTTGGCAGCGCCGGTGGCGTTCCAAGAGACGGTGACAGAGGTCTCGGTGACGGTGGTGTCGACAATCTCGGGATCAGCGCAGAGGACCACGCCGCCGCAGCTGATGAGCTGCATGACGGGACGATACTGGTAGTAACCCTTGACGCCGCTGTAGCTGGAGGAGAGATTGTTGATGTCGGGGTTATCGCTGTCGCTGTAGTAGGAGATGGTCTTGTAGGCCGAAGTGCTCTGCGAAGCGAAGACATAGGCGCTACCATCGTAGTCACCAGAGTTGTCGTCCACAATGACGAGCAGGTTGCCCGTGCCGCTGTAGCTGTAGTCGGTGGTGAAGGCGAAGTAGTTCCAACCCTCGGAGCAGTTGAGGTTGCCGCTGTAGACCTGGACAGCCGTAGTGGTGTCGAGGGCCACAATGTCGGACGAGCTGCTGAAGGCACTCTTGGTGGTGGGCTGGATCCAGATGGTCACATTGCCCTTCGAGGTGCTGGCGGTGCTATAGTCATAGTAGTAGGCCAGCGAGGTGATGTTCATGGCACCGCCAAGTTCGGCGCTGTCGATGATGGTCTCGGTGAGGGTGTAGTTGTAGAAGTTGTTGACGGGGGCGTAGTAGGTGACATCGTCAGCAGTCGTGGGATCGCCGGTGGCCGCAATCACAGCGCCGTCGCACATGGTGGTGTTGAAGGCAGTGCCGTCGCTATAGAGGCTGGTGTCGCCAGCGCCGCAGATCTTACGCACCCAAGCGCGGTACTCGGAAGTGGAAGCGAGGCCGGAGAGGGTGATGCTGTTGGTGTTGGCAATGGCGCTGACGTTGGTGCCGCCAACCTGACGGTAGACAACCTCATAGGTAGCGCCAGCCGCACCATCCCAAGTGAGGGTGGCGGTGCTGGAAGTAGTGGAGACAGCCTCCAGGTTGAGAGGACGCGGGCAGGAGCTGTAGGCGATGTGGATGTTGTCCACAGCTGCGGGCTGCGGGATGTTGGCGTAGCTGGCACCGGTGTTCTGGTTGAACCAGAAGAAGGCAACACGCTGGACACCGCTGATGGTGTCGAAGCTGGCCTCATAGGTGGTCCAGTTGGTGTCGAGACGCACGGTGGCGATACGATAGAGGTCGTTCACATTGCCCCAAGGCGAGGTGATGTTGCTCGACGAGGGAGTGGTGGCGATGCTCGGGTCGACGAGGAAGACCATCAGACCGTCGTAGGCGGCGGTGGTGGTACCACCAACGCGGGCGCGGAAGCTGAGGGTGAAGCTGCTGTCGACGGTACCGAAGTCGATGTCGCGGTAGGCGGCAGCGTTGACAACGGCGTTGAAGGCATAGTTGAAGTAGGAAACGGTGTCGCCAGCGGCAATGTACATGGCATTGCTACCGCTGTCGGCCACACTCGTGCCGCGATACCAGTTGTTGGTCTCGCTGTTGCTGCTGGTCTGCCAGTTGGCCCACTCGGCAGCATCCTCGAAGTCGTAGTTGTAGGGCAGGGTGGCAGGCACCTGGGTGGTCTCGAAGCCACAGGGCTGACGGCTGTAATCGCTGGTGTCGCCAGCGCCGCAGACGGCCTTCACATAGTACTCACCTTGGTAAGCCACGGGCAGACCGGTCAGGGTGAAGGGGTTGCTGGTGGCAGTGACGGTGGTGCCGGTACCGGGCTGGAAGCCACGGGGACCGTACTCAATCACCCAGCTCGTAGCAGCGCTACGGTCGTTCCAACCAAGGTCGACGGTAGTGGTGGTGGAGTTGGCGGCGGTCAGACTGTCGGGACGACGGCAAGAGGGTATCATCTCCAGCGTCAGGTCGTCGATATAAGGATAGCTGTAGCTGTAGGCATTGTCGACAAGGCTCGAAACAATGATGTACCTGCCATTGCCGGTGTAGCTGTCGAAGGGTACCTCGTGCAGAGTCCACTGTCCATAGACGGCGGTGACAGTGTCAATCCAGGTGGCACCGTTAGCCGAAGGAATGGTGTTGACACCAACCCTCACTTTGTGGACATAGCTCGTAGTGGAAACATAGGAATTGAACACCAGCTGGGTCTGGTTCACGCTTGCTGTGGCGCTGTCAAGCATAGGCAGGGCAAACCAAGTGTTCTGGCCCACGTGGCTGTAGTCGTAGTTGTACATGTACATGGCGCCACCACCACTGGTGATGCTGTAGCTGTTGCTTATGTAGGGATAGGTGGAGGAGTAGTCCGATCCGTAGGTATAGCAGTTGGGAGCGTGCACGCTGGTGCCTGTGCCCCAAGTGTCGAAGGTCTCGGTGAAGGGCAAAGTGCTGATGGCAGCACACAGGGTGGGAGCGTAGATGCTGGTGACGAAGCTCTCGTCATCGGCGCCGCAAATGGCACGCACCTCGACCAAGTGGTTCAAACCAGCAGCCAGGCCGGTGAACTGATAGCTCGGAGTGGTGTTGACGGTCTGCCAAGCACCATTGTCGATGCGGACTTCCCATTCGGTCTCAGCGCCGCCGGCGGTCCAGGAGACGTCGAGCGAGTTGGTGCTGGTGCTGTCGACAGTCAGAGCAGTGGGCTGCGGGCAGGTGAGCTGGACAATGCTGATGTTGTCGACAGCAGCTGCCGGAGCGGTACCAACGGAACCGTCGTTATGCCAAACGAAGACAAGCTTGTAGGTGGCGTTGGCGGGAACAATTGCCACGCCCTGCTGGGTCGTCCAGTTGCTGTTGACATTCATCACACCGTTATCGAGCGCAATCCAGCCAGCAGGAGAACTGGTGGTGCTGATGCCGCTGTAGAGGGTGCCGGCGGTCAACGTGACAGAAGCAGGAACCAGATAGGCACGCAGATAGTCGCAGCAGCTTTCGCCTTGGGCTTTCCAATCGAAGCTGACGGCATACTGGCCAGCAGTGAAATTGAAGGTACGATAAGCATAGACGTTCGACGTGCTGGTGATAGTGTAACTGTTGGACACACCGTTGTCGTTGGAGATGTAGAGACCATTGCCAGGGTTGCCGGCAGCGCTGCCGACGAACCACTTGTTGCTCTGCGAACCGTTGGCTAATACCCAGGCGGTATCTTCGGTGGCCTCGAAACCGGTGGCATAAGGCAGATCGATACCCATCTCGGGAGTGACGAAGGTAATGGTGAGCGTAGAGGTCAGCGAGCCGTCATCGCAGACGGTGGCCACCACAGCGGTGTAGGTGGTGTTCTGGGTGAGGCCGGTGAAGGTGTAGTGGGTGGAATCGATGTCGACGCTAGTGGCAGTGGCGGTGTCGCAGGTGCTGCCAGTGTTAAACCACACACGGAAGTTAGCATCCTCATCACCGCCCCAGCCGATGGTAGCTTCGGTGGCGGTGCTGCCAAGAACGGTCAGACCCACGGGGTGGTTGCACTCGGGAGCAAGATGCACATCGATATCGTCGACGAACCAGTAATATACTGTGCTGTTCACATTGTGGCGCATGGCGATACGGGAACCCGCGGGGGCACCGGAGAAGGTAACCTCATATTGGGTAACGGTGGTACCGGCAGCGCAGGGGATGTTGAGCACCTCGACAAAAGAGGAGGCGGAAGAAGGGTTGGTGACATAACCCACGCTGAACGAGCCGCTGCTCGACGAGCTCTCGGGACGGGTCCAGAAGGACATCTGCAAGTCGCTGATGGGGGTGTCGAAGATGGGGAGTACCAAAACGTGGTCGGTGGTGCTGCTACCGTTGGGGTAGAAGCGCACGCAGTTGCTGGTGTGCGAATAGGAAGAGGAGATGTTCACATAGCCGCCGGCACCGATGTAATCCCAGCAGGGGATGGTGGTAGCCGAAGAGGTGGTGGACATGCTGTTGAAGGTCTCAACCCAAGGCAGAACGGTGATGGGGCCGCAAGCGGTGCGATAGGTGCCGGTGAGGGCAAAGCTGGTATCGGAACCACCGCAGAGGGCGCGCACCATGATGTCATAGCTGGTGTTGGCGCTGAGGTTGTCGAGAACGATGTTCGTGTCGCTCACCTCGATGCCGGTCCATTCCACAGAGTCGGCAGCACCGGTGGGACGATACTCGACCCAGTAGCTGGCACCGCTGTTCTGCGAGTCGCTCCAGGAGAGGTCGAGGGTGTCGGAAGAGACATAGTTGAGCGTCAGGTTGGTAGGCACCATGCAGTTGGGGGCCAAGTGGACGTTCACATTGTCGATATAAGTGTAGTAGTAGTAGCCGGTGGCGCTGGGTTGCTGGTTCTGATAGAAGAAGCCCAGGCGCTTGCCGGTCATCTCGTGGCCAACGAAGCTGACATAGTGGGTCTCGGCAGCAGCCTGGCTGGTGGCGGCAGGAACGATGATGGCCACCGTGTCGATCACAGGCATACCGGCCGTCGGGGCGTCGAAGAGGCCCACGATGACACCGCGTCCATAGCTGGAGGTGGTGCTACCCCAGATGTCGAAGCTCATCTCGAGGTCCTCGGCCATAATGTTCTCGTCGAAAGGAGGCAGCATGGCATAGCCATACTGGCTGTTCATCGACGAGGAGCTGTAGAGATACATATAAAGGTATCCGCTGGTGACATAGGGGTAGATGGAGGTGGTGCTAAAGGTGTTATAGACGCTCCAGCACTGGTCGAACTGCACGGAGCTGCCGGTGGGGCAGGTGGAGAAGTTCTCGCTCCAAGGCAGGGTGTGGATGGGGGCGCAGGAGGTGCGGGCGGTGAGGGTGCGCGTCCACGAGGAGTCGCTGCCGCAGACAGCCATCAGATAGAAGTCGTAGAGGGTATTCGGAGTCAAACCGGTGACAACGCCGAAGGTGTCGGTGAAGTCGGCCCACAGGGTGTTTTCGTCGCCCAGGGTGAAGCCCGCGGGGCCATAGCCGATAGCCCAGGCAGTAGCAGCGTTGTCGACCCAGCTGAAGCTGACCGAACTGCTGTCGGTGCCCTCGAGCACGAAGGTCTCAGGCGTTGCGCAGCTGGGAATATCGACACAGGAAACATTGATCTGGAAACCATCGTAGAAGACAGAGCCATCGGAGTGGAAAACGATGGTGATAGGATCGAGGGAGAGGAAGGGGCCGAAGTTCTGGTGCGCAGAAACGTCATAGTCGTTCCACAACTGCTCGCCGGAAGTGCCCGCGCCGGAATAGATGCGGAGGTAGTCCCATGAGCCCTCGGTGTAGGACGAGCCGGAGATGCTGAGGGCATGCAGGTCGTCCGAAGGATAAATGATCAGAGTGGCATCGCAGTTGGCAGAATAGCTGCCGCTTTGGCCGCCGTCGTCATAAATGATGGCAGCACAGGTGTGGAGGGTGTCGGTGCCCGAGGTGGCCATGTTCATGACGAGCATGCCCACGCTGAAGTTCACCGGGCCAACCCACACACTGTATTCGCCACCGCCGCAGTCGGCACGGACGTAAGCGTCATACATGCCGTCCGCCAGTTGAGAGAGGTCGAGATCGGTGGTGGTGGAAGAAAGAGACTCGGCATCGGTAGCGTTGTCGGGATCAAAACCGGCAGCACCGTAGACGAACTCCCAGGCAGTAGCGCTGTTGTCGGTCCAAGTGAAGGTAAGGATGCCGTTGCTCTCGGTCGAAGCAAAAGCGGTGGGAGCATAGCAGACAGAGCCAGTGGCATTGTAGGTGAAGGTGGTCTTGGGCAGGAATGACTGAACGTCACCGTCGTCGCCGTCATCAATCGCGCTCAGCGGGGCATCGCCGTAGACATAGACAGACGAACCGGTACGCGTCACGCCGTACCAATAGTTCCGGCTGTAGGTCGACGCGGTGGTGGTGATGTCCACCAGGAGGTTACCGCCCTGATACTCGTAGGGCGTTGTGAGCACAAAGGTCTCCACGGCATTGGTACCATTGACCGTGCCGGTGTAAACCGTTGTTGCGCCAGTAGTGGCCACGAGGTCGGTGAGGACGCTGTCGGTGATCTCCATCATCTTGATGGTCACCGTGGTGCCCCACGAATCGGAAGCCGCCTGCTGCTGGTAGAAGGACAACGACGTAATGTAGTTGTTCTCCATGTCCGCCAGCATACTGGCCGGATAAACTACCTGGTTGTGCTGGTCAGCGTCGCAGTAGTAGCCGTAGATGGGGACGTAGGTGTTCGTCGCGGTCCCATTGGCCACAGTCAGCGACTGTGCCATCACGTTCACAGGCAATGCCAAGGCCACTATCGCGACCAAAGGCATCAGAAACTTGTAGAAACGTTTCATAGGTTTTTGTGATTTGGTTAATAAAAATGAACTATAAATAATAATATTTTTCCCTACTTACTCTTTATTTTTGCGTATGTGTGTCCGTCAATCCCTCGAAACGGACCCTTGCGGTAGCCCTTTTCGAGGGGGTTAAACCCCTACAGGCAATTGTTTTACAATCTTTTTTTTCATTTTGTATGCGCTAAATGGCAATTGCAAAGATACAAATTTTCCATCATATTGAGCCAAAATAATCAAAAAGTAACATAAATTCTACCACTTTTAACTAAAAGTGTAACTTTTTACCACACACTTCCCGACCACATCACCCTCGAAGCCTCCTCCAGGCCTCCCCTCCCCTTCCCCATCCACCACCTATCCACACCCT
This sequence comes from uncultured Bacteroidota bacterium, assembly GCA_902775135.1. Classification (GTDB taxonomy): domain Bacteria; phylum Bacteroidota; class Bacteroidia; order Bacteroidales; family P3; genus Colimorpha. Next base: position 91,186 of record CACYKY010000008.1, on the reverse strand, counting down.
ATCCACACCCTATCCAGTTCCCTTCCCGACCCCCTGCCCTCAACCGCCCTTTCCGAAACAGGAAAACCGACCCCGCTTCAGGGCAAATCCCTGTGCTCGCCTCCTCGTCCCATTTTCTCCTTTTTGTCACCTCTTTGGTTACACTTACTCAAGTAAGGGATGATAAAGAGATGAGTAAGGGAAGAGTAAGAGAAGAGTAAGAGATGGTGGGGTCTTGATACTGATTTGCAGCAAGTTACATATAAACATAATTATAACATGCTGTTTTATAGGTTTTTATGTTGTTTTCGGAATGACCACCAGGGGTTAGTAGGGGGATGGGGCGGAAAAGGGCAAGTGGATAATTTTATTGGACACTTTGGGCCTCGAGGGGAGGTGGGGGAAAGGGGCCGGAGGGGCCCTCGGGGAGGGTGAAAAAGGAAAAAGGGGCGCCGAAGGGCGGGGGGAGCGCCGGAGGCCGGCGGGAGAGGGGGCCGGGGAGGAACGCACACCGCTGAGGAACAAAGAGTTGCAACAAGGGATGAAAATAATTTGCTCCATATCGATTTTTTTTCTTAATTTTGCAGTCACTAATAAATGTAATTATTAATCAAAAACATAAAATTATGTCAAAACTCCTTTTACTGGGCGACGAGGCTATTGCACAAGCCTTTATCGATGCCGGCGGCAGCGCCATCAACAGCTATCCCGGCACGCCTTCGACCCAGATTACCGAATACGTGATGAAGAGCAAACAGGCCAAGGAACAGGGCGTGGTGGCCAACTGGTGCGCCAACGAGAAGACCGCCCTCGAGGCCTCCATCGGTGTGGCCTACAGCGGCAAGCGCGCCATGACCTGCATGAAGCACGTGGGCCTCAACGTCTGCGGCGACCCCTTCATGAACGCCTCCATCATCGGCACCAAGGGTGTCATCATCGTGGTGGCCGACGACCCCTCGATGTTCTCCTCGCAGGACGAGCAGGACAGCCGCTACTACGGCCACTGGGCCATGATCCCCATGCTGGAGCCCTCGAACCAGCAGGAAGCCTACGACATGGTGTTCTTCGGCTATGAGCTGAGCGAGCAGATGGGCACCCCCATCCTGATGCGCATCCCCACCCGTCTGGCCCACAGCCGCGCCGGCGTCGAGCGCAAGCTCGTCCGCGCCCAGAACCCCCTCAGCAGCCCCAGCGACCCCAAGAGCTACGTGCTGCTCCCGGTGAACGCCAAGCGCCTCTACCGCGACCTCATCGACAAGCAGCCCTCCTTCACCAAGAGCAGCGAGGAGAGCGGCTTCAACCAGTATATCCCCGGCACCGACCACAAGCGCGGCATCATCACCACCGGCATCGCCTACAACTACCTGCAGGAGAACTTCCCCGGCGGCAAATGCCCCTATCCCGTGGTGAAGATCACCCAGTATCCCCTGCCCTTCAACATGCTCAACAAGCTCTATGACGAGGTGGAGGAAATCCTCGTGCTCGAGGACGGCCAGCCCTTCGTCGAGGAGCACATCAAAGGCTTCCTGGGCAAAGGCAAGCCCGTGCACGGCCGCCTGGACGAGACCATCCGCCGCGACGGCGAGCTCAATGCCGAGAAAGTGGCCATCGCCCTCGGCAACCCCATGCCCAAAGGCCCCGCTGTGCCCGAGGTGGTCACCAACCGTCCTCCCGCCCTCTGCGTCGGCTGCCCCCACATCGACAGCTACCAGGCTGTGGTCGACGTGATGAAGAAATACCCCAACGGCCGTGTCTTCGGTGACATCGGATGCTACACCCTGGGCTTCAACATGGGCGCCATCGACACCACCGTCTGCATGGGCGCCAGCGTCACGATGGCCAAGGGAGCCGCCGAGATGGGCATCTTCCCCGCCATCGGCGTCATCGGCGACGGCACCTTCGGCCACTCCGGCATGACCGGCCTGCTCGACTGCGTCAACGAGAAAGCCAACGTCATCATCATGATCCTCGACAACGACATCACCGCTATGACCGGCGGCCAGCCCTCGAGCGCCAACCAGAAGCTCTTCAACATCTGCAAGGGCCTCGGTGTCGACCCCGACCACATCCGCACCATCGTGCCGCTGCCCAAGAACCACGACGAGTTCATGAAGATCCTCGAAGAGGAGATTGCCTACAACGGCGTGAGCGTCATCATCCCGCAGCGTGTCTGCATCGTCGAGAACAAAAAACGTATTGCAGCAAACAAATAATTTCCCGTTATAACGGAATAACGTTATTACGCAACAACGAAAAACAGAGAAACAATGAAAAAAGACATCATACTTTGCGGCGTAGGCGGCGACGGCATCGTCTCCGTGGCCAAGATCATCAGCGACGCCGCCCTCAACCTGGGCATGAACGTCAAGCAGAGCGAAATCCACGGTATGAGCCAGCGCGGCGGCTCGGTGTTCAGCCACCTCCGCGTCAGCAGCGACCCCATCTTCGCCGACGTCATCCCCGAAGGCAAGGCCGACATCATCCTCAGCTCCGAGCCCATGGAGGCCCTGCGCTACCTCCCCTTCCTGGCCCCCGACGGCGTGGTCATCACCAACAGCGACCCCTTCATCAATATCAAGAACTATCCCGACATTGAGAAGGTCAACGCCGAACTGGCCAAGCTGAAGAAGTGCGTCAGCTTCAACGCCAACGCCATCGCCAAGGAGCTCAACGCCCGCGGCAACATGGTGCTGCTCGGCGCTGCCGCCCCCTACCTGGAGATTGCCTTCGACGAGCTCGAGAAAGCCATCAAAGCCATCTTCGGCCGCAAGGGCGACGCCGTAGTGGAGACCAACATCAAAGCCATCCGCGCCGGCCGCGACGCAAAATAAAGAAAAACATTTTTAACATCTTATATCATGGCTTACAAGATAATTGACATTGAAGGCATTGGCGCCACCTACGCCGCCAAGCTGAAGGAGGCCGGTGTGAAAACCACCGACGATTTGCTGACCCGCTGCACCACCAAGAGTGGACGCCGCAAGATGGCCGAAGCCACCGGCATCAGCGAGAAACTCATCCTCAAATGGACCAACCACGCCGACCTGTTCCGCATCAAAGGCGTCGCCGGCCAGTTCTCCGAACTGCTGGAGGCCGCCGGTGTCGACACCATCAAGGAGTTCCGCCACCGCGTGCCCGCCAACCTCTATGCCAAAATGGTTGCCATCAACACCGAGAAGAACCTCTGCAACCGCATCCCCTCGGTGAAGGAAATCGAGAAGATGGTGGCCCAAGCCAAAGAGATGGAACCCACGGTCAAATATTGACCCTCAGCGCCGAATCCTCCCACAAAGGACAAAGGATCCGACCATTCACAGAGAGAAGCCTCGGAACAGCGGTTCCGAGGCTTCTCTTTCTTCCCTCACGGGGAGATGCTACTCCACGTCGATGGCCACCGAGCGGAGCTCCTGCCAACCGGCACGGTCGGTGAGGCGGATCATGAAGTGGTAGTCGCCACAGTCGACATCCTGCGGCACCACAATGTCGAGTTCAGCCACATAGTCCTTCTTCCCAGCAGGAATCTGGTAATCCTGGTTGAAGACCCAAGGGTTGACCACCTCGTGTTCCTCCTCGTCCTCGTGAGGACAGTCGACAGAGGAGGTGCTGTGGGTGTGATGGTCGTGGTTGGAGTGAATTTCGATATTGAAGTTGCCCAGCTCCACATTGTCGGTGAAACGGTAGCAGAAATGGATGGTGTCGCCGAGACGATAGGAGTCGCAGTCGGCCGGCGAAGCCACAATGCCGTCGGTGGTGATGGCGGGTTTGTCCAGGTCGCGGTCGTCGTCGGAGCAGGACGAAAAAGCAAAAACGAAAGCGGTTGCAATCAAAAGGATGGAATATTTCATAATTCAGGTTCTTTTACTTGTTTTTTAAAATCATATTTTATTCTAATTGAAAGGTTGCGTCCCGGTTCGGGGACGTCGATGAGGCGGTAGAAACTGGTGTGGTCGTAGTAGCTGGCATCCAACAGATTGTTCAGTTGCAACGCCACCGACAGCTGTCCGCCGCGAATGTCGAAACGGTGCGAGGCCGCGAGGTTCAGGGTCATGTAGCCCGCTGTGGGCTTCTCGGGCGGCACAATCTCGTTCTGAGGAGTCACCGCATGCAGATTCAGCACCACGTTGCCACATCCGTGGAAATGGTAGTGCCATGTGAGGTCGGCGTCCAACGACGGGGGGACGGCGAAGGGAAGCGTATACCCTTGCTTGTCGCCACTCGTCTGGCGCGAACGGCAGAGCTGTCCGCGCAGCGACGCCTCCCAATCGGGGCAGAAACGCCATGCCGCCTCGGCCTCGAACCCATAGCGCAATGCGGAGGCCTGTGTGTAGCGGTAGAGCTGCAGGCCCTCGACATAATCGGCCGTGGGGTTGAGATAGATGTAGTTGGGGAAATAGTTGAAATATGGGTCAAGCTTGACGGTCAGCGCACCATGACTCCATTCAAGGCCGGCATCCACCTGGTAGGAGCGCTCGGGATCGAGGTCGGCGTTGCCCTGCTCATAGCGGAAGATGTGGTAGTTGACACCGTCGGCTCCCAATTCCTTGGCTATCGGCACACGGAACGCCTTACCCACATTGAGGCGCAGAATCCAATCGCCGCGGTGCCAGTTGGCGCCGAGCGACCATGTGATGCTGTTGAAGGTGCGCCTAGCGTCGGCCGAACGCTGCAGGAAAGCCGAGTCGCCCGACGAGGTGGGCGTCGGATACCAGTCGCTGTAGGGATGGACGGCGATGTCGGCCAGGTCGAAACGCAGGCCGCCGTTGAGAGCCAGCGATGTCGAGGGTGTCCAGCGGTCGAGGGCATAGACCCCCATCGAGGAGCTCTCGAAATCGGGAATGATGAAGCCCCAACCCTCGCGGCGGTTGCGCTGGTGTTCGGCCGCAAGGCCGGCACTCAGTTCGTGTTGCTCGCCGAGAGGCATGCGCAGCCCCAGCGTGCCGCTGAAGGTGTGCTTGTCGAAACGTCGCTCAAGGCTATCGGGAGGAGTGGGCATATAGCCGTGCGAGAGAGGTTCGGAGAGTTCCTCGCGCAGATTGTGCTGCCACGCGAGGTTGGCCTCCAACGCAGCGGCGCCCAACTGGTAGGTGGTGTGGCTCTGCACCTTGAGGTGGTTCACCCATTGGTAGGGCAGGTCCACGTCGCGCAACGAGCGGTTGTAGTCGATTTGCGACAGCCTCACCTCCATCCCATGGGCATCGGCGAAGAAGCCGCTGCGGGCATAGACATCGCTGACGGTGAGATCGGTGCGGAAGGTCTCGTTGTCCGTCCAACCCACCATCAGACGGCCATCGCGCTCAAGGCCGGCGGTGTTGCGCAGACGCTGGTCATGGAGGCGTATCCAGTAGGAGTAGTACTGGATGCTGTCCGTCGGAACACGGTAGTCGGCATAGTCGCTCAGCGTGAGGTTGGCCTTGTAGAAGAAACCTCCTTTGCGACCCGCCAAGTGGCCAGAGAAGCCACCCTGGAGATTGTTCGTGCGCCCGAAGAGAGTGGCAGAGACCTCGAAAGGCACCGTCGGCAGGCGGTTGCCGCTGAGGCTCAACACCCCTCCGATGGCATCGGAGCCATAGAGCAACGTGGCGGGACCCTTGATAACCTCGACGGCGTCGACAGCAAACTGGTCCACTTCGAGGCCATGGTCGTCGCCCCACTGCTGCCCCTCGTGCTTGATACCATCCTGACTGACAACCATGCGATTGTATCCCAATCCACGGATGGTGGGCTTGGAGAGACCAGCGCCGATGCTGACGGCTTTGACCCCGGGGATGCCCTCGAGGCTCTGCATGAGGCTTCCGGCAAAGTGCTCCTCAAGGTAGGAGGCATCGACCTGCACAGCATTCTGGGTAGTCGTCACCGCTTGACCCGACCGTGCACTCACGGTCACGGCCTGAAGATTCTTCACGCTGTCGGGCGGTGATACCAACAGCATGAGCATCAACAATATTTCTTGCATGGATAATAATTAAGAGGACTGCAAGTCAAAGAGTACAGGGGATTGAGACAATACCGATGGTACTGCCTCCCTTCGACTAGAGCCTCACGGGCGGCGCACGCAGGCGCAGCAAGCCACGATAGCAAGAGGCCACCGTGGTCACAGGCGGCACGCACAGGCGTACCGCAGCCGTCAGCACCGCAATACCCACCGCCAGCGCCAATGCCAGATTGGGCAACGACAGCAGATGGCAGTAGAGGCAGGACTGCTCGGCAGGATGATACTCACCGAAGTGGGCCGGATGGGCGATGTGGTGAACACAATCGTAACAGGCAATGTCTTCGGCACCAGGAAGATGATGAACATGCAGCACCGATGCCACAAGCATCGGCAAATAGGCTGCCAGCAGCAGCCACGCTATTCTATTTTTGAAAGTCCTGTTCATCAAAATCGGCTGCAAAAGTACATAAAAATATACAACCACAGAAAAAAAAATGTATCTTTGCATCCAAAACAGGACAACCAAACACAAGAAACAGACTGAAAATGAACACAAAGAAATCTCTACTAACCCTACTATTATTAATTCTCGGCGTTGCTGCCGCATCACAAAACTACGTGGGCACCATGGAAATCGATGGCTACACACGCAAGGATGTCGACGTACGTCTAGCCCGCACACAACAGGGCACCGTAGTACTGTACATGTACAACGTGAAGTTCGCCCGTATGATGCCCGTCAAGGTAGACATGGAGATTCCCGGCCTCACCCTTGCTGAGGGCCGCTTGCGGGGCAACGGCATCATTCCCACCTCGAAAGGCAAGCCCTACGAGAAGTATCGAGTTGGCCGATTCGACGGCAGCGCCGATGGCGAAAAAATAGTATTCACATGCTTCCTCGGCGACAAACAGATGAAATATACAGGCCGTCGCGCAAAGAAAAACAACGCTAGAAACCAATAGATTAAGAAGAAAATTGAAAAAATATTTGGCCAGTTTAGAAAATGTTCGTACTTTTGCATCCGCTTTCGAGCGATAGATGGTGGGCGTAGTTCAGCTGGTTAGAGCGCCAGATTGTGGATCTGGAGGTCGTGGGTTCGAACCCCACCTCCCACCCCGAAGAGAGACCAAAACGGTCTCTTTTTTTCTTTTCCCCACTCTCAGCATACCTTCCATATTGCGTTTCCAAGAAGTGGCAAAAATTGCAAAACAGGGCTATCAGGCAAATGGAATAGAGCGGCTAATCTGGAATGGCCATTAAAAAAATTGCATACACAAGATACTGAGAATCAGTTTTCAATTTCCAGTTTTCAATTTTCAATTAAAAAAAATTTTGTCAGTATCAAAAATGTTCGTACTTTTGCATCCGCTTTCGAGAAAAAAAGCACAAGTTGAAAAGAAGGATTGGTCCGGTAGTTCAGTTTGGTTAGAATACATGCCTGTCACGCATGGGGTCGCGAGTTCGAGTCTCGTCCGGACCGCCAAACAAAAAGAAGTTCTCCTCGTAGAGAACTTTTTTTTCAATCATGGGTAAAGAGCGAAAACTCATAACCATCAACTCCCATTGGGGCTGCCTGGTTTTGACAGCAAGGATAATGGGTTTGTAAGCATGCAGGCTGACGCACCAGAAGCCTTAACCACAGATGCAAAAAGATAATTGGCGAAAACAACTACGCTCTCGCTGCCTAACCGAAGCACAGTAAGTTCGGCTTAATCCCCGCGCAAGGCGCAGGGACGGGACATCTCCCAGCGGCCCTGACCGTCGGCGACTGACCAGGAGGTGCTCATAAAGACGGGATAGCCTGCACGACGTCTCTACCTGCGGGCGAAACTTTAGAGACTACGGGTGGCCTTGGGTGCCGATGTCCGGAGCCACCCCGACAACCAACCACCGGATAAGCATGTAGAAAGCAGATTTGTTACTTGTCTGGACGGCGGTTCGAGTCCGCCCAGCTCCACAAAAAAGAGACCTCTCAAAGGTCTCTATTTTATTTCGCTGGTTTCCCTCTCACCGCCGCCTCCGGGCGGGGTTTGCTCCACACACAATAAAACTATCCAAACGACGTTATACACTATATGGAAGGATTTATTCTTGCTGCAGGATTAGGCACACGGCTGAGGCCGCTGACCGACGACAGGCCTAAGGCGCTGGTCGAGGTTGGAGGGGTGACGCTGCTGGAGCATACCATACAACGACTGGAAAAAGCCGGAATCGAACACATCGTCATCAACGTGCACCACTTCGCGGAGAAGGTGATCGACTTCGTTGGTTCGCACCGATGGCAGGCAAGCATCAACATTAGCGACGAACGATCACTATTGCTGGATACGGGCGGAGGTCTGAAGCATGCGTCCAAATGGTTTTCCGGAAGGGACAACGTGTTGGTGCACAATGTGGACATCCTGTCGGAGATAGACCTGCGCGACGTGGAACGCCTGCACCGCGAGACAGGGAACCTAGTGACGCTCTGTGCCAGCCAGCGCGAAACAAAAAGGATGCTGGAGTTTGGAGAGGATGGCCGACTCATTGGTCGCACCACTACCAACCGTCCACTACCGGCAGGCCACTGCTCGTTGGCGTTCAGCGGCATAAGCGTCATCAAACCCGAGCTGCTTGCGTTACTGCCCGAGGCAGACCATCCCTACCCCATCATAGACGAATACATACGCCTGTCGGCCGAAGGCCACCGGATAAGCCACTACCGCCACAATGCCGAACACTGGCTCGACGTGGGCAAACCAGAAACCCTTGAAAAAGCAAAACAATGGAACCTTTCCTGAAAAAAATAGCACGACGCATCGTCGCCGACCACCCCAAGAACACCGATCAGGTGCTGGTGGTGTTCAACAACAACCGTTCGAAACGGTTCTTCATCAGGCAATTCGACACTTTAGGGCAGGCTACGTTTCTACCCCAAGTGACGGCTATCGACGAGATGATATCGCAACTAAGCGGGTTGAAGATTATTGAAAAGGAATTCCTGCTCTTCGAGCTGTACAAGATTCACGAAAAAATTGGCGGACCAGAGCGGAAATACCAGACCTTCGAGGACTTCATCTCGTTCGGCGACCTGATGATTGGCGACTTCTCGGAAATAGATCAATACATGGTCGACGCACAGATAATCTTCGACAACGTTTATTCCTTGAAGCATATAGGAGAATGGGACATCAGCGGCAAGCCGCTGACAGCGTTCCAGCAACGCTATCTGGACTTCTACCGGTCGCTATACCAATACTATGTGGAGCTTCGGAAAAAACTACTATCGGAACAGAAAGCCTATAGCGGCATGGCCTACCGCAAGGTGGCCGAAGAAATTGGCACCCTGGCAGACGACTGCCCTTATAGCGACATCTACTTCATTGGCTTCAACGCCCTGTCGCGCTGCGAAGAACGCATCATCGGCGAATATGTGCGGCGAGGAATAGGCCACCTGCTGACGGACAACGACATATACTATCTGGAGCCCAACCAGGTGGGAGAGGCCGGATACTTCCTGGAGAAACACATGAAAGACTTCCCCGAACTGAAACCCGAAGGCCCGTCGTGCTTCGAGAGCAAACTCAAGCACATCACCATAGTGGATTGTCCGGAGAATATCCTGCAATGCAAGTATGCCGGGCAGCTGCTATCTAGCCACCGCGAATGGCTCAGCCCCAAGGAGGCCGAGAGCACCGCATTGGTGCTAGCTGACGAGAAACTGCTCATCCCCACCCTCAATGCGCTGCCCGACCTGGAGAATGAGCAGCAATACAACGTCAACATCACCATGGGTTATGCTTATGCAGACAGCATGGTGCATGCGCTGGTGACGAAACTGTTTTCGCTCTACCGCCAGCATAGTGCACGCGGATACTACCACAGCGACATCGTGGAGGTGCTGTCAGACAGGGCCGTATGCGACCTGCTGGAGAGTCCTGGATTGAGACGCATAATGGAATACCTGCTGCGCAAAGAAAGCCGAATACGATGCAACCACAGCGAAATCATGTCTCTGCTGCAACGTACCGACGCCAAGAACCTCGACCGGATAGAATACCTCTTCCCTGACACCTCCCCCACCCCAGAAGAATGCCTGAAACTGTTGCGAAAGCTAGCCTCTGTCATCGTCGGCAGCTCCCAACTGGACGAGAACCCCAAAGAGAAGCAATCCATGGGAAGCCTTGCCGAGATACTGGACAACCTGAGCGACCTGATTGACACCTATCCCGACACTGTCGGCAACACCGACACGTTGGAAAAAATATACAACCGCATTGCCACTCGACACAGCATTTCGCTCATAGGAGAGCCCCTGAAGGGACTGCAGATTTTGGGCATGCTGGAGACTCGAAACCTAGACTTCAAGCGGGTCATTCTTCTTTCCACCAACGAAGGAATCCTGCCAGGCGGCCGCGGTGGCAACACACTCATCCCCCTCTTCCTCAAGAGCGAAGCAGGATTGCCCACTTATGTGGAGAAGGACAACGTCTACGCCTACCATTTCTATCGCCTACTGCAGCGTGCCGAGGAGGCATACCTGCTCTTCAGCTCGGAGAGCGAGGCCATGGGCAAAGGCGAGGCCAGCCGATTCATCAAACAGGTGGAATACGAATTGGCGCCGAAGTTTGGCATCGAAGTGAGCCATGTCTCCGTGAAAGCCGACGCCACCCTATCCGTTGGCCAATCCCCTGCCGCCATAGCGAAGAACGACGCCATCATGAAGCGCCTGTCCGAGATGGGTCAAAACGGATTGTCGCCCACCAGTTTTTGCAACTACATCGACTGCCCGAAAAAATACTACTATACACGTGTGCTGAAGGTGGAAGAGAACGACACTATCGGCGAAGACCTGGATGCATCGCAGTTAGGCAGCAGTATTCACGCTGTGCTAGAAAAGGTCTACAGCGACCATCTGAACCAGCCCCTGAAGCCTCAGGTGATGGAAGAAGCCCTGAAAGCGCTACCGCAACTGATGGAAGAAGCATTCAAGGACCTCTACTCCGGCGGACGCAACACCGAAGGTCGCAACCGATTCCTTTTCTCGGTGGCGGAGTCGCAATTGCGACACATTTTCCAACAGGAGAAAGAGCGATTGGAGCGGGGAGACACTTTGATAATGAAAGGTGTAGAGGAAAAGATTGAAGGTTATGCCATCACTCCGGAGGTAAACCTCAAAGGCACCATCGATCGTGTGGACGAACTAAACGGTTGCCTGCGCATCATCGACTACAAGACCGGCCGACTGGACAAGGAAGAAATCACCTACAGCGAAAGCGGTATCGCCATGCCAGGCAAGTGGTTGCAACTGATGTGGTATGCGCTGCTCTACTGCCGAACGAAACATCCCGCCAAAAAGGTAAAATCGGGCATCTATCCACTGCGCAACCTCCGCTCGGACGTGCAAATGGCCACTTGGAACACCGATGACGGGAGCGCCCCGGAGGAGGTCACGCCGGAGAAGTTGAATAGGTTCGAGGACCTGCTACGCGAGAAAATAAACGAGTTGATGAATCAAGACATTCCCTTCGTTGCCACACCCTCGGACAACTCATGCCGCTATTGTCCCGTGAAGGCATTTTGTGAGTCGACTAACTGATTTCCCTCCTAAAGAAACTGGCAATTTGGTATTTTTTTTCTCCAATCAAAAAAAAAACGCTATATTTGCAAGTTAAACAACAGGCACAAAAAGGCGGACCAACACCGCCTATGTACCTAAAAAACATGTATATAAACAAAATATAAATATAAAAATGAGAAGAGCATTTTTTGTCCTCATGCTTGCTTCGGTACTGCTCACCGGCTGCAACGGATTGTCCAAAATGAAATCAAGCAGCAACAAAGTGCGCTACCAAGCCAACCCCAACCCCGTGGAGACCATGGACGATAAGGTCGTGGTGAAATTCACTGGTCAGATTCCCGAAAAGTACTTTGACAAAGGTTGCGCCGTGTTCCTGCAGCCCGTCTTTTCGTGGGAAGGTGGCGACATCCCATTGGAGCCCATCACCCTCAAAGGTGAGAAGGTGGACGGCGACGGCACCATCATCAACTATGCCAAAGGAGGTCGCTTCACCTATAGCGACATGTTCGATTTCAAGCCTGGCATGGAGACCGGCCGCGTCACCCTGACACCCGTGGGCTATAAGGCCAGCCACACCAATGAAGACGCCCGATTCATGGAAGACGTCATCCATACCAATGACGGCGTCGAATTCGCCACCGTGCTTCTCTCTGACGGTGTGAACAACACCTCCTCGTGGGTCGACATCAAAGGCAATATCTCCATTGCCCCCATCAACTACAATAAGACCCAGGGCATTGTCGAGACCGCCGACATCTACTTCCTCAACGGCACCTCCAACCTCGATTGGAACTTCGAGATGAACCGCAAGTTTGACACCTATAACACCTATCTCAACCTCAAACGCATCATGCTCGAGCAGGGTCTGCCTAAACAAATTAGCATTACCGGTTGGGCGTCGCCCGAAGGCGAGGAGACCAACAACGTGGGTGTGTCGAAGAACCGCGCCGATGTGGCCACCGCCCAGCTCAACAAAATCCTTGACGAGGTGCTCACCGTCATGGCCAAACGTGCCAAAGTAAAGCCGCAGGATGTGGAATACTACAAATATCAGCAGCTGAAGAAACTCATCATCACCAACCGTGCTGCCGGTGAAGACTGGGTGCACTTCGTGGTGATGGTTGAAGGCTCTGAAATTCAGGACAAGCACGCCATCATCAACATCGTCGAAACCCAGCAGAACGTGCTGAAGCGAGAGCAGATGATTCGCAATATGGCCGAGACCTACGACGAACTGAAGACCGAGATTTTCCCCAACCTGCGCCGTGCACAAATCGCACTCTACTACTCTGAAGCCCGCAAAACCGACCCCGAGCTGGCCAAGCAGGCGTCGCTCAATCCCGCCAAACTCTCATTTGACGAGCTGATGTATGCCGCCTATATCAACTACAATTACGACACCAAACTGAAATACTACAAATGGGCCACCGAGAACCACTCCCAGGAATGGGCGGCATGGAACAATGCCGGCGCTGTGGCATTCTATCTCGACTCCATTGACGAGGCCGAACGCTACCTCAACGTAGCCCGCGACCTCAACCCCCACAATCCTGACGTGCTCAACAACACGGGCCTTCTCTTCCTTGCCAAAAAGGACTACGCCCTGGCGAAATACTACTTCGAGGAAGCCCAGCGCCAAGGTAGTTCCGATGCCGAGGTAAACATCCCCATCCTCAACCTCAAGCGTGGCAACTATACCGAAGCCCAAAAGAGCCTCAAAGGCAACACCTGCACCTACAATCTGGCCTTTGCCCAGCTGATGAATGACGAAACAGGAACTGCTATCCGCACCCTCAACTGCTGCCTCGACCAGAACGCCGATGTCAACTACCTCCGCGCCGTCTGCTATGCTCGTCTTGGTGACAAGACCAACTGCCTGAAGAACCTCAAAGCCTCCATCGACGACAAATACGACTACAAGCGCAAGGCCATGGTCGACACCGAGTTCCGCGAATACTGGGACGACCCCGAGTTCAAACTCATCATCAAGCTCTGGTAAATGATCAAGCGTCAGATCCCCAACCTTATCACCCTCGGCAACCTCATGTGCGGGGTGGAGTCTATCTTCACCTCGCTCGTCACAGGGAATCTCTGTTTTGCCGCCATCTGGATTTGCGCCGGTATTTTCCTGGACTTCTTCGACGGTCTTGCCGCACGTCTGTTGGGCGTAGCCTCCCCGCTAGGCAAAGAACTTGACTCCCTAGCCGATGTCGTCACCTCGGGTATCGCCCCAGCCTTCATCATGTTCCGCATGGTGGAAGTGCCGATGAAAGAGTTGTTCCCCCTTTGGAGCGTCATCCTCATCATGCTACCCTTCGTGCTCATGCCCGCCTTCGCGGCCTATCGCCTGGCAAAATTCAATATCGACACCCGCCAGAGTCACTCCTTCCTCGGTCTCCCCGTACCTGCCAACGCCCTTATCTGGGTGGGCCTGGCCTTGTCAGGAATCTCCGTCACCAACCTCGCTCTCGCAATCATACTGGCCGTTGTAGCCATGTTCACCAATATCCTCATGATATCCGAGATGCCCATGTTCTCGCTGAAATTCAACTTCAAGGACATGACTTGGAAGACCAACTCCACTCAGTATATCTTCCTGGCCGGATGTATATTGCTGTTCGCCATAGAGTGGATATTCTTCAAAGCCAGCTGGGTAGTATTGTCACTGATAATCCTTTGGTATATCTTTCTGTCATTGCCACAAAAGAAACATGCTGAGTGACCTGAAGAACATCCGCATCGACGACTACGACTACCCCCTTCCCGACGAGCGTATCGCCAAGTTTCCCATGGAGCAGCGAGACCACTCCAAATTACTTTGTCTCAAAGGGAACAATATTACCGAACACCACTTCTACGACCTCCCTTCGTTGCTGCCGAGCGGAGCCCTGCTCTGCTTCAACGACACCAAGGTCATCCACGCGCGCCTCTTCTTTCGCAAAGAGACCGGCGCTGTGATAGAGGTTTTCTGCCTCGAGCCCCACAACATGCCTGTCGTCCAGGCCTTCGAGCAGCGCGAGCGCTGCACCTGGACCTGCTTCATTGGCAACAACAAAAAGTGGAAAGGCGGCCCCTTGTCGTTGACAGTAAGTCTCGGCCCCACCGAAATCACCCTCAAGGCCACACGCCGCGAGGCTGTGGGCAACGCCTGGATTGTCGACTTCGAATGGACTGGCGGGCAAAGCTTTGCCGAAGTCATCGAGGCTGCCGGCGTCATCCCCTTGCCGCCCTACCTGCACCGCGAGGCCGAAGCCAGCGATGCCACCCGCTACCAGACGGTCTACGCCCACCACGATGGTTCCGTAGCCGCCCCTACGGCAGGCCTACACTTCACAGCTGCGGTGTTTGACGCATTGAAAGCCAAAGGCTTCGAAACCGAATACATCACTCTTCATGTCGGTGCCGGCACCTTCAAACCCGTCAGCACCGAAACCATCGGCGAACACGAAATGCATGTGGAACCCGTCCACGTCACAGCCGACAACCTACAGCGCCTCATCGCCCATGCCACCAAACCCATCGTGGCCGTAGGCACCACCACCGTACGCACCCTCGAAAGCCTCTACTGGTTCGGTGTACAACTAGAGCAGAATCCCAACCTAGACCACATGCACGTACACCAGTGGGATCCCTATGGGATTTCCACCGTCGACATTTCCTTCTCCAAAGCCTACGAAAATATCCTCCATTGGATGGAACGTCATGGGACCGACCATCTCGACGGTGCCACCCAACTTATGATTGCCCCAGGATATACATACAAGGTAATCAATGGTCTAGTCACCAATTTTCACCAGCCCAAGAGCACCCTGCTGCTCCTCGTCTCTGCCCTCATCGGCGACCGCTGGCACGAATGCTACGGCTATGCCCTCGACCACGGATTTCGATTCCTCAGCTACGGCGACAGTTGCCTCTTCCTTCCCTAAGCTGCCATGCGATCCTTTCTTGACAGCCTGCTACAGACCATCCTCCCCTGCACCTGTGCCAGTTGCGGCGACGTACTGATGCCGGGAGAAAAACAGATCTGTATCAACTGCCTAGCCGACCTTGCCACCACCCGCTACACCGGCCACAACGACAACCGCACAGAGCGTTTACTCAGCGGACGTATTGCTTTTGCCAATGCAACATCCATTTTCTTTTTCCGACACGGCAACACCGTGCAAAAAGTCGTCCATGCCATGAAGTTCCATGGCAACAGCGACCTATGCCTCCTCATGGGTCGGCAGATGGGTCTCGACCTGCTGGCATCAGGCCGTTTCGACGATATCGACCTCCTCGTCCCTGTTCCGCTCCACTGGTGGCGCCGCATCCAACGTGGATACAACCAGAGCGAACTGCTCTGTCGTGGCATTGCCCAGGTTATGCAACGTGAGGTGAATACCCGCGCCCTACGCCGCCACCGCTATACACAACAACAAAGCCTTCAGGCCTCTCTAGACCGCGAAGCAAACGTACAGGATGCCTTTTCTCTCCGGCATCCCGAAGACTTAGTTGGACGCCATATTCTGCTAGTCGACGATGTACTCACCACCGGCGCCACCATCAGTAGCTGCTGTCAAGCACTCAATGGTGTCGAGGGACTAACCGTCAGCATTGCTACCCTGTGCATAGCAGGGAAGTAAGCGATATTACCTATATGAAATGGAAGTTGAGAGTGCTCTGTCATGGCGACGGGACACATGGATAGGTGGAAAAAAAGTGATTGTTTATGCATTTTTATTTGGAGAAATAGATTAAAATATTTATTTTTGTTGTTTCAAAAAAGGTCCAATATTCAAACAAAAGTCTAATCGACAACACGTTAGAAAAATGAAATACAAGAGAATATTGCTCAAACTGAGCGGAGAATCGCTAATGGGAAGCCAGAGTTATGGCATCAGCCCCGACATGCTAACCCAATATGCCACGGACATCAAATCCGCGGTGGAACGCGGATGCGAGGTAGCCATTGTCATCGGTGGCGGCAACATCTTCCGCGGCCTCAGCGGCGCCGCTAAGGGCATGGACCGCGTGCAAGGCGACTACATGGGCATGATGGCCACGTTGATTAACAGCATGGCCCTGCAGGCCGAACTGGAACGCCAAGGGCTGAAGACCGAACTGCTCAGTGGCCTTGCTATCGAGCCCATCTGCAAAGAGATGAGCCGTCGACGTGCAAAAGAGGCCATGGCCGAGGGACGCGTGGTCATCATTGGTGGTGGCACCGGCAACCCCTATTTCACTACCGACACCGCATCGACCCTCCGCGCAATCGAGGTCGAAGCCGATGTCATTCTCAAGGGCACCCGTGTCGACGGCGTCTATACCGCCGATCCCGAGAAGGACCCCACTGCCACCAAATACAAGAACCTCAGTTACAGCGAGGCTATCGAGAAGAAACTGAAAATCATGGACCTCACCGCTTTCGCTCTCGCCGAAGACAACAACCTGCCCATCTATGTCTTTGACATGAACCGTCCGGGAAATCTGCTCAAGGTAGTGGACGGCAAACAGATAGGCACTCTGGTGAGCAACCAAAAGAAAACCAATAGCAAACAAAAAACAAAATAAGTATATGAACGATTTATCGAAAGCTTGCCTCGACGAGGCTAAAAAAGACATGCAGAGCTCCATCGGCTTTCTGGAAAAGGAACTGGCCAAAATCCGTGCCGGCAAAGCCAACCCCGGCATGCTCGACGGCGTGAAAGTAGACTACTATGGCACCATGACCGAAATCAGCCAGGTGGCCAACATCAACACCCCCGACGCCCGCAGCATCATCATCCAGCCTTGGGAGAAGACCATCGTTGGTGCCATCAACAAGGCCATCCTCGATGCTAACCTCGGCTTCACCCCCCGCCATGAAGGCGACATCCTCCGCATCGTCATTCCTCCGCTGACCGAAGAGCGTCGTAAAGAACTCTGCAAAGCTGCCAAGACGGAGATTGAAAACGCCAAAGTTAATGTCCGCAACGTGCGCCGCAACATCATGGACAAGGTGAAGAAACTCAAGGACAAATCTGTTCCCGAAGACGAGGTGAAGCAGGTGGAGAAAGAGCTCCAGGACATCACCG
This sequence comes from uncultured Bacteroidota bacterium, assembly GCA_902775135.1. GTDB lineage: Bacteria > Bacteroidota > Bacteroidia > Bacteroidales > P3 > Colimorpha. Next base: position 73,658 of record CACYKY010000008.1, on the reverse strand, counting down.
ACAAGAACATCGCCGAGTGCGACAAGATCTATGCCGCCAAGGAGAAAGAAATTATGAGCATCTAGTTCAACTAGTATTAACTAGTTAAACTAGAACGACTGGCATGACTATTATCCGTTTCGACTCGCTAGAGTCAACCAACAAGTATTGTGAAGCCCTCGTCCTGTCGCAGGTCGGGGACTTCACTTGCTATTGGGCCCTGGAGCAGACCGCCGGCATCGGCCAAAGGGGCAACCACTGGCACTCCTCGTCTGGCAAAAACCTCACCTTCAGTCTTGTGCTCCACCCCATCTTCCTTCCCGCCGACCGCCAGTTCAAGCTAACGCAGGCACTCTCTCTGGCCCTGGTTGATTTTCTTTCAATTTTCAATTTTCAATTTTCAATTCAAATCAAGTGGCCTAACGATATATATGTCGACGGGGAAAAAATCTGCGGTACCCTCGTCAGTACCCGCCTGCAGGGCACTGCCATCGACTCCGCCGTCTGCGGCATAGGCCTCAATATCAACGAGAGGGAGTTCCCTTCGTGGATTCCTCACCCCACCTCACTGAGCATACTCACCAGGCAGGAATACGATTTGGAGACCATGCTGCGGCAACTGCTTGCTTGCATCGAGCACAGGTACAAAAATCTTAAATCCGGCGGCGACCCCGAGCCAGAATACCTCACGCACTTGATGAACCTCCACAAGTCCGCGCGATACATATATAATAACCAAGAAATAACGGCCAGCATCACCGGTGTCGACACTCACGGTCGACTCCTCCTCACCACCACCGACGGCCAACGCCTCAGTTGCGGCATGAAAGAAATATCCTTTCTAATCTAACCGTCAACGTCCATTATGCATGATTTTCTTTATCAGCAATGAGACGACAGCATCGTATTGTTCCTCGCTGTCGGCGCAGAAGATGTATACGGCTTGATTGAGATAGGAGATACCCAGGTAGCAGCTTCCGGCAACGTCAACCTGCTCGTCTACCACTGGAGGGTTGTTACTAGGGTTGCTGCGGCTGCGACGAGCAAAGAGAACGGCGTCGTAGCCCTCGCGGAGACCCGCCTGCTGCTCAGGCGAGAGTTCGCCAATGTAGAACTCGCGCTTCATCCATGCCCAGCCCTCGTCGTCCTCTGCCTCAATGACCGTAACGTCGACACGCGATGTGCTGTCGATGGCAAAATTGCTCACCGACGCCACTTTGACGCCCGGCTGAGAGGCATAGCGATTGTAAAGCTCGGTCTGGGCAGAAGCAGCATCGAATATAGATAAATGAAAAATGGAAAGCAAAAGCATCCACCGCAACGTCTTGTGCGCGATAGTCGCCTTATGCCTTAAACCAATCAGCTCGAACCACTGTTTCATACCGACAGGAATCGTTTGATATCGTTAATGACAGAGTCAGCATCGCATTGGTTGTTGCACACCACGACAGGCTCTTTCTTCCTGATGGCTGTAGGCTTTGTGTTCACAGGACGTGCCGTCGCCATGGGATTGACCTTAGACTTGGCAGTCTCCACAGGTTTCGGCGCAACATCGCGATTCTCCACGGGCCGCAGCACATGCTCGGCCTCAGGAGCCACCTGCACTGTCGTTGGCACCTCGCGCACCTCGGCAATCATTACATCCTCTGTCGGCCTGGGCATCACAGCCATCACCCCGGCCCCTATCACAGCCACTGCACCCACAGCCAGCGACGCACGATGCCAGAGAATGCTACGGGCTCGGCTACGTGCCGAAGACATCACCTCGTCGCGATGGGCAAGGCGGTTGAGCTCGGTACGCTCTTCGTCGGTCAGTGTACCTTCGCGATACTTGTCAAGAAGGTACTGCAATGAATTCTGTTTCATAGTTCTCGTTCAATTTTTTTTCTCAATTCATAATGGGCATTGGCAAGGATGCGTTTGACGGTAGACGGACTCATCTGCATCATGCCAGCCACCTCACTCAAAGTGTATCCATCCTCGTCGTGTAGCTCGACAATGGCTTTGGCCACCTCCGAAAGTTCCTCTCGTTTCTCAGCCACCAATTGCAGCAAGCGCTCGTGCTCGTAGTCGGTGACGAGCATCATCTCGTCGAGGTCAACCCTGCGGTTCCGGCGCTGCACCACACTCAAACTCATATTCTTTACAACACGCACACAATAGCTGACAGGATCCTTCACATAGAGTCGTGTCAATGTTCTCGTCAGGGCTTCTTGCACCACATCGCGGGCATCGTCCTCGTTTTGAACGATGGCCATGGCCACACTGAAAAAATCCAGATAATGGTCCACTAGCTCTTGTCGCATTTCTGCCCTTTTCATACTATAAAGAGTCAAAAGTGCTGTTTTTGGCTCACACTTTTAACATTTTTTTCAAACGAGGGCAACGCCGACAGCTGCTTCAGCCGCCCATTCACATAGTCCACCTCTATCACAACCTGCTGTCTCCCATTGGTTAACACGAGATATGGCACCTGCAGAACAGTGTTGTAGCGGCAAGCCTGGTCGCAGACCTTCTGGGTGATGGGAATTTCGTTTTTTTTGCATTCCACTATCATCCATGGCTGCCCGCTGCAGTAGACCACAATGTCGCATCTACGGCTCATGCCGTTAACCTCTATCGCCCCTTCCACCTGCATCACCTCCAGCGGATAACCTGCAGCCTGCAGACGCAAGATGGTATGCTGACGCACCCACTCCTCGGGTGTCAGCGCCACCCAACGCCTACGCACAGGGTCGAACACCTCCTGCCGACCCTCACATTCCCGTATTATAGGCCCGTTTTCCATTCCTAATCTTAATAAATAGTACTTTCGTCGCCACCTTCTTCTTCCATCTGTTGCGGACGCTGTTTGAGGCCGTTGTTAATCTTCCATGAGAATCCGATAGTGACGGTGGGCGAGAGTCGTTTGGCCTTCACCACACGGTTCATCTGGGTGTCGTAGGTGGTATGGCCCCAGCCACCGGTGCAGAGCACATCGGAGACACGCAGGTTGATGGTACCACGTTTCTGTAACACATCTTTCTTCACGGCGAGGTCAACCCAATAGTTGGCCTCCATCTCGGTCTGCAGGTCGAGCCACGGCGCCCAATACTGTCCGCTGAGCTGAATGGTCCAGTCCTTTGGCAGGGTCATGAAGGAAGAGAACTTGCCGCTGGCCTGGAACGACTCCTTGTCTTTGTTGTTGAGCAATGCGGTGCCAGTGATGTGGTTCTGATAGAGGTTGACGCTTACATTAATCTTCCACCATGCAAATATCTGCCAGTCGAAAATGAACTCCAAGCCGTAGTTGTATCCCGTGCTGAGATTGTAGGCGGTGGAGGCACGGTAGCCGTCATACTGCGCGTTGTAAGGCTCCCACCATGCATAGTGGGCAGCGCTGTCGGCGCACCACATGAAACCATAGCGGGTAATCATGTTGTCGGTTTGGCGATAATAGGCCGAGGTGAAGATGTTCACCTTGTCGATGCCCAGGTTGTAGGAAATCTCAAAGGCATTGGTGTATTCGGGGTCCAGGTTGGGGTTGCCAAAGCTGATCTGGTCGCCTTCGCGGACATCCATGTAGGGATTGAGGTCCCAGAAGTGGGGGCGGTGTACGCGACGACTGTAGCTCACCTGCATACTCTGCAACTCGGTGATTTTATAGGAGAGATGCAACGTGGGATAGAGCTGCCAGTAGGTTTTGTCGACAGGCTTGGTAGTGGGATGGTTCAGATCCTCTCCATAGATGGAAGAATACTCTCCACGCAAACCTGCCTGCATCGACAGGTTATCATTCAGATTGCCGCCAAGGGTGGCATAGATGCCGTGGACATGCTGGCTGTAGTCGAAATGGGTTGAAGAGGTTGCGTCATATACATGTGTGGTGGTCGTAGTGGTGCGGTAGTAGTCAGCCTTCTGGTTGGGCCAATCCATGCGCCCCTCGTAGCCCGTCTCCAGTCGCCAGCCGTTATCGAATGGTCGCAGCCAGTTGAGTTTCAGGTTCAATCCCTGATGGTGGTTTTCCGTCATGCTTTCGCGAAGATAGTAGTGGTCGGCATGAGCGGCAGCATTGCGATAGATTTGCTCCTGGTCGCCCTCGCCCTCCACCTGACGGGTGCTGAAGGTAGCATCGACAGTCAACTCCTCGTCCTTACGGTCGAACTTCTTCGTGTAGAGTAGATTGAAAGAGTGGTTGACGTTGACATTGTCGCTACCGGTGGTCTGGTCGTAGTGGAGCGAATCATTGGTATTGTATACGTCGCGAGCATAGATGTCGCTATGGCGCTGGCGGTTGCCACCGCGCAGCTGATAAGAAAGCAACAGGCTGTTATGGTCATTGAAATAGTATTCGCCACCTATCTTCACACTGCCCATATAGTTGGGGTTGAGGCTGTATTGGTCAATGTCGTAATGCGAGCGTGTGGAGCCGTCGAGGTTGAGATACTCAATATCGGAATTGGAATGGCTTCCACGCTGGCGCAAGCCTCCGTCGGCGTTGAAGAAAACATTGTACTTCTCGGTGGAATAGTTGAGGCTGACATTGGTCATAGCCGTGGGTATGAGGGACGGCAACGAGTCTGGCACCATGAAGGGCAGCGGCGCACCGACGTTGACGTTCACCACGCCATTGAGGCCCAAAGCCCCGGCGGTCTTGTCCTTGAGCTTGATATTAATGATGCCGCTCATGCCCTCAGGGTCGTACTTGGCCGAAGGGTTGGTGATGACCTCCACGTTCTCCACCGTCGATGCCGGTATCTGCTCCAGCAGCGACGCCAGGTCAATGGAGAGCAACTCGCTGGGGCGTCCATTTACCAGCACCTTCACATTGCTCGAACCACGCAGCGTCACGTTGCCGTCGTTGTCCACAGCCACACTGGGCACCTGCTCAAGCACATCGGTAGCCGTACCGCCACTGGAGACAATATTCTTGTCCACGTTGATGACGCGTTTATCCAATTGGTATTCTACCATCGAACGCTCGGCGGTGACCTCCACAGCTTCCATCATCGTGCCGCTCATTTTCAGCAGCACTTTCCCCACATTCACATCACGGTGCTTATCGTTCAGCACCAAAGCCTCGCTGCGATAATAAGTGTCGTATCCCATAAACGTCACCCTCAACACATAACGCCCATAAGGAGCTGTCAGCGAAAAACTACCGTTGCTTTCGCTCACCGAACCGTTGACTAACGACGAGTCGCTTGCCCGCAGCAGTGCCACGTTGGCATACTCGATATTCTCACCCGAGCGGGCATCGACAACCTTACCTCTAACTCCGCCCTGCTGCGCCATCGCCGCAGAGCACAAAATAGCAAATACCAATATAATATATCTTTTCATAATTCAAACAATAAAAGTGCAAAGATACAACTTTTCTCAGAACTGACGAAATAATATTTCCTAAATCAAGAATTTTCCAAGCAATACGGCAAAACAGAAAGGCCCGAAGAACTGGTTGGTTCTTCGAGCCTTTCTTGTTTTTCTCCTGTTTCGCCGTTGCTAGCCGCTTACTGTTTCGGCTTAGGCTGGCGGACGAAGTGGGGCATCTCGAAAGGAATCTCGATGGAGTACTCTATAAGGCCACCGAAGGCGCCGTCCTCCTTCCACCAGGGAGTCTGGTAGATGAGTTTCTTCACCTTCGAGCCGTCGTCGAGGGTCTTCTCGATGGTGTAGGCATTGAGCTGCTGGTGTTCCAGCAGGCCCTTGAGCTTGGTCTTGGCGGGCTCGGGATGGCAGTTCATGAGATTGTAACCGACGATTTTCTTGCCGTGGCTGTTGACGTCGGCACTATGCTGGTTCATGTCGAGGATGTTGCCCTCGGGGTCGCACACCGTGATGGCGATATTGTTCAGTCCTTCAAAATATTGGTCCATATTTGAAAAGTTTTAAGATGAAAACGGAAAGTGGAAAGATAGGCTTGCGCTTGTGGCGTGGCTTATCCTTCCACTTTCACCTTTCAGTTTTCAACTGATGTTTTATTTGCACTGCAGGGCGGCCAGGGCGATGCTATAGAGCTTGGTCTTGGCGCTGTCGCCGCGGCTGGTGAGGACGCAGGGAACGCGGGCTCCCATCACCATGCAGGCGAGCTCGGCGTGGGCAAACTTGGTGCATGCCTTGTAGAAGATATTACCACTCTCGATGTTGGGGAACAGCAGGCAGTCGGCATCACCAGCAACCTCGCTGGTGAGCTTCTTGGTCTGGGCGCTTTCCTTGTCGATGGCGCAGTCGAGACTCAGAGGGCCGTCGACAATGGCACCGGGAATCTGACCACGCTGGCTCTGCATACCAAGCCATGCGGCTTCGGCGCAGGCGGGCATTCCGATGGAGACCTGTTCGGTAGCGGCGAGGACAGCCACTTTGGGTTTCGGGTTCTCAAGGCTCTTGGCCACGCTGATCTCAAAATTCATGATGGCGGTCTTCTGCTTGAAGTCGGGGGCGGGGATAATAGCCATATCACTGCAGATAAGAAGCTTGTGGTAGGCAGGAACTTCCATGACAGCCATGTGGGTCAGCATGTCGTTCTTCTTGCCGGGCATCAGGCCACTCTCCTTGTTGAGGATGGCACGCATGTACTTATCGGTGGAGAGCAAACCCTTCATCAGGAAGTCGCCCTTGCCTTCGTTGATGAGCTTCACTGCCAGGGCGCCAGCCTTGTTGTCGTTGGCTTCCTGGACCATCTCAAACTTATTGGGGTCAATGCCTTCTTCGGCGCAGACCTTCTTCATAGTCTCAATGTCGCCCACGAGGGTAGCCTCGACGATACCGCGGTCGATAGCGGCGCTCACAGCGGCAATGGTGTGGCTATCGTTGGCATAGGCAGCCACCAAACGTTTTTTACCTTTCGATTTGACCAGTTCCAACAGGTCGTCTAGTTTTGTAATCATCTTATTGTTAATTTTTTAATAATTAATAAATCAATATTTGAATCTGCAAATATACAACATTCCTTCGATTATTCCAAAAAAAATTGTACACCGGCATTTAAAACAATCAGTCCCAGCATCGTCAAAAAAAAGATCAACGTGAAAAACGACAAGGGGAAACGGGCATTTCATAATCCAGATTTCCATGTTTTGTTCGACATTTTATATATTATTCCTTAACTTTTCATAAAAATTATGCGAACAGAGACAACCCAAGTGCTAGAGTGATAGTAGGTTAAAGCAAAAGTGAAAGATTGCGATTAAAGACTTGACGCGGAGCATCTACAGAGGCGATGCATGTTGTGTCACCCCGATGGCAGGCAAATGGGATTGAGCCGTTTTATCCTCACGGAGAAAACCGGAAGGGCTGCTTTTGCTTTCATAGGCAAAGTTTTTTTTGCCAGTTCCAAAAATAGTTGTATCTTTGCAGCGGAATGAGAGAGGTCGAGAACCTCTCTTTTTATTAGTTATGATAGAGAAAATCAAAATATTAGAACTGGTCAACGATGCGCTAGAGGGGAGCGATAAGTTCCTCGTGAACCTGAAAATCACGCCCGACAACCGCATTTATGTTGACATAGACGGCGACAATGGCGTCACCATTGACGACTGCATCGAACTCAGCCGCGCCATCGAGGGCCAGCTGGACCGCGACGCGGAGGACTTTGAACTCAACGTCAGTTCCGCCGGTGCAGACCAGCCGCTGAAGCTCACGCGGCAATATCGCAAGAACGTGGGCCGTGACCTCGAGGTGGTAACCCTCGACGGCGAGCGCGTCGAAGGCACGCTGGAAGATGCCTCGGACGAGGGCATTGTGATCCGGACCCATGGTACCAAGAAACAGGCCCCCGAGACCCTCCGCTTTGCCTACCGCGACATCAAGAGTGCCCGTGTGGTCATCAAGTTCTAGCGTGTGATAATGTTGGAATGCGCTAATGCGTTGATCATTTTGCAGAAACAAAGAAACAAACAATAATAACAATGAAAACCTTAGACTTGAGTGGTTCCTTTCAGGAATTCAAGGAATTTAAGAACATCGACCGAGAAACGCTGATGCGCATCCTCGAAGAGGTCTTCCGCACCGCCCTGGCCAAACGCTACGGTTCCGAAGACAACTTCGACATCATCGTCAACATCGACAAGGGCGACCTTGAGATTTTCCGCAACCGCACCATCGTGGAAGACGGCGAGGTGGAGGACCCCAGCCGCGAAATCGCCCTCAGCGACGCCCAGAAGATTGAGTCGGACTTCGAGGTCGGAGAGGAATGCTCCGAACCCATCCTCATGAGTGACTTCGGCCGCCGCGAGATCCTCTCCATCCGACAGAACCTGGTGAGCAAAATCCAGGACTACGAGAAGAGCCTCATCTTCCAAAAATACAAGGAGAAAGTGGGCGAAATCATCGTCGGCGAGGTCTACCAGCCTTGGAACAAGGAAATCCTCATCCTCGACGATGAGAAGATCGAGCTCGTGCTTCCCAAGAGTGAGCAGATTCCTGCCGACCACTTCCGCAAGGGCGACACCGTGCGTGCCGTAGTGCTGAAAGTGGAGATGCGCAACAACAACCCAAGCATCATCCTCTCCCGCACCAGTCCCATCTTCCTGGAACGCCTGCTCGAAGCAGAGGTACCCGAGATCTACGACGGTCTCATCACCATCCGCAACATCGTCCGCCAACCCGGCGAGCGTGCCAAGGTGGCTGTTGAGAGCTACGACGACCGCATCGACCCCGTCGGCTCCTGTGTAGGTGTCAAGGGTGGCCGTATCCATGGTATCGTCCGCGAACTCCGCAACGAGAACATCGACGTCATCAATTATACCACCCGCGTGGACGTCATGATCCAGCGAGCCCTCTCCCCCGCCAAGGTCAGCTCCATCAAAATCAACGAGGAAGCCAAGACCGCCGAGGTGTTCATGGAACCCGACCAGGTGAGCCTGGCCATCGGCAAAGGCGGCTACAACATCAAGCTCGCCTCGAAACTCGTGGGCTACGAAATCGAGGTCTACCGCGACACCGACGAGGACTACGACGATGTGGCCCTCACCGAATTCAACGACGAAATCGACCAGTGGATTATCGACGAACTCATCAAGATTGGCTGCGACACCGCCAAGAGCGTGCTCGCGCTCCCCAAGCAGGAACTCATGACGCGCACCGACCTCGAAGAAGAAACCATCGATCACGTGCTCGAAGTGCTCAAATCAGAATTTGAATAATTGGAATCCCGCATCTTTCGATTATCAATTCCCATTTTTCAACTAAAAAAGAAAGGACTCAGAGAATTATGGCAAGTTTCAGACTGACAAAAGTGGCCAAGGACTTCAACGTGGGCATTCAGACCCTCGTGGATTACCTTGCCAAGAAGGGGCATCAGGTCGACGCCAACCCCAATACGAAGATAAGCGAGGAGCAGTATGAACTGCTGGCCACAGCTTTCCAGGGCGAACGCAAAGTGAAAGAGGAGGCCGACAAGATTGAACTCGTTGCCAGCAGCAACCGAGTGGTGGAACTTGCCAGCAAGGAAGAGTCCGACGAGGAAAAAGAGGAGGTTGTCATCAAGAATTACGCCTCCTCCACCAAAGTCCAACCCGAGCCCAAGGCCGAGCCCGCTGAAGAGCCCGCCCCCGAGCCCGTCGTGCCCACCCATCAAGCCGAAGAGGTCCTGGAGGAAGAGCCCAAACCTGCAACTCCGCAGTCTGAGCCCGAGCCTGCCATCCAGGACGAAGATGACGAGGAAGATGACGAGGAAGACGACGAGCCCGCCGCTATTGACAGCAACAGTCCCTTCAAGGTAGTGGGCACCGTGGACCTCAGCGCCATCAACCAGCGCATGCGTCCCGACAAAAAGAAACGCAAGAAAGGCGAGAAACGCGAACCCGCCATCTCGCCCGCCGCTGCCGCCAAACCCAAAAGCAATACCCCGACTCCAAAGCCCGAACCCACCATACCCGTCGAATCTGCCAAACCCGTCGAACCCGCCAAACCTGAGCCCGAATTCATCGAGACACAGTACACCAAGCTCGAAGGTCCCAAGGTGCTCGACAAAATCGACCTCAGCCAGTTCTCCAAGGACGGTGCCGACACCCCTGGCAGCAAACGCAAACGCAAACACACCAAGAAAGAGGTCGTCAGTGCCCAGGAAGTGAAGAAGATTGGCGCCGAGGTAGCCAAGAAGGAGAACAAGGAGAAAGAAAAAGCCAAGAAGGACAGCCAAAAGAACGCTGCCATGCAGCAGGCCAACGGCAGCAAGAAGAAGAAAAAGAAAGAGGAAAAGAAGCCAGTGGAGATTGACGACAACGAGATCGAGAAGCAGATTCGCGACACCCTCGCCCGCCTGTCGCCCCTGGGCAAGTCCAAGACCTCCAAGCATAACCGCGAGAAACGCCAAAAGGTCCACGCCCAGATGGAAGAGGAGCTCATGCACGAGATGGAAAGCCAGAATGTGCTGCAGGTGACCGAATTCGTCACCGCCAACGAGCTGGCCACCATGATGAACGTACCAGTGACCAAGATTATCGCCACTTGCATGTCCGTTGGCATCTTCGTCAGCATCAACCAGCGCCTCGATGCCGAAACCATCAAGCTCATCGCCGACGAGTTCGGATTCGAGGTCAACTTTGCCTCTGAGGATGTGGTGAATACACTGCATCAGATTGAGGAAGAGGACCGCCCCGAAGACCTCGTACCCCGCAATCCCATCATCACCGTCATGGGACATGTCGACCATGGCAAGACCTCACTCCTCGACTATATCCGCAAAACCAACGTCATCGCCGGCGAGGCGGGCGGCATCACCCAGCACATCGGTGCCTATGAGGTGCAGACCGCTGACGGCCGTAAGATCACCTTCCTCGACACCCCCGGCCACGAGGCCTTCACGGCCATGCGTGCCCGAGGTGCCAAGATGACCGACATCGCCATCATTGTCATCGCCGCCGACGACAAGATTATGCCGCAAACCATCGAGGCCATCAACCACGCCCAGTCGGCAGGTGTTCCCATCGTCTTCGCCATCAACAAGATTGACAAACCCGGTGCCGACCCCGACCGCATCAAGACTGAGTTGGCCAACATGAACCTCCTCGTCGAGGAATGGGGCGGTAAATACCAAAGCCAGGACATCAGCGCCAAGAAGGGCATCGGCGTCGAGGAACTACTTGAGAAAGTCATCCTCCAGGCCGACATCATGGAACTGAAGGGCAACCCCAACAAGCGCGCCAAAGGCGTGGTCATCGAGAGCGCCCTCGACAAAGGTCGCGGATACATCGCCAAGCTCCTCGTCCAGGAAGGCACCATCCGCAAAGGCGACCCCATCGTTGCTGGTGCTGTAGCAGGACGCGTCCGCGCCATGTACAACGAGCGCAACCAGGAGGTCATGTCCGCCGGCCCCTCGCAGCCCGTGCTGCTCCTCGGTCTCACTGGCGCCTGCCAAGCAGGCGACACCTTCAACGTCATGGAAAACGAGAAGGAAGCCAAGGACATCGCCGCCAAACGCACCCAGCTGGCACGCGAGCAGGGGCTCCGGACCCAGACACACCTCACCCTCGAGGAGATCGGCCGCCGCCGCGCTCTCGGCAACTTCAAGGAGCTCAACATCATCGTCAAGGGCGATGTCGACGGTTCCGTCGAAGCACTCAGCGACTCGCTCATCAAACTGGGTACCGACGAGGTGCAGGTTAATGTCATCCATAAGGGTGTGGGTCAGATCTCCGAAAACGATGTCACGCTGGCCATGGCCTCCGACGCCATCATCATCGGTTTCCAGGTGCGTCCCTCTGTGGGCGCCCGCAAGATGGCCGAGACAGAGAAAATCGACATTCGCCTGTACAGCATCATCTACGACGCCATCAACGAGCTTAAAGACGCCATCGAGGGCATGCTCGCCCCCGAGACGCAGGAGAAGATCGTGGCCAACCTTGAGATCCGCGAGACCTTCAAGATCTCCAAAGTTGGCACCATTGCCGGATGTATGTGCCTTGACGGCAAAATCAACCGTCAGAGCAGCATCCGCATCATCCGCGACGGCATCGTGGTCTACACCGGCAAGCTTGCCTCCCTCAAGCGCTTCAAGGACGACGTCAAAGAGGTGGTCAGCGGTCAGGATTGCGGCCTGAACATCGAAAACTACAACGACATCAAGGTCGGCGACATCGTCGAAGCCTACGAAGTTATTGAAATCAAACGCAAACTCTAAGTTTGCGGCTGCCTCCTTAGTTCAACGGATAGAACGGAAGTTTCCTAAACTTTAGATGAGGGTTCGATTCCCCCAGGGGGTACAAAAAAAAACAACTAGCACCGCCACCGCGGTGTTTTTTTTGTTCAACCGCTAAATGGATTGGAGAAGTCGTGTAGAGGGTAGAAGAAAGGCAAGTCTCTGTAGCCATGCAATAATTATCCACTCTTGTCGTTATTTCACCAAAAAAGTGCTTCTATTTATCAAGAATTAGAGAATTGGAGAATTATTAAGTTGCACTTTTGAAAAAAAATAAGAATTATAGGTTTTAAGTGCGGTGCTAATAATAGAACATTACTAAAACAATCTCATGGGTATCTCTCACAACATACGGTGCCGCCATTGCGGACACACTTTTACGCGCAACTATGGCGTAGGGGGCAGCGGACAAGGGACGATGTACTGTATCCTCTGTGGACGCGCTCAGCTGGTGGATTTCAGCGGAGGATGGGGATGGGAACCTACATGTGAATGCGATGGCACATTCGAGGCAGACGCGATGGGTCGCTGCCCTAAATGCTGTGCAATGTTAACTAAAGATGATATCAATCCCAACGAGCCGTCTCTACCGTGGGACTAACGTCTATTCACCATGACCGACAGAATGACACTAGAGCAGCGACACAGGTGCATGTCGCACATCCACAGCAAGGGGACGAAGCCAGAGCTGAAGGTGCGGCGGTGGTTGTGGAGTCATGGGTATCGTTACAGATTGAACGTCAAGAGTGTGCCGGGAAAGCCGGATATCGTGCTGCGAACATACAGGACGGCGATATTTGTTAACGGATGTTTCTGGCATGGACACAGGGTGCGGCTGGAAGCCGCACAAATTGAAAATTCAAAATTGAAAATTGAAAATTCGGCGTGTTGCAAGATTCCGAATACAAATAGGGAGTTCTGGGTCGCCAAAATCCGCCGCAACCAGGAGCGCGACCAAGAAAACTACTATGCGCTACAGGAGAATGGCTGGCAGGTCATCGTCGTCTGGGAATGCCAGCTGAAGCCTGCGGTCATAGAGCACACTATGCGTGAGGTGGAAGTGATGTTGAACAACAACCTGCTATCGTTCTACAAACGCAACCCCATCCCCTACCCCACCATGGAGGACGACCAATTGCCTATGGCCGCCGAGGATTAAAGATTCCACAGATATTCTTTCAAAGGCACCTTGCCCGCAGGGCTGAGTCGAACACCCTCAGACTCCAGCAGCGAAGCCTGCTCAGGATAGTGCGGGGCAAGACGGCCGGAGGCGTTGACCACACGGTGGCAAGGCAACTCAGCGTCGGGAGCGGTGCGCATGATTCTTCCCACCAAACGCGAATGATTGGGCCAACCGCACAGCTCGGCAATATGCCCATAAGTGAGTACCCGGCCACGTGGAATCTGGCGGACAATATCGTAAACCTCCTTGCGGAGAGATTGTATTGTGGGCTGTGCCGACATGTCAATAGGCCCTTTCTCCGCGTTGCCAGCGGCCATGGTGAAAGTAGTCGGAATTGTAACGCAGTTGCGTGATGAGACCGTCACTGGCTTCCATCAACAGGATACCGTGGAGGCCAAGGTTGGGGTCCCAATTCAAACGGTGGTTGGGAAGACCATACCAAGCCTTGTCCAGTTCGTCGGGCCGGACGAAGAGTACGCAACGGTAGCGCGAGTAGTCCATCTGCGGCAGGGCATGCAATGCAGCCATATCGTTCAAAGGCATACCCACCTTGATGCCGGCAAAGTCAACGGCGTCGCTCCGCAACACGAAGTCTTCGAGACCGAAGCAGCCACTAATGGACTCCGAAAACACAATCGTGTCGCCCCCGACATAAACCTCCAGATAGTGCGGGCCGCAGCTGCAGTCGCCTTCGGCCGGCTCCTCATGCACAGGTGGCACAAGGGTACTCCCCACTGGCATCAAATCGCCCACCTCCTCCATGGTCATCTCGCGGGTCAAAGAGTGGAGGCTGAGCAGCCCCGGCTGGTGAGCCACCACCAGCAGCGTGTCGCCCATCTCCATCATCAGGTACAGTTCTTCGGCGCGGGCCTTGTCGATGGCAGCGCTGTCGATGGTGGCAGGATAACGGCGCAGTCCCTGCAGCAACACCGTATCGCCGTGGCCGACAGTATAGTCAAAATCCTCCTTGGCCACCGTGCAGGGTACACCGTCGATGGCCATGGACCTAGTGCGCCGGTGCAGCAACTCTTCCTGACTGACGGTCTGCCATTTCGACCCATCCCATACACCCCGTGCCAGCGGAAACGGGTCCTTCTCAGGCGCCTTCCTCCAGCGCCATCTACCGACACTACTGTATTGATGGTAGGCTGATACTAGCACATCGAAGGCCGTGTCGCCATCGAAACGCAGTTCCACCCGATAGATACTGGGCCATTCACCGTCCGCAGGCCGCAGGTCGAACGCCGACGAGTCAACCCACCGCAACGGCCGACCGCACACGCTGTCGGGCAAAGAGGCGCTGTCGCCATCGAAAAGCACCAGCACCTGTCCATCGACAGTGCTGATATAATGCAAGAATTCATGCTGTTCCATCGCGGCCTTCACCACTGGGGCGAAATTGCCGTCGGGTTTGGAACGGCTGCAAGCCGCAAGGCAAACCAAACAGCACATCACGATTCCAAGAACCAATCTATTTGTCTTCATTGTATCTTATATGAGGGTATAACGTCAAAAATCTTCATTTATTGCTCGCCACAAACCCTTCCTACATTTAAAGAATCCATATACTATTATAACACACTTTTCGCCAAAAGTCTACCAACACCACGAAAAAAAACTATTTATAAAGCCATTTAACAAAAAAAATTCAGACTTCAGACCTCACCCCACTTCGGGAGGTGTATTGTTCGACAATTCTTATATTATTCATATAAGAAAAGTCACAGGAAATAACTGTATAGCAAGGTTTTGGGAGCGATGGCTATGGAATGAGGCCTTGATCACCTTGTCGGGATGCAATGTTTTTCGTACCTTTGCATTTGGAGACAATCATCATGAAACATTACAAAGACATTATTATCAAACAATTACTATCAGCGATAATCTTTCTATCAGCCTTTTTTCCAGCGCAGGGACAAAGCCTGAAGATTATCTTTGCCGGCGACCTCATGGGACATACCCCGCAGCACAAAGCGGCACGCACAGCCGACAGTAGTTACGACTACGCGCCCTGCTTCCGCTTTGTGAAGGATTATATCCAAAGTGCCGACGTGGCCATCGTCAATCTCGAGGTGACCCTTGCTGGTCCTCCTTACACGGGCTACCCGCAGTTCTCCTCGCCACGCGAACTGGCCCTGGCAGCCAAAGAGGCTGGGTTCGACATCATGGCTACAGCCAACAACCACTGTATGGACCGAGGTCGTATGGGATTGGAGCGAACCCTCCGTGTGCTTGACACTCTCGGCATACCCCACCTCGGCACCTACCGGAACCGTGAGCAACGCGACCGTGAGCATCCCCTCATTGTGGAGCGCAATGGTGTCCGTCTGGCCCTGCTATGCTATACCTACGGCACCAACGGCATCGAGGTGCAACATCCCAACGTGGTGAACTTCATCGACACCCTCGAGATGGCCCGCGACCTTCGTGTGGCAAAGGAAAAAGGTGCCGATTTTGTCATCACCCTCATCCACTGGGGCATAGAATATGCCGTAAAAGCCAATGCCGAACAAGAGCGGACAGCCCGCTGGCTACTCAACCACGGCAGCGATGCCGTTATCGGCGGCCACCCCCACGTAGTGCAGAACTTCACACTCGACGCCAACACTGACAATAACCGTTACCCCGAGATTGTAGTCTACTCCATGGGCAACCTCGTCAGCAACCAACGCGACGTGAACTGCGACGGCGGCATCATGATAGAACTCGACCTACAGAAGACCTTCTTCGACACCCGAGTCACTTGCTGTCGCTATATGCCCTATTGGGTGCACCGAGGCACTTTCGACGACCTCTACCAGTACTACATCATACCCTCTACCGATGCCTGCGAGTACCCCGAAAGCTACCAGGTTTCCGGTGAAATGCTCCAGGCGCTGCATCGCTTCAGTGACAACACCCGTACCCGACTTGACTCCTGCGCAATCCAGGGGGCCAACATCACCGAGCACCGCTTTTACCGCGACCGGCACCCCTGCCTTCCAGCTGACAGCCTTTGGAACCGATAGTATGAAGATGCGTTCTATAGATTCTACATTTGAAAAAAAAATGTATATTTGCACTTTGAAACTTGTAATAAAAACGAACCTACCATGAAGAAAATCATCGCTTTGACCATTGCGGCCATGTTTGTCGTAGGCAGTGCTTTCGCCCAACAACCCACCACCCAGCAGCAGGCCCAGCCCCAGCAGCAGGCCCAACACAACCATGGTCACCATGGTGGCGGCCACGGCCACGACTGCGGCAACTGCCCCAATCATGGCAAACATCACGGCCAGCAGGCACAAAAACAGCAAACCCGGGTGAATGCCGACGGTATCGACATAGCCATCGTGAAGGCCTTCCCCACCGTGAAGGCCGTTCAGAAGACCCAAAAATGGACTGAAGTCTACGATGCCAAAAAGAAACTCCTTGGCTACGCCCTCTACAGCAAGCCCGCCTCAGATGGCATTAAGGGCTACAAAGGCGAAACCCCTGTGATGATAGCCCTCAGCACCAAACAAGTCATCCTTGGCGTCTACTTGCTTGAGAACGAAGAGACCCCCGGATTTGCCAAGCGTGTGGAGGATGCCGGGTTCTATCGCAATTGGAACGGTATGACGGTGCAGAAAGCCCTCAAGAAAGAGGTCGATGCCGTCAGCGGTGCCACCTTCACCTCCATGGCTGTGGCCAAGAGTGTCCGTGCTGCCCTCGAAACCCTCTAAACAAACCTCACAGAGATGAAAATCAACCCTAACATCAAAATCCGCGATGTTGTCGGCGAACATATTGTGGTGATGCCTGGCGAGGCACAGACCGATATGACGCGCGTCATTGCCCTCAACGACAGTGCACTGTTGCTATACAACGCCCTCGCTGGCCGCGACTTTGAGTTGGAAGATGCCGTGCGAATCCTCACCGACGAATACGAGGTGAGCGACGATGTGGCCCGACGCGACGCAAAGGTGCTGCTGGACGATATGAGGAAGAACAATCTCCTTGTCTGAAATGGCAGAAGTGCGGCTGGAAATAGCAGGTTTGGGTATACTTCTTACAGGTACCGATTCGCTACAGCGTGCCCTATCCCTGCCTGGTATGGCGGAGTTCCTTGCCCCTGATGGCGAAACCGACCTCCTCTTTGCCCTCGACGAGCCTATCAGCCTCCCACGCTGCCGCCTGCTGTACCAGTTCGATATCGCCGACGGCTGTATCCAAAGCCGCTTCGGCACCGATGACGAGGGAAGTTACTACTATGCTTTCGGTCGACATGGCCTGTTGCGCTACAACCCTTGCCATCCATACCGTGTCGACCTCAGTCCGATGGCCGACCCCTCGGTGTTGCGTTTCGCGTTGTGGTCTGCTGTGGCCATGTCAGGATTGCCGCTGGGAGCCGTACCCGTGCACTCGTCGGTGGTGGTCTGCAACGGTCGCGCTGTGATGTGCCTAGGAGAAAGTGGTACCGGCAAGAGCACCCACACACGCCTTTGGCTGGAAAACATTGGGGACACCCACCTGTTGAACGACGATAGTCCCATTGTCCGCTACGCCGACGGCGACGTGCGTGTATACGGGTCACCCTGGAGCGGCAAGACCCATTGCTACCACCAAGAGCGATATCCCATTGCCGGCCTGCTACGCCTTGAGCAACGCCCAGAGAACACCATCCGACGACTAGGCACCCTTGAGGCATTCGCCGCTCTACAGCCCTCATGTCCTCCTTCGCTGGCCAGAGACGAGCGCTGCCTAGACCTATTGGTGCAGTTCATTTCCAACGTATTACAACATGTGCCCGCCTATCGCATGGGTTGCCTACCCAATGCCGAAGCCGCACTCCTCAGTCACGATACCTTGATGCCATGACGATAAGCAACGAACTGTATTTCAAACTCGTCGAGGAGGATATCGCTCAAGGCAAGCAGGTGCGCATCGTACTCAAAGGCACCAGCATGCAGCCCACGCTGGTCACCGGCGACGTGCTTATCCTGTCACCGCTCAAGGCCAATCCCGTGGTGGGCGATGTGGTGCTGTTCCACTATGAGGGTCGCACCTTACTGCACCGTGTGGTAGCCGTTGAGGACGGGAGCTACCTGATGCGCGGCGACAACTGCATCTCTTGCGAACGGGTGTCGCGACAGGACATAGTGGCCCTCATGACCAAGGTGGAGAAAAAACACCACCTGCGCCACTTGGCTATCCGCTGGCTCGGCTCCCGAGGCCGGAACCAGCTGCGCCCCTGGTATTTCTTTGCGCTAGCATTCCTCATGTGGGCGCCTCTCAACGGCGTAGGCATCCCGTTGGACAACTACCTACTCGGCCTCCGCATGGACCACCTGCTCCATGCCTCGGTGTTTGTCCCCTGCGGCATCTTCTGGATGGATTTCTTTCGCGGACGGCGTCGCAGCTGGTGGACCTGGCTTGCCGCCGTTGGCACAGGCCTCTTGACCGAGGGTGGGCAGTATATCCTCCCATATCGCGGATTCGACGTCAATGATCTCATTGCCAACTTTCTTGGAGTCTCGTTGGGATGGGCGGCCATCCTCTTGCTGCGCCGCTTCAAACTAAACCGTTGAATCATTAATGGGTTATCCGCTCATATGCCTCCCGCTCGTTGGAGCGGGTATTTATGAAAGTGAGAATGCGGGAGAGGCCTGGCATTGTATTGGGTCCCAATAAGCGTCAATCGGGAGGAATCAAGAAAGGGAGGTACGGAGGTCCATGAAAATGGTTTTTGGTAGCATGGATGAAAAAAATTTTGCCATCTCAGAGAAAAAGTGTATTTTTGCACTTTTGAATCATTGACCCCAACAAGATGAAGAATATACGCAATTTCTGCATTATAGCGCATATCGACCACGGCAAGAGCACGTTGGCCGACCGACTGCTGGAGGTGACAAACACTATCAGCAAGCGCGAGATGCAGGATCAGGTGCTTGACGACATGGACCTGGAGAAGGAGCGCGGAATCACCATCAAGAGTCACGCCATCCAGATGAACTACCGCGTCCCCGCGGAGGGGAATTCGACTTATGCAGGCCAGAACTTTGTATTGAACCTGATTGACACTCCGGGCCATGTAGACTTCAGCTACGAGGTATCGCGCGCCATTGCAGCCTGCGAGGGTGCGCTACTGGTGGTGGACGCCACACAGGGCATTCAGGCCCAAACCATATCGAATCTCTACCTGGCATTGGAGAATGACCTGGAGATTATCCCTGTGATGAACAAAATAGACCTCGACAGTGCCATGCCTGAAGAGGTGGCAGACGAGATTGTAGACCTGCTGGGATGCAAGCCGGAGGAGATCTTGCGTTGTTCGGCCAAGACTGGTATGGGAGTGCCAGAGATATTGGATGCCATTGTGGACCGTATCCCCGCGCCCGAGGGCGACCCTGATGCTCCGCTGCAGGCGCTGGTATTCGACTCGGTATTCAATCCTTTCCGCGGCATTATCAGCTACTTCCGCATCATGAACGGTCGGATAAGAACCGGCGACCATGTGAAATTTTTCTCCACCGGCAAGGAATACGATGCCGACGAGGTAGGAGTGCTTCGTCTGAACATGGAACCCTGCAAAGAGCTGAGTGCCGGCAATGTGGGCTACATCATCAGCGGCATCAAAACTTCGAAAGAAGTGCGTGTGGGTGACACCATCACGCATGTGCAGGAGCCCTGCGAGAAACCCATAGAGGGATTTGAAGCGGTGAAGCCCATGGTGTTTGCGGGAGTTTATCCCGTGGACACAGACGACTACGAAGAGCTGCGCGCCTCGTTGGAAAAACTGCAGCTGAACGATGCCAGTCTCACCTTCGAGCCTGAGAGTTCGCTAGCCCTGGGCTTCGGTTTCCGCTGCGGTTTTTTGGGACTACTGCACATGGAGATTGTGCAGGAAAGGTTGACAAGAGAGTTCAATATGGACGTCATCACCACGGTGCCCAACGTGCAGTACAAAGTGAAACTCACCAACGGACAGGAGCTGGATGTGTACAACCCGAGCGGAATGCCCGAACCCAACAACATCAGCGAGGTGTACGAGCCTTATATCCACGCGCAGATTATCACCAAGGCCGACTTCATCGGGCCGGTCATCAAACTGTGTATGGACAAGCGCGGCCAACTGAAGAATCAGAACTACTTGACGACTGACCGTATTGAAATCACCTTCGATTTGCCGCTTGGCGAGGTGGTGTTCGACTTCTATGATAAACTGAAATCCATCTCGAAGGGCTACGCCTCGTTCGACTACTACATCAACGGCTACCAGCCGTCAAAGTTGGTGAAGCTGGAGATATTGCTCAACGGCGACCCTGTGGATGCGCTGAGCACCCTGACCTATGTGGACAATGCCTACCCCATCGGAAGGAAGATGTGCGAAAAGCTGAAGGACCTCATACCGCGCCAGCAGTTCGACGTGGCCATCCAGGCTGCCATCGGCAGCAAGATTATCGCCCGCGAAACGGTACGACAGGTGCGCAAGGATGTGACAGCCAAATGCTATGGCGGCGATATTACGCGCAAGCGCAAACTGCTTGAGAAACAGAAAGAGGGCAAGAAGCGCATGCGTCAGGTGGGCAATGTGGAAGTGCCGCAGAGTGCCTTCCTCGCCGTGTTGAAGCTTGACTAGAATGGGTTATTATGAATCAAAAAAAAGAGAATTGTGTAAATGCGTTAATGATCTTGATCACTATAAGAATCATATATATATACCAATTGCGGTGCAATAAAAAAGAACATTCTTTATTAAATTAACAACAATAGAAAGATGAAAAAAATCACCCATTTCATGATGGCGGCCGCCGTGATGCTGGCTTCCTTCAGTTTTGTCGCTTGCGGCAAAGATGACGAGAAAGAAAACAAGTACGAAGAGTCGAACTCCTATGCCATCTACCATGAGGGGCATGCCCTTGCAGCGGGAGAGACCATTACCATTACCCCTAGCGAAGAGCAACGTCAACTCATGGACGTCGAAGCTGATATTTACATGTATAACAAGACCGAAAACACGCTGAACACCTGCTTCAAGGTGGAGCTGGCGGAAGGTCCGGAATCAATGAAGAATGAAGCACCCGTTTGCTACGGTGTATGCCAGACCCAGCAACTCCCCTACCTCCATGAGCCCATCTCGCTGGCTCCCGGTTTGGACAGCAAACCCATCCAGGTACATGTGTACATGGACATGCACGAGACCCACACGGGCACATACCGCATCACTGTCGGCGAGGGTACCAGCCTGGCCAATCCTCAGGTATGCTACATCAAATTCAACTGGTAAGGGAGCGCTCGTAACGTTTCACCTGCCACAGATACCACACCAGCAGGGACGCCGCAACAAGCGCCCCTGCTGTTGCATATAGACGTATGGCCAATAGGAAATTTCCAGCATGAATGCCAACAGCAATGGCCGCTATGCGAAGTGCTAGCAGAACAAGATAGAAACCAAACTCGATGCGCTGGGTAGAAAAGATATTGGAAATGAACATTAAGGAAGTGGAGCTCAGCGAGAGAACAATCCAGGGGAGCAGGGCCTGTACGTAGATACCACAGCCTATCCATCTGTTTCCAAAGAGGAAGGTAAACAGGGGTTCGGCAACGAACCATCCCACAATGGCGGTAGGGACTGCTATAGCGTTGACCACCAACAGGAAACGACGAATGGTAGCCACGATACTCTGGCGACCGCGGACACTCTCGGCTGTACGGGCATAGAGGACACGCTCGCAGGCGTTGTTGATGAGGTTGACCGGACGGAAAACGATAGTGAACGCCAACCCGAAGAGGCCTACATCGACGCGGTCAAAATAGAGTGCCAGCCATAGGAATGGCAAACTGGAAGATAGGCTATTGATGAAGTCTTTGCTGGCCACAAAGAGGGGGAAATTGCGATGCTTGCGCGCAGCGACAAATTGCTCACTATGAGATGGATGCGGCAAGGGCAGACGGCGCAGGCGTAGACGATAAAACATATTTGTTGCGGCTTGTCCCAAAACGGCTCCCAGCGGGAGACCGGCCTGTTTCAACCCCATGAGACCCAAAAAAGCCTTAAGTAGGGAGCCAATGGTGGCGTTGGTGGTCTCACAGGTTGCAATCAGACGATATTGATGCAGCCGATTGAAAAGTGCCGAGTAGACACGTGACGTCCCAGAGAAGAAGACCATCGGCGGGATGAGCAGAACTATCGCCCCCAGGGAGGAAAAGTCGCCTGGGAGGGCCCCAGTGAGATAAAGCGTCGCAGCGATGGTGAGTAGCAACAAGGAAACCCATGCATTCATCCGCAAAGTAAAACGCAGGATGGCGGTGGACTCGTGTTCGTTCTGCGCCACAATGACGGCAAGTTCATACTTGCAGGTGGAGAGGATGACCAACACTTCGATGTAGGAGTAGAAGATATTGAAGAGAGCATAGTCGGAAGGCGAAAAAATTCGCGTTAGGACCAGATAAGCCAACAATGAGATGACTTGAGCAAGGACGTTACCGCTCACCACTGTGGCGGCCTCCTTGACAAGGACCGATTCTCGTATGTTGGGCCACAGTTTCATATCTCACCATAGTATTTGCGCAGCACCCACTCCGCACCCAACAGCAGTAGGATCAGTAAAAGCACCCAGGGTAGTCCGATGAGTTCGGAAAAGCGAGTATGAGTGTAAATAACAGGCTTGAGGGTTGAAAGTTGCTCGCTTAGCTCCGAGAGCTGGTCGGGATAATACATCTGTCCGCCGGTGACAGCGCTAATGGATCGCAGCAGGGTGTGGTCGGCTGTGAGATTGGCCTGTTCCAGGTGGAGTGCCTCGACTGCAAAGGAACCCTCGGCAA
The DNA here is from genome assembly GCA_902775135.1 of uncultured Bacteroidota bacterium. Classification (GTDB taxonomy): domain Bacteria; phylum Bacteroidota; class Bacteroidia; order Bacteroidales; family P3; genus Colimorpha. The sequence continues at coordinate 50,592 of CACYKY010000008.1, read as the reverse complement.
CAAGGGTGTTTCCGTCGTAGTGTGTGGTGGCTTTATATCGATAGATTCCCTCAGGCAGACGGCCGAGCGACAGCGTGTAAACGTCACCGCGACGGGTGAAGTTGAAGTCGCCATTGGCAGAATCTCCCATGAGGGTAAATGTGGCATCGGGAGTGTTGAAGAGTTCGTATGCATCGTTGTAGAGCTGTGCGTTAACAACGATGGACTCGTTTTCCGAGTAGTGTCGTTCTGTTTCCACAATGAAGCGGTCACGCTGGTCGGTAACAGCGGCGAAGTTGACCATTTGACTAATCAAGCGGTCGAAGTGTTCGTGCGAGCCATTGTTCTGGTAGTCGGCAAGACGCCATTTCCACAGCCCTTCTCCCCAAACAAACACAAGGTGAGCCTTACCCTGCACCGAAGCTGCCACCAATGGCTGACGGGTGTCGATGCTTCCGAGACGGGATGTGAAAAGCGACTGCATCGATGCCGATGCCTTCTGCTCGCCGAAAGGCACATCCAATGGAGGAAACTGCTCAACGGCCTCACCGTCAACGGCATCAAGGTTGAAGAGAGAGAACCCGCTGTTGTACACAGCCGTCATCTCGCTGCTCTTCTTGGTCCTGGAGACAATCTCCAGACCGGCACGCAGGGCGTTGAATCGAGGAAGGTCGGTCTGACAACCAATGACATACACCTTCGGCAAGGTTTCCAGATCCTTGGGCACCGCATGGGTGGTAGAAGGGATGTTGTGGAGCACTACGAGACTATAGTTGGAGTCCTGCAGACGCATACGCCCACCTTGGAGCATATCGGCGGTAATTACACATGCCTCATAATTGGGATTGCTTTCCACGGCCTGCTTCATCGCACCAAGGTCGGGATGGGGTGCGTTGGCCAAGATGAGTACTTTTCGGCGTCCGTCGATGACATCCACGTAGAAGGCCTGACGGTTGTTTGCGAGTTCCACTTCGCCCTCGGCCACCGTCAACGTGGCTACATACTTCTGCAAGCCTTTCATCTCGGCTTTGATATTGAACGACAATGTAGTGGAGAAATCGTCATCGGTATACTCCACCCGCTGAGACGCCACATTGTGTCCGAGGCCGTCAACCACAGTGAGTCGCGCACCTCGGCCACGCAGGCGGTGGGCGCCAATGGTAATTTCCACAGGGAAGCTATTGCCCAGATAGGCTATCCGGTTATGTCGTAGGTTGGCAAGGGCTGCATCCCGACGTGGAGTGGTGTCGCCAAGGGCGATGGTATAGACCGGCATGCCGAGTTGTTCGGCCACAGTAACGGGATTCTGCCCATGATTGTTGATGCCGTCGGACGAGAGCACCACTGCGGCAGCATCGGGATTGATCTTGTCGAGCATTCCACCGAGGTCGGTCCGTCCTACGTTGGAAGTATCGGAAGAGAGCGTTGTACGGCAATGATTCGCGATATCCTCGTAAAGGTTGGCGAGCGCGAATGCGGAGTCGGCACTCATCTGCACCGACAACGAACGATCCTCAATCAAGTCCACATGAGGCTGCTGGCGTTCGTGCACCGTGCGCTTTGCCACAGGTGATAATAGCAGCAGTGCGATAACCGTCACTGCAACAAACCTCAGCACTGCCAACGTCACATTGGTGACCTTGCCGAAAGTCCGCCGACCCACAAAATAGAGCACGACAGCATATGCCGCACCCACCAGCAGGCAAAGGAGGACGTAATACCAAGGATAGTCAATTATCATAATGCGTCAAAGTGCTAATGTGTTAATGAGTTAGTTGCCATATACCAATGTGCTGAAACAATCCGGGGCGAAACGTTCCTGTGCCACACGCTGCAGGTCGGCAGCAGTGACAGCGAGAAGATCTGTCTCCATTTCCTCTAGCGTGTTCACATGGTCGTAGCACAGATAGGCCTTGCCGATGGACTGCATCTCGTTCATACCGAAATCGTCGTTGATAGCCATCTGTCCCACCATCTGGCGCTGGGCAGAACGCAGTTGGGCCTCTGTCAAGGGATGCTCGGCCATACGCATCAGTTCTTCGATGATGAGCTTGCGAGCACGTTCCTGAGCGTCGAGATCCACTCCGGCATAGATGTAGAACAAGCCCGTGTCGGAAAACGGAACAAACTGAGATTCTATGCTATAACAGAACCCATATCGTTCTCGGATGGCTACGTTGAGTCGTGAATTCATGGCTGGTCCTCCGAGGATGTTGTTCAGCAGGGTGAAAGCCGTCTTGTCATTGTGGTAGACATCTGGTGCTTCGCACCCCACCAGCAGGTGGGCTTGATGCGTGCGGCGGTTCACATAGCGGTCAAACTGGCGGAAGACTGGCCGCTGCGTGCGGTCCACCGCCGATGGGTGGTTCGCGTAGCCTCCGAAGTATTTCTCACACAGGCGCACCAGTCGGTCGAACTTCACATCACCGCTCACAGTCACCACCATGCGCGAGGGTGTGTAGTTGCTCCGCATGAAACGCATGATGCTCTCTGGACAGAAATGCCTCACATTGCGCTTGGTGCCCAGGATATTGTGCGCCAAGGGATGTCCCTCATAGGCCAGTTCTTCGTACTGGTCGTAGATGAGTTCGGCTGGCGAGTCGTTGTAGGAATTGATTTCTTCCAGCACCACATCCTTCTCTTTCTCAATCTCTTGCAATGGGAAAGTACTATGAAATAGGATGTCGGCGAAGAGTTCGAGGCAACGCTCCAAATGTTCCGAAAGCGAGGAGGCGTAGACACAGGTCTCTTCCTTGGTAGTAAAGGCGTTGAGTTCACCGCCCACACCGTCGATACGGTTCAGTATGTGATAGGCACGGCGATGCTCGGTGCCCTTGAAGAGCGAATGCTCAATGAAGTGCGCCATGCCCTCGTCGGATCCCGCCTCGTCGCGGCTGCCCACGTTGATGTACACACCGCTATAGGTAACCCTCGACGGCGTGCGACTCAGTATGATTTTCAGGCCATTGGCCAGAGTGTGGTATTCGTACACAATATAGATAAATACAATATTTTATGCTATAACTTAAAAAATATAAAATTATTGTGCAGTCAAGAAAGCTTCTACACATTCACCCCTGTGGAATCAGGTTTGGAATCGGGGTGTCTGAAGGCCATGAACCATGTGCAGAAGAGGATGCCGGTGAGGGTGCCAAGGGTGTTCTCGGTGATGCACGACACAAGGACCACCACTGTCCAAGCCACAAGCAACGCACCCTGACGGCGAAGACGCTGTGCGGAACGCAGCCACATCAGCAGCAACAGGACAAAGAGCAGCATCCCGAATTGTGCCGCCAGCGAAAGGAAGAGACTATGAGGCTGAAGACCAGTGCCTTGCAAGGGGGAGTCGGTGGCGCGGAAGTCGGCCTCCATGGCGTCGGTCAGGTCGCCTGTTCCAACTCCAATCCAAGGATGACGCCCTATGACACGGAGAGCCGCTTGCCACAATTCGAAGCGCTGCAACATCGAGAATCCCGTCACAGCACGATAGCAGCGATAGTTCTCCAGTTCGAAGAAGAGCACATAGAGCATGCGTTGGGGCATCGGCCCATGGGCATAGACGGGGTTGGCCACACCCTCCACCACCTCGGCCACCTGCTCATCTGTAAGGGAGGCAACTCCAGTGCTGTCCTTGGGCAAACCGAGGGCGTTGAGGTAGCGCACGAGTGTGGTCTCTACCTTGAATCCCGAGGGAGTGTCGCTGTCGAGGGGTACACTACTGCGGCCAGGCCAGTGCTGCACCAATTCCTTGTGGCAAAGGTAATTGAACACGTAATTGCCATTCTCCACCATACCGTCGCAGCGGTGAACATAGGGGTTGCCCGAGGGAGTGTGGGAAGGTAGCGGCTGAGTGGCAATGGATTGAAGGTGATGGTAGTCATGATATTGAACAGCCACATAGCTTACCGCTCCACCCACAACCAGCAGCCACAATGCCAACCACAACCAGCGAAGCCGCAGCCAAAAGAGCGCCACCAGAGAGGCCACCGTCAGGACAGCAAAGGCCGTGTACGATCGTTGCAGCAACAGGAAAAAAAACATCCATACCATCAGTGCTACCAAGCCTATGCGCTTGGCTGTGACAGCAGGTTTCTGTAAATGGTACAACGCACTGGCACACAAGAATATCACCATGCAACAATTAAGCGAGAAGCGGATGTGGGAAACGTATGGTACGATGTCGCGATATGGCAAGTCGTCTATGGTCAGCCAACGTACCAGCCCGATAACCGATACCACGAAGACCGTACCGGCATAGAGAAAGAGTATGGTATCGCGCGAGCGACCGACGGGAGGACGCGTGGTTAGTATCACCAGAGGGACAATGAGCCACGGAAGCAGGCGTTCGATGGTGGACAGACCCTCCTCAATATTGCTGGTCCATAGCAGTCCCATCAGGTTCAGTACGAAAAGCGCCACCACCGCTTGCAACAACCGGCTATGCTTGACCATCTGCCATTTCTCCGCCCAGCGCCCTTCGAGCAACCAATTGGACAGCAGCAGCACCCACATCAGGTTCGATGCCCACACCGACGTTACCATGCAGCCACCCAGGAGGGTGAGAAGCACGAAATAAATACGTCTATGGACCTTGGCGGAGAACAAGATTATTTTTTTTAATTCCTTGTTTTGCCCAACTCCTCCACAGCTCGCAGCACCACCTTGTCGCTTTTCAACGCTCCTTTCAGACGACCTTGGTCGTAGTAGTAGCGAGTAAGTATCTCGGCCTTGAGCATATCGCTAACCTCGTCGCGGTGTTTCTGCAAGTCGCTCTCCTTCTCGGTGGCCAGGCGCGATTCCATCTCCTTGAGCTGTTGCTCGATGGCATCATCGTATTTCTCCTGTTTCGCCACTTCGCGCAGATCCTTGATGAAGCGCTCGGTGACGGTGTTGTAGGTGAGATTCTTTTCTTTCAGATAGCGGCAGAAGTCGGCGTAGATTTCGTCCGTAATTTCGAAGGTTTCTGGCGAAGGTATTTCCTGGTGCTTTCTATAAAATTCCGTGGCGTAGTCGAAAATCAGTAGTTTTTGCATCAGCGCGATGGCGAGATTAGACATGTATTCAGGTTCTATTTCAATGTCGGGTTCTATGCCGAAACCATCATAGACGGTGCGCCCGGCCTTGGTCTTGAAGGCGGTCTTGAGCGAATCGGGGACCTTCAGGGCTCGGCCGTTTTCGTCTCTATGGCTGTAGTCGATGGCCTGTATGCAGCGTCCGGAGGGGATGTAATACTTGCTGACGGTGACCTTCATCTGACTGTTGTACGGCATGGGCAACATATTCTGTACCAAACCCTTGCCATAACTACGTTGTCCAATAACGACAGCTCGGTCGAGGTCCTGCAAGCTTCCGCTGACAATTTCGCTAGCGGAAGCCGATGATCCGTCAATGAGCACCGCCAGGGGTATTTCGGTGTCCTCGGGTTGCAGACGGGTGAAACTCTTGATGTTTTTGCTTGCCACCTTGCCTTTGGTCTCCACCACGAGGGTGCCCCGGGGAACCCAGATGTTCACAATGTCGACAGCCTCGTTCATCAGGCCTCCGCCGTTGCCACGTAGGTCCAGGATGACGCCACGCATGGTAGGTCTCTCTTTTTTCAGTCTGACAAAAGCTTCGCGGACGTTCTTTGCGGCATCGTTGGTGAATTCATCCAGTTTGATATAGCCAACATCGCCATTGTCTCCTACGAAACCAGAATAAGGCACATTGGGGAGTTTGATTTCGCGGCGTATCAACGTGCGCTCAAATTCTTTGCCTTCTCGTTCAACGCGTAGGGTGACGGTGGTACCGGCTTGTCCACGCATGGCGCTACTCACGTCGGGCACCTTCTTGCCTTGGGTACTCTCGCCGTTGACAGCCACAATGCGGTCGCCGGCTTTGAGTCCGGCCTCGTCGGCGGGTAGGCCTTTGTAGGGCTCCGAAATGTAGACAGAATCACCACGCTGGGTGATGATGGCTCCAACGCCTCCGTATTCGCCCATCAGCTGGAGCTTTACATCCTCAATGTCGCTTTCGGGGAAATAGTTGGTGTAGGGGTCGAAGGAGGCCAGCATGGCGTCGATGGCCACCTTGATGGCCTTGCCTGGATCCACATCGTCCACATAGTTCAGATTGAGTTGCTTATAGACCGATGAGAATATCTCCAGATTCTTGGCAATCTCGAAACTGCGGTCGCTTTGTGCCTGCAACGGCTGTGCGGCCAAGCCTGCCATCAGCATACATACATATATGATGTGTCTTTTCATGTGCGAAACCATTTTTGATGCAGAAATAACAAAAAAGTTCTTTTTTTATTGTGTTACACTTTAACCATCTTGCTCTCGAAGCCGTGAAGGGTCATCTCCTCGGGGGAGACGAACCAGAGGCTGTCGCCGGGGAGGAAGACAGTTTTGCGGTCGGGGTTTACGAGGCGTTCGCCGCCACGCTCGATGGCTATGACCATGGCCCGATGGCGCGAGAGGGGAGAATTGCCCACTTCCAAGCCACAAAGCGGTCCGTCAGGGTCTACCCGATAGCGATACATGTGAAGCTCGTGGTCCGAGCGGTCGTGAACCAGAATGTCGGCCTCCACCTCGACAGCGGCACGCATCTTGCCGACTTGTTCTTCGTTTCCGATAACCGTCAGCACATCGCCCGGCATCATGAGGTCGTCCTTGCCGGGAAGGTCGATGATGGTGTCGCCTCGTTCTATGGTGACAATGTTGGCGCCATAATCCTCGCGGATTCGGCCCGCGGCCAAGGTCTTGCCTGCAAGGGGCGAATAAAGCGACATACGCAAGCGCTCCATCGAGAACTCGTTCTCCATGCCCTTGGGTATACGGAAGGAGGTCTGTGCCTGACGCGAATTGAAGTTGCTGAAGAAGCGTTCTTCGATTTGGGCGTAGAATCCGTTGGCTTTGCGCGAGAACAAAACCGCCATCACCACCATCAAGGCAACAACCATCAGAAATCCCAAGGCGAGGTTCACATAGCTGCCTACCACCAATCCGGCAAAGAAGAGGGCAACGAAATAGCGCAGCAGCATCACCGGGATGACCATCGCCTGGCTGTGGCGATAGGTCTCAAAGATTTGTTTGAAGCGCTCTTTGCTGACATTCTTCACCGCCACCGCCCAGAGGAAGGGCGACATGAGGATGAGTGTGGCCACCATGCCCGTCAATCGGCTCCAAATCTGAGGTATATGGGCGTCGGCAAAGAGGGTGTCCAGCAGCGGTCGCAGCAATGAGGTGGAGAGCAGGGTGATGGCCGCCAATATGACTCCGTAGATGAGGATATTGGTCAACTGTTTGCGCAGGAACGTGCGGATGCCCACCTTGTCGTCGCCACTCTTGTTGGCACTCTCGCTGTATTGATCCAAACGTCGCTTCACTCGGGCGGGTATTTTGGGTTCAATCCAGCCATAGAACGGCAGCGCTCCTTTGATCATGTAGGGGGTAACGAAGGTTGTCAGGATCGAGACGGATACAATGATGGGATAAAGGTTCTCGTCGATCACTTTGAAACTCAATCCCAATCCGGCGATGATGAAGGAGAACTCGCCAATCTGGCAGAAGCAGAATCCGCTTTGGATGGCGGTCTTCAGCGGACGGCCGCTGAGGGTGACGCCAATAGTGGCCGAAAGGCTCTTGAAAACTATGATTGTCAGTGCAATGACCAAGATTGGAACGATGTATTTCACCAGCACCTCGGGATTGACCAGCATACCCACCGACACGAAGAAGACGGCACCGAAGAGGTTCTTCAACGGGGTGACGATGCGATGGATAACGTCGGCTTCGATGGTCTCGCTGAGGATGGCTCCCATAACGAAAGCACCCAATGCGGTGGAGAATCCCGCCTTCGCCGCCAGCACCACCATTCCGAAACAGAGTCCGACAGCGAGGATGAGCAATGTTTCCTCGGTCATGTATTTGCGCATCCAGCGCAAGAAAGTAGGAATCAGGTAGATGCCGAAAACAAACCATGCTATCAGGAAGAAGACCAGCTTCACCATCTGGCCCACCAGCGCTCCGCCGTCGAAACTCTTGCTGACACTCACGGTGCTCAGCACCACTAGGAGCAGGACCGCAATCAGGTCTTCCACCACCAGGACGGCCGTCACCGTCGAGGTGAATTTCTGCTGCTTCAGTCTCAGGTCATCAAAACTCTTGATGATGATGCTCGTGGAGGAGATGGAGAGCATGCATCCCAGGAAGGTGCACTCCATTGACGAGAATCCAAGAATCTTGCCTACAGAACTCCCAATGAGGAACATGATGGCCAGTTCGGTCATTGCCGTGATGGCTCCTGTGGCACCCACTTTCTTCAGTTTCTTGATGCTGAATTCCAATCCCAAGCCGAACATGAGGAACACAATGCCGATGTCGCTCCACACATGTATGTTTGCAGCATCGGTGATGGCTGGGAACCAGGGGAAATAGGGGCCGATGAAGAAGCCCGCAATGATGTAGCCCAGCACCAAAGGTTGTTTCAGCCACTTGAACACCACGGTAATGACACCGGCGGCCACCAGGATGATGGCCAAATCCATAAATATCGCAGGAAGACTTTCCATCTTTGCAGTGTAGGTTGTTTATCAGTAAAAGTATGTTTTTAACGCGGATAAAGGACATTTATTGTGTACTGTGGTCAAAGATGATGAAAAAAGCAGTAAGCCCCCCCCTCCAAAGTGGGTGTTGACATTGACTTGACATTGGCTTGACATAGCCATCACGCGACCCGTCCAGATGCATTCGGCAGGGGACGATTGGCAACTTTTTTTTATTTATATTAAAATTTATTCGTATATTTGCAAGTTTAATGTGAAAGAGTATGCAGTTTAAAGACATTGTCGGACAGGAAGATATCATCAATCGGCTGACGTCGATAATCGACAGCGGTCGTGTGAGTCACGCCCAAATGCTCCTTGGCGAGGCGGCCACCTCCTTGCCTTTGGCGTGGGCCTACCTACAATACCTTTGCTGTGAGCACCGCGTGCATCACAATGAAGGCTCCTTACGTGCCGATTCCTGTGGAGAATGCCCCAGTTGCAAGAAGATCAGTTCGCTGATGCACCCCGACCTGCACTTTGTCTTCCCTACGGCCACAACTTCGCGTGTCAAGGAGAAGCCCTGGAGCGGCGAGTTCCAGGCGGAGTTCCGCGACTTCATGCTTCAGACCTCCGGACGAGGCAATATCGACGACTGGTACGACTCTCTCGGCATTGAGAACAAGCAGGGTCTCATTCGCGAGATGGATGCCGACGGCGCTATCCAAGACCTCAGTCTCAAGGCCTACGAGGGAGGGTGGCGAATGCTGATTATCTGGATGGCAGAGAAGATGAACGAGTCCTTCGCCAACAAGCTGCTCAAGACCCTCGAGGAGCCCATGCCGGGTACTGTGATGATTCTTGTGGCTGAGAGCGACGAGCGTCTGCTGCCCACCATCAAGAGCCGTGTGCAGACCTTGAGAGTCGAAAGCGCCGAACAGAAAGTGGAGAACAACGCCGAGTTCGCCGTCATGCTAGTGGGGTGGCTTCGCATGCTTTTCAAATTGAAGATGAAGGATCTGTCGGCGCAGGTAGACAAGATGTCCTCGCTCAACCGCGAGCAGTTGAAGCAGTTCCTCCAGTACGCCCAAAGCGTAATGCGGGGGTGCTTCCTCAACACCACTGCTGGTATCGATGTCCACCTCGGTTCCGGCGACGAAAAGTTCGACACACAATTTCCGAAAATGATTACTGTCAACAATATAGAACTCATCGAGCAGGCCCTCGACGATGCCGTCTTCGCCATAGAGCGCAACGCCTATGCCAAGATAGCCCTCATGGAGCTTTCGTTCCGCATGAGCAAGGCCCTGAAGAAACGCTAGTTTAGGGCTATAATCGCTAACCAAACAAGAAGAAAACAACAATGGAAGAAAAAAGTGAAAAAAATGAAATAGTCTCCCAGGAAGCAGTTGTCCCTCAGCCCGAAGAGCTGAAACTGCCTGCCGATGTCGTCATCGACGAAGAGGAAACCGTGGCCACTGCCGAGGACCTGGCCAACTTCATGAAAGACCGTCGCAAGGCCCATCAGGAGAAGAAGAACATAGAGCGCGAGAACCCCGAAGTGGAGGAGTACCACAGCGAGGAGAGTCAGTTGGACCCCTACCTCGAGCCCGACCCCGAAATCCCGTGGGTGAAATACGAAGAGCCCGTCTTTCTCAGCCGCGGTTGCAACCACAAGCCCGAATGCTACAAGCCCATCTGCAGCTGCGAACACCGCAGCTGCTCCAAGGTCACGTCGACCAACTGGATGGCAGGCATCCGCCAACCCACCGACCGTCCCTTCGACTGTGTCGAGGTGCGCTTCAAGAACAATCATAAGGACTTCTACCGCCTGCCCGACGGGTTGGAGGTCACCGAGGGCGACATTGTGGCTGTCGAAGGCCAACCCGGACACGATGTGGGTATCGTCAGCCTCACCGGCGAACTCTGCCGGCTGCAGATGCGCAAACACCGCATCAACCCAGAAAGCGAGAGCATTCGCAAACTTTTCCGTCGCGCCAAAGAGGCCGACATCGACCGCTGGGCCGAAACACTCAAGGAAGAACGGGCCGCCCTGCTGCGTACCCGCCGTATCGTGGCCGACCTGGGGTTGGATATGAAGGTGAACGATGTGGAATTCCAAGGCGACCATTCCAAGGCCATCTTCTACTACACCGCCGACGAGCGTGTGGACTTCCGCGTGCTTATCAAGGTGCTGGCCGACGAGTTCCACGTGCGCATCGAAATGAAGCAGATAGGCGTGCGCCAGGAGGCAGGCAAGGTCGGTGGCATAGGCACCTGTGGTCGCGAGTTGTGCTGTTCCACATGGCTCACCACCTTCAAGAGTGTCACCACCTCAAGCGCCAAAACCCAGCAGATATTGCCAAATCCCCAGAAGCTCGCTGGCCAATGCGGTAAACTCAAATGCTGTCTCAATTTCGAATACGAGGTCTACGCCGACGCGCTGAAGAAGTTCCCGCCGGCCAACCAGGCCATACGTTTCAAGAAGGGGCTGGCTCTCTACAAGAAGACCGACGTCTTCCGCGGCATCATGTGGTACGCCTACGAGGGCGAGAACGATCTTTTTGCCGTCAAGGCCGAGGATGTGAAAGCCATCATCGAGATGAACCGCCGCCAGGAATACCCTGAGAAGTTGGAGGACTACCAGGTGGAACTCATGTCCACTTCGGCTCTGGCCCAGGAGAGCACCAACGAGGAAGTGGAGCGCGAGATACAGCGTCTCGCTGAGGGCGGCAACGGGGTTGTGGGCGAAGAGCGGGACGAAAAGCCCCGCGAACGACAGTCCGACCGTCGCAACGACCGCAACCGCGCCAATCGCAACGACCGGTCCTCCGCCGACCGCAAAGAACGTCCCCAGCGCGAAGGTCAGGATCGTCGCAACGAGCGCAACGTCAAGGAGTCCCGCCCCGACGCCCAGCAGCAACATCGTAACAACAAACCCCGCAACAATACCGACCAACCCCGCCGCAGCGGCAACAGTGGCCGTGAGCGTCGCGGATAAGCCCCTCAGGATATGAAGAAATACCTTGCCCTTTTGTTCCTACCATTGGCATTGTGTCTGGCCGCCTGCGACGGCACTGTCTACTATGCCGAATACGAGGATGTCGACGAGAATGGATGGCTGCCAGCGGACAGTGTAGCCTTCGATGTCAATGTTGAGGACACCAACCTCATCTTCAATTTCCTTGTCGAGGTACGCAATACCGTCAGCTACCCCTACAGCAACACCTTCTTCTTCATCAATACCACCTTCCCCGACGGCAGCATGGCCCGCGACACCATGGAGTATCCTCTGGCCGACCCCTCGGGCGAGTGGTACGGCAAACGCTCCGGTCGATATGTCGACACTCGCTACTTCTTCCGCCGCAATGTGCGTTTCCCCATGCAGGGCAACTACCACTTCGCTGTTACCAACGGCATGCGCGATAGCGCCATCGTAGGCCTCTCCCATATCGGTTTCCGCGTCGAATACAGCAACATGAATCATCCATTATGAACAAGAGTGCTTTCAAAAAGAGCGATCGCCCCAAATACATCAAATACATGTGGTGGGCTTTCGGAGGCCTTTGGGTCTTCGTGTTCCTCTTCTTTTTCTTCCTCTCCATTGGCTGGATAGGCGATATGCCCCAGTTCGAGGATATCGAAAATCCCCATAGTCTCCAAGCCACCGAGGTCATCAGCGACGACGGCGTCGTCTTGGGCTACATTGGCTTCGAGAACCGCTCAAATGTTACCTACGACCAACTCTCCCCCAACCTCGTCAACGCGCTCATCGCCACCGAGGATGTGCGTTTCTATAGCCACTCGGGCATCGATGCCCGCAGCCTCTTCCGCGTGCTCTTCAAGACCGTCCTCGGCCGTCATGGCTCTTCCGGCGGCGGTAGCACCATCACCCAGCAGCTGGCCAAGAACCTCTACAAGATGCGAGAAACCAACGCCAGCCGCGGAACCGTTTTCTCCAAACTCAGCGAATGGGTCGTAGCCGTCAAACTGGAGCACAACTACTCCAAACAGGAGATCCTCACCATGTATCTCAACACCGTGGACTTTGGCAGCAACGCCCTCGGCATTAAGACCGCTGCCAAGACTTTCTTCGACAAAACCCCTTCCGAGCTCGATGTAGACGAGGCTGCCGTGTTGGTGGGACTGCTCAAGGCCCCCACGGCCTACAGCCCCGTGCTCCATCCCGACCACTCCCTCCAGCGGCGTAATGTCGTCCTCGCCCAGATGAACAACTACGGCTACCTCAGCGACGACAGCCTGGCCTTCTACAAGGAAAAGCCCATCGACATGTCGCGCTATACGCCCCAAACCCACAACGACGGCCTGGCCCCCTATCTGCGCGAATACCTCCGTTCCTACATGAAAGACTGGTGTAAGCACCATCGGAAGCCCAACGGCGACTACTATGATGTCCACAAGGACGGGCTGAAGATCTACACCACCATCGATTCCCGCATGCAGCGCTATGCCGAACAGGCAGTACGCGAACACTTCAGTAAGGAAATACAGCCTGCCTTCGAGCGCGAGCTCAAAGCCCGCAAGGGCAACCCATTCTGCGACATCACGGCCGAGCAGCAGGAGCGCTTCCTCACTCAGGCCATGAAAAACAGCGACCGCTACCGCAGCCTCAAGGCCGCCGGCCTCAGCCAGAAGGAGATCCGCCAAGCCTTCAACGAGAAGGTCAAGATGCGAGTTTTCTCTTGGAAGGGCACCGTGGACACCACCCTTTCCCCCTGGGATTCGCTCATCTATTGTAAAAAGTTCCTCAACGCAGGCCTCATGTCCGTCGAGCCCGGCACAGGCTATGTCCGCGCCTATGTGGGAGGCATCAACTATCGCTTCTTTAAGTACGACAATGTACAGAGCCACCGACAGGTGGGCTCCACCTTCAAACCCTTTGTCTACACCATGGCCCTGCAGGACCTCGGGATGTATCCCTGCACTGAAGTGCCCAACAGCGAGGTCTGCTTCGAGGTGTGGGGACAGCCCGACTGGTGTCCCAAGAATTCGAGCCATGAGCGCGAAGGCGAGATGGTGACCCTCAAGTGGGCTCTTGCCCATTCCATCAACTGGGTTTCCGCCTACCTCATGAAGCAAGGGTCGCCCGAGCAGGTGGTGGACATAGCGCGCAAGATGGGGGTGCGCAGCCCCATCGACGCGGTGCCTGCCATAGCCGTGGGCACTCCCGAAATCACCGTTGCCGAGATGGCCGGTGCTATGGCCACCTTCGCCAACAAGGGCGAATACGTCGAACCCATCTTCATCACCCGCATCGAGGACAGCAAGGGCATGGTGCTCGAGCGATTCACGCCGCGACGCAGCGAGGCCCTGAGTGAAGCCACAGCCTACATGATGCTCGAACTCATGAAAGGTGTCGTCCAGAGTGGCACTGGCGTGCGCCTCAACTACAAGTATCACCTCAACAACTACTCCACCGCCATTGCGGGCAAGACGGGTACCACGCAGAACAATTCCGACTGCTGGTTTGTCGGCATCACTCCCCGTCTGGCTACAGCCGTGTGGACAGGAGGTGAGTTGCGCTCCATCCACTTCCGCAACATGACCTATGGCCAAGGGGCGGCGATGGCACTCCCCATCTTCGGCCTCTACATGGAAAAAATCTACCGCGATCCCTCCATCAAGTTCTACCGCGGCGATTTCGATCGCCCCAATATACCCATCGAGCTCGACTGCTCCAATTTCCAACAGGAAATCCAAAGCGAAACCATCGACTATGAATGGGACTTTTGACACAATTCACCATTCACCATTCCCTATTCACTAATCACTATGGTCAATCTCCTCGGCATGACACTGGCGCAGCTGCAAGAACTGTGCGCCGACCTTGGCTTCCCCCGCTTCAGGGCCAAACAGTTGTGCGATTGGCTCTACAAACAGCGTGTCGATAATATCGACGCCATGACCAACCTCTCGCTGGCCAATCGAGAACAGCTGAAGTCTGTAGCCTACATCGGTCGCGAGTTCCCCGTGAACTGCCAAGTCTCGAAAGATGGCACGAAGAAATACCTCTTCCCCGTGCTCGACGGGCACTATATAGAGACCGTCTTCATTCCCGAAAACAAAACCTCCGACCTCATTTCTCAAATCCATCAGCCGTCAGACCTCAGCCGTCAGACCACAGACCTCTCCCGCGCCACGCTTTGCATTTCCTGTCAGGTGGGTTGCAAGATGGGGTGCCGCTTCTGCGTTACAGGGCAGCAGGGATACCACGGTTCCTTGTCGGCGGGCGACATCCTCAACCAGCTATTCAGCATCCCAGAGTTCGAGCAACTCACCAATGTGGTTTTCATGGGCATGGGCGAGCCGATGGACAACCTCGACGCCGTGCTGGCCGTCTGCTCTGTCCTCACCGCCGAATGGGGCCTCGGATGGAGTCCTAAGCGTATCACAGTCTCCTCCGTGGGCATTGTTCCGGGATTGAAACGCTTCATCGAGGAGTGCCAATGCCACCTCGCCATCAGCTTGCACAATCCCGTCCCTCAGGAGCGTCTGGCCATCATGCCTGTACAGAAAGCCTTCCCTCTGAATGATGTACTCGCGCTGCTACGGCAATATGACTGGAGCGGCCAGCGGCGGCTCTCGTTCGAGTATACCATGTTTCGCGGCCTGAATGATGACCTTGCGCATGCTGCCCACCTCATCGAGGTGCTGCGGGGGCTGGACTGTCGAGTCAATCTCATCCGCTTCCACTCCTCCCCCGGCACACCCTACCGGACTTCGACCCCCAGCGCCATAAAGGCATTCCAAGACTACCTGAACCGCAAGGGTACACCCGACAGCCGCACCCGAATAGTCTGCACCCTACGTGCCTCGCGAGGCGAGGACATCGACGCTGCCTGCGGACTCCTCGCAGGGAAGGAAAGTTAGTCTAAGGTTTCTGGGTTTTTCGCGGATAAAGAAAAAGCATTCATCTGAATCACCAATCAGCAGCCACATTTCCAAAAAATTTCCTTTCACGACCCTGTTGAGATTAAAAATCTGAAATTCGAAATTCGAAATTCGAAATTCAAAATTGTAAAGACCATATCACTCTTTCTCCATCATTCGGTAGAGGCGGACAGACCCGTCGATGTCCTTCTCTTTGGCTTCGTTGCCGTACTTGTCCACGTCGAAGACGTTCTTTGGCGAACGGGTGATACTCAACGGACCACCGACGCAACCGCCGTCGCAAGCCATACCCTCGAAGAAGTTGGCTGTGGCCTTCTTGGCACGCAACAGCGTGAGGTGTTGACGGCACTGGTCGATGCCGTTCATCGCCACAGGTTTCACTCCCTCGACGCCCATCTTGCCAGCCACATACGCCACACCCTGGGCAATACCGCCACTCTTGGCAAAGATGCGACCGTAGAAGGAGGCATTGTCGAGTGTGGAGTCCTCGCATTGTGTGGTGTCTATGCCTCGGGCGTCAACAAAAGCTTGCAGCTCTTCGAAGCTCATCACACTGTCAATCATACCATGCGTCTTTTCCAATGTGTACTCGAACTTCTTGGCCGCGCAGGGACCGATGAAGACCACCTTGGCCGTGGGGTCGCTGTGCTTGATGAGGCGCGCGGCCATCACCATGGGCGATACCGAGGTCGAGATGGCATCCTTCAGCTCGGGGAAGTTGTTCTCCACAAAACGCACAAAGGCGGGACAGCAACTGGTGGTCATCACCGGGTTCTCGCTCTCCTCGGCCTTCTCCTTGAACTCGCGGGCCTCGTTGTAGAGTGTGATGTCGGCGCCAATGGCGGCCTCGACCACTTGGTGGAAACCTAGCTTCTTGATGGCGGTGACCACCTGCGAGGCTCGTCCGAAACGGCATTGGCTGACAATGGCCGGTGCAATGACGGCATAAACACGGTAGCGCGTGTTGTCCTCCGACTCCTTGAGCATCTTGATGATGTCCAGCACCAGGCTCTTGTCGCTGATGGCTCCGAAGGGGCAACTCACCACACAAGCACCGCACGAGATGCACTTCGCATTGTCTATTTCGGCCTTGTCCTCGTCGTTGATGCTGATGGCTTTCACCTTGCAACTCTTGATGCAAGGACGCTTCTGCGCTATGATGGCACTGTAGGGACATGCCTGTGCGCATTTGCCACACTCAATGCATTTGGTCTTGTCGATGGTGCAACGATGGTCCACAATGGTGATGGCATCTTTCGGACACACCTCCTTGCAGGAGTGCATCAGGCACCCGCGGCACACATCGGTCACCATCATGCCTCCTGCCGGACACTCGTCGCAGGCCTCATAGAGCACCTCGATGACATTAGGATTCTCCTTGTTGCCTCCCATGGCCATGTGCACACGGTCCATCAGCACCGCACGCTCCTTGTGGATGCAGCAGCGGGTCTCGGCCTTCGGGCCGGGGGCTATGGTGCGCGGAATGGTGTAGGCGTCCTCCAGCCCTCCTTCGTAGGCGCGGCGTATAACCTCACGCAGCACCTTGTATTTAATCCATTGTACGTTGGTATCGAAAAGTTTCTGTTCCATAATCAATCATAATTCACGGTTACTATCTTGCCCATGCGGCGAAGGTTCTCCGCCAGATGCTCAACAAGTTTGAGCTTCATGGTGATGTCAATATCCAGTCCCTGGTGGGCGGCGTTGACGTTCTGTCCCACAAAGAAGACCACGTGAGTAGCCTCCTCAAATATGATGTTCGCCAGCAACGAACCACCGTCCTTCTTTGAGTAGGTCTTTGGGGTAAGGTCCTTCACCGAAACATACTTCTCCGAGAGGGCCAGCAGGCGGCGCATGGTGATGACGCCTTCGGTGACAAGGTCTATGCCATCGATGAACCCTATGGGAGGCACTTCTTTGTCGGGAAAGTCAAAGCTGGTTTTCAGTTGTCTGCCCATGCAGCGGGCCACTACCTGCGACGTGGTTCCGCCGCAGACAATGCGCTTGTCGGCGCCTTCGAGGAAATGTTTCACATACACCTCGTCCTTTTCTTTGTCCACCGGCGGTCCAACCATGATGTGCACCTCCATACGGGGTCTCACTCGTATGGAGGCCACCGTAGTGTCGTCACCCGGCCGGTCAAGGTATAGGTCGTTACAGGCCGATGCCAGCAGACACGCTGCTGCTCGGGCCGACATGTGGGCATCGATATTGGTGTCCAGATGTTCCATTATTTCCTTGCGCTGCCAGCCGAAGTTGAGCATCTGCCCAATGCCGGCATGGATGGTGCCGTCGCTCATCACAAACACCATGTCCCCCTCTGCCAGTTCCAGCGGCGTGTGGAACACTTTCTTGCCGCAGATGTCCATTTCCTCACGGGGAAAATCACAGGTATGCCCATGGTGATACCAGATGGCTTCGGGATTGTCGAATTCGAAGAGGTGTCCCCTCCCCTCGTTGTTCACATGTATCACCGAGAAGGTGCTGTAGGCCACCCCTCGTTCCTTGCACACCGGCAGGGTCTGTATGATGGTTCCTACGCAGTCCTCCATATCCGCACCCCCTGAAACCATTGTGCACAGAATTTTGCTGGTCAACGTGGAGAGGATGTTGGCTTTCACACCGCTACCCAGGCCGTCAGCCAGCACCACGGTGGTCCAGCCGTCAGCCACGCTCATCTCCACGTTGTCGCCGCAGAGTTCCTCGCCATAGTGGTTCAGCGAAGTGTATCCGTATTCAATACATAGTTCTTTCATATCGCTCCCGTTCACCCTTTCTTGGCCGTCTTCCAGTCGGTGGGACGGCCGTCTTCGTTTATGTCCATCTTGCCGTCGGCAAGGGTCTTCTTCAACTTCAGCAGCGCCACTTTCGTCTCCGCGGTGGTCTCGCCCAGCAGCGAGGCTATCTCCTGCGCTACACGCATTTGCTTCATGATAAGCTCGTCGGTAGTGCTGATGGTGTCCATCTTCACCTTGTCGAGCTTCTTATCGTAATTCACCTCGTCGCTGATGTCCTTCATCAGGCCGAAGAGCAGGTTCTGCTCACTCAGCAGGCTCACAGTCAAACTCACATATCGGTCTGTAGTGTTGATGTGCAGGCAGCGATTTTCCGTACGACGATGCTGGTTCAAGGCTGTGTAGAATTCCAGCGGCGGGAAATACTGCGACACAGCTCGTCCCACGTTGTCCTCCGGCTTCCCTGCCATTCCCAGCAGCTTCATGGCGGTGGCGTTGCAATCCACTATGTTCATGTCGCCGTCGACAATCACAACGCCCTCGGGCGAGTTGCGCACAATGTCCACAGCCAGGCTCTCGGCTCTCTTGCGCATGTAAGGCAGACAGATGTCAATGTCGGCATAGCCGTTGACTACCGCCCACGCCTTCTCGCGGCACGTGCTGTAACCGCAGGCGCCACAGTTCAACTCGTCTTCCTTGGTGAATTTGCCTGTGCGGTGCAGCACATCCTCTATCTCCTTCTCCGATGCCGGACGGCTCTTCGCCCTCAAGCGCGGATGGGCATAGGCCAGGCTCACTCCGGCGTCAGGAGCCGGACGCAGAGGCCGTGTGGCCTTGTCATGCGCCACATAGGCGTCTATGTCCGATTCGGCTTTCATCACTCCGCCAGGCCGTGCTATCGAGCTAGGACCGTTGATGCAGCCTCCAGGACAGGAGTTCATCTCGATGAAGACGTGGTCGAGGTTCTCTATGTTCTCCAGCACGTCGGCCAACCGGTCCACACCGTCAATGGCCATATAGGTGTATCCCTCCGGCAGGGCATCGAACGAACGAATGATACCTCGTGTCACAGGGAATGCCTTCGCCAAGTTCACTCCTCCACCGTCACCGGCAATGGCCAGACGATTGATGGCTCCCAGGTCGATATTGTTTTCTTCAAAAAGTGTCAGCAGTTCGTCGAAGGTCAGCACCCCGTCGATGCCGTGCTCGTCGGCTTCGCGCTTCTTGGCCAGACAGGGACCGATGAACACCACCTTCAGCTCCGGGTCGTTCTTCCGCATCATCTTCGCATGCGCCGTCATGGGTGAGTCTACGGGCGCCAGAAACGCCAACGCCTTCGGATAGTACATCTGTATCAGGCGGCAGGCAGCAGGGCAGGCCGAGGTGATGAAGTTGCGCATCTCACCCTTGGCGAGCACCCGCTTGTATTCCTCCACCACTGCCTGGGCCCCCAGGGCAGTCTCTTCCACCACCGTAAAGCCCAGCTTGGCCAGCGCGATACGCACCATCTGGAAGTCGTCGACCCCCAGGCTGCTCACAAACGACGGCGCCACCGAGGCGGCCACATGGCCCTCTCGCAGCAGAGCGCGCACTTTGTCCATCCCGCTCACAGGCACCTTGGCCTGTTGAGGGCATGCCAGCGTGCAGTGACCACAGAGAATACAATGCTCCTCAATCACACTTGCATGATGTCCTTTGATCTCGATGGCCTTCACGGGACACTCGCGAAGGCAACGATAGCAATCCTTACATTGTACAGTCTTGGATTCTATATAGTTAGCCATAAATCCTCTTTCTTTTTTATCATAGTTCCTAACGATACCTCTCGGCCCCTCTCGCATGCCCATTAGAGCTGCAGCGAGGGATAGACCTCTGTGGCAAACAGCTGCTCGGCATTCTCGGCGTTCACATTGTGAAGGAAGAAACCCTCCTCCGTGCGCTCCACCTGAGGGCCGTTGGCGGCAGGCTCCACACCGTCACACGCCACAGTCACTCCCTTGGCACAATGACCTAGGCAAAAACTTGCCTGCAGGTCCACAAGGTCCTCCACGTCGTACTTTTTAAGCACTCTTTTCATTTCTTCTATCACGGCATAGCTACCCTTCAGGTGGCACGAGCTGCCGACGCATACTTTTATCGCTGTCATCTTTATTTTTGTTTTATATATAATAGCTTATTTTGTGCTACAAAAATACAAAATAAAATCAATCTACCAAATAAAACTTTCCCATGCGGCCGCAACCTCCACATTACCAACATGAAAAAAATCCCACATATCGATACTTCCATATCGATAATACCTATTTCTGATCAATTCACAACCGTATTTTGTTCCAACCTCGCCCCCCGCCATACAGGGATTTGGTTTGTTGGATTGGAGGGGAGTCAATATTCCACAATAAGCACGCCGCTGGGAAGGGCACAGGAGTCGAGACGGGAGCGGGTATTGTCGCTGAAGCGCTGCAGGGCATTCAGCAGGTCGCCGGTAATCTGGTAATACTCGGGGTACTCGACAGCATCGGTGGAGGGGACAATATAATACTGGTAGAGCCATCGAAGGTGCCACGGTGAACCCAGTATTGAACTGTAAAGATACAACTTTTTCCGGAAACATCATTGTCCGGCAGCGCCACCATGGGCCTGCCACTCGAGGTCGAGTTTGCCGATGCGCCAGGTGAGTCCAAAGGTGATATAGCGCGAACTGGAATGTCTAGAGCTGGAGGAGGCATAGGTGGGGGCGACCACGCTTTCGCTGTAAAGGTTGTTGTCAAGCAGGTCGCTGACGCTGACACGTAGCGAGAGGCGGCCGTCGAGCAAAGTGGTTGAGGCTCCGAGTCCAATGCTCACAGCACGTTCCTCTTGGCTATAGAGGCCAAGCGTAGGGTTGCCGTAACTGATATTGGCATCGAGATTGACCAGTTTGGCCACCTTGGCCCACAGGCGTGCATAGAGTGTCCACGAGAAGCGTTCCTGCCAGGGTTCGCCCTCCACGTGATAGCCCTGCTGGAAGAGACTGGCGTTGAGGCTCAGGCTGGCCCATGCGGCGGGGCGATAGGTGAAGTTGGCGTCGACTCCCGCTTTGTAGGAGGAGGCTGTGTTGAAGGGCATGGAGTAGGTGATGACGCGCCCCAGGAAAGGGTCGGCCGCGGGTGTGGCGGCGGTGATGCTCTCGATGCCGCCCGAGGTGCTGTTGGCATAGGCATCGATGCTGACATTGCCGATTTTCTCGAAATAGCGGTTCCAGGAGAACGTGGCCTTGTGGGTGGCAGCGTTGCCAAGACGGCGGTTGCCGACGGAGTAGGAGTCGTCGTCATAGATGCGGCTTTGCGTGAGGTCGCCACCCGAGGGGGTGGAGAGCGAATAAGAATAGCGGAAGCGGAAATAGTGCATAGACGGGGTACGATGGGTGAGCGAAAAAGAGGGTTCGAGGACGAAGAAGAGGAAGAGGGTGTCGTCGGGGAAAAGGCCTCGGTTGTCGATACGCAGCCAGTCGTGCGAGGCGTGAAGGTCGGCACCCAGGGTGGTGCGTTCCCACTCGTGGCGCAGCGAGAGGCTGACGTAGAGGCTTCGGGTGTGGTAGTCGCTCACGTAGTTGCGTAACGTGTCGGGCAGCCCGGCGGCAAGGAGGATGTTGCGGTCGCGATGGTTATTGCCGTATGGGCGCCCGCCGAGGCGAAAGCTGAGCTCGTCGTGGGGGCCGAGGGGGCGGTTATAGCGCAGGGAGATGTCGACGGTATTGCGGTTGTAGTGGTTGTCGTTGGTGCGGTCGTAGGGTTCGAGGAGGAATGCTGAGGGGTTGCCTTCGGCAAGGGAGATGAGGCGTTGGCTCTCGTTGTGATGGGCGCTGAAGAGATAGTTCCACGTACCACCGAAGGTGATGTTGTGTCCCTTGCGGCCGGGCAGGCGACGCTTGATGTCGAAATTGGTGAAGCCGTTGATACTGTGGTTCCGGCTGTCGGAGGTGTCGAGGTAGCGGTAGTGGGCGGTGTCGGGCAGATAGTCCCATTGTTCGTAGCAGTAGCTGTAGCGGTCGTCGTATCGCCCTTGCAGCATGTTCCACGACATGAGGTTGAAGTCGGTGACGGAGTCAATTTTATAGCTGATGTTGATGTTGTTGTTCCCGAAATAACTCGACCCGTCGGAATGACTGAAGTAAGTGCGTTGGCTGGTGGTGTCGTTGCCGGAGGTGAGGGTGTGGCTGCCCTGGCCGTCGTCGATGAAATGGCTGCGGCTACCAGCCAGATGGAAGGAAAACTTCAGGCGGTCAGTGTTGCGCACGTAGCTGAACCACGGAGAATAGTAGGGACGTGTGTTGCCGCTGAGGCCTAGGATCCAGAGTTCGCTGGTACGCAGGCGGGCCGAAGTGACAATGTTGAGTATGTGGTGACCTTCTGTTACCATGTATTTGGCCGAGGGGTTCTTGATGACCTCCACGCGGGTCAGCGCCTCGGCAGGCATGCTCTCGAAAAAAGCCTTCAGCGTGGAACCGTTCATGCCGGTGGGGCGGCCGTTGAGCCACACGTCGACATGGTCGGAACCGCGCATGGAGAGGTTCCCTTCTTCGTTGATTTGCACAGAGGGGGCGTTGCGGATGGCGTCCCAGGCGGTGAGGCCGGCCACCGTCTCGTCGTTCTCCACATTGTAGTTGACCACCTCACCGGTCATGCTGTAGACGGGCTTGGGAGCGGAAATGCTGATTTCCTTCAGCTTCACGAGCTTCATTTTGGCGTCAATGCTGTCGAGGGTGGCCTGGCTGACGGTGTCGGAGGCCTGTGCCCAGGTCAGCATGGGGAACAATACCAGAGCAAAAAGCAGTGCTTTTCTCATTGTATCCTCATTCTTCAGTTTTCAACTCGGACGACATCATGTGGCCTGCCACCTTGAGTGCCTCGTCGTCGCTGGTGATGTGAAATATCAGTATCACCATGCGGTCGGAGGGACAATAGATGGCATAGTAGCCCTTGTCACCGGGGAAGGCATCGGCGTTGAAGACAACGAGATGTTTGGGCGCGAGACCTATTATGTGTCTCAACGAATCGATATGCAGTTCCTTCTCTCTCTTTTTTATTTCCTTCTCTGCCATTTTCTTTTTTGTCTTCTCCCGTACCTGCTGCCTCCGTGGAGATGGATTATATTCCACAGTGCCATCGATGCTCCCTCTGCGAGGAGTATAAGGAAGGTGTATCAGTTCGCTGCGCAACGAGTCGTAGGCCTCCTTGTCTTCGGCCTCGAAGAAGGTGACTGTCACAATGTCGCCGCTCGAAAGGGGGTAGCGCTCGACGCAATAGGCTTTTATGCCCTGACGGTTGGCATAGTGCTTGTAGAGGGCCGTCTGTGCATTGGCGGCAATGCCGACGGTCAACAGGCAAACAAAGAATGCGATGTGTTTCATAACGACTGTATGCTTCTGATGTGGTTAATATTATTGTCGAGGAGGGCCAGCACATCGTCGGGATTGCACTGACTGTTGCAATAGATGCCGGGGGCGGGCGTGGCGGCCTGCACCTTGTTGCCATGTGGCAGCAGAACAATGAGCAGGATGGCGGCAGCGGCGGCCGTAGGCAGGGCGATGCGCCAGACAACATGTCGCGTCTTGCGATGCTCCTCTCTGCGCCTCTGCGCGTTGGTGGCATGTATCTGTTCTATAAGATGGTCTGTATTCATATACTGTTTATCTTTTTCAGTTTTTCTTTAATACGATTAATCCGCGTGGTGACGTTGGTCTGGCTGATGCCCAGCAGTCGGCCAATCTCTTCGGTGGTAAAGCCGTCGAGGTAAAGGTTGATAAGCCGCTGTTCGCCAACGGACAGTTGCGCAATCAGCACTTTCAGATGGGCCGATTGCTCCCTTGCAATAGGGTCGTCCGGCAGATCGAAACCGTCGAGCGGCATTGTTTCCACCTGCCTCCTCCTATGCCGTCGCCAGCTGATGGCGGTATTCAGCGCCACGCGGTAGACCCATGTGATTGGTTTGTTGTCGGGACGATAGTTCTTCCATCCCGACCAAAGATGCATCAGCACCTCCTGCCGCAGGTCCTCACGGTCTTCGCGGACGGAACAGAACGAGCGGCACACGCGCTCGATGGCTGCCGAATGTCGCTCGATGAGTTCTATGAAAGGATGCTCGTCCATGGTCGTCAGTGTTGCGTTCTTCACCTTTATTAAACGCCCATGGGTCGGTTTTGTCACACAGCCGGCTAATATTCCACTATCAAGACACCGCTGACGGCCCAGTGGCTGAACATGCCCTCGACGGGCTTGCCCTGCGGGATGGCGACGGTGAGGGTGTGCTCGCGGCCGTCGGCCCAGGGCGAGAGGTCGAAGTAGACGGGTTGCGTGGCGGTGCCGGGGCACCAGCCAGAGCGCGAGAAGTCGCTGCTGGAGAGGCCGTTCCAGAAGTTGCCGCTCACGGGGTTGAGGTCTCGGTAGCAGCCGCAATCCTGCCGCCAGGGGGTGTGGGAGAAGGCGGGTTTGCCGTCGATGAGAATGGTGTTGGTCTTCGGCACGAACTCGTCGCCTTCGCCCCAGCCGCCGTGGCCGGTGGAGATGTAGCGCAGTAGCACACGCTTGGCATCTTTGGGAATCCATACGCTACCCCACGTGCTGAGTGAATCAGAAGCAAAAAGTTTGCCATAGTTCTGGCCCGCCATTTCCAGCACATTGCAGGTGTTGAAGAGTGAACGGATATAGGGGTGTTTGCTACTACTATCGGGCGCCAGGTAGTCGTTGGGGTAGGACTTTAGGTCGAGGCTGACAATGTGTCCGCCGGCGTCGTAGTTGCCTATCCATACACCGATAAGCACATCGCCTTGCAACAGCGGAGCCAGGTCGCTGACTTCTTGCCGGTAGTAGGTTTCGTCTGCCCAGTCGATGCCGTAATTCGCCATGCGTTCGTTGAAATGGCCTACGCCGAAAGGTGTGAAGAAACGCATCAACTCGACCGGCGGGTTGTAGACAAACGATGAAAAAAAGTATTTCTTTAGATGGCTGATACCAGAACGTATGCCCTGGTAACGTTCACCGTTGCGGTCGATGAAGACAGGCAGAGAGTCAGGGTGTCCGTTGATTCCGTCGAAGAAGGTCGGCTCGAGATTGTTGTTGAACCCGGGAATAACGAACACGGAACCCGTTCGGTCGTAGGCATCGCCATTGCTGCGTTGGTGTAATTCGAGAAAATACTGGTAGTGTTCTGGCAGCACCGGGAGGTGAAGCCTCTTGAGAGCCAAGGTGCCTCCAGCATAGTGAAGCACCGTGTCGAAGGGGACGCTGTCACTCACATGTGCATTCTGAGCACCCCAATGCAGCTGTACGTTGTCGAAGATGCGCGTGGTGACGACGAGGCGCTCCTTCATGATGCGGTCGAGTTCGCGAGGCGACACACGACGGCCCATCGCCCCGATACCGGGCATTGGGGCATTGTTTATCCATGTGCTCTTGGCAAGCTTTATCCGCAGCTGTCCGTTGCGGGTGAAGCTGCGAAGCACGCCTTTCGCCAAGCCATAGTATGGTAGTGGGGTGGCATTCTGCTCCACCGTTTCGTCCATCACGAAGACGAGCGTGTTGCTGTTGATGGAGCAGGTGTATTTCCGCTCCTTGGCCGGGCCTTCCACCTTCCACTCTATGTCGCTGCGCGAGAGCGCGGTGCGATAGTAGTAGTTGCTGTCGGGGTAGCTGACGGAAACGGTGATGCTGTCGTCTGGATAGTCGATGTAGGTATGCGTCGGGGCGTAGCCTTGAACAGGTGTTCCCTTGATGCCGAGTGTCTCTATGCTTGCCACGCCGTCGTTGAGCCACACCTCGATGCATGAAGTGTCGGTCTTCTCGCCGTATTCGAACTGCCAGTAGGTAAACCGATTGGCATCCTTCGATATCTTCACATTCTGCGCCATTGCCACCATCGGCAGCAACAAAAACACAACCACATTAACACATTTACGTATGATCATATCTTTTATCTAATATCTAAAAACCAATCACTATTCACCATTCTCTATTCACCATTCACTAATCAGAATCCCATGCCAAACATCTGCCAGTATTTCTCCTCGAGCTGGCGCCAGGCGTAGGTGGCGTTGTCGTAGACGCGGAAGGTGTATTCGTTGAGCATGTCGGCGCGGCGGTCTACCGGGAGCCCCTTGACGGCGGGCTCCAGGGTGTTCAGACCGTCGATGGCATCCTTCTCCAGACGCAGCACCTCCTTCATGTGATCCTTCTTGGTGGTCTGCCAGGCCACGGTGGCCAGTTTGTTGGCCTTGCGGAACTGCCAGAGGACGGTCTGCTCGTTGAACTTCTTTTGACCGCAGAGACTGAAGGCCTTGGGGAGGCGGGTGGTGCCGCAGAAGATGGGAATACGGGGACTCTGCCCGGGGTTGTCCACAGCCATCCAGCAAACGCCGCCGACCTCGTCGGGCAGCCAGTCGCGCAGCTGGGCCACAAAGGAGTAGGAGCACCAGGCCACGCTAACGGTACGTTTGAAGTCGATGGTGCCCGGGGCGATGTAGTTGAGCATGCGCTGCATGTTGCCTCCCAGCCAAGGGTTGGCCACAGGGCTAACGATGGTGTCCTTATACTTGCTGCCGTCCTTGCGTTTTCGTTCCACCACCTGCTTCAGGTTGCGAGTCATGTCGAGGTCGGTGCCCTCGTAGGTAGAGCGGAGGAGGGCCATCACCTCGGAGACATTGACGTTGTGGTCGGGCTTGACGCTGAAGGGCAGCTCGTCCATGTCGAGGGTGAAGTGCTGCGAGGGGGCAAGGGCGTTGAAGATGAACCATTCGCGCTCGCGGAAGTTCTTGCCCTGGGCGTAGTCGTCGTTGAAGGCTTTCCAGAAGAGGAACTCGCTCTTGCCGTCCCAGAGTTTGAACTTCTTGGCCACGGTCTCGATGTTGTCGGAGCACATGAAGTAGTCGGGGTTGTTGCGCTGCAGGCGGCCAATGCGTGCGATGTTGCAGCTGACGGCCACATGGTCATCCGGCACTCGCTGGGCAGCCCAGATGCCGCCGATTTTCTTCGGACCCTCACCGAGTATTTCCATCTGCCACACCTCGTGGCGGTCGGCGATGGTGATGCACTCGCCACCATCGGCATAGCCATACTGGCGGATGAGGTCGGCGATGAGTCGGATGGCCTCGCGGGCGGTGGCGCATCGCTGGAGGGCTATGCGTTCCAGTTCCTCGATGAGGAACATGGCGTTCTTGTTCACCAAGGTGTCGGGACCGCCGAAGGTGCTCTCGCCGATGGCGAGCTGGCGCTCGTTCAGGCAGGGGTAGGCGGTGTTGAGGTAGGCATAGGTGCTGGCCACCTGGGGGATGGCACCGGCTTCGCTGACGCCCGTGGTGTCGCTGGGATAGGAGGTGTGCAGGGTACCCTTGCGGATGGCGGTGGTGGCACCGGCGGCATACGAGGCCGCGGGCACGATGGTCATCCATGTGCGGTAGCGCCCGTCGCAGGTGTGCGAGGTAATGACGGAGCCGTCGGTAGAGGCGCGTTTGCCCACCATGATGGAAGTGCAGGATTCGCGAGGGGAGAATTGTGCCTGCAGGGCCAAGGGAACCAGCAGCGCCAATAAGAAGAATGCTTTTTTCATATTTAACTATTTTTATTTTTTTCAATAAACTTTAAACCATAAACCTTATACCATAAAAACAGAGTGCAAAGATACACAAAAAGGACGACATGATGAAAAAAAATTCTTTCATGTCAGAAAAAGTTTGTAATTTTGCATCCCGTATTTTTTAATTTTCAACATATATCAAATTATCATTTATTATTATGAAATACGGATTTGACAACGAGAAGTATCTGCGGATACAATCCGAACACATCAAGGAGCGCATCTCCAAGTTTGGAAACAAACTCTACCTTGAATTTGGCGGTAAGCTTTTCGACGACTACCACGCCAGTCGTGTCCTGCCGGGTTTTGAGCCCGACAGCAAACTCAAGATGCTGACGCAGCTGAAGGACGATGCGGAGATTGTCATCGTCATCAGCGCTGTTGACATAGAGAAGAACAAGAAGCGCGGCGACCTCGGCATCACCTACGACGAGGACGTACTGCGCCTGCGCGAGGCCTTCATGGAGCGCGGCTTCATGGTCTCCGGCGTCGTCATCACCCACTACAGCGGCCAGGCCAGCGCCAGAGCCTACCACGAGCGCCTGGAGCGCATGGGCATCAAGGCCTACTATCATTATATGATCGAGGGCTACCCCACCAATGTAGAGCTCATCGACTCGGACGAGGGCTTCGGCAAGAACGACTACGTCGAGACCACGCGCCCGCTGGTGGTCATCACCGCCCCGGGGCCCGGCAGCGGCAAGATGGCCGTCTGCCTCAGCCAGCTCTATCAGGAGAACAAGCGCGGCATCAAGGCCGGCTATGCCAAGTTCGAGACCTTCCCCATCTGGAGCATCCCCCTGAAGCACCCCGTCAACATCGCCTACGAGGCCGCCACTGCCGACCTCAACGACGTCAACATGATCGACCCCTTCCACCTCGAAGCCTACGGCAAGACCGCCGTCAACTACAACCGCGACATCGAGATATTCCCCGTGCTCAACGCCATCTTCGACGGCATCTACGGCGAAAACCCCTACAAGTCGCCCACCGACATGGGAGTCAACATGGCGGGCTTCTGCATCTGCGACGACGAGGTGTGCTGCCAGGCCTCCAAGGACGAGATCATCCGCCGCTACTACACCGCCCTCTGCGACTATGCCAACGGCAAGGCCACCGACAGCGAAATCAACAAGATAGCGCTGCTCATGAAGCAGGCGAAGATCAGCACCGACGACCGCCGCACCACTGTTGCCGCCAAGGAGCGCCGCGACCGCGAGGGAGTGCCCTCAGCAGCTATCGAGCTGGCCGACGGCACCATCATCACCGCCACCACCAGCCCCCTCCTCGGGGCCTGCGCCGCCCTCCTGCTCAACGCCCTCAAGCACCTCGCAGGCATCGACCACAGCGTCAAGCTCATCTCCCAGAAGATGATAGAGCCCATCCAGCACACCAAGGTCAGCATGCTGCACGGCAGCAACCCCCGCCTCCACACCGACGAGGTGCTGGTGACGCTGTCCATACTCAGTCTGCTCGACGACAACTGCCGCCGCGCACTCGACTGCCTCCCCCTCCTCGACGGCTGCCAGATGCACACCACAGTGATGACCAGCGAGGTGGACCGCAAAATCTTCAAGAAACTCGGCGTCGGACTCACCAGCGAGCCTATCCGCAAAGACTGACACAATCACATACGCATAACAAACAACCCGCCAGAAAACAACACCTAGCGGGAAACGTTATATTATTTCCAGCATATAACCATCATCTAAACAATGAGTAATCTTAGATTCAAAGTGTTGCAGGAGGCCTTCGCCAAGAAGGCGGTCGCCGTCCAGCCTCCTGCCGGCATGGTTTCCGACTACTATGGTAACCATGTGTTCGGACGGAAACAGATGGCACGCTACCTCTCGGCCGAGACCTACAGGGAGTTCTGCAATGTGCTTGACAACGGGGCTCCTTTCAACCGCGAGATTGCCAACAATGTGGCTGTAGGCATGAAGAACTGGGCACTGGATATGGGCGCGACACACTACACCCACTGGTTCCAGCCGCTCACCGAAGGAACCGCAGAAAAGCACGACGCCTTCATCGAGTACGCCGGTCAGCCGGGGAGCGACGTGATTGAGGAGTTCTCGGGCAAACTATTGGCACAGCAGGAGGCCGATGGCTCCAGTTTTCCCAACGGCGGCATCCGCAATACCTTCGAGGCCCGCGGCTACACGGCCTGGGACACCTCGTCGCCGGCCTTCATGGTCGACGACACCCTCTGCATCCCCACGGTGTTCGTCTCCTATACCGGCGAGGCCCTTGACTACAAGACACCGCTGCTCAAGGCGTTGCATGCCGTCGATTGCGCCGCCACAAAGGTGTGCCACCTTTTCGACCCCGCCGTACGCAAGGTCTATTCCTATCTGGGATGGGAGCAGGAGTATTTCCTCGTTGACGAGTCCATCTATTCTGCCCGCCCCGACCTGCTGCTGACGGGACGCACCCTACTTGGCCATGAATCGGCCAAGAACCAACAGCTGGAAGACCACTACTTCGGAGCCATCCCCGCTCGAGTGCAGTCGTTCATGAAGGAGCTGGAATTCGAAGCCTACAAATATGCCATTCCCTGCAAGACAAGACACAACGAGGTGGCACCCAATCAGTTCGAGCTGGCGCCCATTTACAACGAGACCAACTTGGCCGTCGACCAGAACCTGATACTCATGTCGCTGATGCACAAGGTAGCCAGCCGTCACGGCTTCAAGGTACTGCTACACGAGAAGCCTTTTGCCGGCGTCAACGGCTCGGGCAAGCATTGCAACTGGTCGCTGGGCACCGACACCGGTGTCGGCCTCCTCACCCCCGGCAAGACTCCCGAGGAGAACCTTCGATTCGTCACCTTCCTGGTCAACGTGATGATGGCCGTCAAGAAGCACAACGCCCTCCTGAAGGCCTCCATCATGACGGCCACTAACGCCCACCGTCTGGGTGCTCAAGAGGCACCGCCCTCCATCATCAGCGTCTTCCTCGGCAGCCAGCTGTCGGCCGTGCTCGACCAGTTGGAGAATGCCGACAAGGAGCAGGCCATCGTCCTCGACGAGAAACGCCGTATGCAACTCGGCGTAGCACATATTCCCGAGGTATTGGTCGACAACACCGACCGCAACCGGACCTCGCCCTTCGCCTTCACGGGCAACCGCTTCGAGTTCCGTGCCGTAGGCTCCTCGGCCAACTGCGGCTGCGCCATGATAGCCCTCAACACCGCCGTTGCCTCGCAGTTGAAGGAGTTCCGCAAGTCGGTAGACGCCCGCATGGGGGCAGGCGAGCAGAAGGAGCACGCCATCTTCGAACTGCTGCGTGAGTACATCCGCGAATCGAAGCCCATCCGTTTCGACGGCAACGGCTACAGCGACGAATGGGGGCAGGAGGCGCGGCGGCGCGGCTTGGATTGCGAAAGCAGCGTACCGCTCATCTATGACGCCTATACCTCACCCTCGTCGGTGCAGATGTTCGAGGCCACCGGTGTGATGAACCGCACCGAGCTGGCCGCCCGCAACGAGGTGAAATGGGACACCTACATCAAGAAAGTGCAGATCGAGGCGCGAGTGCTTGGCGACATCGTCCTCAACCACATCATCCCCGTGGCCACCCGCTACCAGTCGGCACTGCTCGACAACGTCTACAAAATGCGTCAAGTCTACGATGCCGAAAAGGCACGCTCCCTCTCGGCTCACGACGATTCGCTCATCGAGGAACTCTCGGAGCACATCGCCTCCATCAAACAGAATGTGGACAACATGGTGGAAGCCCGCAAGCAGGCCAATCACATCGCCAACGAACGGGAGCGTGCCATCGCCTACCACGACAGCGTGCTACCCTATTTCGTCCCCATCCGCTACCACGTCGACAAACTCGAACTCATCGTCGACGACGAGCTGTGGCCGCTACCAAAATACCGGGAGATTCTCTTCTCACACTAACCAATCATGAAATCAATCAATATATAATTTTATCATCATTATGGACACAAAGTACATTTTCGTTACGGGCGGCGTGGTCTCTTCGTTGGGCAAGGGCATCATCTCCGCCAGCATCGGCCGTCTGCTGCAGGCACGCGGCTATAAGGTCACTATTCAGAAATTCGACCCCTACATCAACATCGACCCTGGCACCCTGAACCCCTACGAGCACGGCGAGTGCTACGTGACGGACGACGGTTTTGAGACCGACCTCGACTTAGGACACTATGAGCGCTTCACCGGCATCCACACCACACGCAACAACAGCATCACCACCGGCCGCATCTACAAGACGGTCATCGACCGCGAGCGCAAGGGCGACTACCTGGGCAAGACCATCCAGGTGGTGCCACACATCACCGACGAAATCAAGCGTCGTATGCTGCGTGAGGACGAAAAGGACGAGCAGCTCGACTTCGTCATCACCGAGGTGGGCGGCACCATCGGCGACATCGAGAGCGCCCCCTTCATGGAGGCCATCCGTCAGCTGCGCTGGCAACTGGGTCGCAACGCCGTCTGTGTTCACCTTACCTACGTGCCTTATTTGAAGGCTGCCGACGAGCTGAAGACCAAGCCCACGCAGCACAGCGTGAAGGAATTGCAAAGCATGGGAATCCAACCTGACATCCTTGTGCTGCGCACCGAGCGTCATCTGGACGACCACCTGCGTATGAAGGTGGCATCATTCTGCAACGTCGACCTCGAATGCGTTGTGCAGAGCGAGGATATGCCGAGCATCTACGAGGTACCGGTGAGCATGCAGAAGCAGGGATTGGACGCCGCCATCCTGCGCAAGATAGGCATCCCCGTGGGCGAGATTCCGGAGATGAAAGCCTGGCACGACTTCCTCGACAAGCAGCACAACGCCAAACGCGAGGTGCATATCGGGCTGGTAGGCAAATACGACCTACAGGACGCCTACAAGAGCATCCGTGAGAGCCTCAACCTGGCCGGCATCTACAACGACGTGAAGGCCAAACTGCACTTCGTGAACAGCGAGGAGATTACCCAAGAGAATGTGGGCGAGAAACTTGAAGGACTGGCGGGTATCGTCATCTGCCCCGGTTTTGGCACACGCGGCATCGAGGGCAAAATTATCGCCGCCGAATACACCCGTACGAACGACATCCCCACCTTTGGCATCTGCCTTGGAATGCAGATGATGGTCATCGAGTTCGCCCGCAATGTGCTTGGATACAAGGATGCCAACAGCCGTGAGATGGACGAGAAGACACCACACAACGTCATCGACATCATGGAGGAGCAGAAGAGCATCACCCAGATGGGCGGCACCATGCGACTGGGTGCCTACGACTGCGAGCTTAAAGAAGGCAGCCGCGTCTATGAGGCCTACGGAAAGGGAAAACACATCAGCGAGAGACATAGACATCGCTATGAGTTTAACAATGCCTTCAAGAAGGAATATGAGGCAAAGGGTATGAAGTGTGTGGGTATCAACCCTGCCGCCGACCTGGTGGAGATAGTGGAGATACCCGAGAAGCGCTGGTATATCGGCACGCAGTTCCACCCCGAATACAGCTCGTCGGTGCTGAATCCGCACCCGCTGTTCATGTCGTTCGTCAAAGCCTGCCTCTGATATGGAACAGCTGAAGCATGAATGCGGCGTAGCGATGATACGCCTGATGAAGCCGCTCGACTACTACGTCCAGAAGTACGGCACGTGGGCCTACGGATTCAACAAGCTCTATCTGATGATGGAGAAGCAGCACAACCGCGGTCAGGAGGGCGCCGGCATCGCATCGGTGAGCCTGACCAACGAGCCCGGCACAGAGTATATGTTCCGCGAGAGAGCCGAGGGCAAGGACGCCATCACGGAGATTTTCTCCCGTGTGACAGAGGAGATGGCCGGCGAATTGCTGATGGGTCACCTGCGCTATTCCACCACAGGCAAGAGTGGATTGCAATATGTGCATCCATTCCTGCGCCGCAACAACTGGCGCGCCAAGAACCTCTGCCTCTGCGGCAACTTCAATATGACCAACATCGACGAGGTCTTCCAATTCCTCACGGCCCAGGGCCAGTCGCCGCGTATCTACGGCGACTCATACCTCACGCTGGAGCTGATGGGGCACCGACTCGACCGCGAAGTGGAGCGACTCTTTGTGGAGGCAAAAGCCAAGGGGCTTGAAGGCATCGACATCACGAGTTATATCGACAACCATGTGGAGATGGCCA
This sequence comes from uncultured Bacteroidota bacterium, assembly GCA_902775135.1. Lineage (GTDB taxonomy): Bacteria > Bacteroidota > Bacteroidia > Bacteroidales > P3 > Colimorpha. The sequence goes on along the minus strand of CACYKY010000008.1, from coordinate 16,684 downwards.
ATGTGCTGCGCACCACGATGGAGCACTACGACGGCGGCTATGTGATGTGCGGCCTCACGGGCAGCGGCGAGATGTTTTCCGTGCGCGACCCCTGGGGCATCCGTCCGGCGTTCTACTATCGCGACGACGAGATAGTGGCTGTGGCCAGCGAGCGCCCCGTGCTGCAAACAACTTTCAACCTCCAGTGCGACGATGTCCACGAACTGATGCCCGGCGAGGCCCTCATCGTGCGACGCAACGGCGAAAGTCATTTGGAACAGATTATGCCTGCCAGGCAGCTGAGCGCCTGCAGTTTTGAACGCATCTACTTCAGCCGAGGCTCCGACCGCGACATCTACCAAGAACGCAAACGACTGGGAGAGCAGCTGACTCCCGCCATCCTGCGTGCCATCGATGGCGACATCGAGAACACCGTCTTCTCCTACATCCCCAACACCGCCGAGGTGGCCTACTACGGCATCACCGACGGCTTCCGTAAACTTCACGATGAGGTGAGGACGGAAAAGGTGGTGTGGAAAGACATCAAGATGCGTACCTTCATCGCTGACAACAGCGAGCGTAACGACCTCGCCGCCCACGTCTACGACATCAGCTACGGCTCCCTGCGGCCTTACGAGGACAACCTCGTCATCATCGACGACAGCATTGTGCGAGGCACCACGCTGCGCGAGAGCATCTTCAAGATCCTCGACCGGTTGCACCCCAAGAAAATCGTGATGGTCAGCAGTTCTCCGCAGATACGCTACCCCGACTACTACGGCATCGACATGCCGCGCCTGGAGGAGTTCTGTGCCTTCCGCGCCACGATGGCCCTCATCGAGGAACGAGGCATGCGACAACTGGTAGCAGACACCTACCAGGCCTGCCAGCGCGAGTTGCAGAAGCCCAAAGAAGAGATGATGAACCGCGTGCGTGCCGTCTACGAGCCCTTCACCGTCGAGGAAATCAATCGGAAGATTGTGGAGATACTGCGTCCCGAGGACATGCAGACTCCTGTCGAGTTGGTCTTCCAAAGCATCGAAGGACTGCATGAAGCCTGTCCCAACCACCCCGGCGACTGGTACTTTACCGGCCACTACCCCACCCCCGGCGGCACCCGCCTCGTCAACCAAGCCTTCGTAAACTATATCGACAAGCAGATTCACACATTGTGATGACCAACGAGGTTGACCGCAAAATCTTCAAGGAACTCGGCGTCGGCCTCACCTAAGAGACCTTCCGGAAAGACTGCCCCCCTTCTACCATAAAAGAGCCTCAATTTGAGGCTCTTTCTTTTACCCAGAAAGCGTCGGGGTTCCTGCCTATCGCCTGCACAAAGCCGAATTCCTGCATGTTGCCCGGCGAGAGCGTCCCGTCAAAGTCATAAATCAGCGCCACATCAATCTTTTTCTTGGTAGCCATACTTCTGTCTTTTTATGTCCAAACTTTCGATTTGCAAAGTTACACATTATTTTTGAAACAACAAAATTGCACACTTGAAAAACCATACCGGTAGCACCACATTAGGTGGCGGTTCTCGTATATATCTAGGCAATATTTTCACAACTTCCTCGTTATTAAGACATGAAATCAACACTCAAAATATTGTCGCTTGTCTTCTGCATATCCCTTCTCTCGTCTTGCTCAATCGTGAGAGGGTTGAGAACCGACGGCAAAAACGGACCGAACATCTTCAGCTTCGAAAAGCAGGAACACGACACTATCGCCGTCGGCGACGTCGTTTTCCACTTCCCCGTCGCACAAAAGCAGGCCGACTGGATCGACACCACATATTTCTATAACAAACCGCACCACTGCGACTCTATGACCTTCGGGGAGGCCTTCGCCAAGGAAAGCCAGACACAGGGAATCATCATCATCCACAACGATAGCATTGTCTATGAACGCTACTGGGGCGACTTCTCGGCCGACCGCATGGCCACCATCTTCTCCATCTCCAAATCCATAACATCGCTCCTCTGCGGCATCGCCGTTGACGACGGCTACATCCGTAGCATCGACGACCCTGTCACCGATTACCTGCCCGAGCTGAAGAAGAAAGACCCGATGTGGCAGAAGCTCACCATCCGCCACCTGCTGGATATACGTAGCGGGCTCGATTTCGACGACACCTACGAATTCACTTCGCTGAAGGACTTGAAAATGATCAACGCAATGGCGAGGCTGAACTATGGAGACGACATCATGCGGCAAATCCGAGGGCTGAAGTTCCGCTGCGAGCCAGGCACCAACTTCCGCTACAAGAGTATGACGTCGGCCATCCTCGGCGCAGTCATCGAGCGCGCTTCGGGCAAGCACTATGCCGACTACCTCGGCGAGCGCGTGTGGAAGCCGCTCGGCATGGAACATCAGGCGCTGGTCAACATCGATAGCCGCAAACACGATTTTGCGCACTGCTTCGGCGGCATCACGCTCACCATCAAGGACCTCGCCAAGATCGGCCGCCTCTATCTCAACAATGGAATGTGGGACGGCCGTCGCATAGTGAGCGAAGACTGGATACGCCAGACCGTCGACTGCGACACCAGCTATCATGGCTACCATTTCAACTGGTACAACATCAACTACGAAGGCTTCATCCGCCCAGAATATTCAGGCTACTACGCCCTGGGCATCTGCGAGCAGGTGCTCTACGTCAACCCACACAAGGACCTTGTCATCGTGCGCATCGGCAGGAGCAACAGCGGCCCCACAAGACTGCCTGTATTATTTGACCAACTGGGCAGTTCCTGGCACGAATAGAAATAGCGCTATTTCCTGAAATATTCTTTCTCGGCTTGGGCAAACACCGGCTTGAGCGCCTCGAGGTTCTCGTCGTTCTTGTCCAGTTGGTTCTTGAGACTCATGGAATACCATCCACTGTCATGATAGCGTCCTCCAAATCTCCCTGCTATAATGCTGTCAATCTCGTCTGTGCAGTCAACTTTAATCCATATTGTAACATCGCGGCGTCGAGGAACAACTGACATGAAGTTCGAGGCAGAACCGTTCATCCTTAAGCCCAAGTTGGTTTTGTTGTATTTGTATTGGTAAGTGAACTCTGTGGCTGAATTGAATGATTCAATCAACTTTTCTGCAAGGACAATATTGGCTTCATTGCTCCGCTCCACCCAGTATTGGCGGTTATATGTCTGCGTCTGCTGGGGGGTGTCGAATGCCTTGAGGTTGGTCACGGCCGACATCTCTAGGGTGGTGGCAACCACCTCACCCAGGTCGGCTTTCTTGTCCACCAGTTCGGCCATCTTGTTCAGCAAGCCCGACACCTGGAAGGCCCTCATGCTCAGGTAGGTCTCCTTCTGGCACATGCGGAACGTCACCTTCTCCCACTCCTCGTCAAACTCATCCGAAGCATCCAGCGTTCTGCGCTCTTCCTCGGTGAGGGGACGCAACTTCAGCTTCGACGCAATCTTGTCGTTCCACTGCTTGAAGTCGGGCTCCTCCGTCAGCTGGTTGTAGATATAGGGGTAGGCAATCTGTGTGCAGACAAGGGCAAAGTTGAGTATCTTGTTCTGTCCCGCCGTCTCTTCGCCTTCGGCGAGGCGGCGGTTGATGATGGATATCAGCGACAAGGTGTTCGTAAGTCGTTTCAGCGAACGTGGGTTGCAGCCAACCGACAGCCGCGCTATCTCCGACAGGTTGGCGGCCGTTGTGGGGTCTTCCAGCTCCTTGTCCGTGAAGAATTCTATCTGCTTCAATGCGTCAACCAGGAAGGTGTCGATGTTGTACGACGCCACGGGCATCGAGAAGGGCAGCTGGATGATCTTGTCGAAGAACGAGCGGAACTCACGTTCGTTCTTGTCCGTAAGCTCTCCGAATTTGGGCTTGAGGCCCTTGATGACCACATCGTAGTCAATGGCCAGGATGAAGACACAATGCTTCAGGTCGAAGATGTTCTTCAGCAGCTCCAATATCTCCACAGCCACCGGCGGGTCAATGCGGTCAAGGTCGTCGATGTAGAAGGTGAAGCCTTTCTTTGCGGGATTGTGCTCGAGGGCATCGGCTATCAGCGACTCTATCTCGTCCTTGAGCTGGCTAATGTCACTCTGCGGCGACTCCTCACCCTCGAAGAAATCTCCTACCGCTCCACCATCCAAGCCCACAGCCGATACTGCCACCTGCGACCCCACTTTGGCCATCTTCTTGAACAGCTTGCCTATCTTCTTCTTGCTGTCGTTCCACCGCTGGTCACTGGGGTTGAGGGCTCCTATCTGGTTGATGATGCCGTCGAGGATGCTCATGATGGCCTGGTTGGGCGACTTCATCAGCGAGTACTGCCAGGTGTTGATCCATATCGGATAGAACGGAGCTCCTTCATCGTCACAGAGATTCCACCGCAGCAGGTTCATCAGCGACGTCTTGCCGCTGCCCCACTCGCCCTGCAAAGCGATGGTGATAGGTGTATCTGTATGCTTTACAAAATCTATCAGCGCATCCTGATATACATTGATGCCGAACAGGTCGTTCTGGTCATGCCGACGCGGTACGTCGATAATGCTTGAAATCATATTTCGCTCTAGCTTTAATTCTTTGCCAACAATAAGATTATTTCAAGTGCAAAGGTACGACTTTTTGCCGATTCAGCAAAAAAATATTTTGCGCACATAGTAATCCTTGTCCCCATTGAACCCATCAAACCCCTTGAACCCATCAAACCCCTTAAACTCCTTAAACCCCTTTATACTCTTCCCTATGCATCAGCTCGCCTGTTTTGTTGTCGAATATCTCACAGGTGAAGCTGTGGGTGGATTGGCCATCGCGAGCCATACAGATTGACCAGCTGAAGCCACGCACCGTCTCCTCATAGTCATCTGTATACCATACCCTTCCGCCCTCTACCACCTTATATTTCATCATCTTGCGACACAGGTAGTCTTCCACAGCGACCCAGTCGGGGAATTCCGGAGAGCCGAATGGGATCCACTTCCCCCTGAACTCGCTGGCGCCATTTTTGGGGCGGTCGTCTACAAGATACTCCCCTCGGAGCAATTCCTTGTGGTGACTTATGATGAGTCTCTTGTGGAATATGTCGTCTAGGTGCGTGGTCACCCACCGCACCTTGTCGGCCCATGCCGACGGATTGGCCCAAGGGGCGGTGGAGAGGATGTAGCAGTCGTAGTGCTCGCCAATCCTGTGCAGCGCCTCAATGGCTCCAGGCATCGGCTCCATCAGCCCGAAAATGCCGGGTATGTCGTCCTGGTGGTCCCCGTAGGCCTGTTTCGTGGCATCGTCCACCTTGTCGAGGCCCGACTGGAAGTCGACGATGACATTGTCCATATCAAAATAAACGCGTTTCTTCATCATAAATGCTAAATCATGGTTTTCCATTCCTCAATCAAAGCGACGGCCCTCCTTGATTTCGCCGTCGTCCACATAGCCATACAGGCGGCAGGCTTCAAATGGATCGTCATCGTCCTCAGGGGGGTCGTAGTAGTAATCCACGATGAAATCAACCTTGAGTTCCGACACAAGGCCTTTCATGGCAACAAACCATTGTGCCGGGTAATCCCACGCTGTTTCGATGTCGGTGTAGAATAGCCATCGATTATCCCTTTCCTCAAGTTCGACATTCGTCAGCTCGAAATTCCACTTGGTGCCAAGTGTCAGACAGTTGTAGTCATACCACCCGACGGCGCCATACTTCTCTTGCTGTTCTTTGGCCGCGTCGGGATACTTGTTCGGATGGTTGGTGGTATCGTAGAGTATGTATGTCTCGGGTATCGGCAGAAACGTCCTCGCCGTCAGCCCTTTCGTCATAACAACCCTTTGCGCTTCTTTGTCCAATTCCGGCGACTTCCCTTCGGCCACAAGCAGGTTGAAATCTTGCCTCAGGTCTCCTGTAGACGGAAGTCCCGAATGCTCCAAACCGATTTTTATCAGCTTGTGGACAGCCTCTTCTGTGCCGCTGAATGTGGCGGTTGAAAAAATCCAATTGGGCATATTGTACAGCGTGTAATGTCTATCGTTTTAAAGGTTTTTGTTGCCATTCCTTTTCGCCGTCGAACATGTCAATATGGTCGATAGCTTCGGGGGCAACAACTTCGGCGAGGTTCACGCAGTAGTGGAACGCGTCGTGTGCCACATGGGCGACGCCGGCGGGGAGCACGATGCGACGCAGGTTACGGCAGTCGTAGAAGCAGGCAGCGGGGATCTCGCCGATGCCTTCGGGCAGCGTCACCTCGCTCACGGCGCTGTCGTAGAACAACGCTTCGGGCAACATGGTGAGGGTGCTGGGAAGCACGACTTTCTGCAATGCCAGCGTACCCTCGAGAGCACCTTTGCCTATCTGTCTTACACTCTCGGGCAGCACGATGTCCTCGAGTTTGTCGCACAACCCGAAGGCCTCCTCCTCGATGGTGTGGAGGTAAGCCGGCAGCACCACTTGGCGCAGCTTCGTGCACTCGTAGAACGCCTTCTTGCCTATCACCGCCACGCGGTAGCCTTCCACATGCGGCGGGATAACGATGCGTGCCTTCTCCTCGTGGCGAGGATAGAACCCCAGAACCTTCACGTCGTGTTCGTTGATCACGCCGTACGACAACCCATTTTCATGAATAACCATAATTCTATTGTTTTAGATTGTTATGGCACAAATATAAGCATTTTTTTCGATTCAAGTGTTAAGAAAAAGTTAAAGATCATTTTCCAGTACTTGTTTATCTATGATTTTAAAGGTAAAATCAATGCTAATTTATCTTCTTTTGACTTGAATTTAAAATTCCAACGGCTTTCCATGAATTTTAACATGTCAAGACCACGTTCTTCTATTTTTTCCGGTGTCCAATCGCTATTTTCACTTATCTTCAATTCCGAAACAGAACCATTTTTATAACCAATTCGCAATTCATCTTCGTTATCACTATTGCGTCCCTCTACTTTGGTCTTGAAATCATCATTTTGTAACTTTGCATTAATCTTCTGACTGAGTAACAGCAAATTGCCTAACGAACCCTGATAAATAGGCCATTCATCTTGGGGTATTTCACCGAACTTTTCAGCCCAATAACCTTCTGCTTTGTGCGGAAAAATATGTTCAATCGAGATCTTATCCTTTTCACTCTGTTTAAATGAATCCCATTCTATTTCGCCCTGCCCATGGTAATTTTTTGATAATTCAGCATTATACTCAAAAAGAAAATAATGTATTGCTGACCATCGATAGAAACCTGTGCGTTCATCTTCCTTTTGTTCAAAAAGTTTGTCCACCATCACTTGCATATTTCTTGTTTTGAAATACATTTGATTAGTTGTTTCGTCGATTTCAAAAGAATGGTTAATACGTTGTGCCAACATTTTTAATATTTCATCAACATTCTTCTTACCTCTATGCAAATCCAGAGCCGCAATATTAAACTCACTGCTCCCATAGTTAGAGCGTGTTGTCTGAAGACGGAATTCAATGAAAATAAAACGCTCAATTTCTTTCAGCAATTTTATACTATCCTCCTCTGAAATGTTATTCCCATTTTCTTTTGGAACTAGTCGCTCGAAAAACAACGCTGTTATCAAGGGACGAAAGTAAGCAATACCCAGCCTATTGATGCGCTCCATCCATCTGATTTCTTCGTATCCAAGTTTGTTTTTTGCATCTTGCGGAAACCATGTATAATACCACATTTCTGCTGTATTTTTCAAATCTTTAACATAATGGGATATTTCAATCAATGTTAACGAAGATTCTTTTGGAGCAACTCCAATTTCCTGTTCAATAGGATCTGCAACATATTCGTCATCTTCGTCTTGGACGACTTCTTGTGTAGTCTCCGTCTTTGCTAAATTTTTTAGTACATTTTGCACTGTGAATTTGCCATTCAACAAATAATTAATATAGTCGTTACCAGTCTTTCTTGAATATTGGTAATATAGTATCCAGTGGGTTTTAAGAAAATCGTCATCATCTAATATCGCCACCTTCCCTGTACTTGATTTCCTATAATTTCTTCCAAGCTGACGATAGATTTCCGCCCATGCAGTGTTAATTTTTTTTCTTATATAGTCATCAGGAGAGTTATAAAGAGTTGTTAGATAGATTAGTCGATTTTTCAGTTTTTCCAAATTCGAAAGTTGACGACCTCGGTTATTGATTGTTTCAAAAGCAACAAATATATTGAAATCATCTCCCTGTTTTACCTCAATCAACTGAAACTTGAGTTGCTGTGTTAATTTACGATATATTTTTTCAATTTCATTGAGATTGTTAGAGCTTTTTTCGTAGAGTTGCAAATTGTTACAAAAAAACTCTTTAGCATTTTTAATATTTAAGGTATAATAGGATTCCTCACTCACTGTGGCATAAGAATCATTAAATACCTCTCGCTGAAGGAAGTTATTGCTAGCTTGATTCTTGGAGTATCCTAATAAATATGTTCTTCTATCATCTTTAGAGTTATATTGACAAATGAAAGTGTTTTGGATATGAGTACAGTATTCACCTACCGTTTTAAATAGAAAAGGAGTATCTTGAGGAATCTTATTTAGGAATTCATAGATACATTGTATAAGTATCGTTATTGTTGTTAGTCGTTGTTGTCCATCAACAACATACCATGGTTTAAATCCCAATAATGTAACCCAGGCATCTGTTCCCAAAATATCCATGTCAGTCATTTCTTGAAGCGTCAACGACCCCGTGAAGTGAGATTTGCCTTCAGGCAAGTTGATTAAATCATTCCAAAAGGCCACGACTTCTTTGTCTGCATCCGAGCGCCAGGCATAACCGCGCTGATAGTCAGGAATTCTGAACAATCTTTTTTGGAAGACCTCATCTAACGACTTAAAATCCATTGTTTCAATTTATTATAATTTACCAATAATTACAGACTTTTTTAGTTCATCTACTTCTTTCAGCTTCTCCCACACCTTCACCATCGCCCATGTGTCGAGGTTGCAGTATTCGAGGAGCGACTTGCGGGCGGCGGCAGCCTCGGTGGGGGACATGTCTTTTATCTGCGGGAATATCGTCATCGCCTCGCCACCGTTCTTCACGCTGCCTTCGAGGTTCTCATAGTTGAGTCCTTTGTCATCGGGGAAGAGGGCGGGAAGCACCTTCTTGATGCTGAAGGAGCCTCCCATGGCGGGCAGGTAGTAGTGGCCAGCACGGAAGGGGTCGATCAAATCTACGATATGGTCATGGATGTCCATCAGGCGGTCGCGTAGGTCAGGGAAAATCTGCGCCAACTCTGCAATGCGCCCTCGCTCGAAGCTCATATTGTATGCCAGCGTGCATACTCCCGGAGGGATGTGGTCGATAAGGTCTTCGGCCAACTTGCGGCGCGGATCGCTGCCATCGCTGGGCGCCAGATATCCATAGCCCTGCTTGTCGCAGATGGTTTCAGGGTTTTTGACGACATGCAGCGAATACTGGAAGGTAATCTGCTGGTATGGACGCGAGTTGTCATACTGCGGCACCACATCCTGCATGGTCTCGAAGTCGAGGAAATAGAGTGGGTATGTGAGGCGGTCGAGGAAACCTCGTATGCCGTCGCGGTCTATATACGTCTTGCGCTCCACCTGCAACCGTTGTATGTGACCCAACGGCTGGTCAATCAGGTCTTCATACGACACCCTGCCGGCACGGTAGTGCGCCAGTTTCTTGTCGATGAAGAAACGGTCGTCGCCTTTGCTTTGCATGGAACCGCCATAGACATCAAATACCGAATGTTCCGGCAAGTGGTGCAGACGTGTGCAGTAGCCCCAGAAGGCACACTTGTAGGGTTTGTTGCAGCGTTCCGACAGGTCGAAGTCGGGCTCCCGCTCTTGCTTCAACAGTTCCAATGCCATCGGTACCTGAGTGGGCACCTTGGCGAGTTCGTCCTCCACAGCCTCACGCATGTCGATGACAGCGAAGAGTTGCTGGAGGTCGAGCCCCCCCTGCCGCACATAGTCGCCGTTAAGACATACGAGGTTGATGCCCGTCACATTGACGCCGCATTGGCGCAACACCCAAGTCTGGTAGGCGATGTCAGGCAGATATTTGTCAAACTTGGCCTTCCTGCCGTCGTCATCTTTGGTCGAGGTGCTCTTCACCTCGTAGATGGCCCATCCGTCGCCTTCGCTGCGCAGCAGGTCGACGGCACAGTAGCAACCCTCATGGGAGAATGCCGCTTCAGCAATCACCAACGGCGGATCAGCCGGATGGTGCGACGCCATCAGCTGGCGGGTCTTCTCCATCATGGCTTTGAGGTCGAGTGCAGCGCCGTCGTGGATGGTCACATCAATAGTGCCGGGGAAGAGCTGCTTGGCGAGGTCGCCCACTTCGCTGCCCTTCTCGAAGCGCGCCTGTGCGGCGGGGTCCACATCGTCCTTCTCCTCCGGACGGTAGATCCCGAGCCACAGGTTTTTCGGACACTGGCAATAAGCCGTGTACCGCGATTTGGAGAGGTTCATTGCTCGATTATTTTACAACCTCAAATAGACAAGAAAGATCAATGTTTAAATTACTTGCAGGAATACCATTCTCAATAAGTTTTTCCTTCACTTTGGTTGTTCCGGGGAAACAATTGGGAGAATTGGTCACAAACTCAAGTTCATAACCTTTCGGAATGGCACCGTGGTTTCTTTTGGCTCTAATTTTTGTAATATGCGACATAGTGTTGTTTGTTTTAATTCCGCCTACTCTCTTTCAGGATTTTCGGCTGCCTCCTGTAATTAAAACTCCATATTATAAACTCGCCAAAATATGTTTAGTTCCAAAGATAGGTGTAGGCATACCATATGGCAGCAAACTCGGCCATAGTGACGGGACCTTCAATCCTCATCAACTGGTTGCTGTAATTCGTAGAGTCGCCTTTATATACCTTTCCATTCTCAACTCTCATAAGCTGATTACTGAAACTTGTGGAGTCGCCCTTATACACTTTTCCATTCTCAATTCTCAGCAATTGGTTACTCGAACTAGTGGAGTCTCCCTTGTACACCCTGCTATTTTCTACTCTCAACACCTGGTTGCTGTAGCTCGTCGAGTCACCCTTGTAAACCTTATTATTCTCTATACGCAGAAGCTGATTACTGTAACTTGTGGAATCGCCCTTGTACAGCTTGCCGTTCTCGATTCTGAAAAGTTGATTGCTCGAACTGGTAGAATCACCTTTGTATACTTTAGCCATAATAATAATGTTTTAATTTTCGCCTACTCTCTTTCAGGATTTTCGGCTTCCTCCTGTATTATTTGTCAATAATTACATCAAACTCTCCAAGTCGCAGTTGACAATATCGGCTTGGTAGTTGTAGTCACCACAGGCACTACAAGATCCAAGATACAGTTTGCCATCATATACAACAAGTTCAGACAATCTGTCTGGCATATACTCATACATCACTTCGCTAACATTCGAGCAGTCGGACCAATCCTCACAAGCAAGGGGACGCAAAAGATTTGAGTCAAATTCACCGGCAACGGGCACAGTATATTCAATATAGCATTCGTTTGCAACGCCAAACTGAAGAATGAATCTTGCGTCTTCGGCATTGTCAATCAGCCCATCTTTCACCAGTTGTTCGGAAACCTGCTTCATTCTGCGGCAGATAGCATCCTTGATAATGTCCACGTGTTCATCGTCAACACCCTCGTTGTGGCGTGCCACAATGTCATTGTATATCTCTTTCTCGTCCCCATTACCAAGTGATTCTCCTGGTACCAGTTTGTCTATCAACTTGAAGTTGTCGTCAGGCTCTGTCCCGTCTTCTTCAAACCATCCTTTGTTGATGTTGACATCGATACTGTTTTCGTCAACGCCTTCTATAACATCTCCGTTTGCATCAGTCCACGTATGGTCTTCGTCTGCATTGTAGAAATCAAAGCAAAGTCTGTAGTCTCCCAAATCGCGGTCACAGAGGCTGCATTCAATGTCGTCGACCATACCGTAATCCACCTCGCCATTACCAATCATCTCGTCAGCCATATCGTTGCTCTCTTCGCCGATAATAGGTATCAGATGCAAACGATAGCCTGCATCCACAGAAAGTTGCAGATCCACCCACTTTGGCGAACTGGCGGGAATCGGCACATCCTCTTTTGGCGTAATGCTACTATCAACCTCACTCTTCCGCTCCGCTTTCTTCTTCACCTCCCCGCGGCCTACGGCGCCGAGGGTCAGGGCGTTGTCCACAAGTTTCTTGTCGTCGGCGTCGGCCACCTGGACCTTGATGCCAAAGAGCTCCTGCATCTTCTCCTCAAAGGTGCCCACCAGCATATTGGCGCGCAATGTCAACTCGCCGCCCTTGCAGCCTTCCGCACGGATGGATGCCAGCGTTGCATCGTCGTCGGCAAAGTTCTGCCCCTTGTATACGCGCAACGAACCGCCGAACACTTCTTTGAACTGTTTCTTGAAATTCTTGACCAACAAACGGCCATTGATGTTTAATTCAGCCATGATATTATTGTTTTAAATGTATGCGCAAATATACGTTTTATTTTCGACTTAAATGTTAAATTGCAATTTTTATATCAAAAAACCAGCGTCGTCCTTCCGTGAGGAGTTATAATCCATAAGCATCTGCTTGAAGCGCTTGCAGTCGCTCTTGCTCAGACAGTAGGCTGTCACCGAACCACCCACCGCCTGTATCGTGATGTCGGCACCGATGAGGTGGGTGTCGATGCGGATATTGCGGATAAAACGGAACGAAAGCACCTCCTCATCCACGCCAATCAGATATTTGTTGCGCTTGCGCACGGTGACCGTCTCCGCGTCGGTGTCAACAATAAGACGCCAAGGGGTAACAGCGTCGGCGATACGCCCGTTGGCAGCCAATGCAGCCTCTGTCGATGTGGCTTCGTATCTCATACGTTCAGGCTTCTAAAACAGATGTGCAAATTTATGGAATAATATTAAAAATTCCAAATAAAAATTGCAAAACATTGTTTTACAGACAATAAAAAAAACATCACCAACGCCTTCTACAGACAAAAATCGTCGGTATCCACTAAAAAAATCGAACTTCCCCCCTGCCCGACTCCAGATGAACGTTATTCAGATTGTCATGTGCAATTTTACACACACAAACACTTTAAAGCATTTTGTTGAATGCGCATTACCACTTGAATATTTTTTATTTTCCAAAACCTATTCTCCGCTCGCTGCGGTGACTGTCAATGCGCTCGTTGGCACACAACTCCTCCAAAGCCCGCCCTGCGTCGGCGCTCTCGCCATGCAGTATGCAGCTGACAGCATACTTGCGGGCAATGTTCTCTATCTGGCCACCGCTGAAGTCGAACTTCTCGGCAAGGCTTGCTGTTACCGCTTCCGGCAGTTCGGGAATCATCGTGTGCCATATCTTCGAGCGCACAGCGGCATCGGGCTTCTCATAGCGTATCTTGTAGAGGAAGCGGCGCTCGAAAGCGCTGTCGAGGTTCTCCGTCAGGTTGGTGGTGGCGATAAGGATGCCGTCCAAGGTCTCCATCTCCTGCAGGATGATGTTTTGAATCGTGTTCTCCATCTTGTCGACGGCGTTCTGCGCCCCCTGCTTGCGGATGCCGATGATGGCGTCGGCTTCGTTGAAAAGGAGGATGGGGGCAACGTCGAATTTCTTCACCAGCGCACGGTAGCGGTCGAAGAGGGCTTTGATGTTCTTCTCGCTCTCCCCTACCCACTTGCTCTTGATCTGCGGCACATCGACCACCATCACCTGTCGCCCCGTGCGGCGCGCCAGCCCGGCACCCCCAACCCCGATAGGGGAACCGAACACCTTGAAAATAAAAAACAATGCAGTGAGGAACCCCAACCCGGATAGGGGAACCGAACACCTTGAAAATAAAAACAATGAAGTGAGGAACCCCAACCCCCTCCTCCTTCGACGCCAGCCGCTACGAGCGCTTCTTCCAGCACCCCCATCTCTCCCCCGAAGCCCACCATACGCCCACCCGAACAAAAACTATTATCTATTAACTATTATCTATTAACTATATATCCCTCCCCCCCCTGCTAAAAACTAAAACTAATAACTTAAACTTATTCACCATTCACCATCAAGTCATAGTCGGCGCGTATCTTGTCAAGGATGAGCTTCACGGTGGTGTGTATCTCCGAGCCCTCCGAGTAGTCGGCCTTGCAGACGAAGTTCACGCGGTTCTCCCGTATCAGGCGCTCGGCTACCGCCTTCTTCTTGCGATTGCCATAGACGGCGATGGAGTGGCCACCCTGCTCCTTGACAACACTCATGCAGGGGACGTCCGTCTCCCCGTCGCCCACGTATATCATCCGCTCGAAAGGTATGGGGCGGTCCTCTTTGGCCACATACTCGTTGATTCTCTTGTTGTCGCTTATCTCACGTATCCCCTTGTTGATCTTGAAGAGAAACTGCGTCTTCGTGGTGTAATCCACCGCCACAGCGGGCCAGTAGGCAACACCGTCGACATTGTATAGGAACGAGCAGGCATAGATGTTCTCGAAGCGCTTGGCTATCGGGGTGCCTTCAATCATCTCCTTCAACCCCGACGAGTTGATGTAGTGCTTGATTTTCATCCCCCGCGCTTTGCCGTACCGATTGATGAGCGCGAACCACTCCTCTACCCCCTTGTACAGCTCCACCTGCGAGCCAAACTTCCGGAACGAGTCGCGCTTCAGCGAGATACCACAGGCTTTCGCCTCCTGCAGCATCAGGTACATGTAACACAATATCCCGCTGGCATCGTTACTGGTGGCCATCTCGATGGTCTTCTGCCAGAAAGCGTCGGGATTCTTGCCTATCGCCTGCACAAAGCCGAATTCCTGCATGTTGCCCGGCGAGAGCGTCCCGTCGAAATCGTATATCAACGCCACATCTATTGTCTTTTTCCTGCTAGCCATATTCATCTGTGCTGAGTGAGTTTTTTCATTTTGCAAAGTTACACATTTTTCCCGACCCGACAAAATCCGTCTCTTCGCTCTCTGATCTCCTTTCCGTCCCCTCCAACCCCGTCTCCGCCCCAACTCCTTGATAAAACCCTCATGGTGAACATGCTCCACGATGAACACCCGCCTGGTTCCGCCTAAGAGCTTGTCTTCTCAAGCAAATCCAAAGTCTGATAATAAAAAACCCTGATTCCTGAAAATTTCGTATCTTTGCATTTTCAATCCACCATACTATGGCACTACTAAAATTTCACACATCGGGAACCACCAACCGCACTTCGGAGGACCGCCGCGAGTCGCTGGAGTTCGGCAAGACGGGCGAGCAGATGTCAGCCAACTACCTGATAGACAAAGGATACATCATCCTCGAACACAACTACCATCGTGGACACCTGGAGATAGACCTCATCGCGCTGGACGGCGACGAACTGGTCATTGTGGAGGTGAAAAGCCGCACCAACAACACCCTCCTGTCGCCCGAAGAGGCCGTCGATCACAAGAAACGGAAAGACCTCATCCGCCTGGCCAACGAGTACGTCAAATCGCACAACCGCAAAGAAAACGTTCGCTTCGACATCATCGCCATCGTGAAGAACGAGCACGGCATGGAGCTGAAACACCTCAAGAACGCCTATAGCATCATGAGTTACTGATATGACTAGCGCCACCTCTCCTTTCGCCGACATGCCCATCGCGGAGTTCCTCGACACCATACTCGCCGGCGGCGACCGTGCCGACGAGGCTATGTATTTCCTGCTGCACCAACGGCTTGTGGGCTTGCTGCGTAACAAGCACATGCCCTTCCGTCGTCAGCTGCTCGATGGGTTCGACGATGTGCTGGAGGATTTCTTCCTCTACCTCCGCGAGGAGAAAGAGGGTATCCCCTACCCCTCGCTCCATACCATCAAGAAACGCGAGGCCTTCGAATCCTGGATACTCAACACCTTCCGCAACTACCTCAGCCTGCGTGCCGCCAAAGAAGGACGTCTCGCCTATGCTGCGCTCTCCACCGAGCCTTCCTCCGACGCTGACAGCGAAGGTTCGGCACTCACCGACGAGAGGAAACTGGCTGTCGCCTCCCACCTCATCGCCTATGCCCACCAGGCATTCTCGCCACGCGACGCCTTCATCCTTCTGCGTACCCTCCTAACGCTGCTCAACCGCAAACAGGCGCTGCCCACCGCCGAGATGACACAGGCTCTAGGCATGAGTCCCATCGCCTATCGCGTTACCGTGCACCGCATGAAACGCAACCTCGCCGACATTCGTTCCCGCCTGCTGCGGGGCGAGAATCTCCCCCTCGATAGCAATCATCGTCTGATGGCCGGCCACATCAACGACGACTTCGCCCATCTCTACCCCACACTCTACGCCTACTACACACGCTCCATCGACATGCTGCCCACCTCCGCCGCCATCAACCAACTGCGTCAGCATTACCTCGACACCACCGGTCAATCGCTCCACGAAGTCGAGATGCCCTACTCCCTGGCCCCCTCCATAGGCGCCTTCTGGACGATGCTCTCGCACCTTGTAGACACCCATCCCGCACCTAGCGACATAGAGTAGCTTCTGCCTGACTCCGCGTGCAGATACGGCCTGCGAGCCCGACGGGCAAATCGTCAAGGCAGTCAGCCTTCGGCACGGGATGGGAAGAGGTGTGATTCCGTAAGCTCGGCCGATTGCTATGGCCCGCGAGCTTGATGAGCGATCCGAACTTACATAGCCACAAAAAAGAAAGGGAGCCATTTTCATGACTCCCTTAAAAAGATTGGCGGCGACCTACTTTTCCACAAACAAGTGCAGTATCATCGGCGATGTGAGGCTTAACTTCTCTGTTCGGAATGGGAAGAGGTGAA
>CACYKY010000007.1 GCA_902775135.1 uncultured Bacteroidota bacterium | reverse complement strand
TCGAAGAGGAAGTGACGGGCTTCGGGGGAGAGACGGGGGTGCTGGAAGAAGGGGGCGTAGCGGGTGGCGTCGAAGGAAGCCTCACCCCCGGCCCCTCTCCCTGGGGAGAGGGGTGTGGAATGTTGGGGGTCTTTTTTCGGTACAACGGTATAAGGGGATAACGGCATATCGAGGATGGGGTTGCCGTTGGAGAGGTAGAGGCAGGCTTCGCGGAAGTCCTTGTAGAGGAGGTGGCGGACGAGGTCGATGGTGTCGCCGTGGGCGCCGCAGGCGAAGCAGCGGTAGGTGTTTTTACGGAGGTTGAAGGTGAGGGAGGCGTGGTGGTCGTTGTGGAAGGGGCAGAGGGCCTTGTGGCGGTTGACCTCGATGCCGAGGCGGGCGGCGACTTCCTCGATGGGGAGGGATCTTAGGAGGGATATTTGTTCTTGTGTCATGGGATTTTTTTTAGTTAATAGATAATAGATAATAGTTAATAGTTTTTTTTGTTTTTTAGGGGCATTAAGGAGTTTAAGGGCCTTAGGGAGTGAAAGGGAGTGAGAGGGAGTGAGAGGGAGTGAGAGGACAAATGTTTTGGTTTGCTCCAGCCCTCTGCTCTAGGCCTTGCTGACGTCGCAGGCCGTGTCTCCTACGGAGCCAGGCAGGGGGGGGGTGATTGGTTGGATAGATTGGATAGATGCGATAGATGCGATAGATGCGATAGAGGGGATAGATGATTTTTTAGTTTGCTCCAGCCCTCTGCTCAGGGCCTTGCTGACGTCGCAGGCCGTGACCGAAGGTCAGGCAGAATAGTTAATAGATAATAGATAATAGTTGGTTGGTGATTGGTGATTGGGGGCTTGGGGGAGGGCTTCGGACTTCTTGCATTTTGTTTCAGCCTTCGGCCCTCGACCTTCGCCCTTTTTTTTCAATTATCTTTTCAGATAGTCTTCGGTTTTGGTGTAGAGGGTGGTTTCTTCATTGTAGGTGATGAATTTGCGGAACACCCATTTGTAGAGTTGGTTTTTGGCGCCTTCCTTATCTTTGCCGAGTTGCATGCGGAGGGCTTCGAGCTGGGCTTGGCTGAAGGAGTCGGGGAGGTCGTCGAGCATGTTCTTGGGGCCGGATTTGCTTGCGTTGGTGGTGCTGGTGTCGCCTTCCCTCAGGAGGTCGCCGAAGATCTGCATCTTGCTCCAGATGTCGTGGTAGACGAGCCATTCGACGATTTCGGCCATGGATTTCGTCCAGGCCTGTCCGTTGAGTGCCCAGAGAACGCAGCCGGCTTTCCATGCGGAGACGAGCGCGCGCTTGGAGGCGTCCCAGAGGGTGTCGTCGTCGGTGAGGTCGGCGAGGGTGGCCATGTCGGCGGCGAGGTTGTCGGTGAGCTTGTTGAGTTGGGGGATGATGTGGCGGCCCTTGCAGATGTCGAGACGGACGAGGTATTCGTCGAGTTTCTCGTAGAACTCCTTGGAGTACTTTCCCTGGCGGGGGATGCGTCCGTCGCGGGAGGTGCGGGGCTTGAAGGAGAAGACCATGCGGCCGAAGGTGCCGTTGAAGAGATCGTTCTTATAGAAGCGGCGTGTGGCGAAGGGAGTGGAGGAGATGGTGAGGTTGGCGCGGAGGATGGGGTTGCCGGTGACGCCGTCGGCTGTGGCGCGGAGGGCGCCGGCGCGCTGGCGGTCGTAGATATTGCGGAGCATCTGGCTGATCTGCTTGTGACCGCCGCACATGCGGTCGGCCATCTCGACCTCGGGCATATTAAGATATTGCGTGCGTCCGCCGAGGGCTTCGCAGGCCATAGCATTTTGGAGGAAGGCGGCGGAGGTGACGTCCGAGGGAGGGAACCAGAAAGCCACGTCGGGGCGGATGGGCTTCTCCTTGTTGGCGGACTTGGTCTTCATCTGGCGCTGCCACTCGACGAGCTTCTTGAGCTCCTCCTCGTCGTGCTGGCGGAAGTCGCGGCAGATGGCCTCGACGAGATTGGACAATTGGCCCTTGTTGCCCCCGGATTCGGCCACGAGGTTGGCCATTTGGCCACAAATTTCCTTCCAGGAGAGGTCCGGATACTGAAATTCAGAACCGCTCATGTGAGCTCCCAGGACGGGGAAAAGCATCGGAACGAGGGGTTCGTGCATGTCTTTTGAGGCCTGAGAGAGGAGAATTTGGATACATTCTGTCCCTTTTCCGAGGGTTGGCATCTTGGGTGCCGAGGTCTTGCTGATGTCGTATTTCATTGATTTATTGCTTTTTATGTGAGTAAATGTTGTTGAAATCTTCCAGTTTCCAGTTCTTCCAGTTGTTTTTTGAGGGGTACCAATTCCCCTATTCTATACTTATATTATTAATTATTAATTAGTTATATATTATAAAGAGGAGTTATTGGCATTCATTTTTTAATTGGAAGAACTGGAATTGGAAGATTGTGATGTTGGTCGGTTACTTTTTCGAGGTTTTCTTCCCTCCGAGGCCGGCAATCATTTTGGCCACTTTCTGGGCGATGGAGAGGGACTGGAGGACGAGGCGATCGGGTAGCTCGGGGAGGAGCTCTTTGGGGAGCGTGAAGACAAAGTAGTAGCGGTGGTCGCGGCCGAGGGTGAGGGAGGCGTTGTCCTCGCGGAAGAGGGCTTTGCCCCTGATGCGGCGGGGTTTTTCGGTGATGTAGACGTTGCCGTCGCGCATGGCCTGGACTTTGCAGTTGGCGATGAAGGGGTCCATCTCGGCGTAGCCGGTGTTGACGAAGTCGAGGATGTGCTGCCGGTTGTCGATGATGCCGAAGGTCATCATGCCGTTGAGGGTTGTGATCTGTTCCACTTGGATCTTTTTCTTTTTGTTGTTTGACATAACTTTTGAGTTTTTGGTGAGAAGAAGGTCGGATTCTTTGGCCATTTACTCGAGAACATCCTCCTCGCCTCCGCTCGGGTTAAACATTTAATTGACTTCTACGATTTCGTTAGCCGTGATGTCTTGATACCAGTTGCCGTTGTTCTCGTGAGTTGTGAAGCGGAGGCTTGCCGCCACCGTCTTGCCTGGGGTGAACTTGCGGAGAGCCAAAGCTCCCAGCATTGCGCACTGGTACTCATCCTCGTAGTCGCCGCCCAGTTCGCGGAGACGGATGTAACACTTGGCCAACTGGCCGTTCTCGTTTTTCTTCGATTGCACATATACCGGATCGGATTGGGCAATCACTTTGCAAAGTCTTGTTTGCATAATAATAAGGTATAAAATTATTAATTACCCTCGGGGACCTTCCCCGATTCGGCAGCCACTTCTTTCGTGATTGCAGATGCAAAAATAGATAAGCTGTAGAGCTGAGGAAAAAATCTCAGCTCAAATGGTCATGTATGTAACTAAACAAATGAAAACCAGATAATAAGAAAAATACCCGACCATCAAAAAAAATGATAGACGGGTATCTTTTTGCGTTCAGCTTATTTTCAGCTCATCGCCTCGTGGGTAATTTGGGCACGAAAGCCTCCAGAAGTGGCATAATCTCGCGGAAGCCTTTGGGCATATTATTGCTGTTTGGCCGTCCTTTGTCGATGTTGGTGTACCCCTTGTCATCTCCGAAGAAGTCCTTGTCCAATGCCGACGCACCTTTCTGCACAAGGAGACGCTTCTCATCCAGAAATCCCACGATATTCTCCCATATTATCCTCACCCTGCCCAATTTACCCTTTCTCCCCTTTTCGAGTAGTAACCATAAACCATTTGACAACTTCGCCTGTTTGGCGGTAAGTGAGACTTCACCCATTCTGAGCACATTCCTCAGCATCAGTGTGATGTCCTCCGCTGTGATGCCCTCCACCCAGTCGCCATTCTCAGCCAGCGCTAACAATTCGTCCGCTATCGCTTCTCGTGTGTCATTTATCATATTGACATGTGGTGACTCTGACGGAGTCTCATCCGCACTCATCATACTCTTATCCAAAGTGAAGTTCACCTCTCCGTTGTCGTGAATGTCAAACATTTTCTCAATCGCGACACTGCAATTATTGAAGTTCAATTTAACATCTGCCATTCTCCACTCCTCCAACGTTTACACTGTCATTGTCATGAATATCATTCATTTTTTCAATATTAATCTGGGAGTGAGATTTTGTCCTTCGTACTTCGCGAAGTCGGTCTAAGTCGCTCTGATATCGGTGCGAGTATCTGTCGTTTATTTCAGACAATACGGTTTCTATGGAAAGAATCGCATCTGATGAGAGCCCCTCAGACGCAGCATCAACAATTGAAGTGACAACTGTCTGTCCATCTATTGAATCATCTTCAGCCAGACATTGCAGCTCATAGTTGAGCAGGTCGCTTTTCTTGCCTTCTATCCAGCGGGATTCCTCCTTTCGGGCCATCTGTTCGACCAAGGGCAAAAGTTGGTCGTAGTCATCCAGGTATTCGAGTATATGGAGGACCACTTTGCGATAATTGTCGCCTATTTTTCGTTTGCTCAAGGCAAGTATCTGCAGCGAAGCCACAGTCAGAATCGGCGCAGCCTCGTTCTTTCCCCCAGCCTCTTCTTTCAGGTCTTCAATCTCGTCGTTCAGACCCTCTGTCATATCAGGTAATGCAAGAATCTCTTTACAGAATTCCTGTGCCGAGAGGAATACCTCGACGGGCGAAAAAGAAGTGTGTCCATCGCTTTGCAATTGCTTCAAGGTGTCGTGACAAAGGATGTATACCACGTCGTTCAGCAATTGCCTTCGGGCTTGTTTTTGCTGTTCTTTGTCCAATCGTACTATCATGCCGCCTGCTCCTCCTCTTCCGCGATAACCACTTCGTGTTTCATGCTGTTCATAAATTCAACCACCTCCTCTTCTGCCTTCAGGCGCTCTTCGGGCTCAACCTTGCTGCCGTCTTTCTTCACATCTTTGAAAAGCAACTCCAGATAATTGTCGTTGAACTCGTGGCTGACAATCTTGTCCGAGATATCCTCGTCGTTGTCTATGAAGCAGCGGAATGTGCCTCCGTCCGATGTCACCAGCTCTACGGGTTCGCCCACAGCAGCAGCAAATGTCAGCAGGTTACGCATATATACGCTGTCCTTGTCAACAAAAAGTGCTGTCTTCTTATCCTCAGGCATCACGGTATAATGGCCTTTGTACTTCGCCTGTTTTTGAGCAAGCATCAACTCCAAATACGACCCCATCAACGAATCGTCGAAATAGGGTCGATCTTTGCACTTCAATTCTTCCACCAACCGCAATATCTCATCCTTCTCCATATCAGGCACTCCGAATCGCATCGCCTGAGAGTATGCCTGATGCTTTTCCCATACTGTAAAAAGGTCAACAGGATAATAGTCGGGCAACACTTCGAATCCGTAGCAGTAGTTCTGCATTAGTTGATGTTCAATTACGGTCGAGATGATTTTTGCCACCTGTCTTGTGTTGCTGAAGGCTCGTTTGCGTTTCTGTATGGCCACCGTCCTCAGGTTCGCTCTGTTGTCGATGACCACGAAGCACGACGGCTCGTCTTTGGCCACAGCATCTTCGAAGTCGCGCTCAACGGGGATGTCGATATCGTTGGCAAAGCGCATCACCGTTATATTGTGGTTTGTACTCAGATGGTACACGCGGTGTTTGTACACCTTGCGTTCGTTGCCTTCTCCGAGGAAGAACTCCACGCTGTCGTCCTTCTCGAACAATAACGACAAATGCTCCTGTCGCTGTTCCCAGTCGTGAGGAGCAAAGTCGTGCTTATACTTTATATAGTATTGTGCAAATCGTGACATATCTTTCGGTTTATCCTATTTCATCCAATCCCAGTTCTTTCAGGTATTTGTTCAACTCTTTTTTCGACTTCTCGATATCGGCGTTGATTTGCGTCAAGCGTTCGTGGTTGGCCTCCAAATCCACCTGCTCTTCTTCCTGCGCCAGGCTTACGTAGCGGGTGATATTGAGGTTGTAGTCGTTGTCGCGTATCTCCTTGAGGCTTACCTTGCGACTGAAACGTTCCTCTTCTGTGCGGTTGATGTAGGCGTTCACAATCTTGTCGATATGCTCGTCGGTAAGTTTGTTCTGCTTCTTGCCTTTCTCGAAGCATTCGGCAGCGTTGATGAAGAGCACATCGTCTGTCTTACGGCATTTCTTCAGTACGAGGATGCACACCGGGATGTTTGTGGAGTAGAAAAGGTTCGAGGGCAATCCGATGATGCAGTCGATATTGTCGTCGTGTATCAATTTCTCGCGGATTTTGGCCTCAGCGCCTCCTCTGAACAATACGCCGTGAGGCAGGATGATGGCCATCGTGCCACCATCGTTGAGGTATTTGAATCCGTGCAGCAGGAAGGCGAAGTCGGCGGCACTCTTGGGTGCCACTCCGTAGTCGCTGAAGCGTGGGTCTTTGGAGGCTTCGTCGTCGGGTTCCCATTTGAGGCTGAAAGGAGGATTGGCCACAACGGCGTCGAAGGTCGCCGGCTTCACGGGGTTGCTCTCTTTGAGCATCGGCCAGTCGTTGGTGAGGGTGTCGCCACGAAAGATTTCGAACTGCGTGTCGTGCAATCCGTGCAGCAGCATATTCATTCGTGCCAGGTTGAAGGTGGTGATGTTCTTCTCCTGGCCGTAGATTTTACCTATCTTGCCTTTGTGGTTCGTCATCTGTCGGTTGACGTTGAGCAGCAGCGACCCCGAACCACAGGCGAAGTCGAGTATGCTGGCCAGTTCCTTCTTCGGCTCCGCCGACGGGTTCTGGCAGTCGAGTATGACGATTCGCGACAGGATGGTGCTCACCTGCTGTGGGGTGTAGAACTCGCCGGCCTTCTGTCCGCTTCCAGCGGCAAACTTGCCGATGAGGTATTCGTAGGCATCGCCAAGAATGTCCTCCTTGTCGTCGAAGGCTATCAGTTTCTCCTCCAGCTTGGTGATGATGTTGCACATCATTTTGTTTCGCGCCGTAAGATCCTTTCCCAGCTTTTCGCTGTCGAGGTTGATTTCGGAGAAAAGACCCTTGAAGGCACCCTTGAACGACTCTTCTTCGATGTGTTTGAAGCTCTCCTTCAATTCCGTTAGAAGTTCGCTGTCTTGCGTGCGGGCCAATTCATAGATGTTGCTCCAAAGGTAGTGGGGCTTTATGGTGTAGTGCTTGCTTTTAAGCATCATATCTTCGAGGTCGCGTACATCGCCTTCGTTTTCGGTGTACCAGCTACTGAGCGATTTGTCGGAGGGAAGGTCGCTGCCCAGTTCGGTGCGGACGGCCTCTTCGTAGTTGGCGCTGATATAGCGGTAGAAGAGCAGCGACAGCATATAGTCGCGGAATTGGTCGGCGTTCATCGAGCCTCGCAGCAGGTCGGCGACATCCCACAGGGAGTTGAAAAGTTTCTCTTTTTCCTGCTCGGTCATTCGGGTCTTCACGGTTGTTTCCATTGTTCTATCTGGTTTTGTTGTTTCTATTATTGTTTTTTCAGTTTCTTTTTGGCTATAGCCTTCTCGCTATGGTAGTCGTTCAGGTCTGGCAGCACAAACTGGTATTTCTTCACAAGGTGGTTGAAGATGGCGGTGGCCAGTTCCTTGTTGTCCTCGTTCATCAGGGTGGGTGTGAACATCGACCCTTGGTGCGTGAGCACATTCACCACGCGGGCATAGAACTCGATGAGGTCCTCCTGGCTGAAGGCCGTCTGGTCGTAGGTCTCGCCCTTGTAGGTGATGCCTTCAAGGATGGTGTACATATCGCGATGACCGAAGAACTCCCTGATTTTCTCCATCACGCTACGCAGGACGGTGAAGTGGTAGGTGTAGAGAGTGCCACGCTCGATGGCCTTTCCCACTTCGCTCATCAAAGCCACATTGTAGTAGAAGGGAGTGTCGTCGTCCATACTTTTCAGCACCAAGAAGTCGTTCTGCTTGTTGCGGCTCAGGTAGAAACGCCCCAGCCTTCTGTCGGCGTTGAGGCCGTGAAGCATCGTGTGGAAGAAGAGCGAGTGGTGAGACGAGACGATGAATTTGATGCGGCGGAAGTCCGTCTTGCCTGCCTTTGCCGCCTCCACTTCAGCACGCAGCTGACTTCGGATGGCGCTGTAGAGCTGTTGGGCAAAGGCGATGACGTTGTTGTCGTCGAGCGACGACATCGGATCGTCGATGTAGATGTATTCTATGTTCTTGTAGGCATCGTTGCCGTTCAGCACTTGGTCGATGATGCAACGGAAGAAACACCAGACGAAGATCCGTTCCTCTCCGCGCGAGATTTTGATGTTTTCTACCTTGTCGTCGATGGTTTGCATCACGCCGTTGAGCTTCTGGCGTATCTGGATGTTCTTGCTGAACACCACATAGTCGGGCACCTCCTCGTTGTTTTGGTCGTAGTGAAACTCGAAGTCGATGTCGGTGAAAACGGAGAGGTATTTGTGCAGCTGATCGCTGAAGTTGTATCCAGCCAGACCTTTGATTAATGCCGATTCCTTGTTGATAAGCAAGTGCCGGTCGGTGTTGTTCTCGAGGTCGTTGTCCCAGGTGAAGAGGTCTTCGGTGTAGGCGTTGTAGTAGAGCGTGTGCTGTGGGTCGTCCTCCTTGCGGCCATAGTGGGCGAAGTCGTAAGAGAGGCGCGTCTTGCCTGTGCCGTTGTAGGCGAAGAGCAGGGCGCAGTTGGTGAAGGGAGCGTTGATGTTGTAGTCCTTGCTCTCTTCGCTGACAGGATTGAACACCTCGCGCAGTTTTTCGATGATGATTTTGTTGCTTGCCATAATCCTATCTTATTTGACTGGTTGAGGGAACAGTTGCTGCATCAGCCCTTTCTTGTAACTCTTCAAGTTTTCAAATTTGTTAGATTCTGCAGCGATAAGGTTGTCCAACGTTGAAAAGCATTCTGCTATTTTCTGCTGTTCCATAGGATTTTTGGGGAAAGGAACCGACATATTCAAGAAAGCATCTGCCTTTAGAGTTTTAAGTTTTGTAACAGTTCCTTCTGCATGAGAAGCCAAGGATGATATAAATATAGGTCTTCTAACTAAATAGTTAACAAAGTCAGCATTTTCTCTAGTCCAAAATATTTTATAAATTGGAGACACAACACCATCACATAAATTGTTTTTATGGATAGCACCGTATACAACGTTTGCAGGATTGTAAATTATGTCATGAAGACGAGTAACTGAGAATTTTTTACTTACTTTGTCCGACATTAGAAAATCCCTTTGATTTGTTTTCCTATCTTCCGGCCATATAACACCATCGGCAATAGTGAAGGAGAGTTGTGGAAGATCTTTCGTAATAACACTTACTTCTCTTCGTTCATTTAAAATATCCGATATTTTTATCTCTTCCCATTCCCCTTCAAACCCAGGGAAGCGGAGTCGTGGGGTTGTTTCGCCATTCTGGGGGAAGAGTTGCTGCATCAAGCCTTTCTTCTTTTCCTTCAACGCTTCCACTTTCTGCCCTTGCGCTGCTATCAGATTGTCCATTTCTGTCAGACAAGAGGCGATTTTCTGTTGCTCTGGAAGTGAGGGAATATATATATGTAAGTTCAATACATCAAACATGCTTGGATGTTTAAGACCTGCGCCTCGATAAAAGCTATCTAATATCTTTTGATTACTTAACATCAAATAATATAGAAATTTATTATTCAGCATCATCGTATCCGAAGAGGTCGCAATACGATTATCTGCTGTTACAAATTTCCCTTTTGCATATTTAACATTAGCAGTTCCTCCCCAAGGAATTGCGACAACTTCACCTTCACATAAATTCTCCCCAGCCAAATCTTCTGTTGTCCATCCCACATAGTTCCCAGTAGACAACAAAAGGACATCCCCATCTTTTCTCTCTATCTCCGAGAAAACATTTGCAAGAACATAAGGATATTTTATTACTTTTTTCTGCAACTGCCTAGGAACTCCTTGAAAAAATTTATCCCAATAAGTTACTTCCCCCAATTTCTTCTCTTTCCATTCCCCTTCAAATCCGGGAAATCTCATGCGCGGTGTATTATTGCTACTCATATCTATATCGGTTTTGTTTATTCTTTAACGTATGCGTTCATTCCCTCGATGTCGCTGCCGCCGGTCATCAGCTTGAAGATGGGTGCCAGCCGGACAAGCAGGCCTTCTTTGGCAGCCTTGCGTTGCTTCCAGCCATCTATGTGGTTGAGGAGGTCGCGCAACACCTCTTCGTCCAGGCGGCGCAACTTGACTGTTTCGACAACGAACTGCTCCAAGGCAGCCTGATCGATGCCGTATTCGGTGGCAAGGTCGGCAATCTGACCATTGAGCCGTTTGTCCTTGAAGGCTTGGTAGCGCTGACGGATTTCGTCTTCGGTGAGGCCGCTGCCTTGGTGTATCTCCTCCTTGATGAAGGCTTCGAGGAGCTCGCGCTCGTTCATCAGGTTCACGCTACCAGCAAGGATTTCGAGCAGCTGCTCCTTGGTGATTCGCACCTTCTCGTGATGGGTGCTGGTGTAGCGCGCCAGCAGGTGCATAATATAGTCGTAGTCGACCAATGCCGAGCTGAAGAGCGAGAGCTCGAAATCGGGTTCGTCACCTTCGGGAGTGCGCGGGCCTCTGGCGCCGGTATCGGTGGGACGCCCGCGTCGGGCAAGGTCTAGGTATGCGGTGCGGAACGACTGCAAGGTGTCGTCTGTCATCGCCCCTTCGATGGTGTCCTTCAACTCCTCGGGAAGTTCGACATACTGATCCAACTTGAGCGAGAGGCGTTGCACTTCCTTGAAGGCCTCGATGAAATTATTGGTGTTCTCGCCCTGCGGGATGTTGACTACCTCGTCCGGTCGGCATTCGAGGCCCATACCGTTCATCACCGTCTTCAGATTGGAGATGGCCTTTTGGTATTTCTCCACCACCTTTTCGGCAGGTTCCACCAGCCAGTATTCCTTGCTCTTCTCGGGGTCGTATCCGCTGAAACGCACCATTGCGTCGTCCAACGCACTCCGCAGGTCGCGATAACAGATGATGTTGCCGTAGGGTTTGGTGCCGTCGAGGATGCGGTTGGTGCGGCTGAAGGCCTGTATCAACCCGTGCCACTTGAGGTCTTTGTCGACATAGAGGGTGTTGAGGAACTTGCTGTCGAAGCCCGTGAGCATCATGTCGACCACAATGACGATGTCCAGCTTCTTGGCGTGCGGATAGTCCTTGTTGGGGTATTTCTGGTCCTTGATGCGCTGCTGTATGTCGGCATAGTACTCGTCGAAGAGGTCGACGGAGAAATTGGTGCCGAACTGCTGGTTGTAGCGGTCGATAATGGTTTTCAGCGCTTTGTTGTTCTCGTCGGGGTGCTTCTGGTTGTCGGCTTCCTCCTGGGGCAGGTCTTCGTCGCTGCTGCTACGCATGGGCGGCGTGAAGACGGCTGTGATGTTGAGCGGCTCATAGTCGGGGTCGGACTCCTTCCTGCGCTGCTGCTCCTCGTTGAAGAGTTCGCAATAGCGGATGGCATCGGGGATGGAGGGTGTGGCCAACAGCGCGTTGAAGCGACGGTGGGCGGTGAGCTTGTCGTGGTTGTCGAGGATATGGTTGACAATCTGGTTTTTGGTCAGCGGTTTGGCTGTGGCCTTATTGGAGGAGGGTTTATTGTCGTAGTATTCCACCTTGAAGCCAAGGACGTTGTTGTCGCGGATGGCGTGCGTGATGGTGTATTCGTGCAACGCCTCCTGGAAGACATCCTTGGTGGTGATGTACTGCGCCTGTTGACCGTCGACACGCACATAGTGGCTGTTCTCTTCGAAGATGGGTGTTCCCGTGAACCCGAAGAGCTGCGCGTGGGGGAAGAAAGCGCGGATGGCTTTGTGGTTGTCGCCGAACTGTGAGCGGTGGCACTCGTCGAAGATGAAGACGATGCGTTTGTCCTTGATGCGTTCAAGGCGCTGGTAGTATTTGTTCTTGTTGCTGGTGTCGAGGGCTTTGCCTAGCTTCTGGATGGTGGTGACGATGACCTTGTCGGCATAGTCGTCGCTTTCGAGACGTGCAACAAGGGCTCCTGTGTTGGCATTGCGCTCCACACAACCCTCCTGAAACTTGTTGAACTCCTCGCGCGTCTGCTTGTCGAGGTCTTTGCGGTCGACCACAAAGACGCACTTCTCGATGTCCTTGTTGTCTTTCAGCAACGTGGAAGCCTTGAAACTGGTGAGCGTCTTGCCGCTGCCGGTGGTGTGCCAGATGAAGCCGTTGCCGCTGTTCTCGTGCACGCGGTTGACGATGCTCTTGACGGCGTAGATCTGATAGGGACGCATCACAAGGATTTTGCGTTCTGTCTCCACCAGCACCATATAGCGGCTGATGAGTTCGCCGAGGGCCACCTTGGTGAGCATCAGGTCGGAGAAATTGTAGAGGCCGGCAACGATGTGGTTCTGCTCGTCGGCAGCGTGGTAGACGGGCAGGTAGCAGTTGGTGGCGTCGAAATGGAAGTGCTCGTCGTTGTTGTTGGCGAAGTACATGGTGTCGCTGGTGCCGTTGCTAACGATGAAGAGCTGCATGAAGCACATCAGGGAGGTGAGATAGCCGTTGCCGCGCTCCTGCTTGTAGGCAACAATCTGCTCCACAGCCTTGAGTGGCGACACGCTGTGCCGCTTGAGCTCTATCTGTACCAAGGGGAGACCGTTGACGAGGATGATGACGTCGTAGCGCTGGTGGCTATTGGCAGTATTGATGGTGAGCTGGTTGACCACCTCGTATTCATTCTTGCACCAGTCGCGCAGGTTGACGAGCGAGTAGTCGAAGGTGGTGCCGTCGTTGCGGGTGAAGGTCTGTTTCTCGCGCAGGTGCTTGGATGCCGTGAAGACGTCGGAGGTGATGTTTTCATCAAGCAACTTGCGGAATTCGTCGTCGGAAAGGGTGACGAAATTGAGTCGTTCAAACTTCTCGCGGAAATTGCACTCGAGCGAGTCGAGGTCGCGGATGTCGGGACGATAGGTGTACTTCAATTCTTGCAATCTCTCAAGGAACTGCTGTTCCAGTTGTGCTTCGGTTTGTACCATTGTTTTTCTTTTTTTTGGTTTGATTTCGGCTGCAAAAATACTACTTCGGAGTGCCATCTTTTTGCACTCGCGAATAAAGGTTGCGTGCAGCCTCCACCTGTCGGGCTATCTCATTCCTCAATGTAAGAGGCTCCAACACCTCTATGTCGCATCCGAATGAAAGGAGCTCGGAAATCAGCTCCACATTCACACGCATAGGAAAAGATATGGTGACTGTTTGGTCGTTTTTTTCTACGATCTTCTGCTTCTCGCTGAAGGGTTTTGTTTCCACATAGGGGTATCGTTTGGCCGCAATACGCAGCACAATCTGCTCTGCTTTGGAGTCGGGGTTGATGGTTATGCCTATCGTGTCGGCAAATAGGGCATCGAAATCAACGTCAGAGGGACGGAATTCCGTGTTCCAAAGGCTGACGGTCAATATGCGGTCGAGGGCGTAAGGTGCTATATTGCTGTGGGCTTCGGGTGTGGCCAGGAGGTACCAGCGCCCATTGTACTGCTTCAGGTAATAGGGGTGGACATTGATGTTCTTGGCCTCCTTGCTGCGGAACGAGCGGTAGCGGAGGGTTACCGGCTTGTGCTCCATAACACAACTTAGAAGGAGGTTAAAGTTACCCATTCCGGCAAGCAAGTTATTGTTCTCGAACGACACACAGGGTGATTTCTCGGCAAGGGGTTCGCCGGCTTCGAGGCGCTGCAAGCTCATGAACATCCATTGCATTAATGGCGAAGCGTTGTCGGGGTCATCACAGATGGGGCGAAGGAATTCCACCGTATCGTGAAGGGCTGTGCGCTCGCGCGGTGAAAGATCTTCGACAACGGCGAGATTGAACGAAGTGTCGGCATAGCGGTAATAGTGCTGTTTTCTCAACACTTCGTCGAACTCCACGTTGTATGGCTGGTATTGTAGTTTTTGGATATCGTTGTGAACCGACCTCTTGCTTACCCCTTTCTCGTATGTCTCCATCATCTCACGCTGGCAACATTCTACAAGGTCGTTAATGTCATAAAGGCGCGAGGTGTCCTTGAAACAAGCGTTCAGGATGCGGTAGCGTAGTATCTGGTCTTTGTTGAGTGGCATCGTTTATTGTAGTATTTTATAGTAACACCCCGTCTCTTCCTCCGTTATCCCTGCAGTTTTTTCAGGGCTTCGGCATCGAGGAGGTCCCATTCGGCGAGGGCTTCGAGGGGGGAGAGGCCTTGGCGGCGGGCGGCGCGGTAGTCGGGCAGCATATCGTGGCTGGCGGCTATGTCGCGGGCGATGCGGTCTTGTTTACGTCGACGGAAGAGGCACATGGTACGGATGGTTTTATGAGGGTTAGCTCCAGAAGTTGTTGGTGCTGTCGTCGGTCCATGTGGGATGTGGGGAGAGGGGTTCTTCAGGAGAGGAAGACTGGGAGGATGGGGAGGCTGCAGGCTCCTTGGCACAGGAGGCCAGGGCGAGGGCGACGAGGAGAAACAACGAAACCCTGCCGACACGGGAAGAGGCCGCGAGGAGCAGGGACGGGAGGGTTAAGAAATGGTGAGAATCTTTGTAACTTACACTATTACAGCGTGGTAGTGGGGGGGGCATTTCCTCCTCAGTATCAGCGTGTTATATATAATGTTTCGTATGCGCATGTGTACATCTAAATAAAGTGCAAAGATACACATTTTTTGGGATATGGGCAAAAGAAGTTTTTTTTCATTGGGAGTTGGGATTTTTTTCGTATCTTTGCAGTCGAAATAATGTGGTAAGAAATCATTTATATCCTTTTTTAGTCAAGGGTGGGGCGGTTATGCATGACCGTCCTTTCCTCGTTTGCCACAATCGGAATGAGAGGTATGGGAATGAAAAGGATCAAAAACCCATGACTAATAGTTAGCAATCCGAAAGGGAAGATGATGGCTGTTGACGGAGTATGTTTATCCGATAATTAGTTTAATCCCCAAAATTTGGTTCATCCGCTAAATGGATAAGTGGAGTCGTGTAGGGACGTATCACCTACGCATTTGTAGGAAGAACCCTAAAACAGAGCACTCTTTGAAATAATTAGGAGAAAGAGGCATATTATTTCCGAGAAGATGCCGTTATAAAAGCATGGAAAAAGAACCTCGGAAATATCCTGCCAACGAAGAGTCCAAACCCCTGATGGCCAGCGAGCCTCGGTGATGCTGTAGTGATTTTTGCCCATGCCAACATTAAGTATGCACAAATAGCCACCCGCAGATGGTTTTTGACTGCATTGGAAGAATAACCCCAGTGTTCGTTGTCGCTGTACTGCTTGATGGCTGCATTCCCATCAGAATCGATTATGTATCAATCAGTGTCCATGGAGTGTGTTGCGGGATATTCCTTATATATCTTCATAGAGAGGTTGTTCTCTTAGTAGGATGCGGCGTCTTATTCTCTTTCAGTCACTTATTAGTCTTATATTTAAGGAATGGAGCATTACTATTTCTATATTTTCCTGCTATATCTATCTTTACAAAATCAATAAAATCTTCGATTTTTAAATTCTCAAACATAGGCAAAGCATAAGCGAATCTATAATTACCGAGTAATCTTGTCCACATATTATCAAAGCCGTTAAATATTGTGTTGATACCATTTATATCTTTAGTCATTTCTTTTTTCTCCTTGTCGAAATTTGTTTTGTCACCAACTTGATGACCAGTTACGTTTTCGATATACCACACCATTCTAAAATATACGTATTGTATTATTTGTGTTTTAATATCATTCTTCTTATTAGGATATATATGTTCTGCCACCTCGGCAGTCAAAGCTAATAATTCTATTATATTACGAAGAATATAATAGTCGTATTCTTTTTTTATATCTTCAATATCAATTGCTTTCTCTTGAATTTGTTTGGAAAAGATATTGCATCTGTTATTGTAGGAGTCTATACAGTTTTTCAAATTACTCATTCTTGAGAAATTTGAAGGAACTAACAATTGTGTAATATGAATGTTGGATTCAAGGTTAATATCTAATTCTTCTTTGTTATCATAAAATAGTTCCAAATGCAATTCGCTGGAATCTATATGCTTATTTAGATAAAGTAGTTCCGATGGAATGCTATTGTGTGTGCTATTTTGAATTTTTAGTTTAGTGGCCCCTGCTTCCAATAGATTGTCCAGAAGTGATTTTGCGATGGAAGATAGTACATCAAATTGCTTGTCTTTGGTGAAAATAGGAGTTGTGTTTTGTTGAGTTATTTTTTGTGATTTAAATGTTTTTCGTGAGAAGTACAAAGTGATAAGGGCGACAATCAATGCCAAAGCAGAAACAACAACTGTTAAAATTTCATATCCTCCCTTTTTAGTGTTTTTTGCGGTCTCCTTTGTGTTTTGTTTTATTTGGGTTATTGCACCGTCATCATACCGTATGGTCTCTTGTTGTTTTCCGACAATAGTGAAGGTTGATGAGTCTTTCTGTAGTATTATTTTTTTTTGTATACACGAATCTTGTGTGAATTGTTGGCAAACTTCAGTTGTACCGATTGTTGGTGATGTTGGGATAAGGAGAATAAATAATAGAGAATTGATATACATTTTTTTTTTTTAATTTCCATTCAAGAATGGACAATGTAATATATAATGTTTTTACAAGGTGCAAAAATACAAATAATATTTAAATCTGCAAAAAAAATGTGGCAGAGGACTAATTTATCGTTAACGTGAGAGTATCGGAAGGGAGTGCTGAAAGAGTATAGACATTTCGCTGATTGTCAGAAGTGTAGTCGGACTCACCGGAAAATACGTTTAAAAGAAAACCCCTATGGGGTATAATTGTTGATAATTAGATATTTGCTATTGAAAGAAATGCCCTACGGGCAATTAATAGAAGTTACCTATTGTGTATCACCTACGCATTTGTAGGAAGAACCCCAAAAAACAAGAACAGCACATTTGGCTTAACTACTTTAACTACTGTCTCCTTAACTACTAAAAATAAGAACAAAACCACAAATCACCAATAATGGTGACCCCAGGGGTCACCTTTTTTTATTATCTTTGCACCAACTAAAATATATCGTATACTCATGCTACTATCTGATTTACAAACAGGAGAACGTGGCGTCGTGGTGCGTGTTTCGGGCCACGGGGCTTTCCGTAAGCGCATCATCGAGATGGGTTTCATCAAGGGTGTCGCCGTCGAGGCCATCCTCAACGCCCCTCTGAAAGACCCCATAAAATACCGTGTCCTCAACTTCGAGGTCTCCCTTCGCCGCAGCGACGCCATGAAGGTGGAGATCGTCACCGAGCAGGAGGCTCAGCGAGAAATCGCCCACCACGACGACTACCGCCCCCTCGACAATCCCGACGTCACCCCCATGCAGCACATCGCCGCCGAGCGCTCCAAGACCATCAACGTGGCCCTCGTCGGCAACCCCAACTGCGGCAAGACCAGCATCTTCAACATCGCCGCCCACGCCCACGAGCGTGTGGGCAACTACAGCGGCGTCACCGTCGACGAGAAGGTAGGCACCTTCACCCACAAGGGCTACACCTTCAACCTCGTCGACCTCCCCGGCACCTACTCCCTCTCCGCCTATTCCCCCGAAGAGCTCTATGTCCGTCGCCATATCCTCGAGAAGAACCCCGACATCATCCTCAATGTTGTCGACAGCTCCAACCTCCAGCGCAACCTCTACCTCACCACGCAGCTCATCGACATGGACATCACCATGGTGATGGCGCTCAATATGTACGACGAACTTAAGAAGAGCGGCGACCGGCTCGATATCGGCCAGCTCTCCACGCTCCTCGGTATGCCCATCGTGCCCACCACCGGCCGCTCCGGCGACGGCATCGACCATCTCTTCGACACCATCATCGAGGTCTTCGAGAGTCAGGTGAAAGGCGACTCCAGCCCTCGGCCCTCAGCCTTCCGCCACATCCACGTCAATCACGGCCCCGTCCTCGAGCCCTGCATCAAGCAGCTCCGCACCCACCTCTACGAGCACGGCTTCTCCGACGACCTCTCCACCCGCTTCCTCGCCATCAAGCTCCTCGAGAACGACCGTCAGCTCGAGCAGTATGTCGCCGAGCGCGACCCCGACGGCAGCGTCCTCAAGATGCGCGACCAGATTGCCGAAGAGTACCAGAAAAGCAACACCCACACCGTCGACGACGCCGAGCACATCCGCCTCGAGCACGGCGGCGACACCCACGTCCACCAGGACATCGAGTCCGCCATCACCGATGCCAAGTATGCCTTCGTCCGCGGTGCCCTCGCCGAGTGCTATGTCAAGAACGAGAAGAGCACCCTCCATGCGCTGACCGACCGCATCGACGCCATCGTCACCCACCGCTGGCTGGGCTATCCCGTCTTCCTCGTCTTCATGTTCGTCACCTTCTGGTGCACCTTCGCCCTCGGCCAGTATCCCATGGATTGGATCGAGGCCCTCTTCGGATGGCTGGGCGAAACCGTCACCGCCAATATGGACGACGGTCCCCTGCGCTCCCTCCTCGCCGACGGCATCATCGGCGGCGTCGGCTCCGTCATCGTCTTCCTCCCCAACATCCTCATCCTCTATCTCTTCATCTCCTTCATGGAGGACTCCGGCTACATGGCCCGCGCGGCCTTCATCATGGACAAGCTCATGCATCGCATGGGCCTTCACGGCAAGAGCTTCATCCCCATGATCATGGGCTTTGGGTGCAACGTCCCCGCCATCATGGCCACACGCACCATCGAGGACCGCCGCAGCCGTCTGCTCACCATGCTCGTCATCCCCATGATGTCGTGCTCCGCACGCATCCCCGTCTATGTCATCCTCGTCTCCGCCTTCTTCTCGCAGTATGCGGCCTATGTGCTCATGGGCCTCTACCTCTTCGGCCTCGTGATGGCCGTCCTCTTGGCCAAGCTCTTCAGCCGCTTCGTCGTCAAGGGCGAGAGCCTGCCCTTCGTCATGGAGCTGCCGCCCTACCGCATGCCTACGGCGAAGGCCGTCCTCCGCCACACCTGGGAGAAGGGCAAGGAGTACCTCAAGAAGATGGGCACCATCATCCTCGGTGCCTCCATCCTCGTCTGGGCGCTCTCCTATTTCCCCTATAACGAGGATCCCCACCTCCAGGCCGAGAACTCCTATATGGCCAAGATCGGCAAGACCATCGAGCCCGCCATGCGTCCCTGTGGCTTCGACTGGCGCCAGTCCGTCTCCCTCCTCGCCGGCGTAGGCGCCAAAGAGGTCGTCGCCAGCACCATGGGTGTCCTCTACAGCACCTCCGCCGAAATGGAGCCCTCCGAAATCTCCGAAACCTCTGTTTCCCCCGCCGAGGAGGACGACGACTCCCTCCGCATCTCCCGCCTCATCCGGGGCTCCATGACGCCCCTCTCGGCAGCCTCCATGCTGCTCTTCATACTCCTCTACATGCCCTGTCTCTCCACCGTCATCGCCATCCGCAACGAGAGTGGCCGCTGGAAATGGGCCCTCTTCACGATGGCCTACACCATAGGCCTCGCCTGGATCGTCTCCACACTCTTCTTCCAACTGGGCACCCTGCTCCTCTAAAAAAAAATTAACTCATAACTCATAACTATTAACTATAAACTATTCTGCCTGGCTCCAAGGGAGACACGGCCTGCGACGTTAGCTGGGGGATGCGCAGAGGGCTGGAGCAAACTAATTAACTTATTAACTAATTAATAATGCAGTTCATCTTGGTCATCCTCATCCTTGCCGTCACCCTTTTCTTCGTCGTCCGCCGGATCATCCGACTAACGAAAGGAAAGGGTGGGGGAGGCTGTTCCTGCGGCTGCCACAACTGCCCCCACAATCCCCAAAACTGCCACAAAAGCCGCCCCTAAAGGCCTTAATGCCCCTAAAGGCCTTAAAGCCCTTAAGGCCCTTAAGGCCCTTAAGGCCCTTAAAGCCCCTAAGGCCCCTAAATTTTTTTTTTCAAAAAAAAAACTCACTTTGTGCAATAAAACCACCGACGCCTCGTTTTTCCAAAAAAAACAATTATGACCCCCAACAACGAATTCCTTCCCCAGCGTGGCAACTATAAGGGTCTTGTGGCTTACAAGAAAGCTGAGTGCATATACGATCTCACCTTCTATTTCGCTAACACGTATCTCTCTAAAGGCGACCGTACCGTCGACCAGATGGTACAAGCAGCGCGAAGTGGAAAACAAAATATAGCCGAGGGCTCCGCCGCCAGCG
The DNA here is from genome assembly GCA_902775135.1 of uncultured Bacteroidota bacterium. Taxonomy (GTDB): domain Bacteria; phylum Bacteroidota; class Bacteroidia; order Bacteroidales; family P3; genus Colimorpha. Next base: position 110,899 of record CACYKY010000007.1, on the reverse strand, counting down.
CCACCTCAAAGGAGACGGAGATAAAGCTCACCAACGTGGCTAAAGCAAGTTTGCAGGAATTGCTTGTCGATTATGAAGACTATTTGCGTGTGAGGGGGTTGCAACAGTGGACGGAAGGCGATCCACGCTGGGAACAGACTCGCAAAATATGCTCTACTCATAATGAGCCGGCTTACTATATACAGGCCGCTGAACAGCGCTCTGACGAGACCATTGCCAACATTGCCATCATATTGATACATCAGGCAGATTATCTGCTTTTTAGATTGATAGAACGACTTAAGTCTGATTTTCTTGCCAATGGCGGTATCAAAGAAGAAATGACCCGCGTACGCCAGGCACACCGTCTCTCCCCCAACTCCCCTCTTAAAAAGCGTTAAATTCAACAGCTGTTGAAAAAAATATTTGCCAAGTCGGTATTTCTTCGTATCTTTGCATTGTGTAGTGTATACCCCCAAAAAGGGTGGTTTGCGCTATAGGTATATGATAATGAATTTGTTAGGAATATAAAACGTTTTATAAAGATATGAAAAAACAAAACAAACTAACCTACGAAACTCCCACCCTCACCGTGGTGGAGTTCCGAACTGAACGCGGCTTCGCTGGGTCCGAGGGCAACTATGTGATTAATACCCATCAAAAAATCGATGAATTCATCAATAACGATTTGGGTCAGCACATGGTTATTGGCCAGACGGACATCGGAAGAGGCGGCATTGTCGCCGGCGGCATGACTGGCAACGAAGATCACTCCGGTGACGGCGGCAGCAGCGGATGGCAGTATTCTAACGGTGGCTGGTTCTAATCTCATGGTCTAATAGCGAAAAAGAAAGGAGAATTTATACTATGAAAAAAATCTGTATTGCTTTATTAGCTTCTCTCGCCTGCCTTTTTGTCGTCTCGTGCGAGAGGCAGGAGGAAGGCAACGCTTCCGTTGGTTCGTCCAAACGCTTCAGAATAGAAGCACCCCAGTTCCTCGATGAGAACGGCCAGAAGGTACATCTGCAGTTTTCTGAGTCCGCCTCCAACCTCATCTATGATGAAGGTGATGTCGTTTATATCAATGGTTATCCGTTCTCTATGACCAAAAGTGAAGGAGAATGGTACGCCACTAGCGATAGGGCTATTACTGCAGAGCGCTTCCTCGTGACCTATGTTGACGGTGAGGTTGGCACTTACGATTCTGCCGCCGGCACCTATCGTTTCAATATGAATGATAATCTGGATAATCCTGCTTCATGCAAGGCTATTTTGGGCGGAGTCGCTGAGAATAATGGCAATTATGTCATTTCTCTTCAGCCTGCCTGCGCCATCCTCCGCATCGATACGAAGGGCGCCGGCGCTAATTACGACTATATCAAGGTTGGATTTGATGGAAATGCTATTCCCGCGGCCGGTACCATCAATGTCTCGAATAGAACTCTCAGCACTGAACCAAGCGGCAATTATATGAATGGTGTGGCGCAAGGCGGTGGCGGAGTCATCAACGGTGATTTCTTGTATATGACTCGTCGTCATGCAGGTGAGAGCGATTATTGGTATGTGGCCATCCCCATTGAAGGCAACAGTGTAACCACAACCCTATATTTGGAATGGACCTATAATGGAGGCGCTCAAGTACAGCGTAAGACACAGGCTCCTGTAACTATGTATAAAGGATATGTTTATACTCTTGGAACAGAACGACAGTCTCCATTTTATGCAAACGGATCCAGCAAAAGTTATTTTCAGGTTTCCGCGGGACTTCAAGTAAGGTTCTCTGCTGGTAACCTTCAATATACAAGATATGAAGACGTTGGTTCTGGAGAAATGACAGGCCGTTTTAGATTTGCAAATACACAGTATGCCGTTGCAGGTGAAATCAGTAATAATAGAATTGGCCCATATTATCAAGGTTGGATTGACCTTTTCGGATGGGGAACGAGCGGTTGGAATAGCGGTGGTGGTGCTGCCTATGAGCCTTATGCAACGACTGGTACATTTAAGCCGGGTGGCAGTAACGACGCCGACCTGCTTGGTACTTATGCCAATTCAGATTGGGGTGTTTATAATGGAGCCGATATATACTATGGTTCTGCCGTTTCCGGTTTATCTTCTTGGCGTACGCTTACAGATGACGAATGGAATTATCTGCTGACGGGTCGCACAAATGCAGCTAGCAAGTATGCTTTGGCTACAATCAATGGCGCATACAAGGGTTTGATTCTTTTGCCGGAGTCATGGACTTTGCCTGCGGGTCTCACTTTCACTCCAGGCATTGCTTCAGGCTACTCAACAAATACCTATTCTCTTGAAGACTGGGATAAGATGGAAATGGCTGGTGCTATTTTCCTGCCTGCTGCTGGTCACCGTAATGGTACTTCCACAAACGATGTTAATGATTTAGGATTCTATTGGTCCGCGACGCATAAGACTGGTATGCAAGCCAATAGTTTACATTTTACAAGTTCTACTGTCGCCGCTTCAACAGGAAAATCCCGTGGAAATGGTTGCTCTGTGCGTCTTGTGAAAAATAGATAAATGTATTAATAACTTAAAATAAATAGTTATGAAAAACAATAATATGAAGAGCAGATTTGTCTCCTTCGTCAAATTTGGACTTTATTCGCTCATATTTTGCGCGTTTTCCACAGTAAGTGCGCAGTCTTACAGCGTTACCGTATATCTTGATCCCGATGATGGTTCTGGTGGTGTTGTTACAGGCGAGGGTTCGTATGCCAGTGGATCGACAGTAACACTCACCGCTCTTCCTGCTAGTGGTTATCATTTCTCCAATTGGGAAGATGATGAAGGTTCCATTTTTACCGATGAAAGCATTTCGTTCACCATTACTCGCGATTATGAGTTAATCGCATATTTTGTAAGAGATGTTGTTCGTTACAATCTTTCTGCAACTATTGAGCCTGCGGGTGCTGATACGATTTGTTCTGTTATTGGTACTGGTTTGGTAACAGAAGGAACTAATCCAGAATTGACTGCAACCTATTCTTCGCCTTATACATTTGAACGTTGGGAGTTAGGTGGTGTTACTGTAGCATACACACCTTCGCTTACTGTCGCCAATATCCAGTCCGACCTTACCTATTCTGCAATTTTCCGTTATATTCCTCAAGACCGTACCATCTCGGTGGCTTCCAACAACCCCGCTCGTGGTACTGTCCAGATTGAGGATTACGAGCATAATACCAGCACCTCCTCGCTGACTATTCGCGAGCGTACGCAAGTTACCCTGACGGCTACTCCCGCCAGCAACGAGTATAGCTTCGCTGGTTGGTTCTACAATGACGAACTTGTCAGCACGGATGCTGCCTACACTTTCACTCTGCCCGACGGCGCAGGTGACCGCACCTACACCGCTAACTTCGCCAACGCCAGCGACTCCTACACCATGTCGGCTGTCTACGACCCCTCGGAGGCCGCCAGCACCAAGACCCCCAACCCCTCCACCTCCATTCAGGTGGGCAACGCCTTTACCTACAACACCGCCGCTGCTACCAACTGGGTATTCGACGGATGGTACGACGAGAGCGATAATCAACTCACCACCTCCACCAGCTACACCATCTCCAGCGTGCTTCGCAACCGTACCCTTACGGCCAAGTTCCACCACGAGCCCTACACCATCGCCGCTAGCGCCAATCCCGCCGCAGCAGGTATCGTCAATATCACCGGCGCCAACAACGCCGGCACCTACGACGCTGGCTCCAGCCCCGAGCTGAACGCCGTCGCCAACAGCGAATACCGCTTCGTCAACTGGACTGGCGACTTCTCCTCCACCACTAACCCCTATACTATTAATAGTATCTCGCGTAACTATTCTAATATCGTGGCCAACTTCGTGGCTACCCACACCATCACACTCACCAACGCCACCCTCACCAGCGCCAGCAGCCAGCCCGTCAACGGCCGCTACGACGAAGGCACCACCTTCACCGTCACCGCCAACAACCGCGCCAACTACGTCTTCTCGCACTGGACAGTCAACGGCGTCGAGGATCCCAACGCCAACGTCAACCCCTACACCGGCACCCTGACCGCCGACATCACCCTCGAGCCCGTCTACACGCCCGTCTACTCCGTGGCGCTCTACAAGAACCCCGCCAATGCCGTTGTCACCCTCACCGGTGCCGGCAACTACCAGAACGGCGAGTCCGTGACCGTCGAGGCCTCCTATGACAACAACGCCTACACCTTCCTCCGTTGGACCATCGCCGGTACCAACACCGAGGTCTCCACCCAGAACCCCTACACCTTCACCATCAACGCCAACACCGAGCTCACCGCCCAGATGGAAGCCCTGACCCACTACTACAGCGTCACCACCTCCGTCACCGGCAACGGCTCCATCCGCTCCGACCAGCTCTCCGTCATCCCCGGCACCACCACCGGCATCGCCGAGGGTAGCACCGTCGTCATCAACTACGACGAGGTCCCCGGCTGGCGCTTCCAGAAGTGGGTCGTCAACGGCGTGGACAACACCAACACCACCTGCCGCATCGAGAACATCTCCTCCGATGTCACCGTGCAGGCCGTCTTCCACCAGAACGCCAACCACCTGCTGACCGTCAACACCAACCCCGCCAACGACCCCAACATCCATGTTGAGCCCGCCAACGTGGCTGGCGAATACGCCGACGGCGAGACCGTCACCCTCTACGCCCACGCCGGTACCAACCCCAACTACACCTTCGTGGCTTGGATGTCGGGCACCTCGATCCTCAGCATCAACCCCAGCCTCACCATCACCATCACTTCCGACACCACCGTCACCGCCTGCTTCTTCGTGGCCGAGAACCCCGACATGCAGGACTACCTGACCTATGACGACGACGTGCTCCGCACCACCGTCACCGGTGTCATCGAGGCCTATCGCAACCGCATCACCACCGTCACCATCCCCTCGTCGGTCACCGCTATCGCCAACGCTGCCTTCCGCAACTGCACCAGCCTCACCGACATCACCATCCCCGCAGGTGTCACCTCCATCGGCAACTATGCCTTCGACGGCTGCTCCGCCCTCACCTCGGTCACCCTGCACGACGGCATCACCAACCTCGGTACCTATGCCTTCCACAACTGCTCCGCGCTGACCTCCGTGATCCTGCCCGCAGGTCTCACCACCATCCCCGAGGGCCTCTTCCAGGGTTGCTCCTCGCTGACGGGTGTTGAGTTCCCCGCCGGTGTCACCACCATCGGCAGCTATGCCTTCAACGGCTGCAGCAGCATCTACAACCTCGAGGTTCCCGCCTCGGTGACCACCGTGGGCGCTCAGGCCTTCGCCGGTATGACCGGCCTCCACTTCGTGACCCTCAACGCCGGCAACGCCTCCTTCGGCACCGACTGCTTCAAGAACTCCAACAATATCGTCCTCACCAGCTTCAACGGCAACATCGCCGACTGGATGAACATCAGCTTCGCCAACGCCAACGCCCAGCCTATGTCGCGTTCACGCAACCTCTCGGTCAACGGCACCATCCTCACCGAGCTCGTCATCCCCGACGGCACCGTTGAGGTGAAGCCCTTCGCCTTCTTCTTCGACACGCTGATCAACAACATCACCATCCCCGCCAGCGTCACCACCATCGGCGAAAACGCCTTCTATCGTCTGGACAACCTGCGCCACATCGACCTCCTCGGCATCCCCGCCAACGTCAATGACGCCGCCTTCCAGTCGGTGAGCAAGGACGAGGTCACCGTCTCGGTGCCCTGCGCCAACTACGTGGAGAACATGACTTGGGCTGGCTTCACCCACATCCAGGGTGGCAACATGCCCCAGCTCATCGTGATGCAGCGTCCCGGCGGTATGGTGGCCATCACCAACGCCCCCACCTGCAACTCCCTGGCCTACACCTACACCATCGCTGCCACTCCCGGCGCCAACAACATCTTCCAGTCCTGGAGCGACGGCAACACCGACAACCCCCGCACCATCACCCTCACCAACGACGACATGACCATCTCGCCCATCTGGGGCCGCTCGCCCAGCGCCTCCGAGGTGGTGGCCGAATACTTCAACTTCAACAACCCCGAGGACAACGCCAGCTGGTTTAGCCCCACCACCGGTGCCAACCAGTGGGTCATCGGCGACGCCTCCTTCTACGGCCGCAACGGCAAGGGCCTCTATGTCTCCAACGACAACGGTGTCCACAACACCTATGACGCCGCTTCCGACGCCTCCATCTACACCGAACTCAAGTTCGACGAAGGCTACTATCGCATCCGCTTCAACTACATGGTCGCCGGCGAGAGCGACGACTACCTCAGCGTAGGCCTCTTCAAGGAGGACGGCAACTACATCGACCTCAATCCCCAAACCCCGGGTCTCATCCTCGTGGCCGACAGCCTCTATGGCTTCGATCCCACTATCGATGATTGGCAGTACAAGGAGCGCATCGTCCGCATCAACGAACCCGGCTGGTACCGCCTGTCCTTCTTCTGGACCGTCGACGATGACAACGACATCGTGGCCCCCGCAGCCGCTGTCGACAACGTCTCCATCACCTATGAGGACGAGCGCACCCTGATGGACCGCACCGCCCGCGTCACCGTCGCCTCCAACGACGAGACCATGGGTACCGCCTACACCAACCTCTCCACCACGCCCGACGTGCACAACGCCACCGACCGCTACTACTATGGCGAGGTGGCCGAGATCCACGCCGTCAGCAACAACCCGCAGCTCTACCGCTTCGTCCGCTGGAGCGATGGCGACACCCGTGCCGACCGCTCCTTCGAGTTCATCGACATTCTCGGTGTCAATCCCGACCTGACCGCCTACTTCGAGCCCGTGCCTACCCACTACACCGTCAACGTCACCATCGAGAACGGTGCTGAAGAAGGCGCCCTCCAGTTCGGTGTCAACGTCAACGGCACCATCGAGCGCACCGCCAACGTCGCCCTCGGCACCAACGCCTCCGTCGAGCTCCGTCTGCCGCAGGCCGGCTGGGCCTTCATGGGCTGGTGGGACGGCAACGACACCATCTCCCGTGCCAACCCCTTCAACTACACCGGCCAGGCCAACATCACCCTCGTGGCTCTCATGAAACCTTGGCGCCCCTGCTCCGAGGCCGACGAGACCCCCGACTTCTTCTCCAACCCGCTCCCCGGCAACTTCGACCACTACAATCCTGAACTCGATCCCGTCGTTGTCACCAACGTCGAGGTCGTCGTGGAGAACGGTCAGATTGTCGTCAGCGAGTCCTACGGTCTCGACGTGACCCTCTTCGATGTCAACGGTCGTGTCCTTGCCACCAAGTCCGACGCCACACAGCCCGTCCGCTTTGACGTGCCTGTCTCCGGCTCCTACATGGTCAAGGTGGCCAACCTCGTCACCCGCAAGGTGGTTGTCATCCGATAAGAACATGTAATCTTTCATAAGTGGAACCGGCGACACAGCAATGTGCCGCCGGTTCTTTTCATATCACTTTTTCGGTTCGGCGACACAATAAAAAACGGGAAAAAGAGTTATCGAAACATATAGATTTTAAAACGCAACCCACATGGAGAAAATTACCCTTGGCCGGAGCGGCCTTGTGGTGCCCCGCAACGGTTTCGGGGCCCTGCCCATACAACGCATCAGCGACGCCGACGCCGTGCGCCTCATCCGTCGCGCCCTCGACGGCGGCATGTACTATTTCGACACCGCCCGCTTCTATACCGATAGCGAAGCCAAGCTCGGCGAAGCCCTCGAAGGCCGTCGCGGCGAGGTGATCATCAGCACCAAGACCGGTGCCACCACCGCCGAAGGATTCTGGAAGGACCTGGCCACCAGCCTGTCGCTGCTGCGCACCGACTATGTGGACCTCTACCAGTTCCACAACCCGTCGTTCTGCCCCAAGCCCGGCGACGGCAGCGGACTCTACGAAGCCATGCAGGAGGCTGTAAGGCAGGGGAAGGTGCGCCACATCGGCATCACCAACCACCGCCAGCGCGTGGCCATTGAAGCCATCGAGAGCGGCCTCTACGAGACACTGCAGTACCCCTTCTCCTACCTGGCCTCGGAGGCCGACCTGGACATCGTGGAGCGCACACGCAAGGCCGGTATGGGCTTCATTGCCATGAAGGGCCTCAGCGGCGGCCTCATCACCCACAGCGCCGTTGCCTACGCTTTCCTGGCTCAGTACCCCCATGTGGCACCCATCTGGGGCATTCAGAAGGAGTCGGAACTCGACGAGTGGCTCTCCTACCAGGACAATCCGCCGGCCCTCACCGACGAGATGCGCGCCGTCATCGAGAAAGACCGCAAGGAGCTCAGCGGCGACTTCTGCCGCGGATGCGGCTACTGCCAGCCCTGTCCCGCAGGCATACAGATTCAGGACTGCAACCGCATGTCGCTCTTCCTCCGTCGCGCTCCCCACAGCGTCTACCTCACCGAGGAGTGGCTCCACGAGATGGAGAAAATCGACGGCTGCCTCCATTGCAACCACTGTGTGGAGCATTGCCCCTACGGCCTCGACACCCCCAACCTGCTGGTCCGCAACAAAGAGGATTTCATGGAGTTCTGGCGCAACCGACCCCAATAATAATGACAACCATATTGTAGATGGGGGGGGGCTTATGCAATTAAAACAGATTGCACACATCGAAGGGCCTTACGAGACGAAATTCGGTGTTCCGCGACAAGCGGGACTTGCCGAATGCCGTGCGCGGGTGGTGTTCGAGCCCGAATACAGGGTGGCAGAGGCCCTGCGCGGATTGGAGGGTTTCGACTATGTGTGGCTGCTGTGGGGGTTCCACCTCAACGGTCGTCAGGAATGGAGCCCCACGGTGCGTCCGCCGCGCCTGGGAGGCAACAAAAGGGTAGGGGTCTTCGCTACGCGCAGCCCCTACAGGCCCAACGCCGTGGGCCTCTCGTCGGTGCGGCTGATGGAGGTGACTGTCGACGCGCAGAAAGGACCGGCGCTGGTGGTGGAAGGCGCCGACCTGGTGAGCGGAACGCCCATCTATGACATCAAACCCTATCTGGCCTATGCCGACAGCCACCCCGAGGCCCGCAGCGGATTTGCCCCTGCCGCCCCCGAGACGGCGCTGGAGGTGGACGACCCGCAAAGCCTGCTGGCAAGCCTGCCTCCCGATTTGGCGGTGGCCTTGCGCCAGTCGCTGTCGTTGGACCCACGACCGCACTACCAGGAGGACCCCGAACGGCGCTATGCGATGCTCTTTGGTGGATATGAGGTGAAATTCCATGTTGTTGACAAAAGGTTGATAATCGATACTTTAGATAGTTGCGAGAGTTCCCAAAAGTGTTAAATAATGTTAACGAAGAAATTTTTCGGGAGCAGATGTGTCTATAAAGTCAAATGGAAGAAAAGTACACACAACTAGTCAAGGACTGTCGGAAACGCGACCGCGATGCGATGCGGCGCCTCTATGAGACCACAGCCCCGATGGCGATGGGTGTGTGCATGCGCTACTGTCGCAACCGCGAGACAGCACAGGACCTGATGCAGGAAGGCTATATCAAGGTGTTCGAGCACCTCGGGCGTCTGCGTGAGCCCGAAAAGCTGATGGCCTGGGTGCACCGGCTGATGGTCAACGAGTGCTTGAACTACATCAGGAAGCACCAAGAGATGCTGCCTCTCGACACGGTGAAGGTCGAGCCTGTGGCGCCGCCCGCCGACCCCTTCACCACAGAGGAGGTGGTGAGAGCCCTGCAGGCATTGCCCGAACGGCAACGGGCGGTGTTCAACCTGCTGGAGGTGGAAGGGGTGACTCCCGAGAATGTGGCGCAGAAACTGAAGACCAGCGAGAAGAATGTGAGGGTGCTGTTTACCCGTGCCTGCAAGCAACTGCAGGAAATATTGAAGAACGAAATAGAACGATAGATATGGACCTGAAGAACTATGAAGTGCAGCCCGACAACGGGCTTTTCGAGAAGATAGAACACCGTCTGCGTGTGCGCCGTATGGCCAGGATGGCCGGCGGTGTGGCTGCCGCCTGCCTGGTGGTGGCAGCAGTGGTGTGGATGGCCCTGCCGACGAAGGAGGCCGATGCCGAGGTGTCGCCTGCGACTGTGGCCATGCTTCAGCCGACAGCCACCACAGCGACGGCCGACAACCAAGCCGTTGTGGCCGCTGAGACTGCCGACAGGCGGCCTATGGATGTGCAGCCTTCGGCTCCCGCAACCCGTCAGGAAAAAGCTCCGGCCGTAGCCTCCTCGACCGAAAGAACGGCTTCGGTAGAGCCCTCGCCACAACAGCAATCCGAGTCCAAAACCGTGGATGCCAGGCAGGTGGGACATACGGCCGTAACCCCTGTCAAGCCTTTGGTTGGCAGCCCTGTGAACGCCAATGCTGCTGGCACTCCTCATCCCGTCAGCCATCCGGCTGCCACAACAGCCACCCCCGCCGACAAGAGCAAGGATCCCTCGGCAACGATAGTGCATGAGGACAACCTGATGTGGGCTCCCAACGTCATTGTCCCCAACGGCGACGTGGACGAGAACCGCACCTTCAAGCTGCAGTTCTCGTCGGCGGTGTCCGATTTCCGCATCGTCATCTTCAACCGTGGTGGCCGCCAGCTCTTCCAGAGCAACGACCCGGCCTTTGAATGGGACGGCACCTACGACGGCTCCGCTATGCCCCAAGGCGCCTATGTGTGGGTGGCGAAATTCCGCGACAGCGACGGCCGCGCCCATCAAGAAAAAGGCACGGTGACCATCATCCGCTAAGGTCCAGGATTCCGCCTAAGTGCCACATAATCATTGCCGACGGCTTGCCGTCGGCATTATTTTATATATTAGTGCGCGTGTAATCCAAAAATTATGCGTATCTTTGCACCCAAAATAGCAAGGGCTGTTCTATCGCTCGGCATCCGCCGCCGAGAGGAAAGTCCGGGCAGCGCGAGCCACCATGCTTCCTAACGGGAAGGCACCCCTCATCGGGCTCTATGGGGTTCCCCAGGGGTGACAGCAAGCGCCACAGAAAACAAACCGCCGATTATGCAGGGACAACTCCTTGCATAAAGCAAGGGTGAAAACGCGGGGTAAGAGCCCACGACGTGTCCCGGTGACGGGCACGATGGCAAGCCTCATGGGCTGAAAGACCAAATAAACCGACAACCTCGGGCCGGCTCGCCCGATAGCCAAAAGGCTGTTGTCGGAGGGTAGGTCGATAGAGACCGTCGGCGACGGCGGCCCCAGATTGATGATAGAAGACCCGCAAGGGGTTACAGAACCCGGCTTACAGGCCCTGGCTATTTTTTGAAACGAACAATGAAAAGATGAGGAACAAGGAATCAATACAGTATCAGCAGCGGGGACGGAAGACGCCGATGGCACCCATCGGTCGCTTTCTCGTTCTCGGTCCTCTGTTCTTCGTTTTGTTGACCGCCTGTTCGGGCAAATATGTGGGTGTGCCGAGGGCCGAGGTGCTGGCCTATCAGACCTATCCCACCTATGGCGGATTGCACTCGCTGGCTACCGTCTATGCCGAGAGCATCAATGCCGCCGTCAAAGCCGATACCCTTCATCCCGGCATGTATGCCGAGTATGGTATCACCCTCGCCCTCATGGGCCACACGGGGACCGCCTGCCGTATGCTCAATGCCGAAATGAAGGCTTTCCCCGAGAGTAGGGGCTTGGTGCAGCGCATCAAGCAGCGCCTCATGCCCGAGTTTCTGGCGGATACCCTGGCGTCGGCACGCGACACCGCCAACCTCGCCCAGCTCGCTAGTTGGGCCTACGATTCCGTTAGCGCCCTGCAGCCCCTGCCCTATGTGGCACCGGTCATCGACAGCACCGATTCTTTGTGGATTTCTCAGCAAACCCCCATCGACTCGGTGGTCTACCCGGTGGAACTCTCCGCCAACGAGAAACGCGAGCTGCTGGCTCAACAGCAGGCCGCCGAAGCGGCACGCAAGCAGTTTGTGGCCGACTCGATAGCCGCCGCCAAGCAGGCTGTCAAGGATGCACGCAAGCAAGAGAAGCTGGAACGTGAGCAGGCCAAGAAGGACAAGGAGCAGGCCCGCAAACTCGAACGCAAGGAGCGTGAGAAGCAAAACAAAGAGCGCGCCGAACAGCGCCGCAAGGAACGCGAGGCGCAGAAAGCCGCCCGCGAGGCCGAAAAGAAAAACAAAAACAGTTAACGCCATGAAGACCGGAAACGCAATACTGATGATGGTGGCCGTGATGCTCATGGTGTCATGCAAGAGCGAAAAAAAACTCGAGCACTATAGCGAGATCTACACCGAGCGGCCGTCGGTGATCTATGTGGCGCCGCTCAACGATCTCTCCAAGCGCCACGCGCTGCGCACCACGGAGGACTCGCTACTCAACATCTCGCTCAACATCGCCTCCAAGCAACTCTTCCTTACCGCCTCCGACCCCTTGGTCTTCAACGGCTACTATGTCCCCGGTCCCTTGGCCTCCGCCCAGATCGCCGCCACCGAATGGCGCTCCGGAAAGCAGCTGCGCAACGACGACCTCTCCGACTACTATACCCAGCTCGGTATCGACGCCGTCCTCTTCATCACCCTACACGACTGGAGCAACACCACCAACAGCTGGACCGTTGAAGCGGAGTATGTGCTGCGCTCCACAATGAGCAACAAGGAACTGCTCCATGTCTCCGTGAAAGCACGCAAAATCCTCTCCACCGATTTCAAGGGCAACCCCAAGCCCCTCCAGGAGGACCAAGCCTTTGCCGAGAAATACGGATGCGACCTGGAGACCGCCCAGCGCTGCCGTCTCGTGGAGACGCTCAACAAGTATGTCCTCAAGGACCTGCCCTCCGGCAAGCGCGCCCGCGCGCATCGCACCGAGCGCTACATCCCATCCCATCCCGAGTATTTCAATCTTCAGATTCATCCCGACGGAACGGTTGAGATGAAACAGACCGAACTGACAGACTGACCCCCCCCCGACTATGAACATCGAAGTATCGCTCTCCCCGGCCCTTTATCCCTATCGCACCATCACCGAGAATCATATCTCTGTGGCCATAGACCTCCTCCGTGCCACCACCGCCGTCTGCGCCGCCTTCCAGGCAGGTTGCAGTATCGTGGTGCCGCTGGATAGTTTGGACAACATGCAGAGCTACCGCCAGATGGGCTATCTGCTGGCCGCCGAGCGTAATGGCAGCAAAGTGGGCAACGCCGAATATGGCAATTCGCCGACCGAGTATCTACGCAACGACATGAAAGGTGTCCGTCTGGCCTATAGCACCACCAACGGCACGGTGACCATCGTCCTTGCCTCCGACGCGGCGGTGACCCTGGTGGGTTGCTTCGCCAACCTCACGGCCCTATGCCAGCGGCTCCAACGCGATTGCCGCGATGTGGTGCTGCTCTGCAGCGGATGGAAAAACGACTTTTGCATCGAGGACACCCTGGTGGCAGGCGCCATCATCGAACGCTGCAAGGCTACGCCCCATGGCGATGCCGCCAACATGGCCCTTGCCCTTTGGCAGCAGGCCAAAGCGGATCCCTTCGCCTATTGCGCCAACGCCACCCACGTCCATCGTCTCTACGGTCTCGGCGCCGAGGAGGATGTGCGCTTTGCTTTCAAAACAGACACCTGCCCGGTGGTTCCCGTGCTGAAAAACGGACGCCTCACGCTATGAAGAGACTCCTGGTCATAGTGTTGATGATTCTGCCCTTGGGCCTCCGTGCCCAATGGGATACGACCGGCTTCCACGCTTCGCTTTGCGAGAATGTCACCATGACATCGGTCTCCGTGGGGCTCATCGGGACGGGGTTGCTGGCGGCATTTCAGCCCGATGTCAACAGCTGGGCCGTCAGCCTCAGGGACGAGGTGATGTATCACAACCCTCCCAAACTGACCTTCGACGACCAACTGCAATATCTGCCGGCCATCACCCCTGCCGTGCTGAACCTCTGCGGCCTGAAGGGGCGTCATGATTTCAAGCACCTGTTGCTCCTCGAAGGGGGCAGCTACCTGCTGGGTGCCGGATGGCTCAACGCTTTCAAATACGGATTCGCCAAGGAACGGCCCGACAACTCGACCCATAACAGCTTCCCCAGCGGGCACACCTTCACGGCCTTTGTGGGCGCGGAGATTCTGCGTCGCGAATTCGGCAAGGAGTATCCTTGGATAGCCGTTGCGGGCTATGCCGTTGCCACGCTCGTGGGTCTGATGCGCATCTACAACAACCGCCATTGGGCCGGCGACGTGCTGGCCGGCGCAGGTTTGGGCATCCTCTCCGTATCACTCGTCTACTGGACCCTCGATTAAAAGTATAACTCACACAGTCAAACAATCACACAATCAAACAATCACACAGTCAAACAATCACGCAATCAAACAATCACACAATCACGCAATCAAACAATCACACAGTCAAACAATCACACAATTCAAACAATAAGCAAATGAACCTCTTCAGCAACATCAAAGGCGACCTGTTCGGCGGCGTGACCGCGGGCATCGTCGCATTGCCTTTGGCGCTTGCCTTCGGCATACAGGCTTTCAGCGGCGTAGCCTCCCCCGACGCTGCTTCCATGGGTGCCTACGTCGGCCTCACAGGCGCCATGCTCCTCGGGTTCTTCGCCGCCCTCTTCGGTGGCACCCACAGCCAGATCAGCGGCCCTACAGGCCCCATGACCGTCATCACCGCCACCCTCGTCTCCGGCGCTTGGGCCTCCTCGGGCGGCAGCATCTCCGAGGTGCTTGTCTCCATGGCGTTGGCAGCCATTTTCTGCGGTCTCTTCCAGATTCTTTTCGGTGTCATCAAGATCGGCAAGTATGTGCGCTATATCCCTTACCCTGTGCTCAGCGGCTTCATGAGCGGCATCGGTGTCATCATCATCCTCCAGCAGCTCTATCCCATGGTGGGTCAGAACGGTAGCGGCTCCATGGTCGAGCAACTCGCCGGCCTGCCCCAGGCTTTCTCCCACACCTCCATCACAGCCCTCCTCCTCGGTTTGGGCACCGTCGCCATCATCTACCTCTTCCCGCTGATTACCAAGAAGGTGCCCTCCACACTAGTGGCCCTCATCGTGATGACCGTCGTTTCGCTGTTCATCAATATGGAGGGCGTGGCCACCATCGGCGCCATCCCCTCCGGTCTGCCCAAACCCTTCTTCCTCCACGGTCAGATTTCCCTGGCAGGTCTCAACTGGAGCGCCGTGCTCATGGCCGCCATCATCCCCGGCCTCACACTGGCCGGCCTGGGCTCTATCGACACGCTGCTCACCTCTGTGGTGGCCGACAATATCACCAAGACCAAGCACAACTCCAACCGCGAGCTGATAGGGCAGGGTATAGGCAATGCCGTTGCCGGTCTCTTCTGCGGACTTCCCGGTGCCGGCGCCACCATGCGCACCGTGGTCAATGTCAAGAGCGGCGGCCGCACCCAGTTCTCCGGCATGGTGCACGCCATCTTCCTCCTGGCCATCATGCTGGGTCTCGGTTCCGTGGTGCAGTATGTGCCGCTGTCGGTCCTCGCCGGTATCCTCCTCACCGTGGGTTGGGGCATCATCGACTTCAAAGGCTTCAAGGACCTGCCCAAGATTCCGCGTGCCGACGCCGTGGTGCTCATCGTGGTATTCCTGGTCACCGTCTTCGTCGACCTCCTCACCGCTGTCGGCATCGGCATGGTCATCGCCTGCGTGCTCTTCATGAAGCGCGCCTCCGACCTCGTGGAAGGCGGCTACAGCAGCCAGGAACTCACCAACTTCGACAAGGAAAGCCCCTGGGACGACGAACACGGCATGCCCGACACCGTCGCCCACAAAATCTACGTCCAGCGTCTCAACGGCCCCATCTTCTTCGGCACCATCAACAAGTTCAAGGAGGTGATGTCCACCGTGCCTGCCGATGCCAAAATCGTCATCATCCGCATGCGTCTTGTCTCCTTCATGGACCAGAGTGGACTCTACGCCATGGAGGAGGCCATTAAGGACATCCAGGCCCGTGGCGCCCAGGTGCTTATGACCATCATCCAGCCCCAGCCAATGTATATGCTTACCAAGATGAACCTCATCCCCGACCTCGTCCCCGAAGACCACACCTTCAAGACCTTCGAGGAATGCACCGAATACCTCAAATCGAAAGTGGGAAAAGCATAATGACACTTTAATTTTCAATTTTCAATTTTAAATTTTCAATTTACTATGGGTCGCGCATTTGAATATCGCAAAGCAAGAAAACTGAAACGTTGGGGCCACATGGCCCGCACCTTTACCAAAATCGGCAAGGAAATCGAGCTCGCCGTCATCGCCGGCGGCCCCGACCCCTCTTCCAACCTCCGCCTCCGCCTGCTCATGCAGACCGCCAAGAGCGAGTCCATGCCCAAGGAAAACGTCGAACGCGCCATCAAGCGCGCCACCGAGAAGGACAAGTCGGCCTACAAAGAGGTGGTCTACGACGGCAAAGGCCCCCACGGCGTAGCCGTGGTCGTGGAGACCGCCACCGACAACCCCACACGCACCGTCGCCAACCTCCGCGCGGCCTTCGTCCGCGGTAAGGGCGAACTCGGCACCATGGGCATGAACGACTTCCTCTTCGAGCGCAAGTGCTCCTTCGTCGTCGCCTGGCAGGACGGCATCGACATGGACGAGCTCGAACTCGAACTCATCGACTGCGACATCGACGAGGTCTTCCGCGACGAGGACGAGATACTCATCTATGCCGACTTCGCCAACTATGGCCCCATCTCCAAATTCCTCGAGGACAAGGGGCTTGAGATCAAGTCCTTCAAGTTCGAGCGCATCCCCCTGACCCTCCGCGAACTCAGCCCCGAAGAGCAGGAGGACGTCAACGGCCTCATCGAGCGTCTCGAAAACGACGACGACGTGGTCAACGTATTCCATAATATGGCCTGATCCACGAATAATATGGCCTGATCCCGATGAAACATCTATTTTGGCTTGTCGCCCTACTGCTGGGAATCAGTCTCCCTGCTATGGCGCAGAACACACTCAACGGACGTGCCGACAACATTGTCGGCACGTATGCCGGAATGCAGGGCAACGACCGCTTTCGCGCCCGCATCGTCAAACTCACCAACGGCACCTACCGTGCTCAGGTCTCCTGGCTCGAGCACGACCGCGACGCCAAGGGAAACAAAATTCTCGATGCCAAGAACCCCGACAAAAGCCTGCGCAACACCCCTGCCGACCGTATCGTCCTCTTCTCGGGCCTGAAATACAACGCCGAGAAGCAACGCTGGGACGATACAAAAATCTACGACCCCCAGCGCGGCATCCGCGCCAAGCTCGTCGTATGGTTCACCGCCGACGGCCGCCTCGCCCTGAAAGGATCTCTTTGGGGTATCAGCGAAACCGTCTACTGGACAAAAGTCGAAAGATTGGCGGCTGGCGATTGAGAATTAAATATTGAAATGAGTGATTAGTGGTCGGTGATTGGAGAATAGGTAATGAAAGAGGTGGTGGAATGAAAAAAAATGGTTTTGTGACAAATGGTTGATTGATATTGGTTTGCGCGAGGTTGGAGGTGTGAGAGAAAAAATAATGAAAATTTTATGCGTGTTATTTGCCATTTTATTCGTATCTTTGCACCCGATTTTATAGTGTAAACAAAAAAGGAATTATCAATATGAAAGTTAAAACTATCATTCAAATTGTGCTGGCTGTGGCCATTGTGGGCCTGGCCTATCTGGTTTACAACAGCATCCAGAAGCCGATGCGCTTCGACGACGAGTACACCAAGCGTCGCAACGCCTGCGCGGAGAAGCTGAAGAGCATCCGTACCTTGGAAGAGGCCTACAAGCTGACATACGGTGCCTACTGTGGCAGTTTCGACACCCTGATCACACGTCTGATGACCGAGGACAGCATGAAGGTTGTGAGCAAGCAGATCAATCGCGCCATGATTCCCGCCGACGTGGATATCAACGAGGTCCCCGAGAACGAGGCTGTGAAGAACGGCTGGATTACCCGTGTGGAAGTTCTGGTGAATCCCATTGCCAAGCTGCGCGAGGACAAGAAGCTCCCCATTGTGGACGCTGTGAGCGGCAAGACGCGCCAGCTGACCGACGAGGAGATCCGCAATCTGCGCTATGTTCCCTATCCCAAGGGCGAGAAGAACGAGTTCCAGCTTGCCGCCGGCATGCTGGAGAAGAGCGGCTTCATGGTGCCCGTGTTCGAGTGCAAGGTGGACATGGAGGTGCTGCTGAAGGATCTGGACGAGCAGCTTGTTGTGAACAAGATTGCCGAGATTCACGAAGTGAAGGACCGCTATGCCGGCTGGAAGGTTGGCGATATGACCCAGGCCGTCACCGATGGTAACTTTGAATAAAGAAAAGATATGTATCGCTGCAAGAGTCTCATAGAAACCGAGAGAGAGACCCCTTCCAGCGAAAAAAGATTATCCATTTGCCTTCGGCCAAATGGATTTTCTTTTTCGGAAGTGACCTCCTCGGGAGTGCTGCTGACCTACGGTGAAGCCGAAGGAGAGCATGCGTCCACCATGACGGCCCAGATGGCCAATGTGAAGGCTTTCTTCTCTGAGGTGGGGGTGCGTCCGCTGGGGTATGCGAAGATGGAGCTGGTGGTGCTGAGTGAGGAGAGCGTGTGGGTGCCCGACGACCTGTATACGCCGACGGCCCATCGAGAGTACCTGAAGCTTGTGGGAGGCAAAGGCACAGACCTTATGGCCACACCATGCAAGGCGCTGGGGGCCACGGCCGTGTACGCCTACAACGAAGCAATTGCGATGGGGTTCAAGGTGGCGTTGCCGGGATTGGCGGTGATGAACCAGCATGTGAAGCTGGCATCGCTTGGACTGGAGCGACGCAGCCAGGAGCATCCGCTGCTACTGACGCATTGGCGCGATGGTGCGATTGATTTCGCGGCATTCCGCGACGGACGCTATATCTATGGCAATACTGTGAGATACGCCTCAGAGAGCGAGGCGCAGTTCCATACGGTGGAGGTGCTGAAGAGTTTCGGACTGGAGAACAGCGGGACGGAATTGCTGATGTGCGGCGAGGTGGGCAGGGAACGCTTTGCGTTGCTGCGGCCCTATTTCCCGCAGGCTACGCTCTATACGGGCACGCATACGGGTTTTGGAAACCCGGCCTTCAAGACATTGCACACCTATCGTAACGCTTTGATATTGTAACAGTAGTTAAGTAGGCAGTAGTTAAGTAGGCAGTAGTTTAGTCAAAAAATGCGTATTATAGCTGGAACACTGAAAGGGCGGCGTCTGAATCCGCCAGCCAACCTCCCCGTGCGGCCCACCACCGATATGGCGCGCGAGAGCCTCTTCAATATCCTGAACAACTATGTGGACTATGAGGAGTGCTCGGTGATGGATCTGTTTTCGGGTACGGGGGCTGTCGCCATTGAGTTTGTATCGCGTGGCGCCAAGGAGGTGACGGCAATAGACATCAACAATGCCTGCACCGAGTACATCAAGAGCGAGGCCCGACGGCTGGACCTGAGCAATCTGCATGTGGTGCGGGCCGATGTGTTCGACCTGCTGAAGAGAGCCAACAGGAAATTTGACATAGTGTTTGCCGATCCGCCCTACTCGCTGGACGGGCTGTCGACATTGCCGGACTTGGTCTTCGAACGCGAGGTGCTCAGCGAGGATGGGATTTTTATACTTGAACATCCGAGGGAATACAGCTTTGAGGAGCATCCGCGTTTTTGGCAACACAGGAACTACGGCAAGGTGAACTTCAGTTTTTTCGCAATGAAAATTGAGAATTGAGAATTGAGAATTGAGAATTGAAAATTGAAAATTGAGAATTGAAAATTGAAAATTGAAAATTGAAAAGTTTCAAAATATGAAAGCAGTAGTAAGAACCAACTTTAGTTTTCCCAAACAGAAAAGTCTGTATGTGGGCAAGGTGCGCGATGTGTACAACATCGACGACAAGTATATGGCCATGGTTGTGAGCGACCGTATTTCGGCCTTCGACGTGGTGCTGCCCAAGGGTATTCCCTATAAAGGACAGGTGCTGAACCAGATTGCCGCGAAATTTCTGGATGCCACTGCCGACATCCTGCCCAACTGGAAGCTGGCAACGCCCGACCCGATGGTCACCGTGGGCCTGAAGTGTGAAGGTTTCCGAGTGGAGATGATAGTCCGAGGCTATCTGGCCGGCAGCGCTTGGCGCGAATACAAGGCCGGTGCACGCACGCTCTGTGGAGTACAGCTGCCCGAGGGGATGGTAGAGAACCAGAAGTTCCCCACGCCCATAGTCACCCCCACCACCAAAGCCGACGAGGGTCACGACGAGAACATCAGCCGCGAAGAGATTATCCGCACGGGATTGGTCAGCAAGGAGGACTACGACCAGTTGGAACGCTACGCCCTGCAGCTCTTCGAGCGTGGCACCAAGATAGCCGCAGAGAAGGGCCTCATCCTGGTTGACACCAAATATGAGTTTGGCAAGCGTGACGGCAAAATCTACCTCATCGACGAGATCCACACCCCCGACAGCAGCCGCTATTTCTATGCCGACGGCTACGAGGAGCGCCTGAAGAAGGGCGAGCACCAGCGCCAGCTGAGCAAGGAATTTGTTCGCGAGTGGCTGATGGACAACGGGTTCCAGGGCAAAGAGGGACAGAAGGTTCCCGAGATGACCGAGGAGATAGTGAACAGCATCAGCGACCGCTACATTGAACTCTATGAGCATATTACCGGAGAGAAATTCCAGAAGGCAGACGACTGCCCCGATGTGGCCGCCCGTATCGAGAAGAATGTCACCGACTATTTGAAAACCCTCTGATGGAGATAGAGAGGAAATACCTTGTTCGCTCGCTTCCAAATGATTTGGAGAGCTATCCTCATGTAGAGATAGAACAAGGATACCTTTGCACATCGCCCACCCTGCGTGTCCGCAGGATGGGCGATGACTATATCCTCACGGTTAAGGAGAAGATGCGCGATGGGGCCACTACGGCCATAGTGAACCGCGAAGAAGAGTTTGCATTATCGGACGAGGGGTATCATCTGTTGCGAGCGAAGTGCGAGGGACACCTTGTGTGCAAGACGCGCTATCGCATCGACCTGCGACGCAGCGAGGCCGACGGACTATACACCACCCAAATAGCCGAACTCGACATCTTCCACGGTGTCCACGAAGGCCTGCGCCTGGTCGAGGTGGAGTTTCCCTCGCCCGAAGCTGCCGAAGCGTTTGTGGCTCCTGAATGGTTTGGAGAAGAGGTTAGTGCTGACCCGCGATATAGAAACAGCTATTTGGCCAGTTTGAGAAATTGAGAATCCATAATTGGGAACTGAGAAGTGAAACGGATACCGCATACATTCACTATTGTCTTTGGACTGATTGTCTTTGCCGCGATACTCACATGGATAGTGCCTGCGGGCGAGTTTTTGCGCGAGAGCATCAGTGTGGACGGTACTACGCGCGAAGTGGTGGTGAACAATTCGTTCCACTACATTGAGCGTTCGCCGCAGACGTGGCAGGTGTTTTCCGCCCTCTTCAATGGCTTTGTCGACAAGGCCGACATCATCGTGTTCATCCTGATGGTAGGCGGAGCGTTCTGGATACTGAACAACAGTCACGCCATCGATGTGGGTGTAATGGCGTTCCTTCGCGGTGTCAGGCGGTTGAGCCGATACAAGGTGGTTCGCAAGCTGGGTGTGGAGAATATCATCATTACGATGGTGATGTTGCTCTTCAGCCTCTTTGGTGCCGTCTTTGGGATGAGCGAAGAGACCATAGCCTTTGTGGTGGTATTCATCCCGCTGGCCATACAGATGGGGTACGACTCCATTGTGGGAGTGTGCATGTGCTATGTGGCTGCCCATGTGGGGTTTGCGGGAGCCATGCTCAATCCTTTCACCATAGGTATTGCCCAGGGGATAGCCGACCTGCCGTTGTTTTCGGGGTTGGAGTATCGTCTCGTCTGCTGGGTGGTGCTGACCCTCATCGGCATAGCCTTTGTGCTGTGGTATGCACGGCGAGTGAAAAACAAGCCGGAGAGCAGTCCTGTATACAAACTGGATGACTACTGGCGCTCGCGCATGCAGACGTCGGAAGAGAGCCGTCTCAGCATTCGCCAGAAGCTCATCCTTCTGCTGTTCCTGTTCACCATAGTGGCACTTGTGGTAGGTGTGCTGAAGTTCGGCTGGTATATAGCAGAAATATCGGCGCTATTCCTGGCCATGGGCATCGTGGCGGGAATACTCGACCGTCAGGGAGCCGACGATATCGCCAAACTCTTCCTTGCTGGCTGCAAAGACATCCTGTCGGCAGCGCTGGTGGTGGGATTGGCCAGCGGCATCATCTTCATATTGAAAGACGGGCGGGTCATAGACACCATTCTCTACGGATTGACACGGTCGCTGGCGCAGATGGGAGAGGTGGCCTCGCTGGGAGCCATGTATGTGTTTCAGACATTGCTCAATGTGGTGATGCCCAGCGGGTCGGCCAAAGCCGCCCTCACCATGCCCATCATGGCCCAGTTTGCCGACCTCATCGATGTGTCGCGCCAGACCACGGTGCTGGCCTTCCAGTTCGGCGACGGATTCACCAACATGCTGACACCCACCAGCGGTGTGCTGATAGGTGTCCTCGGAATGGCCCGCATCCCCTACGGCACGTGGCTGAAATGGGTGTGGAAATTCATCCTCGCCCTCATTGTTATTGGTTTCATCTTAATGCTCCCCACCTTATGGCTCGATTTGCCCGGATTCTGACCCTCGTAGGTCTCTTACTTTCGCTGTCCACCCTGCATGCTCAGGACAGCGCCTATGCCCGTCGCATCATTCGCGACCTGACCTCGCCCGAAATGTATGGTCGGGGAATGCAGAATAGGGGAGACTCCATCGCCGCCAACTATTTGCGCACCGAGCTCAAGCGCCTCGGTGTCCGTCCGTTGACCAAAGACTATTACCAGTATTTCCGTTTTCCGAACACCACCACGCGGCCGCCCATCGTCAAGGCGGGCTACCGTTCACAGAACGTCTGCGGATACATCCCCGGCGAGACGGATTCCATGATTGTCTTCACGGCCCACTACGAGCACCTGGGCATGCATGGCGACACCATCTTCTTCGGGGCGCACGACAATGCGAGCGGCACAGCGGCTGTCCTCGATTTGGCACGCATGACAGCGCAGCAGGAAGGACGGCACTACACGTATGTGTTCCTTTTCTTCGGAGGCGAAGAGTCGGGACTGATTGGAAGCGGATACTTTGCAGATATGCCATTAATCAAGATGAACAAGGTCAAGCTGTTGATAAACATCGACCTTTTCTGTGGTGGCGACGAGGGGTTGATGGTAGTCAATGCCAATGCCCGAGAGACAGCACCTTATGTCGACATGCTGCAGCGCATCAACGAAGAACGGGGCTATGCTGCCAAGATTGGACGTCGCGACAATGCCGCCAACAGCGACCACTACTACCTCAGCCAGCTCTGTCCGGCCATTTTTATCTACACGCTAGGCGGCCCTTATGGCGGATACCACAGTCCCACAGACACATGCGAAGGATGTGGATTGGGGAACTACACACGGTTCCTGACCCTTATCAGGACATTCCTCGAGAGGCTTTGATTTTAAATAATGCATTGAAAATGACGTTTTTTTTGTCATGTTGTTTTTTTTTCGTACATTTGCATTTCCCCATTTTGAGTGGGAAGTAATCATATTGTTGAATACAAAGAACTTAGAATAAGAATGAGAAAATTAGCGGTTGTCGCTTTTGGAGGAAATGCCCTCCTAAGGAGTGGACAGAAAGGCACCTATAGGGAGCAGATAGAGAATGTTGAGAATACATGTGAAAGTCTGTGCGCTCTGCTTAAACGCAATTACAATGTGGTGATTGGTCACGGCAATGGTCCCCAGGTTGGCAATGTGATGTTGCAGCACGAGGCCGGCAAGTTGGCGGGTGTTGAGGCAATGCCCATGGATTTTTGTGTGGCCGAGACTCAGGGCTCCATCGCCTATCTGATAGAAATGGGGCTGCGCAATGTGATGGCTCGCAATGATATCCAGCGCGACGTGGTGACCCTCGTCACCCAGGTGGCTGTCAACAAGCTCGATCCCATGTTCCAGAACCCCACCAAGCCGGTGGGTCCCTACTACACCAAGGAGCAGGCCGAGGAGTTCGCCAAGGAGACCGGCGCCAAATACAAGGAAGACCCCAAGGGTAACGGATGGCGTAAGGTTGTTGCATCGCCGAAGCCGGTGCGCATCAACAATATCAAGATTGTGAAACAACTGGCCACTGCCGGCAATATCGTTGTCACCGTTGGTGGTGGCGGTATTCCCGTGGTGGAGGAGAGCGACTATGTGCGCGGTGTCGAGGCTGTTATCGACAAGGACCTTGCCAGCGCCCTCTGCGCTGTCGAAATTGGGGCCGACGAGTTCTACATCCTCACCGATGTGCCCAAAGTCTACATCAACTTCCGCAAGGAGAACGAGCAGGCACTGGACACCATCACCATTGCCCAAGCCAAGAAGTACCTCGAAGAGGGCCAGTTTGCAGAAGGCAGCATGGCACCGAAGGTGCGCGCCGCCATCATGTTCGTCGAGCATGGCGGCAAGGAGTGCATCATCACAGAGGCCGGCCAGTTGGACAACCCCAACTGTGGCACCCGCATAGTCAGATAGCCTAGGACATCCTAGGGAATCATATATTGCCTATAATAGCTTAGAAATAAAAAAGCAATCAAACAATTAAACAATTAAACAATAATTACCATGGCTTACAATTTAAGAAACCGCAACTTTTTGAAAATCCTCGACTTTTCGCCGAAGGAGCTTAACTATCTGCTTGACCTGGCCCGCGACCTGAAGCGCGCCAAATATGCCGGCTGCGAGCAACCCCGTCTGAAGGGTAAGAACATTGCCCTGATTTTCGAGAAGACCTCGACCCGCACCCGCTGCGCCTTTGAGGTTGGTGCCCACGACCAGGGTGCCCACGTGACCTATCTCGGTCCCACCGGCAGCCAGATCGGCATCAAGGAGAGCATGAAGGACACCGCCCGCGTGCTGGGTCGCATGTTCGATGGCATCGAGTATCGTGGTTTCGACCAGGCCACCGTCGAAGAGCTGGCCAAATACGCTGGCGTCCCCGTGTGGAACGGTCTTACCGCTGAGGCTCACCCCACCCAGATTCTGGCCGACTTCCTGACCATCCAGGAACACACCGACAAGCCCCTCAACCAGGTGAAGTTCGCCTATATCGGCGATGCCCGCTACAACATGGGTAACAGCCTGATGGTCGGCGGCGTGAAGATGGGTATGGACATCCGCATCATCGCCCCCAAGAAACTGCAACCTGCCAAAGATCTCGTCAAGAAGTGCCAGGAGATTGCCAAAGAGACCGGCGCCAAGCTCACCGTCACCGACGACGTGGAGAAGGGCGTGAAGGGTCTCGACTTCATCTACACCGACATTTGGGTGTCGATGGGCGAACCCGACAGCGTGTGGAAAGAGCGCATCAAGATGCTGATGCCCTATCAGGTCAACGCTGCCCTGATGAAGAAGACCGGCAACCCCAAGTGCAAATTCATGCACTGCCTGCCCGCCTACCACAACCTGGAGACCAAAGCCGGCCGCGACGTGAACGAGAAATTCGGCCTGAACGGCATCGAGGTCACCGAGGAGGTCTTCGAGAGCGAGAACAGCATTGTCTTCGACGAGGCTGAGAACCGCATGCACACCATCAAGGCCGTCATGGTTGCCACTTTGGGCGACTAAGCAGAATTGAAAATTAAAAATTGAAAATTGAAAATTGGCTGACGCAGCAATGCGCAGTTCAATTTTCAATTTTCAATTATGTTTTAAAGAATTTTCATCTTATAAATTAGTTAAAGAAACAATTTTCAATTCTCAATTTTCAATTTTCAATTTCAACTATGTGGTTTACTAACTTACTGACTAATGGAGGAGTCGGCACAACGGTGCTGATGCTCTCCGTATCTATCTTTGCTGGCTTGCTGTTGGGCAAGTTCAAAATCAAGGGAGTGACGCTGGGTATCACATGGGTGCTCTTTGTGGGCATCCTTATCAGTGCCCTCGGAGTGCAGTGCAACGGCGAGATGCTCCATATTATCAAAGAATTCGGTCTGATACTCTTTGTCACAGCCGTAGGCCTGCAGGTGGGTCCGGGATTCTTCAAGAGTTTCAAAAAAGGAGGCCTGGCCATGAACGGCATGGCCCTTGTCAACGTGGCCCTTGGTGTACTGATCACCTATATCATTGCCAAGGTGGCCGACCAGAGCCTCACCGATATGGCGGGAGTCTATACCGGTGCCGTCACCAATACCCCTGGTCTCTCGGCCGCCCAACAGACCGTGCGCGACCTGGGGATAGCTGACGCTGCCGACCAGTTGGCTGCAGGCTATGCTGTGGCCTATCCGTTGGCTGTGGTGGGTATGATAGTGTGCTGTCTTTTGTTGCGTCCGCTGTGCCGCATCGACATGAAAAAAGAGCCCGTTACCGACGATACAACGATGGCAGCGGCTGAAAAGAAAG
Source organism: uncultured Bacteroidota bacterium (assembly GCA_902775135.1). Lineage (GTDB taxonomy): Bacteria > Bacteroidota > Bacteroidia > Bacteroidales > P3 > Colimorpha. The sequence continues at coordinate 84,517 of CACYKY010000007.1, read as the reverse complement.
CCACTCCGGCATCGCAGCGCCACAAAGTGAACCTTGTCCCCATCTTTGTCATCATTGCCATCGGCATCATTGTGGGCTCCATTCCCATCCCCGTCGGCATGTCAGCCCCCGTCAAACTGGGTCTGGCCGGCGGCCCGCTGGTGGTGAGCCTCATCGGCACTTGGCTGAGTGTGAAGAAAGGGTGGATCTCCACCGAATTCACAGAGAGCCATGGTGTGTGGATGCTTCGTGAAGTGGGCATAGCCCTCTTCCTGGCAGGAGTGGGACTGAGTGCTGGAGGCAGCTTCCTGGCCACCATACAGGCTGGCGGCTACATGTGGGTCCTCTACGGCATCATCATCACCATGGTGCCTCCCATGGTGGTGGGCCTTTTCGGTCGATTGGTGCTGAAGATGAACTACTATACCCTCATGGGCTTCATCGGTGGCAGCCACACCGACCCGCCGACCCTGGCCTTTGCCAACAACATGGCCCCCGACGGCTGCAAACTGCCCAATGTGGGCTATGCCACCGTTTACCCCCTCACCATGTTCCTCCGTATTTTCACCGCTCAGCTGTTGGTTTTGTTAGCTTGAGAATAGTTCCAATCATATTGATGATGCTTTGGACTGTGTCGGCTTCGGCACAGTCCAAAGTGCATCATGTCGTTGTTGACAAAAACGCTACCGCTGTCGAGCACTATGCTGCCGAACAGTTGCGAGAGTTCCTCTACAAAGGAGAGCTGAACACCGACACCATGGCCCAGAAGGAAGGCACCGTCTATATAGGCGACACCAAGTATCTTCGCAAGCATTTTGCCACATATGTCGACAGCCTTCGGGATGACGGCTATCTCATCTGTGGCGACGGACGCAACCTCTGCCTGTATGGGGCGGGGGAGAAGGGGACCCTATATGCGGTCTATGCCTGGCTGGAGAAGATTGGCTATCGCCTTTATACGCCATCGTCGATGGCAATTCCCGACATCTACGGCCTCAAAGTACCCGTATGCCATGAGGTCAGCAATCCCGCTTTCGCCTATCGCGAAGTATCCTATTATTATCCCAACCACAGCCGGCTCTATGCCGACTGGCACCACCTGCACACGCAGGCTGACCGCAATCGCGAATGGGGGATGTTTGTACACACATTTCAGCGATTGTTGCCGCCTGGCCGTTATTTCAACGATCATCCCGAGTGGTTCTCTTTGAACAATGGACGCCGCTCTCATGACGGGCAGCTGTGCCTCTCCAACCCCGAGGTGTTGGAAATGGTGTGTGAGCGTCTGTCGGACACGATTGAGTCCGCTCCGCAAAAGCAGATATGGTCGGTCTCGCCCAACGACAACTATAACGCCTGCGAATGCGACAACTGCAAGCGGATGGATTCCGTTTACGGCGGACAGAGTGGCACTCTGCTCTGGTTCGTCAACCGTGTGGCGCAACGCTTCCCCGACAAGACTATCGCCACACTGGCATATCAGTACACCCGAAAAGCCCCGACCAGCGACATCAGGCCCGAAGACAACGTCCTCATCATGCTCTGCCCCATCGAAGCGGGCCGCCAAGCCCCCATCTACCAGACGGACCCCTCGTTCCGCAAGGATATGGAAGACTGGAGCCGTTTGACAGACAATCTTTTTGTCTGGGACTATGTCGTCCAGTTCCGCAACTTTTGGGACCCCTTCCCGAACCTCCATGTGCTGCAGCCCAACCTGCAGTATTTCCGCGACAATGGCGTGCGCATGATGTTTGAACAGGCTAGCGGTGCCAACAACATCACCTCCTGGATGGATATCCGCTGCTATATGATTGCCAAGCTCCTTTGGAATCCCGACGCCGACATCGACTCCATCATGGCTGATTTCTATCATGGCTACTACAAAGGAGCAGGCCCTTTTATCAAGGAGATTATCGACACCATGACCTCGGCGCTCATCCAGAGCGGCCAACGCCTTGATATCTATGGATACCCCATCGATGCTGCCGAAGGATACCTCTCTGTTGAACGTTTCCACCAGTATGACAGCCTGATGGACCTGGCGTGGAAGCATGCGCCTGAGCATCAAGTCGGCTGTTTTGAAGCACCCGATACCGCTGTCTGGCTTTTCGCCACTGCGTTAGAGTATGCACGAAACGAACTCGCTGTCAGCCGCGACCTCTGTGGCTACTTCAATCTTGATAGCCTGTCCACAGACCCGAACTGGCTGGAACGGAATGTCATTGACCGCTTGGAAATAATGGGTATGAGTACATACGAACTGGGCATCCTGCGGATGATGGAGATGGGCGTTACTCCCGAGACATGTATCTCACGTTGGATCGATAACATCCACAAGCGCTTCGGAGAGAATAAAGCTCGTCACAGGAATGTCATTCTCCGCAAAGCCGCCACCGCGCCCTATAACACAACCAACCTCACAGACGGCCAAGGTGGCATCCTTGACTACCGCCACGACTGGCTCGGCTTCTGGGGCGACACTCTCGATGCCGTCATCGACCTCGGTAATCCGACCGAAATCAACAGCGTCAGCATCGACTTCTATTTCTATCCCCTGTCGTGGATTTTCCGGCCACAGAAAATCGCCGTCCATGTCTCCAGCGATGGTATTAACTGGAGTAGGGAAAGTGAGGATTGGCCTAAGAATCCGGAGGTTTTGGCTACACCTCATATCTATGGATTTGAATGTCGGTTCTCCAAACCGTACACCACTCGCTATGTCCGTGTCGTCGCTGAGCCGCTGCCCGAGATACCCTCTTGGCACCGCGCTGCCGGTCAGAAGGCGTGGATTTTTACCGATGAAATTGTTATAAAATAACCCCTATATCACTATGAAGAAGATTCTACTACTTGCAACTGTCCTTCTTGCCTCCTGTGCAGCATCGGCACAAGACACCGCCATCGTGCGCAAGGCCGTGAAAGTAAGTATCAAACCCTACGGCTTTGTCCGCAACTACCTCAATGTCGACTCCCGCCGCATGATGACCGTCTGCGGAGGCGAGTATCTCATGATCCCCTACGACGAGGATTGGAATATGACCGAGGCCGAGGTCCAGACTCACAATGCCGCCGACGAGCGCTTCGACCGCAATGCCGTCCCCGAGGCCCACTTCCTGGCTCTCAGCACCCGTTTCGGCCTCGCCCTCGAGGGTGCCCACTTCATGGGCTTCGACCTCAGTGGCAAGGTGGAGGGCGACTTCGCGGGCTTCGGCACCAGCAACACCGTGCTGCGCCTGCGCCTGGCTTATGTCACTCTCCGACGCAAGAACTCCTTTGGCCAGCACGAGCTCCTCCTCGGCCAGGACTGGCATCCCCTCAGCGGCAGCATCATGCCCAACGTGCTCGGCATGGCTGCCGGAGCCCCCTTCCGCCCCCACAGCCGCACGCCCCAGGTGCGCTACACCTACAGTCCCGACGGCTTCGGTTTCTGCGCCGCCGCCCTGTGGCAGTATCAATTCACGTCGCCCGGCCCCGACGGCGAAAGTGCCTCCTATGCCCACCGCTCTCTCGTGCCGGAGCTTTTCTTCGGTCTTCACTACCGTTCGCCTGAGCTCTATGCCCAGTTGGGCATCGACTACACCAACCTGCTCATCCGTCGCGAAATCCCTGTCGTCGACTACTTCTCTGGCGCCACCCTCTACAACCGTCTGGACAAGGGCCGTTGCCACTCCTTTTCCCCTACCGTCTATTTCCAGTATTCACCCCTCAGCATACCTTTCATGCTCAAATTCCGCAGCACGCTGGCGCAGAACCTTGGCCACCTCAACATGCTCAGCGGCTACGCGTGGGCCGCCAATGCCGGCGGCAATCGGGCCTATGTCCCCATGCAATCCCTCGTCTCCTATCTCAACCTCTCCTATGGCGACCAGTGGCGCGTCAATCTTTTCCTCGGCTATCAGAAGAATCTTGGCCTTGCCGACAAGGACTATTCCATCATGGGTATCGTCCCGGAACTATATATGAAAAAAGGCGTCAACAATATCAATAGTATCTACCGCCTTGCCCCCTCCGTCAGCTACAATACCAAGGCTTTCAATATCGGTCTCGAATACGAACTCACCGGCGTCGCCTATGGCAACCTCGACCCCTCGGACGGCATGGTGCATAACGACGACAACCTCCGGCAGGTCCTGGGCCACAGATTTTGTCTCCTGGTGAAATACAACTTCTAGTAAGATTTCAATTTTCAATTGACGATTTCGTCGAGTTCGAGCCAGCGGAGTTCTTTCTCGTCGAGGAGGGCGATGATTTCGCCGATGCGAGTGGAGGCAAGGGTGAGGGCGTCGGGGTCGGAGAGGGAACCGTCGGAGAGCTGGCGTTCGAGGTCGGCACGCTCGGCGGCGAGGGTGTCGATTTCGGCGGTGAGGGCCTCGTATTCTTTTTGTTCCTTGTAGGTGGCTTTGCGTTTGTTGCTGAGTGACTTGGCCACTTTGCCACTCGGCGACTCAGCCACTTTGCCACTCGGCGACTCCCTCTCTTTTTTCTTTTCGCGGTCGCGACGCTGGCGCTCCTGGCGGTAGTCGGTGTAGTTGCTGTGGTAGTCGCGGATCTGTCCGTCGCCCTCGAAGACCAGGAGATGGTCGACGATGTGGTCCATGAAGGAGCGGTCGTGGGAGACGATAACGAGGCAGCCTTTATAGGATTGTAGGAACTGCTCCAGGATCTGGAGGGTGTAGATATCGAGGTCGTTGGTGGGCTCGTCGAGGATGAGGAAGTTGGGGTTGGCCATGAGGACCTGCAGCAGATAGAGTCGCCGTCGCTCGCCGCCGCTGAGGTTACCGAAGTAGTTGTACTGCGTGGTGCCGTCGAATCCGAAGTAGGTCAGGAACTGGTGGGCAGACATACTCTTGCCGTTGTCGAGCTCTATCTCTTCGGCGATATCTTTCACGAGGTCGATGACACGGCGGTCGTCGGGGGCCTTCATGCCCGCCTGGGTGTAGTAGCCGAACTGGATGGTCTGACCCACCACCACGCGTCCCGAAGTGGGTTTGAGTTTTTCTGTAATGAGGTTCAGGAAGGTACTTTTGCCCACGCCGTTAGGTCCGACGATGCCTATCTTTTCGCCACGCTTGAAGACGTAGCTGTAGTCGTCGATGAGGTCGCGGTAGCAGATGTTGTATAGTTCCAGAATCTTGCCTCCGATACGCTCGGTTTTGACGGTGAGCTGGGGACGGGAGTCGTCGAAACGGGTGTGGGCTTTGGCCTCGAGTTCATAGAAAGCGTCGATGCGGGCCTGCGCCTTGGTGCCGCGAGCCTGCGGCATGCGTCGCATCCACTCCAGCTCGGTGCGGTAGAGGCTGCGGGCTTTCTCGACCTCGGCACGCTCGTTGGCCTCGCGCTCTGCCTTTTTCTCCAGATAATAGTCATAGTGGCCTTTATAGTGATAGAGACGCGAGTTGTCGAGCTCATAGATGTTGTCGCAGACGTTGTCGAGGAAGTAGCGGTCGTGGGTGACCATGAGGAGGGCGAGCCGCTGGCGCGAAAGGAACTCCTCGAGCCACTCGATCATGTCTATGTCCAGATGGTTGGTGGGTTCATCAAGGATGAGCAGGTTGCAGTCGTCCATGAGCAATTTGCACAATGCCACCTTCTTCTGCTCGCCACCGCTGAGGGTTTCCATCTGTCGGTCGAGGAGGGTGTCGACGCGCATGCGGCTGAGAATCTCCTCGATGCGCTGTTCGAATGTCCAGGGATCTTCGGTTTCGGGGCGCTGGATATTGTAGACGAAGTCGCGCACCAGCTGTTTGGGATAGGCTTCGGGGCTTTGCGGGAGGTAGGCGAGACGGAGGTCGCTGCGGAAGGTGATTTTGCCGGAATCCTGGAGGGTGTTGTAACCGGGCTGGCCGGTGGCTGTGATGATGATGTTGAGCAAGGTCGATTTGCCGTATCCGTTGCGGGCGATGAGTGCGGACTTCTGTCCGGCGTTGATACCGAAAGAGATGTCTTCGAAGAGCATCTTGTCGCCGAAGCTCTTGGTGAGATTTTCTATGGTGAGGAGTGCGTCAGCCATTTGTTGTTGTGTTGGGAAATACACCTTGTTCGACAGCCCCTTTGCGGGAGAGGATGTGGGCGGGGATGCCGCCGATGGTGCAGTTGTCGGGAAAAGAATTGTTGACAACGGCATTGGCGCCTATGGCTACGTTGTTGCCGATGACAATGGGGCCAAAGAGTTTGGCTCCAGGGCCGATATAGACGTTGTTGCCCAGGGTGGGGGCGCCGTTGTAGTCGCCGATGGAGGATGAGGGGTGGATGCGGCAGTTGGCGCCCACCTTGGCCAGAGGACTGACGACCACGGTGCCACGGTGCACGAGGCAGAGCCCCGGGCCGAAGACGTTCTTGGGGATGGTGATTCCCAATTTGAGAGCCAACCTGTGGTTCGTCACTTCCAATACTGCCCGCGAGACTATGCGCCAGGGGTGGCAGTTGGCAAGGTACTCTAGTCGCCGCAGCCTCAGTTGGAAGCGCAGCTGGTCAATACGCAGCCAGTTGTAAAAACTCACATGCTCCAACCCGTAAGCTGACACGTCGGCTTTGACGTATTGTCTATATTCTTTCCGGCTAGTTATCATTTGGTCAATCTCTTGTATTCTCTGCGGGCTTTCTTCATGAGCTTGAGGAAACGCTTGTCGGCATGGAGGCGAGCCACAGCGGCACTGGCCACCAGTCGGGCGGCGTCGACATCGCTCTGCCAATGGTAGCCTGCAATGACGCGGCTCTGCCCGTAGATATAGCCACGGGCAAGGATGGTGTCGGCCATGTCGGGTGCCAACTCGGTGAGGAGCAGGGCGGCACTCCAGCCGAGGATGGTGTGGCCGGAAGGGTAGGACCCGTTGGTGCGGAGCCAGGCTTCGTCGTTGGGGTAGATGGTGGGTTCGTTGAAGAAGACATAGGGGCGGGTGCGCATGTAGTGGTTCTTGGGCAGCTTGCCGGCCTGGTCGGTGGTGAGGAGGCCGAGGGTGAGCATGCGGTAGATGGCGGGGGTATTCTGCGCCGAGATCTCGATGCCGAGGACTACGCTATAGATCTTGCAGATGTTGTCGATGCTCCAGATGGCGTCGTTGACGGCAATGGCCAGCCGCACAGGGTTGTTGCGTTGCTCCATACCCCAACGGTATTGGGCGCGGTCGTATTGGAAAGCGGCGCTGGCAGTGTCGGGTGGCGGGGGCAGGAAGAAGACGGCGTTGGGCATCTGGGTGGAGTCGAGCAGGGGGCTTTGCGCCAGGCCTATGAGTGGCAGGAAGGCTATGAGGATGAGGATTTTCTTCATTGTTTGAGGATATTGTTGGTTTGTTCTTTGGCTTTCTGGTTGATTTCGGGGGTGAGATATTTGTTGAGGGTTCTCAAGGCGACCATGAGGGCGGAGAGGTCATCGGTGAAGCCGAGTGCCGGAATGAAATCGGGCACCATATCGACGGGAAGGATGAGATAGCCCAAAGCGCCGACGATGAGGGTTTTGGCTTTCACGGGCACATTCTTTGCCTGCAGTAGGTAATAGAGCTGCAGGGCAGGGTAGAGCACCTTGGAACCTACGTTGGAAGCCAGATGTTTCAGCTTCTTCCAGAAGGAGTCCTCGTCATAGTGACGATTATATTGCGGTGCGGTGTCGATACTGAATCTCTCCATTGAAAATTGAAAATTGAAAATTAAAAATTGAAATCTGCCTCATAGGTTTTGTTTTTTAGGTGAAGTCTTCGAGTTTTTTGGGGGAGTCGTTCATGATGTTGGGGCGTGGTTGATAGGCAAGGTGCAACTTCGGACAGATTCGCAGGTGGAAATTGCATTCATCCTCGTAGCAGCATCCGTTGTCGGTTACCGCATGGGTAGCGCCACTCTCTGCCACTGTCAGCATGGTCCATTCGCCTTGTGTCTTCATTCTGTGTGAAGGGAACCACCCCCGGGGTTGCAGGCCCCATCCATCCAGTTCCCACATCAGCGAGAACGGTGCTTCGGGCTGGTAGCCGAGAGGGAAGGTGAGGGCATATTTCTCGCGCTCCAGTTGCCACAGTCGTACGGTGTTGCGTCCGTTCTTGCGTCCAAGGTATTCGTCGCCGAAGGTTTCTATTGCATCTTCGATGGCGGTTAGGCTGTCCACGTTCTCGACGATGACCACGGCGCCGTCGTCCTTTGCGGTTTCCATCAGGTTTTCCACTTCCTGCCTGCGTGTGGCTTCTTCCCTTTTCTGCTTTATTTTGGCGGGTTCGATGTTGCGAACGGCCTTGTAGAACAGGTATACTGCTACGACGGCCATGAGTCCCGCCATAAGCCATTCATTTTTTGTCAGAAAATAGATGGCAGTTGCGACAGCAACGGCTCCCAGAATATAGTTGGCGTTTCGCTCTGAGCGTTGTTCTTTCTTGGCTTCGGCCAGTTTCTCCTTGGCCGGTTTGCGACGTTCTTTGCGTTCAGAATCCGCTTTGCGCTGCCGTTCTCGGTTCTCCATACGGTCGTAGAAGAATGCCCATGCAAGCAAGTAGAGGGCAAAGAAGCCAAACAAGCCCACAATAACCACCATGGCGATGATTTTGGAGGCGATATCCTCCGTTTTCATTATTAAGGGGAAACTCCAAACGACAAGCCATCCGGCTGCCGCCGCAAATGCCAGGGAAAAGAGGCGCAGAAAAGGGTGGGAAATCTTCATTATCCCAGCACCTCCATGATGGCTTTGGCGGCTTTGCGGCCGGCTCCCATGGCAAGGATGACGGTGGCGGCGCCGCTGACGGCATCGCCGCCGGCGAAGATGTACTTGCGGGAGGTCTGACCGTTCTCGTCGGCCTTGATGCCGCCCCACACTTCGCAGTCGAGTCCCGGGGTAGAGGTGCGGATGAGGGGGTTGGGACTGGTGCCGAGGGCGGCGACGATAGTGTCGGCCTCCACATCGCACTCGCTGCCCTCGATGGGGCTGAACTTGCGGCGGCCTTTCTCATCGGGGGCGCCCATCTCCATCTTCACGCAGCGGAGGGCCCGGACGTATCCGTCCGGGGTGCCGAGAATCTCGAGCGGGGCGGTCTGGAAGAGGAACTGCACGCCCTCCTCCATGGCGTGGTGCACCTCCTCGCGGCGGGCGGGCATATCAACCTCTCCGCGACGGTAGACGACAGTCACCTCGCTGCCCAGTCGCAACGCGGTACGTGCAGCGTCCATTGCCACATTGCCGCCACCGACGACGATGACCTTGCGGCCTAGATAGATGGGGGTGTCGTACTGCTCGTCGTAGCCGTGCATGAGGTTGGTGCGGGTGAGCAGCTCGTTGGCCGAGATGACGCCGATGAGCGTCTCGCCGGGGATGCCCATGAACTTGGGCAGTCCTGCGCCGGAGGCAATATAGACGGCGTCGTATTCCATGTCGTTCATGAGCTGGTCGATGGTGATGCTCTTGCCAATGATGACGTTGGTGCGTATCTCGACACCCAGACGGCGGAGGTTCTCAATCTCGGGTTCCACGACGCGCTGCTTGGGCAGGCGGAATTCCGGTATGCCGTAGACGAGTACGCCGCCGGCGTGGTGCAGCGCCTCGAAGACGGTGACCTGGAAGCCGTGTTTGGCCAAGTCGCCGGCACAGGTCAATCCGCTGGGACCACTGCCGATGACTGCCACCTTGCGGCCCGCGGGGTAACACTGGCTCTGGGGTTTGGATTGCGCGCGATGGTTGTCGGCCACGAAACGCTCGAGGGCTCCGATGGCAATGGGTTCAGCCTTGATGCCCATGATGCAAGAACCCTCGCATTGGGTCTCCTGCGGGCAGACGCGTCCGCATACGGCGGGCAGCGCTGAGTCGTGGGAGATGGTGACATAGGCCTGGTTGAAGTTTTCTTCCTTGATGTTCTGAATGAATAGCGGGATGTTGATTCCCACGGGGCATGCTTCCACACAACGCGGTTTCTTACATTGCAGGCAGCGGTTGGCCTCGACGAGGGCCTGCTGCTCGGTGAGGCCGAAGGAGACCTCGTCGAAGTTCTTTGCCCTCACCTTGGGGTCCTGCTCGGCAGGTTTCTGTCTAACCGTTTTTTTATTGCTAACCGAATCATCCGAATTAAGCCGAATTCGGTTTTCTTCGGTTTTTTCGGTTAGAGATATGGCGGCGTCCACAGCGGGTGCCAGGTTGCACTGGTGGCCGCTCTCGGAGGTGGCTATGCGGTAGCGGCGGGCATCGGGAGTTTTCAATTTACGTGCCGCCTCGTCGAAATCCACCAGATGGCCGTCGAATTCGGGTCCGTCGACACAGCAGAATTTCACCTCGTCGCCAACCCTCACGCGGCAGGCGCCGCACATGCCGGTGCCGTCGACCATCATGCAGTTGAGGCTCACGATGGTGGGCAGATTGTATTTCTTCGTCGTGAGGCTGACGAACTTCATCATCGGCAGGGGACCGATGGCTACACAGTGGGAGTATTCCACCCCCTTGGTGCACAGTTCGTCCACCTTGGCGGTCACTAAGCCTTGCTGGCCATAGGTGCCGTCATCGGTCATGATGTGGAGGTTGTGGCACACGGCCCGCAGCTCGTCCTCGTAGAAGAGCAGGTCTTTGGAGCGGGCACCGATGATGACGTCGGTGGGGATGCCGTTGCGGAAGGCCCATTTCACCTGCGGGAACACGGGAGCAATGCCCACGCCGCCAGCCACAAAGAGCAGCCGTTTCAACTCACCCTTCTCGAATTTCTCTATCAGTTCGCTGGGCCGCCCCAGGGGTCCCACGATGGTATAGAGGTCGTCGCCCTCGTTCATCTGTGCCAGCTGGCGCGTGGTTTCGCCCACCACCTGGAACACTATCACCACCGATTGGCGCTGATAGACGATATCGCTGATGGTCAGCGGTATGCGCTCACCGTTCTCGTGAGGTATCACGATGACGAACTGGCCGGGCTTGCCGCTGAGCGATATCCACGGGGCGTGGATTTCCATCCTGTAAATCTCGTGGCTGTTGAGCAGCCGCTTGCTGATAATCTCGTACATATCGGTTTACTGTTTACTGTTTATGGTTTACCGTTTGTTTTGCTTTATGGATGGGCTTTAGGGGCATTAAGGGCTTTAATGCCCCTAATGCATTTTATTGACAAAAACTCAATCTGTCCACCAAACTCATATACTCTTCGTAGGGCTGTGTGCCGGCGAGGTCTTTCAGCGCTTCTCCCAGGCCTCGGTAGTACCAGGCCACATCTTTGCCGCCCTGCGGGGCGTTGAAACGGCACCACAGCGCATCGCCCAGACGGCGGTAGTCGCGTACAATGGCGCGCAGGTTGCTCAGTTTGTCACCTATGGCCACCATCTTCGCCTCCAGCGGAGCTGCCGCCAGACGGTCAATATTGGCCTGCTTGCGCTCGTACCACGTCGTCTCCTCTTCGCTCGGCGATGTCTCGTAGAAGACCCATTCTGCCACCTCGTCGCCGAACTCATGGCGCAGCTCTTCGAGCGTGACGGGGGTGTCCTCCACCACGTCGTGCAGCGCCGCCGCCGCCAGCAGTTCCTGCCGGTCAGTCATCGTCGCCACGATGGCCATCGCCTCCATGGGATGGGTGATGTAGGGCATCTGCGTTCCTTTGCGAGGAGTGCCCGAGTGCGCCTTTGTGGCGAATATCACAGCCTTGTCTGTCAACGATGTATCCATCCCTTCGTTTAGCAGCTGAAATATTTGTAGAACAGCGGAATGGTCTCAATGCCCTTGAGGAACTGCTGTAGGGGATAGTTCTCGTTGGGGGCGTGGATGTCGTCGCTGGCCAATCCGAAGCCCATCAGGATGCTCTTCAGGCCGAGAATCTTCTCGAAACCTGCCACGATGGGGATGCTGCCGCCGCTGCGGGTGGGGATGGGACGTTTGCCGAAGGTCTCGGTCATTGCTTTCTCGGCAGCCTTGTAGGCCTTCAGCTCCAGCGGGGCCACATAGGCGGCGCCACCATGACATGGGGTCACCTTCACGGTGACATAGTCGGGTGCCACACTCTCGAAATACTCCTGGAACAGTTTGCTGATTTTCTCGTAGTCCTGATTTGCCACCAGGCGGGTGCTGATCTTGGCGTAGGCCTTGCTGGGGAGCACGGTCTTCGTGCCCTCGCCGGTGTGGCCGCCCCAGATGCCGCACACATCCAGGCAGGGACGGATGCCGGTGCGTTCCTTGGTGCTGTAGCCTTTCTCACCCTTGAGGGCCTTGACGCCCAGCTCGCGCTTGTAGGCCTCCTCGTCGAAGGGGGCCTGCGCCATCAGCGCACGCTCCTCGTTGCTCAGCACCAGCACATCGTCGTAGAATCCGGGGATGGTGATGTGGCCGTTCTCGTCGTGGAGGTCGGCAATCATCTTGCACAGTACATTGATGGGATTGGCTACCGCGCCGCCGAAGATGCCGCTGTGAAGGTCGTGGTTGGCACCTGTCACCTCCACCTCCCAGTAGCACAAGCCGCGCAGGCCACTGGTGATGCTGGGCACATCGGGGGCAATCATCGACGTGTCGCTCACCAGGATGATGTCGGCTTTCAGCAGCTCCTTGTTCTTCTCGCAGAATCCGTAGAGGCTTCCGCTGCCGATTTCCTCCTCGCCCTCGAGCATGAACTTCACATTGCAGGGAAGGGTCCCCGTCTTCACCATATATTCGAAGGCTTTGGCGTGCATGAAACTCTGACCCTTGTCGTCGTCGGCGCCGCGTGCCCAGATTTTCCCGTCTTTCACCACAGGCTCGAAGGGCTCGGTGCGCCAGAGTTCGAGCGGCGCCACGGGCATCACATCGTAGTGGCCGTAGACAAGCACCGTGGGCTTCGAGGGATCTATGGTCTTCTCGCCGTACACCACGGGGTTGCCCTCGGTGGGCATCACCTCGGCTTTATCGGCTCCTGCCGCAAGCAGCAGCTCCTTCCAGCGCTCGGCGCAGCGCACCATGTCGGGTTTGTGCTCCTGTTCGCTGCTGATACTCGGAATACGGATCAAGCTGAAAAGCTCCTCCAAAAAACGATCTTTGTTTTCTTCGATATATTGTTTCATAAATTTATATATTTTTTTTGTTGATTCATTGATATGCCGCATGTTTGCCCATGGTTCGCGTCGGCCAACAGTGGGAAATACAAAATGCAAATATACAAAAAAATCTTCAATTACACCCTTGTCTTCCAAAAAAACTTTTCCACCACCCATCCTTTGCACCCAAACGCGCCCTTTTTAGTGGTTTTTGCTGCGTTTGAGAAGGAAGGGGAGGAGCACCTGGTGGAAGCCCTGGGCAATGTCCACGGGGACATAGTCGATGCGATATTGCATCGCACGCTGGCGGAGCGTAGAGAAGAGATGCTCCATCTGGCGGCGGTAGGCATCGGCAACTTCGTTGGGTTGCAGGCGCAGCTGGCGCCGGCTTTCGAGGTCGATGAATAGATGGGGACGGGCGTCGAAATGGAGATTGACTTCGCGGGCGAGGTCGTAGGTGTGGAAAAGGATGACCTCGTGCTTGTTGTGGCGCAGGTGGCGGAGGGCGTCGAGGAGGGGCTCCTGCTCGTCGGGGCGCACGAAGGCGTCGGTGAAGATGACGACGAGGGAGCGGCGGTGGAGCTGCTCGGCGGTGAGATGGAGGGCTCGCGCGAGCGACAAAGGTGGGTCCTGACGGACGGCGCTCATTTCTACTGGCTGGATAAGGCTGTCGAGGAGGCCGAGGAGGTGGTGTTGGTGGACGCTGTTGGAACGGCAGGGTGTGAAGAAGATGTCGGATTCGGGAGTGTGTATCTCGGATGTTGGGACATCGCGTCCAAGCAATGTGAGGCCGAAGGCGTCGCGCTGGCGGTGGAGAAGCTCGATGAGCACGGCGGCGGCGTAGACGGCGAAAGTGAGTTTGTTGGGATGATCGATATCCCCCTGTCCCTCAAGGGGGAAAAGCATGGATTCGGTTTTGTCGATGAAGATCTGGCAGCGGAGGTTGGTCTCCTCCTCGAACTGCTTGACGTAGAGTCGGTCGGTGCGTCCGTAGAGGCGGTAGTCGATGTTGCGGATGGACTCGCCAGGATTGTACTGGCGGTAGTCGGAGAACTCGACGGAGAAGCCGTGAAAAGGACTTTTATGCCTTCCGGTGATGAATCCTTCCACCACCTGACGGGCATAAAAGTCCAGCGTTTTGTAGCGATCGATATGGGATTGATCTAACCTCAAAATATTAGAGCAGCGCGTTGAGTTTCTCGGCGAGGGTTTCCTTGGCGACGAGACCGACGGATTTGTCGACGGGGGCGTCGCTTCCGGCTTTGAAGAAGAGGACGGTGGGGACGTTGCGGATACGGAACTTGGCGGCGAGGTCGGAGCATTCGTCGACATCGGCGGTGCCAATCATGACGCGGCCTTCGTACTCTTTCTCAAGCTCTTCGATGCGGGGAGCAAGGGCTTTGCAGGGGCCACACCAGGTGGCACCAAAATCGACCATAACGGGTTTGCCGGAGGCAATCATCTCGTTGAAGTTTTCTTCTGTTACTTTCATGTTTTATTGTTTTTTTTATTGTTTTTCAATTTTTGTTACTGCAAATTGCGTGCCAAAATTTAATTGAGAATTGAAAATTTAGAATTGAAAATTGAAATATGAGTTAAGATTTAAGAGAATGCTAAAAACTAAAACTAATAACTTAAACTATTTTGCACGGAAGTAGATGGTGATGGGAACACCGTGGAAGTCCCAGAGTTCGCGCATGCGGTTTTCGACGAAACGCTTGTAGGGGTCGCGGACATACTGCGGGAGGTTGCAGAAGAAGACGAACTGGGGATAGGGTGTTGGGAGTTGGGTGATATATTTGATTTTAACCCATTTGCCTTTGACCGAGGGCGGCGGGTTCTGCTCTTTGACGATGGGCAGGAGGGTGTCGTTGAGTTCGGCTGTGGAGATGCGGCGCGAGCGGGCCTCGTAGACGGCACGTGCGGTTTCGAGGACCTTGAAGATGCGCTGCTTGTTGATGACGGAGGTGAAGATGATGGGCACATCGTCGAAGGGGGCGATGCGCTCGCGGATGAGGTTTTCGTAGTCGCGGTGGGTGTTGGTCTCTTTCTGGACGAGGTCCCACTTGTTGACGACGATGACGACACCCTTGTTGTTGCGCCGGATGAGGGAGAAGATGTTGAGGTCCTGCTGCTCGAGTCCTTGGGAGGCGTCGAGCATGAGGATGCAGACATCGGCGGCCTCGATGGCGCGGACGGAGCGCATGACGGAGTAGAACTCGAGGTCCTCGGAGACCTTGGCTTTGCGCCGGAGGCCGGCGGTGTCGACGAAGTTGAAGTCGAAGCCGAAGAGGTTGTAGTGCGAGTAGACGGCGTCGCGGGTGGTGCCGGCGATGGGGGTGACCACGGAGCGATGTTCGCCGGTGATCATGTTGATGAAGGATGACTTGCCCACATTGGGGCGGCCGACGACGGCGATGCGGGGGAGGCCGTCGGTGGGGTCGTCGTTGCCTTCGTCGAAATCCTTCACCAGGGCGTCGAGGAGGTCGCCGGTGCCGGAGCCGGTGATACCTGCAATGGGGTAGGGGTCGCCGAGGCCGAGGGCGTAGAACTCGGCGAGGGCGTCCATCTGGGCGGCGTTGTCGACCTTGTTGACGGCAAGGACAACGGGCTTGGGTTGGCGGCGGAGCATCTCGGCCACATCCTCATCCATGGGGGTGAGACCTTCGCGGGCGTCGACAAGGAAGAGGATGGCGTCGGCTTCGTCGATGGCCAAGGAGACCTGCTTGCGGATTTCGGCCTCGAACTCGTCGTCGCCGCCCATGACATAGCCACCGGTGTCGATGACAGAGAAGTGCTTGCCGTTCCAGTCGGAGTGGCCATACTGGCGGTCGCGCGTAACACCGGAGGTGGGGTCGACAATGGCGTCGCGACTCTCGGTGAGACGGTTGAAGAGGGTGGACTTACCGACGTTGGGGCGTCCGACAATGGCGATGATGTTCATTTCTTGTGGGGGGTGAGTGTTGAAAATTGAAAGTTGAAAGTTGAAAATTGAAAATTGAAAATTGAAATCTGCCTCTATCCCGTCTAATCACTATTCACTAATCACTAATCACTAATCACTATTCACAATTCACTAAAACCGGGCGGCAGTTTCTTCGATGATGGATCGGGAGCCTTTGCCGAAGAGGAGGTTGAGGCCGAATTTGAGGTTGAGGGCTTTGGAGTCGGTGAGGTAGAAGGAGCTGAGGTAGTCGGCCATGAGGTAGACCTGGAAGACGGTGCCGGGAGTGAGGACGATGCCGACGCCGGGATTGAGGACGTCGAAGGAGGAGCCGTCGTTGACGAAGGAGTTGGCAGCGATGACCTCGACCCAGTTGAAGAGGTTGGCACCGATGGAGAGCGTGGTGTTCCAGCGGAAGGTGTTGGGGGCCGGAGTGCCGAAGCTCAGGGAGTTCGACTTGCAGAAGAGGCCGCGGTCGAGCTGACCGTGGAAGAGGAATCCCGCGCGGAAGATCTTGGCGAAGCTGTAGCTGGCGCCGAGGTTGAACTTGGTGGGGATGGAGAACCAGTAGTCGCCGTCAGCGACACGATGGGGGGTCATACCGTTGAGCTGGTTCTGGAGGTAGGCGGTAAGGGAGTCGATATTGAAGGAACCGTTGTCGAGCATGGAGTTGACGCTGAGACCGTTGAAGGTGATGACACCCTGGCCGTTGGAGGGGGTCCAGGTGGTGACGTTGTTCTTCCAGTGGATACCGGCGGAGAGGTCGTTGATGGCGAGGGAGAAGGTGAAGGGGCCGAAGTCGTAGCGGGCACCGATGTCGAAGGAGAAGCCGGTGTTGGCCTGACCGATGTTGAAGAGGTCGCCGACATTGAAGAGGAATTTCTTCTGGGTGGTGTCGTAGGGGGCGAAGGTTGCCGACTGGATCTGGTAGTAGATGGAGGCGGAGACGGAGTCGAGGGCGGGGTCGGTGTTGAGGACAATCTTGGTGTTGTCGGTCTGTACGTTGGCGATACCATAGAGGACTTTGGCGCGGAGACCGACGGTGAGGTTGATGGGCTCGAAGCGCTGTGCGACGCCGATGGAGGTCTCGAGGTAGGAGGTGGCGTTGAGGATGTCGCCATTGACGATTTCTACCACGGGACGGGGATTGTTGTCGTCGCCGACGTTACCCTCGAGGAGGGCGTTGATGGTGGAGATGGGGAGACCTACGCCGATGTGGTTGACCAAGCGGGTGTTGAAGTTGATGTATGTGTTTTTCACGTTGAAACCGAAACCGACGAGGTTGACATCGGCACCGAGGCGGAAATCGTTTTCTTCCTCAAGGGATGAGAGGATACGGTTGAGGTCGATGACGGTGCGGTTGGACGGACGGTCGTAGTAGATGATGTTGTTCATGGAGAGGGGGCTGCCGAATTGGACGTCGACGCCCGGGAGCATGATGTAGAAGGTGTTGTTGGTGGGGAAGAAAGCGGGGTTGTAGATATTGGATTGCGGGGTGCGCAGGGTATGGTAGAAGAGGTTGTTGGTTTCGTCGAACTGAGCTTGGGCGGCGGGAGCAGCCATCAGGACGGTAAGGGCTATCAGGAAAATGTTCTTTCTCATGGTGTGTTCCTCCTTTTACGTTAATGAATTAAAGAATGCCATTGTCGGTGATCGAGATGTTGACATCCACAGTGGGGCGTATCATGAGGAAGGCCTTGATGCGGAGGAAGTCGTCGCGTTTGATGGTGACGTGCTTGCCGTTGGTGTCGGTTTTGAGGGTGATCTTCATGGTGCGAGCCTGATAGAATTTGGCGATTTCATTCTGATGGAGAATGGCGTCGATGGAGCTCTGGACGCTGGTGGAGGCTTGGAAGCGGTTGGGGTCGCTGGAGGAGGGGACGACATTGGCGGAGGCGATGTCCTTGTTTCGGAATATGTCGAAGAGGTCTTGCCCATTGGCGTCCTGCATGGTGGCGCTGAGGGTGAAAGCCATGGGGATGCCGTTGTCGAGGACCATGCGGAAGCGGGCGGTATCGACGTTGACGTCGACGCCTTCGGCCATGGAGTGCATGATGGAGTCGAGGTTGACAGAGGAGAGGCCGTCGCCAAGGTCGATATTGAACGAATAGGTGAGGCCGTTGAATTGGACGCTGAAGGGCATGTTCACCGTGAGGTCGGCAGCGTAGATGAGGCGCGACATACGGACGCTGTCGAGGATAGCGCCGAAGTTCAAGTTGCTGATGTTGTTGGTGATGAATTCGGAGCTGACATTGAAGCGCATGCGGTACTGGGTGAAGATGCGACGGGGCATATCGTTGGCAATGGAAGCCACGTCGAGTTGCTCGAAGTCGTGGTTGAAGCCTTCGGTGATGTCGGTGATCTGGATCGGCTCGACGCTGAGGCCGGAATAGGACTTCAGCGTGCCCTCGTGGTCCTCATAGCTGATGATGAGGTTGTCGAAGGTGGCGCGCACATAGGGACGGACGCTTTCGGGGCATTCGCCATAGGCACGCACGGCGATGCTGAGCCAGATGTGCTCCATGTTGATTTGTCCGCCGAGGTCGGAGACATCGTTGAAGAAGTCGATGTCGATGGTGTCGATGATAATGGTGTCCTTCGAGAACCACATCGTACCATCCTTGGTGCCGGGACGGGCCGCGGGTGCGGGAGCCAGGTTGGGGATCTGGCTGAAGGCGAAGATGGTATCGCTCAGATTGGCGGTGTATTCTACCGTAATCTCCTCGTCGTTGGTGATGAGACCTTGGTAATCGGAGCTGAGTCTCGCCAGCAGGTCGTTGATGTTCAGTTCTCCGTTGGCCACAGGGACTCCGTATTGCGGGCTTACGCTGCCCGTAACGCTGATGGGGTGGCGCAGCATTTCAAGGTCGTCGCTGCGGAGGCAAGAGGAGAATGCCCCACATACGAGCAGAATCGCGATAAAAAGTGTACTTTTTTTCATGCTATTTCAAGTTTTTATTATTCGTATTCAATAAATTATAATATGCGTGTTAATATATAGTCAATGCAAATATACGAAAAAAATCCGAATAATGGCGATTATTTTTCAATCGCACATGATGTAGAGGTCGTCTCTCTGGTTGAGGAAGAGGATGGGTGTGGCCGACGAGGAACGCAGCAGACGCAAGGGTGGGGGAGGCAGCAGGGTGTCGAGCACATCGCGGTCGCGTACGTCGGTCACCAGCGAGATGAACAGGTCGCATTCCACCTCTCCAAGGGCTTTGAGGTCGGGGTGGGCAAACTGGCTGCCTCCCTGGAGGGGGTGCAGCTCGTAAGAGAGCGCGAGCGACGAGAATATCTTGTCGAGATAACGGATATTGTTGTTCAGCCTGTTGCGGAAGTCGGGGTCGGTGTAGGGGATGTGGTAGACATGGATGGCGCTGCTGCAGAAGCGAGCCATATAGGAGGCCCAGAGGAGTTTCTCCTTGCTCTCGCGTTGGTGGTCGAGGGTGAGTGCCACTCGTTCGCTACGCCACTCTCCGGCGGCGGAGGGGATGGCCAGATAGGCCACCTTCGATTGGCGGAAACTCTTCAGCAACTGTCGTGGATGGGCAAGGGAATGGCGAGGGGCCTTGGGGTTGCAGGCGACAATGGCCAGCACCACATTGAAAGCCACAGGCATCGCCTCTATGGCGTCGCTCCATTCGCCCCGCAGCACGACATGCGGGCATTCCACGAGGTCCACCCATTGGTCGCCGTCGGCGCTGCAGGTGAAGAGGATGATGCCCTTGTGGAAAGCCGCCGAGAGGCGTTGGGCGTAGGGCAGCAGCCGGCGGGCCTCGTCGAGGTCGTCGGCACAAAGGGCTATGAACTGGTCTTTCTTCTCCTTCTTCATAGCCAGAGTCACAGTATAAGGGTGATGTCGCCTTTCAGCTCGGTTTCCACGCCGTTGTGGCAGCGGATACGACAGGTGTAGGTGTATACGCCCGGCAGGCAGGCGTTGTCTTTGTAGATGCCGTTCCACCGGCAGTTGGTCGGGTCGTCGCTCTCATACACACATTGGCCCCAGCGGTTGAAGATGGCCACATGGATTTCCGACAGGATGGGGCTACCGAAGTCCACCTCGTCGTTGATGCCATCGTTGTTGGGGGTGAAGGCGTTGGGTATGTGGTAGTCGGGTTCGCCGCATACCAGCATGGTGCTGCGGAGGCACACCGTGTCCGAAGCCTTGCAGCCGTCGCTCCCCGTCACCTCCACCGTGTAGCACACCAACGTGTCCATGGGGGTGGCCTGGGTGCTGGCGGCGGTGGGGGTCTCCAGGTCTGTCGCGGGGCTCCAGCGGTAGGTGGCACCTTCTATCTCGGTGGAATAGAGGGTGACCGTCTGCCCTATGTATATGCTCGAGCGGTCGGCCCAAGCGTGGAATCCGTCGAGCTGGTGGCTACGCCGTATGACGGTGGTGTCTCGCAACGGACATCCGTCGGAGGAGAGTTCGGCGACGTAGGTCCCGGTGCAGAGGCCCTCAAACAGCGTGTCCTTCGCCTGCCCGCCATCCTGGTACACAATGCGGTACCATCCTGTGCAGCTGTCGTTGCACAGCACGTCCGACATCTCCTTGGTATAGTTGGGTGTGGCTGGATTGTTCAACGTGACGTCCTGCTCGTAGGTGCACCCGTAGCCTTCCACCGTCACATGGTATCTCCCTGCCGCCAATCCGCCCACGATGTAGTTGCGCCCGCTGTACGAGCCTGTGGCGAAGGGGCTGATGGCGATGCTGATGGAGTCGGCCTCTATCCCTTGTCCCAGCTCCAGCGTGATGCTGCCGTCGGCGGAATCATGGCATGAGATCAATCCTGCCGTGCAACGGTCTATCAGCGAATAGTTGAGCACCTCGAAGGTGTCCATCTCGCTGCATCCCGGTGCCGACACCCGCAGCAGGTACACCCCCGTCTCGTTCACCCATGGGTTCGCCACCGTCGGGTCGCTGACGTTGTTGTTGAGCCACTGGTAGGTGGCGCCAATCTGGGGTTGCATGCCTATCTGTATGCGTGCGCCCGCACAGGCGATGAGGGGTGCGAAGCTGTAGCCGCCGTCGCCTATCACGTGCACCGTGTGCCGTTGTGTGTCGGCTTCGGCGCATCCGCCCGGCATGGTCGCTATCAGGGTGACCGTGTAGAGGCCTCCCTGGCTGTAGGTGTGTGTGGGGTTCTTCTCTGTCGAGGTGCTGCCGTCGCCGAAGTTCCAGCGGTAGGCCGTACCGCGACCGGTATTGTGGAAGTTCACCGTGTAGGGCGCGCATCCCGCCGTCGGCGGGACAAACTCTGCCACCGGGAAATCGTTGGTTACGTTGAAACGGAACAAGGCGTTGTTGCAGTTGTCCGCCTGGTTGCTGCTGCTCCAGGCGCCTGCTGTGGTGGGGAATCCCTGCGTGCCGCCGCACGATCCGCACACCGACTGGTAGAGTGTCGCCAGGCGGTCGAACCTCGAGGTGCCGCCGTCCACATGGTCTCCGCCGCCGCGCGACTGAGTCGAGCTGTGGGTCTCGCCGAAGAAGGTGGCATACTCCAGCTGGTTGGCGTCGGCATCGATGCTCATCAGATAGAAATCCTGTCCGTCGGTGGTGTCCATCCAGGCATCCGCTGTCGTCTCCATACCCGTGGTGCCCATCGTGTACCAGGGAATTCCCGAATAGCCCACGAAGTCGCGTCCCCATCCCGCAAGGTACACCCTGTTGCAGATGTCTGCCGCAAAGGCTGTGGGCGAGAGGTTGATGCGTCCGGGGGAGCCGAAGGTGGTGCTCCACACCCTCCCGCTCAGGTCGGGCAGCATGCGCATCAGCAGCATGCCGCTGTTGTACACGCTGTATCCTGCGTTGTAGATGAAGGCCCCGTTGCCCATGGGTTTTGTCTGGCCGAAGAGGAACACCTCGTTGCGCTTGCCGGCGCGCACGAAGTAGAGCTGGTCGTAGTCGCTCATGCCCACGAAGGTCGACGCCATCAGGCGGTCGCCGTTGTACGATATCTTGCACACGAATCCGTCGGCCGAGCCGCCGCCGTAGTTCTCCTGCCAGGCACCCTCGGTGGTAGGGAAGTTGGTGCTGTTCGTCCCTCCGCAAACCAGGAGGTTGTAGTTCGAGTCGACGTCGATGGAGTACACCGCGTCGTCGCCGCTGCCGCCCAGGTAGGTGCTCCAAAGGAGCGTCTTCAGGTTGTGGTCGAGCTTGAAGACCACGCCGTTCTGTCCCATCGGTGCCGCCGGCTGTACACAGCCACTCGTGGTGGGGAAGTTGAGGCTCATGGTGGTGCTGCCCACATAGATGTTGTTCAGGTTGTCCGTGATGAGTTCTCCGCGGGCTCCGTCGCCATAGTTGTAGTAGAGCGAGTCGTTGCCCATCATGAGCACATTTATGTTCTGGTTGAATCGGTTGTGGAAGTTCAATCCGTCGTTGCCGCTGCCGCCGATGTAGGTCGAGGCCTGCAGCTGGGTGCCGTCGGACTTCAGGCGGCTCACGAAGAGGTCGCTGCCGGCGGCATAGCGTATGATGCTCGACTCGTAGTCGATCTGTGTTCCCCCGTTGTGCTGCGTCTGGTAGGCTCCCACGGTCGTGGGGAAGTTCGTCGAGCCCGTTGTCCCGAGCACTATCAGCTCGTCGAAGGTGTTCACAAAGAGGCTGTGCGGCATGTCTACCGAGTTGCCGCCCAGGTAGGTGGCGTAGAGACGTTGCTGGCCGAGGGAGTCGAACTTGAAGATTCCCACGTCCACGCTGCCGCCTATCATGTCCTGGTAGGCCCCCGTAGATGTGGGATACCCCATGCTGAACACCAGGCCCGCCGTGTAGACGTTCTTCTCCGAGTCGTAGGCGGCGGTGGTGCCCCAGTTGTCGGCCGTCGAGCCCGTATAGGTGGAGAAGATCAGCACCGGGTCGATCACCAGCTCGCGGCTGTGGTCGTATTCACCCACCTCTATCCACACTTTCCACCGCTCGCCGTCGCCATCTGTGTTCCCCTTCATCTTCTTCATCCTCCATCGGCTTTCCACGCGTTGTTCGGTATTCTTGATGCGCTGATACACGTAGGGCTTCAGTTCCACCACATCCCTCACGCTTGTCTGCACAACGAGGTTTCCCTCGCTGCTCACGCTGATGCCGTCCACACCCTCGTACACCATCCCTATGGCCGATGCGTCGGCTCCGGCATCCACTATGAAGTTGTATTTCAATGCGCTCTTACCTCCGTACACCTCCAGCGCCACTCCGGGGTAGAGTCCGTCGTAGCGCACCGACGTGTAGCTGCCCACCCCCGAACGCCAACGGCTCGGGTCGTCGCCCAGGTAGTAGTTCGAGTATTCCTCCCTGCGGTCAAGGCCTGAGGGGAAGGAGGGCGATGCCCCGAAGAAGTGCATCTTGTAGGCGTGGCAACGCACACCCCCTTGTTTCCACGCTCCGTTTCCGGGATGTCCTGTCTGCTCACGCAGCGCCACCGTGATGCCGTCGGATTCCAGGAACAGCGCCGCACTATGCAGCTGCACGGCGTAGTTCACCCGCGAATCCCATTGCCCCAGGTTCTCCGTAAAAAGCACCATCGTGCCCGTACCGAGTGTGTCGCGCTCGTTGCGGGCATAGCCGAAGAGGTTGACAACCAGCATCATTGCCAACAACAATCCGCGTACTATGCTTGTGGTGGACATCCTCAGTTTCGTTTTCGAATACAGGTGCAAAGATACATCTTTTTTTTGACATACAAAGAATATTTTTTCAACCTGCACCCCTCCGACCTTCATGCCTTTTTTTTCTGTGGGGAGGAATATCATCCCGTCGGGAGGAAACAAAAAAAAGGAGAACGTTTCCGTTCTCCTTCGTGGTGACTCCTGCAGGATTCAAACCTGCAACCTTCTGATCCGTAGTCAGATGCTCTATTCAGTTGAGCTAAGGAGCCATCTGCTGTTTTCGGGCTTTTCTTTCCCTGAAAGCGAGTGCAAAAGTACTAACTTTTTTAATACTGACCAAATTTTTTTTCAAATATTTTTCGTTTCAAAAAATATTTATCAATCAATCAATATTTTGTATCGCAAAAAAAATCAATCTTCGTTTCCCGATTTTCCGTTGACGCCGTACACTTCGCGGTATAAAAGGTCGCGAATTTCGCAAAATTCGTCGTCGTCCAACTCGTATTTCGACATGATGATCATCGGCACCTCTTTGCCGCCTTTGCGGTAGGGGGGCTGCATGTAGGGTTGCGGATTGCTGAACAGGCCCATGCTGGCATAGAACTCTATGCGGTGCTCGGCCTCTTCGCTCACCGGGGTTTCCACCTCGAGCACCACCTGATCCTGCTGCTGCGAGAGGAAGTTGAGGAAAGCCGCTTTCCCCAATCCCTGGTTGCGCAGCTCTTCGTCGATGGCGAAGTGCTCGATGTAGACAAGGTCTTCGAAAGTCCAGTAGGTCAGGATGCCCACCGGTTCGTCGCCGTTTTCGGCCACGAGGAAATGGAATTTGCCGGCATCTCTATGCCGGAGACTAGAGAAGGGCGGGCGTTCCTGTTCGGGAAACGCCTCTTCAAACAGGCTTTGTGCAAAGTGCGAATGGTCGCTTTCTGCTAATGTTGTAAATGTTATCATTTATAAAAAACTAAAATTATTGATTTCAAATCTAACGTTCAGACAGTGGGTCCATCCCCATCCGTCGTAGTTGGGCAGCTTGGCTTGGCTGTGGTGGCAGGTGTAGCCCGCCTTGATGGCTCCCACGCCCGTAATGCGATAGCCGAGGTAGCCGCTCATGAAGACACCGAAGCCTATGCCGCCCTGGTTGACGTAGTCGTAGCTGCCGGCGCCGACGTCAGGTGTGCTGCCGTTCCAGATGTCGAGGATGGAATAGGTCCTGCCGTCGATCTCCATCAGGTTGTCCTTCACCTTGGTGTTGTTGAGGCTGGCGCCGAGGTCCACCTCGAGGCAGAGGCCGGAGCCGAGGTCGACGGTGCGCGTGAGTGCCAGGTCGATGCTGATACGGTCTTCCTTGCCGAGCATGCCGCAGCGTATGTACTGGTGGTTGCCGCTGAGGATGCCTGTGCCGTTGTTGCTGCTGAGGTTGAAGGCACCGATGGCTTCGAGCCTCCACATGTCGAAGCGCAGCAGCCATCCGAAGCCGCTGGCGTAGTCGTAGCGGATGCCCAAGCCGATGTTGTAGGAGGTGCGGTAGTACATCTCAGGGTATTCGATGACCTGCAGCTCGCTGTAGCTGCCGATGGCCGAGGAGATGAGGCCGTCGTTGCGGAGGTCGTTCCATATTTGTGTGCCGTAGCTGTTGCTGTGGAGCACGCGGTTGATGGTGTTGGCGTTTTCCGGACGGCCGGAGTAGAAATTGGCGTTGACGTCGCTGGCCCATATGGCGCCGGCGTTGGCAAAGACAGAGAGGCCCGTAGGCCCGGGCCTCGGAACGCCGTCGTCGTCGGCCAGAGCGGCCGTTGTGGCCATGATCAAGGCCAGCACCATGCACATCCGTTTCATATCACGTCGCCCCTTTCTTTCACTATGCTGGCGAGCAGCGTTTTGGCCCTCATCAGGCGCACCTTGACGGTGCCCAGGGGCAGTTTGAGGCGCTCGGCGATTTCCTCGTAGCTGAGGTCCTCGTAGTAGCGCATCTCTATGATACGTCGATAGGGTTCCTTGAGTTCCGCCACCACCTCTTTCAGCGCCGCGTCGCGCTGGCGGCGTATGAGGTCTTCTTCCGGATTGGGTTGGCCGGAGGGAATCTGGTATTCGATGAAGTCGCCGTCGCTGGTGCGGGTGATGCTGCCCAGCGAGACGGTGTCGGGGCGGCGTTTGCGAAGGTAGTCGATATAGGTGTTGACGCCTATGGAGAAGAGCCATGAGCTGAACGACCCCGTGGGGGCGTAGCGGTTCAGCTGCAGGAAAGCCTTGCTGAAGGTCTCCATGGTGAGGTCCGCCGCCGTCGTGGTGTTGTGGGTCATACGGAGCAGCAGCAGGTATAGCGGCTCGCGATAGGAGGCCATCAGGGCGGCAAAGGCCTTGTGGCTCCCTCGGTCTCGGGCGTCGCAAACCAGCTGATAGTCAAGCTGTATGCGTTCCGATTTCTCTGTCTTTGGCTCCATGTTCGGCGTCGTTTTCTGTGGGCAAAAGGTTCTCGGTGGAGACCTATTTGCTGAATTTTCTGTTATTATCTAACGGCGTTAAGACCAAAATAGTATTTGCAATGATAAAATAAATTTCAAAAAGTGGTGCCGCGAGGTATACCAAACCGCCCTCAAACCGTTTGCAGAGCTGGGCGAAGGCCACTATCTGCCAGGCCCATTTCAACACTACGGCGATCAGCACCGCGCCCCAGGGCACGCCGCCTCCGATGGCCAGTAAAGCCGCCATCGTGTAGAAGAGCAGGGTGCTGATGGGCAGCAGGTCTTCCATCATGCGGCCGCCCACGCTGTGCCAGTTGCGGGTCGACACGCGTGAGAGGCGCAGCTTGTGCCATTCGCCGAAGTGCTTCTTGGGTTCGGTGCTGAGGCAGGCGTCGCTGCTGATGCTGATGGCGGTATTGGAGCGTGTGGCGTTCTGGTAGATGAAGAGGTCGTCCGATCCGCCGGCCACGCTGTAGTGGCTGATGAAGGCGCCGCGTTTGAAGAAGAAGCTGCGGCGGTAGCTGAGGTTGCGGCCGGTGCCGGTGTAGGGGTGACCCAGCAGGGCGCATCCGAGATAGTGCGAGCTGTAGGACAGGTTGTCGTATTGCTGCAGCGCTCCGAGCAGGGTTTTCGTGCGGTTCAACCCGCAGAATCCCAGCACAATTTGGGTATCCGACTTCATGTATCCCTTCACCATGCCGCGAAGCCATTGCATGTTCTTCGGCGTGCAGTCGGGGTCGGCCAGCAGGAGGATGTCGTTTTTGGCGCTCTTGATGCCGATGGAGAGGGGGTACTTCTTGCCTTGGAAGAGGTTCACGTCCTCCTTGAAGGGCACAATCTTGAGGTGGGGGTAGTAGTCCTTCAGCAGCTTGAGCACGAAGGGGGTGTCGTCCTGACTCAGGTAGTCGACCACCACCACCTCGAAGTCAGGATAGTCCTGCTCCAGGAGGTACACCAGGTTCTCTTTCAGCCAGGTTACGTCGTTGTGTGCTGTCAGCACCACGCTCACGGGAGGCAGGGCGTCCTTCGAGAGGTTGCCCGTACCCTCGGTGGGTTTAGCTTTGCGGTGCCACCGGCCGATGCGGAAATGGAACAGGCCGTAGTAGAGGCAGCAGAAAATCATGGCCAGCATCAGCAAAGCGGCAAACACAATAGATTGTGTGTCAGGTAGAAAATGTGAAAAGTCGAACATTTGTCATCGTTTGTTTCAGCCTACAAAATTACATATTTTTTATCAATAGGTATCCTCTTTGTCATGTAAAATATCAACAAGTATTCAACATGACGAAAACGGCGTTTCGGCCGAAAGAAACAGGCTTGAATTGATGGTTGAAGAAACGGCTGCCAAATGATTGTTTGACAGCCGTATGGGTTTTCGTTTTTACAATCTGCGACCGAGCTGTTGCACCATGCGGCCCTTCCAGCTGGAGTAGTCGCCTGCGAGGATGTGCTTCCTTGCCTCGCCGACAAGCCAGAGGTAGAACCTCAGGTTGTGGATGGAGCACACCTGGAGTCCCAGGATCTCTTCGGCGCGGATGAGGTGGTGGAGGTAGGCGAGGGTGTATACGCGGTCGGCTTCGGCGGTGGAGGTGAGGTCTATGGGCTCGAAGCACGACTCCCACTTCTTGTTCTTGATGTTGATGGTGCCTTCGGCGGTGAACAGCAGGCCGTTGCGGCCGTTGCGTGTGGGCATCACACAGTCGAACATGTCCACGCCCCGTTCGATGGCTTCCAGCAGGTTCTGCGGTGTGCCGACACCCATCAGGTAGCGGGGGCGGTCCATGGGGAGGATGGCGTTGACCACCTCTATCATCTGGTACATCACCTCTGTGGGCTCACCCACGGCCAGCCCTCCGATGGCGCAGCCCTCGGGGTCCTTGCTGGCGATGTACTCGGCGCTGACTTTGCGCAGTTCCTCGTATTGGCATCCCTGCACGATGGGGAAGAGTGCCTGGTGGTGCCCGTAGAGAGGTTCTGTCTCGTTGAAGCGCTTAATGCATCGGTCGAGCCAACGGTGTGTAAGTTCCATTGAACGTTGCGCATAGCGTTTGTCGGCATCGCCGGGGCAGCATTCGTCGAGGACCATCATGATATCGGCTCCGATGATGCGTTCGGTATCCATCACGTTCTCTGGGGTGAAGAGGTGTTTGCTGCCGTCGATATGGCTTCGGAAGGTGCATCCTTCCTCTTTGAGTTTGCGGTTGGCGGCGAGGGAGAATACCTGGAAGCCGCCGCTGTCGGTGAGCAGGGGGCGGTCCCAGCCGTTGAACTTGTGCAGACCTCCTGCCTGGCGCAGCAGGTCGCAACCCGGGCGTAGGTAGAGGTGGTAGGTGTTTCCTAGGATGATTTGAGCGCCGATGTCGTTGCGGAGCTCGTGCTGGTGTACTGCCTTGACCGTACCGGCGGTGCCCACGGGCATGAAGATAGGCGTCTGGATGTCGCCGTGATCGGTGTGGATGACACCGGCGCGGGCGCCGCCGTCGGTAGCTTGGAGGTCAAAAGTGAGTCTGTCGATCATTGTTATAGTTGAACAGCCCAGCCCTTTTCGGTCTTGACGACGTGCTCTACGGAGGTTCTTTCCTCGCCGTTGCCGTAGACGTATTTCACCTTCATCTTGGCATTCACGCCGTCGTCGGCGAGCTTCTCGTCGATGATTTCGTACGACGTGACGCCGCCCAGTTCGTCGAGGGCGGTTTGGTAGAGGTTCACGACGAAAGATTTCTCTTCCTCGGTGGCCTCGTCGGCACCCTGTACCATGCCGAGGGCGGCCTCAATGTCGCCTTTGACGATGGTGTTGAGGAATTGCTCGACGGCGGCCCTGGGGTTGTCGGCGGGGGCTTTGGAGCCGCAGCCGGCGAGGGTCATCGTGGCGACCACAAGAAGGGCCATCAGGGTATGGATTACCTTTTTCACGGGAGTGGGATTTTGTGTGTGTTTAGTGGATATTGGATTCGTCAGAGGACGATCTTCTCGATTTTGGCGCGAGCCTCGAGGACGGCCATATAGTCGTTCATGGCGCGGAGCTGGAGGTCGTAGATGCTGCGGGGGCAGTCGGGGGTGAAGGGCAGCTTGCCGGCATCCCACAGTTTGACGACGGCTTCGAGGTTCTCCTTGCGGTTCTGCAGGTGATAATACTCAGCTTTCATGCGGTCCTTGTAGTCGTTGGACAGCATCAATGTGGTGATACTCTGTAAATCCATGTTGTAAAATGTTATTGGTTAATAAAATAATATTTTCCGAGTGCAAAGGTACGAAATAAAATCGATATGGACAAATAATCCATGAAAAAAAGACAACGGGCCGCTGGCGACCTGTTGTCTTTGGTGATTATCGTTCTTTTTGGAAGTGTCAGCCAATCAGCTCTTTGGCGATGGCTAGGGCTTTGTCGATGCCGTCGGGGTTCTTGCCGCCTGCTGTGGCGAAGTGGGGCTGTCCGCCGCCGCCGCCCTGGATTTCCTTGCCGAGGGTGCGCACCATCTGGCCGGCGTTGAGGCCGGCGTCGACGCGCTGCTGACCCAGGACGATGAGGAGCGAGGGTTTGCCGGCGGAGACGCTGCCGAGGACCACAGCCATATCGGGGCGCTCGCCGCGCAGGGCCATGACGGCGTCCTTGAGGGCGTTGACGTCGCTGTCCATGCGCTGGATGAGGACGGGGTTGGTGTCGAGTTTGGCGGCGATGTCGCGTGCCACGCCTGCGGCCTTTTCCTTCTTGAGGGCTTCCACCTCGGCCTTGAGGGCGGCGTTGTCCTCCTGCAGCTTGGCGATGGAGGCGGTGAGGTCCTTGGTGCCCTTGAAGAGGTCGGCGAGGGCAGCGAGCTGCTCCTGCTGGCGGTCGGCGAAGTCGGTGGCGGCACGGGCCGTAACGGCCTCGATGCGGCGCATGCCGGCGGCGACGGCACCTTCGCTGACGATGCGGAAGGAGCCTATCATACCTGTGTTCTGCACGTGGGTGCCGCCGCAGAACTCCACGCTGGGGCCGTATTTCACCACGCGCACCTTGTCGCCGTATTTCTCGCCGAAGAGGGCCATAGCGCCCAGCTTCTGGGCTTCGGCGATGGGCATCTGGCGGTGCTCCTCGAGGGGCAGGCATTGGCGTATCATCTCGTTGACACGACGCTCGACGTCGCGGATCTCCTCGTGGCTCATCTTGGCGAAGTGGCTGAAGTCGAAACGCAGACGGTCGGGGTCGACGCTGGAGCCTTTCTGCTCCACGTGTTCGCCAAGGACCTGGCGCAGGGCGTGGTGCATGAGGTGGGTGGCGCTGTGGTTGCAGGCGGTGGCCTGACGCTTGTCGGCGTCGACGACGGCGTGGAAGGTGGCCGAAAGGTCTTCGGGCAATTGCTCCACGATGTGCACTGTCAACCCGTTCTCCTTCTTGGTGTTAATCACTTTCCACTTTCCACTTTCCGTTTTAATCTCTCCCGTGTCGCCTGCCTGGCCGCCGCTCTCGCCGTAGAAGGGGGTGCGGTCGAACACCAGCTGGAAGAACTCCTTGTCTTTGGCTTTCACGTGGCGGTAGCGGAGGATCTTGACGTCGGCCTCGAGGGTGTCGTAGCCGATGAACTCCTGCTCGCCGGCTGCCAGCTCCTGCCAGTCGTCGTTCTCCACCTTGGCGGCGCCGCGGCTGCGCTCTTTCTGCTCGGCGAGACCCTTCTGGAAGCCCTCCATGTCGACCGTCCAGCCCTTCTCGGTAGCCATGAGCTGTGTGAGGTCGATGGGGAAGCCGTAGGTGTCGAAGAGCTCGAAGGCGAAGGCGCCGTCGATGGTCTTGGTGGCGGCGGAGGCGTTGGACAGGTAGTCGTTGAAGCGCTTGATGCCGCCTGCGAGGGTGCGCAGGAAGGCCTGCTCCTCCTCGAGGATGATGCGCTGGATGAGGTCCTGCTGCTTGGCCAGCTCGGGGAACTGGTGTCCCATCTGACCCACGAGGGTGGGGACGAGGGTGTTGAGGAACGGCTCGGTGAAGCCGAGGAAGGTATAGCCGTAGCGCACGGCGCGACGGAGGATGCGGCGGATGACGTAGCCGGCCTTGACGTTGCTGGGCAGCTGGCCGTCGGCGATGCTGAAGCTGACGGCGCGCAGGTGGTCGGCGCAGACGCGCATGGCGATGTCGGCATCCTCGTGCTGACCGTAGACCTTGCCGCTCTTGGCGGCGAGTTCCTGGATGAGGGGCTGGAAGACGTCGGTGTCGTAGTTGGAGCGTTTGCCCTGCATCACCATGCAGAGGCGCTCGAAGCCCATGCCGGTGTCGATGTGCTTGGCTGCCAGGGGCTCCAGGCTACCGTCGGCCTTGCGGTTATACTGCATGAAGACGAGGTTCCATATCTCGATGACCTGGGGGTTGTCCTTGTTGACGAGCTCCTTGCCGGCGATTTTGGCCTTCTCCTCGTCGGAGCGGATGTCGACGTGGATCTCGGAGCAGGGGCCGCAGGGACCTTGGTCGCCCATCTCCCAGAAGTTGTCCTTCTTGGAGCCGCGCAGAATGCGGTCCTCGCTGATGTGGGCCTTCCAGAAGTCGTAGGCCTCGGTGTCCATGGAGAGGCCTTCCTTCTCGTCGCCGCCGAAGACGGTGACGTAGAGCCAGCTCTTGTCGATCTTCATCACCTCGGTGAGGAACTCCCAGGCGTAGGCGATGGCCTCCTTCTTGAAGTAGTCGCCGAAGCTCCAGTTGCCGAGCATCTCGAACATGGTGTGGTGGTAGGTGTCGTGACCCACCTCTTCGAGGTCGTTGTGCTTGCCGCTGACGCGGAGGCACTTCTGGCTGTCGGTGGCGCGGGGCCACTGGCGCTGCTGGTTGCCGAGGAAGATGTCCTTGAACTGGTTCATGCCGGCGTTGGTGAACATCAGGGTGGGGTCGTTCTTGATGACCATGGGGGCGCTGGGCACCACATGGTGTTGCTTGCTCTCGAAAAAGTCTAGAAAGGCTTTGCGTATTTCGTTACTGGTCATATCGTGTATTTATTCTTGATTCGTAGATGTGGGTTAAAACTCCTCGCGTTCCACCATGAGGATGGCCTGCTGGGGGACGACGAAATATTTCTGGCCATCGTATTTGAGCTCCACGGCGTTTTTGAGGAGGAAGATGGCCATATCGCCGGGCTTCACCTGCAGGGGGAGGTAGCGGGGTTCCTTGTCGGAGGGGTTCCATGCCTCGCCGTCGTCGTTGGAGGGTAGGGGATAGCCGGGGCCGCATTTGAGGATATAGCCTGTCTGCACCTCTTCCTTCTCCTGGTAGCCGGCGGGGAGCAGCAGGCCCCCTTTGGTCTTCTTGGTGGGGACGGAGGGCTCAATGAGCACGCGGTCGCCGATCACTATCAGATTGTCTATGTTTTTATTAGCCATATATTAGTAATAAAATCAAACTGCAAAGATACGAAAAAAATCTGGTTTTGGAGGAGATTTTTAGTGAATAGTGAATTGTGAATGGTTTTTTGGGAGGGAGTGAAAGGGAGTGAAAGGAAGTGAGAGGGAGTGAGAGGACAAATGCGTTATTTGGGATTGGTGATGAGTTTTGAGTTTTAAGTGAATGGTGAATGGTGAATTGTGAATGGTTTTTGGGGAGGGAGTGAAAGGGAGTGAAAGGGAGTGAGAGGACAAATACTTAAAAAATAGCATTTAGAAATCAGAAATCAAAAAAATGTGTATTTTTGCAGCGCAAAATTAGACGTTACACATGAAGGAATTGTTCACGCTGCTCTTTGTCTTTTGCGCCTTCGCGGGTTGGGCGCAACAGCCACTCCTCACCACTTGCTGGACGCAGGAGTATCCTTACAACCAGCATTGTCCGGCAGATCCGCTGGAGAACTACGACCACAGCTATGCCGGGTGTCCCGCCGTTGTTATGGGTCAGATTCTCAACCATCTGCGCACCACCCAGGGGACGCGTCTCGACGATGGCGACGACTACTTCACGGGGAATTATTTCGGACGGCAGTTCCATATCGACGACGACTGGGAGGAGTATGACTTCCCCTCGTTCCCGGAGCTGAACGAGATGCTGGATTCCGTCGACGCCCGTTTCCGGCGCGGCGAAGAGCTCACGGAGTCGCTGGCGGGAGCGCTGGTGTTCGCCTGCGGCGTTGCCTGCAAGCAGGTGTATTCCGCATCGGACTCCTATGGGTCGGGCACGTTCTCTGTAGATCAGGCCTATGAGGCCTATCTGCGGTTTGGCTTCGACGACTGCATGCTGCTGAGGGAGCTCGACTCGGCGGCACATGCCCTGATGGTCGCCAACCTGCAGGCGGGGTATCCCGTCCACCTGGCCGTCGAGAATCCTGCCGGCACCTCGGGGCACAATGTCGTGGTCGACGGCTACCGCGAGAGCGACGGGAGGTTCCACCTCAACTTCGGCTGGGGCGGCTACCGCGACAACTGGTACCATCTCCCCGACGCCGGCGGCTTCTCCTACGGGTGGAGCAAGGTGGAGGGCATCATCCTGAACCTCATCCCGTCGGCCCCGCTGGCCGTCGGCGAGCCCGCCCGCCTGCCGGAGGTCGAGGTGTATCCCAACCCGGCCACCGAGGTCCTCTACCTGAAGGACCTTCCCTGCGAGGAGGTGGCGTATGCCATCTACAATGTGATGGGGCAGCGTGTGGCCGGAGGCTCTTCCCGAGGAGAGATACCCGTAGCGGAGCTGGGGAAGGGGGTGTATCTGTTGCAGCTCGAGGGTGAGGGGTATAGGGGGACGAGCAGGTTCCAGCGCTGATAGGTCTCCTGCTCGCTGCGCTCGCGAAATCTGGTAAATCTAGGTGAATTAGTTAATAGTTTGCTCCACTTCGGTCGCAGGCCGTGACCGAAGGTCAGGCAGAATAGATAATAGATAATAGTTAATAGATAGATAATAGATAATAGTTAATAGTTTTTTGTTTGGGGTGGTCGTATGGTGGGCTTTAGGTGGGCGTTAGGTGGGCGTTGGGTCTTTTTGGTGACAGGCGGGGGTCGGACTTGACTCGGACTTGAGTCGGAGTTGATACGGACTTGACTCGGAGTTTGCTCCTGCCCTCTGCGCGATGCCGTACTGACGTCGCAGGCCTACAAAACGGCCACCGGCAGTTTTGTTCATTCGGAGCCAGGCAGGATATGGACTTAATAGGGTTTATTTGAATGGGGGCTCAGGGGTGTCAAAGGGCTCTTGGTTGTCATGAAACTGATGCAAAGATACGATGTTTTTTGGTATGGGGTATGCTATTGTGTGCGATTGCGTGCGATTGTATGCGATTGTAGACGATTTGTGACACATCGGGCAGGATTTGGGGTGGATATGGTGCTGCAAATTATGTGCTGATAGGGGCAATAAGGGCATTAAGGGCACTAAGGTCATTAAGGGCAATAGGGCCAATAAGGGCAGTAAGGCCAATAGGGGCAATAGGGGCAATAGGGCTACTAGGGCCGATAAAAGGCTACTCGTATCGGATTTGGGGTATTCGGGCGGTTGTTTTGATGGGGTAAGGGGTGTGAAACGGGGTCGGGGAGATGATTTTTGCGAAGAGGGTTTGAGCGTGAAAAGGGATGTTTGGTGGCTGAAAGAGGGGTTTGAGGAGCGTTTTTGGAGGGTTTTTGGTGGCTTTTTAGAGGGAAAAAGGATGGTTTTTTATGGTTTTCATGGGGACGTCGAGGGGTAGTGGATTTGTATTATGTTGATTATTTGCCTTTTAGGGGAATTTGATTGATGAATCCATGACAGTATGACAATATGACAGTTGTTTTTTGAGGGGTATACTTGTTTTAATTTCTTATCTATATATCTATATATTAATTAGTTATATAATATAAGAAGGAGATTGTGTCATTCATTTTTTAATTGTCATACTGTCATATTGTCATGGTTTTTGTATGGTTAACGTTAACAAATTATTCATTCTATGAAGCTTATGTAGTTTTGGGAGTAGGAATTGCGGAAGGTGAAATGGGTTCGGATGCCTAATATTTGATTTTGAAATAGTCGAGCGGGGCTTTGTACTGGTCTTTTCTAATTCGTCAAATATGCAACTTATTGCAGCAATGGTGTTCATTTTGGCCACAAGGTTCCTTCCTGGAGGGGTAGGGGGCATGAAAGTCAGAACCGCTATTATGTGCTCGCGGGAGGGGTAAAAGCATCGGAACGAGGGGTGAAAACGCCGTTTTGGGGCCTTTTAGAGGAGATTATGGATGCTTTATGTCCCTTTTCCGAGTGTTGGCATCTTGGGTGCCGGGGTTTTGCTGATGACGTATTTCATTGATTTGTTGCTTTTTAGATGAGAAAATGATTGTAAAAATATTGGCTTTCCGTTCCAGTTCCAGTTGTTCCAGTTGTTTTTTTGAGGGGTACCAATTCCCCTATTCTATACTTATATTATTAATTATTAATTAGTTATATATTATAAGAAGGGGATTGTGTCACTCATTTTTTAATTGGAACAACTGGAACTGTCACGCATAGGGTTTGATTAGATGGTGGATAAATGCTTCATTCTATGAGGCTTATAGAGATTGCGGTAGGACTTGAGGAAGGAGAGGACGGAGAGGAGCTCATTGCGTAGCATACTCACTATGAGGATTTTGCCGAAATGCTTAGGGAACCGGAACTGAAATATGACACATTCCTTGGTTTCCTTGACCTCGCCGTGGGGGGTGCGGAAGAGGGAAAAGGGTGATTGGTATCCATTTTTTATTTTTTGTGATACTGTGATTGTGATTGAGAGGAGGAGATGGACAGCTGCAGAAGAGGATTTTCTCCTATGAGGCACAAGGAGTTATGGGGTATGGGAGGAGGGGAAGTCTCCGTCTCAGAGTCTCAGTTGTTTTTAGGAGGCTCATACGGCGCCTATGGTGCAATAGTTTGCGCGGTTGTTGTGAGAAGTTGCATATGGGTACCACAAGGTCACCTACCTCAGTTCAAGCAATCGATTGTTCAAGATTTACACATTCATTATCACATACCATATTTCGCGTTCTTCTCTTGTACATCTATCTTCTATCCCATTACTACGGGTTTTACACCAGTAAGCGGTTCGCAGAAGTCTTTGCATACCACGCGGTCGCGCATCAGTTTTGGGTCGTTAAAGTTTCGGTTGATGCTTATTGTCAATTCGGAATAGTTGTCTGTTTTGTCGTCTATCTGGTAATAATATGGCTTTATTGATACGCAGTAGGGGTGTTCGAAGATGGTGTTAAGCAATGTTCTGTCGCTATTGCCGCAGGAGTGCCCCATAATAACGACTTGGAAAGGGGCCGACTCGATGAACTCAAGCATGCGGCGGTAGTTGTCGTGCTCCAAGTAGCGGATGGACTTCACATGACGCATACACTCGCTATCATTTTGCTCCTTGAGCCTTTTATAATTCTCGTCCAATTCATCCCCATAGCCGAAGATTACACTTTGAGGGTCGTCCAATTTCCCGTGTATGTAGTTGACCGTCGAATTATCTGCCAAATACATTTCCGGAGTCTTGGTATAGTTAAAATTAAGAAACATGATGTTTTGGGGATATATAACATCCTCTTGAGTTTCATGTTTTAGAGATAATTCCCTTCCTTTAATAGGGCGATATATTTTATCTTCAATCTCATCATTCAACATACAGCCCTTCCCATTCGCTATGTTAAGATACTCAATTAATTTTTCTCGCAAGAAATCCAAATGATTATTCAAAGTCTTAATGCGGTCTCCGTAATCTTTCTCTCGAACGAGCATTGAATAGTATTCGTTCTCGATATCCACCCATCCTTTTTTTTCAATGCTTTTAAAAATACTTTTAAAGAAAGGAGAAAGTGTCACTTTAAATCGTGTCGGATCTTCCATTATTGATTGTATAACATCTTTGCCTAAGGGTTTATTGATAAATCGTGGTAGATAAAATGCGAACACATTCCAGCATCGAATATCGTCATCATATAGTTCAAACGTACATAAAGGGTCTTCTGATACATTAGTAAGATTTCCACGAAACCCATTAACACGTTGTTCCCAATACCAGTTAATAAAGTCTGTATAACTGGTTTTGAGACTATGAGCCAAATCGAAGCCATTGCCTATGAGTACAAGCCTATTCATTAAATAGTTACGCTAATGATTCTTTAATACCATCAAGGGCAGCAAAAAGTTCTTTTATCTTTGACACGATGCGAAGTTGCTCCTGATATGGAGGAATGGGTATTGTTAATTCTCTGAACATCTTCTTATTAAGGTGGGGAATTGCAGATCCGACCTTATTCTCTCGCAATGCCTTTTGATTCAATCTTATAAATAGAAGAATGTATTTAGAATTAACATTTTTATTAATGTTGAGTATTTTCAGCGTGCTTCCCTGATAGCCATCAATAGGTGTGCGAAAGACTTCTCCTGAATTTTCGCCATCTACAAGTATTAAGGTGGTTCCCTGTTTAATATGCTTGCCCGATTGTTTTGTGGTGAAACTACCAGTCCTTATTCCTTTGACATCTATATATGGATATTCTCTATCCGCAATGGCTTCGCCCTCTGTCAAAAAGCATATATTACCCAGATGTGTTGTACACCAGGTATCAGGGGTGACTTCGTATTTTTCCTCATCGCAAGGTTCAAACTTTGGGTTGATGCGCTTTAAGAGTTCAATGGCGGGTTCGTCGTTGGGGTCTTGGGGTACAAGTTTACCGTGAATGGTGAGGTCGAGGATTTTGGACTTTGCTTTATCGATCGCCTTCAGCAAATCACCCTCATTGCTCTCCAATTCATCAATTAAGGTGAACCAACGTTCAACTTCATTGACGATTCGTTGTTGCTCATGAAGAGGCGGCATAGCAATTCTCATATTCTGAGATTGAGTCAAGGATATGTTCACTTGACCAGCAGTCCCTTTTGTAGAAATCGAGTTAATTTCCGACATCTGAGACAAATAGTAAAACAGATATTTTACTAGTATCTCTTTATGAAGATATGGCCGTATTAGAACTGCAGCCTGATTAAAGTTGCTTTCAGGCAATGATTGGGGTATAATTGCCATTTTACCCAATGGCGGGCCAACGATATTCATAATAAGATCTCCAACTTCTGTACGAGATCGTTGTAATATTCCATTGTGAACCTCTGGCTTTATGTATTGCGGGTGGAAATCAAAATCTATCTTTTGCTTTCGCAGATTATACATCTTAATATATGGAATGCCATTTTCTACAAAAGCATCCTTACTGGGAGTACTTCCTGATGCCACATATGAGAAATCATCAACAATGCACCACTCCCAACTATCAGGTATTTCAAACGGTGCCTCAGTCTCATCTTCAGTCGTCTTCTTGCTCCTCTTAACCTTTCCTTCTTTGATGAGGCGTTCTTTCTCGGCACGGATGTGTTCCAGCAACAAGGAGGCAGGCTCGTCGTTGGGGTCTTGGGGTACGAGCTTGCCACGAATGGCGAGGTCGAGTATCTTCTGGCGTAGTTTCTTTGTGTCCATAAACAACCATTTTTAACTTGGTCACTTTTTTTGATTAGTGACTAAGTTAAGTGACTAAGTTAATGCCCTCTTGTACTTTTGACTTCTGCTATTTGGTTTGTCGGGTATGGTCATCTCCAAGAAACCACTTTCAATTAAAGGGTCGATGTATCTATGCTTCACATTATAACGGTGTTTCATGCCTATATGATCCATTATCTCGGTCATACTCCGAGGGACGGAACAGAAAGCAATAATATCATTTACCTTTTCCGTCATCTTGGTCACTGACTTGGTCACTTTTTCTTTATCAGTGACTAAGTTGAGTGATAAAGTCGGTTTGGCCACGACCTCGAAAGCCGTAATCTTATCGACTTTGAATGTGGGTTCCGGATTCCCGTTTTCCTGGAACATGGTTTTTACACGCTCAATACCACGATTGAACATATTGACATATTTGAGCCCTCGCATAGCTTCGGCAATGATGGGGTTACGGTAGTCGTTTACCGTCGGGAAGTTCTCGGGCCTTGCCTCGCCATAGAGTCCTCCAGCATTGAGTATTTCTATGCGGTCGTCATACTGGTAGAGACGGATTGGCATATTCGACTGGTAATCCCTGTGCATACAGGCGTTCATCAGCAACTCTCTTAATGCCAACTCAGGATAATTGAAGACGGTTTGCTCGCGCAACATACCAATGGGTACCGGACGGGAAGTCACGACGGCGTCACGGACAAAACTCTCCAATTGAGGCAACATTCTGCACAGGCACCCTTTTATCTGCTTCTCGTTCAATATTTCGCCACCATTGTTTATTCCTGAAAAATGTACATATTGGACATAACATCCGTGCATATAGTACTGCGGATTCTTGCCAAAAAGGATGATGGCAGCATTTGTGGGACAGTCGTGTTCGAGATCATACAGATGGATGGCGGACAGCTGTTCCTTCAAATCCCGTTTGTCGGTGGCCAGCAAGTCTGGATCAACAACTTGAGGGAGATAGTCGTTCTTTATATATTCGGTGTCAATGTCCTTTATCGATGCTCCCAAACAGGGCATTGCATCGAAGGTAGCCATATATGAAGTTCTGCGTTCCAACAATATCCTTTCCTCTGCTTCCGATGCAATATCACGACGCGGCCCTATGCGAACAAATGTCCGTCCCCGGTAACGAACGGGAGGAAGGAGCGATGGCAACACCTCGGCCACAAGGAGGTCTCCTTCCGGGAACTCAAAGCGTTCGACAGACATCATTGGTAACGGAAGGATATTGCCGTCAGACCGGATAGCTGCAATCTTCTTCAGCAGGTCATCGGTCACTCTCAAGCCAGACAACGCCCCGTTATCGTATGCTCCAAGAATAAGATAACCATTCTTGCGTGAATTGGGCAAGTCATTCGAGAATGCACAGATCGCTTCCTGAAACTTATCCATATCACCTGTCGAGGTGGTGCGTTCCACTCTATATGTTTCCGTGCTGTGCAGTAATTCCCGCAGTTCCTCTTTTGTTATCATATTGGTTTATTCTTCAATATTTTTCAACAACTTCTGTAATTCGGACACAGCTTTTCCGATGTTGTCGCTTTTCTGCTGAATGGTGGCCATCAATTCGGCCAATGACATATCGTTATCGTCGTCTGTCTGTTTTATCCAGGTGATATCAAGGCTGGTCTTGTCGCGCTGCAGCAGCTCTTTCACATCGTATTTACGCCAACGGCCATTGGGGTTGGTTTCAGCGTTGTAGGTCTCCTTTCTGGCGGAGAGGTTGTCGGCGTTGTAGCAAGCCACAAAGTCGTCGAGGTGGTGGCGCAACATGGGTTTGGTGGCCAGCGTGTGCTTGACGCCTGTGCGGTAGTCGTAGAACCACACTTCTTTGGTCGGCTCACCCTTCTTGAAGAAAAGCACATTGGCCTTCACGCCTTGGGCATAGAAGATGCCTGTGGGCAGACGAAGAATGGTGTGCAGGTTGTAGTTCTTCAGCAGTTCCTTGCGGATGGTCTCACCTGCGCCACCCTCGAACAACACATTGTCGGGCAGCACCACAGCGGCACGCCCCGTGCTCTTCAGCATCACCATTATGTGCTGTAGGAAGTTCAGCTGATTGTTCTTGGTCTCCACATAGAAATCGGGGCGGTCGATATCCACGCTGCCGGCAGGACGGGTGCCGAACGGCGGATTGGCCAGGATGACATCCACCAACTGTTGAGGCTGTTTCTCCAACGAATCCTCACATAGGATAGGGCTGCGGTTGGTGCCGATGCCGTGCAGGTAGAGATTCATCGAGGCTAACGTCACCACAAGGGCCGTGTTGTCATAACCTGTAAGCGCCTTCTCGCGCAGAAACTTACGCTTGGTCTTGTCTTGCGACTGGTCCTTCATATAATCGTAAGCAGCCATCAAGAAGCCACCTGTACCGCATGCAGGGTCGCAAACCGTCTCGCCAATCTGCGGACGGGTGACATCGACCATTGCCGAGATGAGGGAACGCGGTGTGAAATACTGACCTGCGCCACTCTTCTTGTCCTGTCCGTTCTTTTCGAGGATGCTTTCATAGATGGCACCTTTCACGTCGCCATCCATCACCAGCCACTTTTCGCCGTCAATCAGCGATATGACCTTGCGGAGATAGACAGGCTTGTCGATTTTGTTCTGCGCCTTTACGAAGATGGTGCCGATAAGGTTTTCCTCTTTGCTCAACGTTTCCAGCGTTTTTTCGTATTGTTTGATTAGGTCGAGGCCGTCCAGTTCCACGAGGTCTTTCCAGCGATACCCTTCCGGAATGGCCGAATTTTCGCCGAAGGTTTTCACGTTTTCATCGTCCATCTTCAGGAAGAGAAGATAGGTGAGCTGGGTGATATAGTCGGTGAATCCAATACCAACTCCTGCCAGAGTTGTTGCCAGCCTCCAGACTTTCTTGGTAAGTGATGTCTCTTTATTGGTTGCCATAGAATGTTATGCTGTTTTTCTGTAAAGTAAGAATTTGGAGAGCGACACGAGGGCTTCGTCGGCTTGCTCCTTCCCTCCGAAGGCATTGATAAGCTGGGCCGCTCGGTTTCTGTCGTCCTCGATAATATCCTTGATGGTGCAGGCTCCGTTGGAAGCGATATAATCCACTATCTGCCGGATAATGGCTATCTGGGACTCGGTCACCGTACGCTGCATCTGACCATACCAGAGGTTGAAGCGCTGCTGGGCCAATGGATAAAGGCTCTCCAGTTTCTCTATCTGATGGTTGGCGAAACGTACCAGCTGAATGATATTGGTGAGCGCCTCTTTCTCCTCCTTGGTGGTATGCTTCTTCACAGATTGCGGACTCACAATGGCATACGAGTTCCAGATGCGGGACGACTGGAAGCGGTTGTTAGCCATCTTGAGCTTGTTCTCCAAGTCTTTCAGGATATAGTAGGTCAGAGGCTCCCCCTCGTTGTTGTAAATCATTCGAAGTGCCTCAATCTCGTCTTGATGTTCCTCGCAGTATTTCTCAAATGCCGAAGTGAGCTCTTTTGCCTCCTCTTGCGAGAATCCTTTTGATATCAGCTGGTCTTCGCCAGGCATAAGTGTTTCCACAAAACCGGCCGCAAGGATAAGCAGAAACTGACGCGCCTCGGGATGGTGTGTCAGCGGAGCCACCAACCCTTTGCGTTCAAGATTCGGCTCTTCGATGCTTTCGTATGGAGGCAACGTGTTCTTCTCCAAAGCGTCGAAGATGGCAGCCGAGATTTCCTGCATACCGCTGTGGGCCATTCTTTCAAACTCCTCTCGCTGTTTGCCCGAGCACTTGTTGTAGATACGTGCAAGTTTGGCGGCAATCAAGCGCAGATAGTCATCGTTCACGTTGCCGTGAGTCAGCAGCTCCAGCAACCGTTTCAGCGTGATATTTTGCTCGGTTTCACCATTGCCTGGACTTGTGACAGTCTTTTGGCTCTCGGTTACGCCTACTGCATCCACGAGGAAGAAGCAATCCTTGCTGAAGGCATTGGGGGTGACGTTGCGCAGCTGGTCGTCGCCTATGGTGCGCACGCCGCGACCTTTCATCTGGATATAAAGCGGCTCGGATGCCACATCGCGCATGAATATCAGCACTTCGAGCGGTTTCACATCCGTGCCCGTTGCCACCAATGTGCAGGTGACTGCTATACGGAATTCCTTGTCGTTGCGAAACTGACGGATTAACTCGTTGCTGTCGCCCGAGGAGTATGTGATCTTTTGCACAAACTTGTCGTCTGTCCGACCAAACACTTCCTTTGCAATCGTCACGATATTGTTGGCATGGATTTCGTTCAGCGCGAAAATGAGCGTCTTGGGCAGATAATCCATATTCGGCTCACGCTGAGGGTCGGTGAACATCTCAGTATAGACAGCATCGCGATAGGTTTCCAGCACGAGCTTGATTTGTGCCGGATTGATAATGCTGCGGTTCAGTTCCTCTTTTGTGTAGTTCTTCGACTCTTCGTTGCGGATGGTTTCCACCTTGCCTGTATATCGTGTCATCCGTCTCAGTTTGTCGCCTATCAAGATGGCGCCACCATTCTCTGTGGCCTCTGTCTTGATACGATAAACGCGGGCATCTACATTCACGCCGTCCACGATGGATTGTTCAAGCGTGTAATTGACCACAATGTTATTGTTGAAAAAGGCCTTTGTTTCAGGGACAGGGGTCGCCGTCAGCCCTATCATTTTGGCTGTTTGGAAGTAATCCAACACCTTCTTCCAATTGCCATAGATGGAACGGTGGCATTCGTCAATGATAATCAGGTCGAAGAAATCTGGTGGAAGCGTGATGTCTCCTGGCAACTTCACTTCTTCTGTGGCGGTGTCTTCATCGTCGTCATCATTGTCTACAATCTCCTTACCTGTGAGAAGGGAGAACAGGCGTTGTATGGTGGAGATGACCACATTGCTGTCCGACGGCACTTTGGCAGACCTCAGGCGATCCACCGTAAAGATGGTGTTGAACGGGTCGCCATTTTCAGTCAGGCGGAACATTCCGAACTCTCCTTCTGCCTGTTTGCCAAGATTGTTTCGGTCAACTAGGAAAAGGATACGTTTCATCGGAGTGAAGGCCAGAAAGCGATAGGCGGCCATACAAGCGGTGTAAGTCTTGCCTGCACCTGTAGCCAACACTATCAAGGCTTTTTTTTGACCTGCGCGGAAACTGCTTTCCAATTCGCGGATAGCCTCATACTGACAATCGCGCAGCCCTTTTCTTTTTAAATCAGGCAAACCGGCGTATGGGTCGTCTATACCCAGCATTTTGACAATCTCTTTCGGAGTATAGATGCGATCGGTTTCTACTAGTTCGCCATCTTTATCGCGGAAATCACGGAAGTATGTTTCTTCGCCGTTTGACTGATAGATGATAGGGAGAGGTCGAGAGTAAGCCTTATAACAATTGGGGACACCACGGGCATATAGTTCTGCCTGTTCGCATACAATAGTCGTGGTTACATCCACCTCTTTACGTTTCGCTTCCAACACGCCTACGGCCATACCGTTGACAAACAGGAAGTAGTCGGCTTCTCGATTACCGTTCATAAGGCCTTCTCGAATAGCTGCAGCCGTAAGGTTTGGCGAATAGAAATCCCTATCCACCACCTTCCAGCCAGCGTCCTCAAACATCTGGTCTATCTTAACTCTAGCCTTCTCCTCTGGTGTCATCAGCGTAATATTTGAATTCTTTTGTTCATTTTCAAACTGCAAAGATACGCAATTCTTCTGAAATGGCAAAAAAATGTTAGTTCTGATTTGAGATTTCTGACTTCTAAGGGATGGGGGAGGGTGTTTCTTCTTGTTGGCCTCAGATTGTGAATCTCCCGCATTGTACCGTCAGCGATGGGACAATTTCAGATATTGCACGCAGTGCGTTCACAATCTCCAAACTTTCAGATTTTCCACGCAGAGAGTGGAAAATGTCTGGATACATCGTATGAAAATCGGTTGTTTGTTTGAAATCAACTCCTTGCGTCGCCAACGATGAGCAGGATTATCCATGTCAGCAATGGCGACACAAATATCGACAAAAGCACCCATCCTAATGGATCGCGATGCCTATTCCTGGCCATACGTAGGGGGATGCCGATGTAGATGAAATAGAGTAGGGCCACCACCGCCACCACAGCCAATAGCTGCAAAGGCACCTTCCATACCTACGGGTCGACCCATAGACTTACCCCTCCTTTACAATTTCCCAGTGGCCGAATCGTCTGCCACCCACTCGTTTTATCTTGTTGTCTTCCTGCAACCTGTTCATATATCGAACCAGCGTTCTTCTGGGAATTCCAAGAGTGTTGGACA
The DNA here is from genome assembly GCA_902775135.1 of uncultured Bacteroidota bacterium. Classification (GTDB taxonomy): domain Bacteria; phylum Bacteroidota; class Bacteroidia; order Bacteroidales; family P3; genus Colimorpha. The sequence goes on along the minus strand of CACYKY010000007.1, from coordinate 39,911 downwards.
GATTGTCCATCGTGGCTGACGGCTCCGAACGAAGGGCGTCCATTATCCTTAGTGCCATAGTGCCATCTATAGTGCCATCTGTTTTGGCACTATGGGATTCATCGCCCATACTATGCTTGTACTCCTCAATCTGTTTCATCAGGTTGTCACAATGATGCTGGAGCATAAAGGTCTTGAACGTCTTTGAATCCTCTGCTCCTTCGCTTTGTTCAAGGGAACTGATGTATTGCTTGCGTTTCTCTTTCTTCACTATCGACGGCACTACGCCAAACTCGTATTGTATCATATTCATCACCAATCGGCTCATACGGCCATTGCCATCGGCCCAAGGGTGAATGTTCACAAGCCGGTAGTGAGCCTCGAAACTCAAGTCATAGATGGCTTCTATGTTTGAGATGTTTAGGCTTTTCCGTTCCTTATTGAGCCATTGGCAAAATTCCTGTAGCCTACTGGGTACCTTCTGATACGACAGGTATGATCTTCCACCTATTCCGGCACTAACGTTCAGAAGCCTCAACTCCCCTTTCGCAGCAGAGAAACGTCCTAACATAGTGCTGTATTCCGACCCCGTGTTTTTCATCACCAATGCCGAAAGGCCGCACAGCAGTTCTACCGTATAGCCGGTATGCTCTCGTGCATATACAATGCTCTGCTCGTAGGCGGCTTTTAGGTCGAGGTTCATCATCTGCTCAATCAGGGGTTTCTGTGCACCGATGCCTTCGTCGAACAGCAGGCGGTTTTCTATTTCCGTCACCGTCGAGCCCTCGATGGCGGTGGAGTGGGTGATGATGGAATAGAGATAGTATTTGGCGTAATCTATCTGCTCACCTATGCCAAGTCGGTTGAATTCTTCAAGAATGGCGTTGATGTCTTTCATAACGATATCTCCCTTCTAATCTATGCTATAGCCAATGCCTTCGAATGCCTCTTCAAGCATCCTTTTTCAAACTGCAAAGTTACGCAATTCTTATGAAATGGCAAAAAAAATATTTTTTTCTAATATCGTGATTGTGATTTCTGACTTCTAAGGGGTGGGGGCGGGGCTTTCGCGCACCAACTGTCGCACCGACCATCCTTCCTGCGCTGCCTCTTACAGACAATAGTGTCGCGCATCGCCATCTTGCACACGCATTATCAGGATGTTATGGCTAGGCTCAATTGGCTACACACTGTGTGGCCAATCCCCAGTTAATGTCGCGCATCGCCATCTTGCACACGCATTATCAGGATGTTATGTCTATGCTCAATTTGCTACACGTGTGTAGCAAATTCCCAGTCATTGTATTTTGCACCACCTTCTAATAATGGCAAAAAATAAAACAAATGTTTGCATGTGTAAATGCGGATGTATAAGTGTTGGAATATCACATTTTTACAAATGCAAATAGAGTAAACAATCACATTTTCGGCAAGAAAAATAGCAAAAAAATCACATTTTCGGACACGAAATGGCGTCGAAAATCACATTTTGGCTGGCGCGGGGCTTTTTTTTTAGTTAATAGTTAATAGATAATAGATAATAGATAATAGTTGTTTGTTCTGCATGGGTCTTGGGGTTTGACCACGAATCACACTAATCTAACGAATTGAGGATATCGGTTATGGGTTCCCTACAGGGGCGAGGGCTTCGCTTGCGATGGATTGTTTCTTCGGCTGGCGCGGGGCTTTTTTTTAGTTAATAGTTTGCTCCACTTCGGTCGCAGGCCGTGACCGAAGGTCAGGCAGAATAGATAATAGATAATAGTTTGCTCCAGCCCTCTGCTCTAGGCCTTGCTTACGTCGCAGGCCATGTCTCCCTTGGAGCCAGGCAGTTTTTTGGGGGGACCACGAATCACTCTAATCTGACGAATTGATTTCTAAGTTCTCAGTGAATTGTGAATAGTGAATAGTGAATTGTGAATTGTTTTTTTGGGGAGGGAGTGAAAGGGAGTGAAAGGAAGTGAGAGGGAGTGAGAGGACAAATGCATTATTGGGGATTGGTGATGAGTTTTGAGTTTTAAGTGAATGGTGAATTGTGAATGTTTTTTTTGGAGGGAGTGAAAGGGAGTGAAAGTGAATTGTGAATGGTGAATGGTGAATGTTTTTTTGGGGAGGGAGTGAGAGGAAGTGAGAGGGATTGAGAGGGGAGGGGTGGGGAAGAAAATTTTGGCGGGGGTGACAATAAAAGGGATGCAATTGCGTTAAGATATGGTATGAATATAAAAAGGATTGCAATAATGGGGCTGCTGATGGCTGTGGGCGTGGTGGCGACGGCGCAGGACAAGGCGCTGATGCAGAGCTACCAGTCGCGTCTGACGCGCCTGATAGAGCGCATAGCGGGAGCGCCGACGGACAACGAGCGCTACCTGGCCTCGGAGGAGGCCGTGCAGCTGCTGAGCAAGGCCCTGGAGGAGGAGGATTCGGAGCGATGGAAATGGCAGCTGCCCGACTATGTGTCGGTGCTGACGGCCCCCGACGGCAAGTTCCGCATCTTCTCGTGGGCGGTGATCAGGGACGACGGAGAGTTTGAGTGCTTCGGGATAGTGCAATACTACGACGAGAAAGAGGAGGAGTTCGTGTACCGGCTGCTGAACGACAAGTCGGAGGAGATCATGAACCGCGAGGAGACGGTGCTGACGGCCGACAACTGGCTGGGCGCCATCTATCAGGAGCTGATACAGGTGACGGCCGGCGACAGGACCTACTATACGCTGCTGGGATGGAACGGAGTGGACAACATCACGGACAGGAAGATGATAGAGCCGGTGTGGATCAAGGGCGGCGAGCCGCAGTTTGGCGCCCCGCTGTTCCGCCGCATGCGCAACCAGCGCCGCGTGGTGCTGGAGTATGCCAACGACGCTATGGTGAGCCTGAGTTACGAGACACAGACGGTGCAGGAGGTGGAGCACAAGCGCGAGAAGGTGAAGGGCACCAACCGTTCGAGGACGGTGGACGTGGTGAAAGAGCACAAGGAGAAGATGATCATATTTGACGAGGTGGAGGCCCAGATACCGGGAATGGAGGGGCTGTACCAGTACTATGTGCCGTCGGGCACGGAGCTGGCGTACGCCTTCGTTGACGGCAAATGGGAGCTCCGCAACGGAGCCCAAGGCCGCCTCACGGACAAGAAACTGAACAAGGACTTCACGCCGCTGCCGAAAACGGCGCCGAGCTACAACTTTGAAGAACGCCCCAAAAACTAAGACCCAAGAAGAATGACCCTGCGCGATATCAATAGTCCCGCCGACCTGAAGAAACTGCAACCGAATGAGCTGCAAGCCATCGCCGATGAGCTGCGCGCATATATCGTGGACACCCTCTCGACGCATCCCGGCCACCTGGCCTCGAGCCTGGGGACGGTGGAGCTGACGGTGGCGCTGCACTATGTGTTCAACACCCCCGACGACAAGCTGATATGGGATGTGGGGCACCAGTCGTATGCGCACAAGATATTGACCGGCAGGCGCGAGGCCTTCCAGACGGTGCGCACCTATGGCGGCATCAGCGGATTTCCGAAGATGAGCGAGAGCCCGTATGACGCCTTCGGCACGGGGCACAGCTCGACGTCGATCTCCGCGGCGCTGGGTATGGCTGTGGCGTCGAAGATGCAAGGCAACAACACCCGCAAGCACATCGCCGTGATTGGCGACGGCTCGCTGACGGGAGGGCAGGCCTTCGAGGCGCTGAACAACGTGGGGCTGTCGAAAGCCAACATCATAGTGATACTCAACGACAACGGCATCTCGATAGACAAAGCCGTGGGAGGGCTGAACAACAACCTGATGCGCATCACCTCGTCGCCGCGCTACAACCAGCTGAAGGAGCAGGTGTGGCAGCGGCTGGACAACGGCAAGGGCTTCGGGCAGCGGTCGAAGGGCTTTGCGCAGAAGATGACGCGTCTGGCGAAGACCATAGCGCTGGGGACGCCGAATATCTTCGAGGCCCTGGGGATTAGATACTTCGGACCCGTGGACGGACACGATATCCAGGGGCTGACGGAGATACTGGAGCGGCTGAAGAACATCGGAGGGCCGCTGCTGCTGCATGTGGTTACCCGCAAGGGCAAGGGGCTGAAGCAAGCCGAGCAGAACCCCATAGTGTATCATGCGCCGGGCAAATTCGACGCCCACACGGGGCAGCAGATACTGGGGAGCACGCAGGGCAAGCCCATCAAATTCCAGGAGGTGTTTGGCCACACCATCATAGAGCTGGCGGAGCAGAACCCCGCCATTGTGGGCATCACGCCGGCGATGGCCACGGGCTGCTCGCTGAACCTGATGATGGACAAGATGCCCGACAGGGTATTCGACGTGGGTATCTCGGAGCAGCATGCCGTCACCTTCGCCGCGGGATTGGCCGCGCAGGGGCTGGTGCCGTTCTGCAACATCTACAGCTCGTTTGCGCAACGCGCCTACGACCAGATCATCCACGATGTGGCGCTGCAGAACCTCCCTGTGGTGCTGTGTCTGGACAGGGCAGGACTGGTGGGCGACGACGGGCCTACGCATCACGGCGTGTTCGACCTGGCGGCGCTGAGGCCCATACCGGGGCTGACGATATGTGCGCCGATGGACGACCACGAGCTACGCGACATGATGTACACGGCGCAGCTGCCGGGACACGGGCCCATGGTGATACGCTATCCGCGTGGCGCCAGCGTGTACAGCGACTGGAAGAGTGCCATGAAACCCATGGAGATAGGGAAGGGGCGCTGTGTGAGAGAGGGGAGCGATGTGGCGTTTGTGAGCCTGGGGTTCCCCGGCAACGACGCATTGGCCGCCGCCGAAACCTTGGAGAAGGAGGGCGTGTCCGCCGCCGTATACGACATGCGGTTCCTGAAGCCCCTGGACGAGCAGCTGCTGGAGGAGATTGCCGCCAAGGGATACAAGAAGATTGTCACGATAGAGGACGGGGTGAAGCTGGGTGGTTTCGGCGAAGCGGTGGAGACATACTTCTGCGAGCATCATCCCGAGCAGAGTGGGAAGATCACCATCCTCGCCATACCCGACGAGTTCGTCACGCATGGCGGCGTGCCGCAGCTGAAACGCGACTGTGGGATTGACAAGGAAGAGATGGTTTTAGTTATAGTTAATAGATAATAGTGAATAGTTAATAGATAATAGTTAATAGTTATCTAAGTTATAAGTTTTAAGTTCTAGTTTTTTTGGAGGGAGTGAAAGGGAGTGAAAGGAAGTGAGAGGGAGTGAGAGGACAAATGCGAATGGTTTTGCATGCTGCGCGCGATGGATTGGTTTCTCTTCTAAAATTCTAAATATACATTTCTAATATGATGGGGGGATATATATTCTTTGAATATTTTTACTTAACATAACCCCGATATTCATGCAATGTGGTCATACAGAAACAGTTAGGGCTATGATGGTATTATGGACGTTGGAAAAGCGTGGATTATTCGGCGTTGGGCGTGATTTTTGCCGCTACGCTAAGTCCACGAGAATTAGATATTTGGATGAAAGTAGCACCGTTGTCCTGTTTACGCGAAACTGAGAGCATGTCGTCGGGTTGCGTTTCGTGCTGATAATTCATCTCGATGCTGAACGGACGGTCGATATCGAATTCGGTTTGCATCATGCTGTCGATGGCCAGGCGTACGTATTCGGAATTGTTGACATGCTGCGCATGGTCGATCAGTGAAAAGAGCGCGCGCTGGTTGAATTGGCCGTCCGGCTGACTCATGTCGGGCAGCCGCAGACGCTCGAGGACGCTGTGGGTGGTGGCTTCCTCGTTGCGGTATTCGTAGCTGGACATAGCCTCCTTGAGGCGTATAGGCTTGCGGGTGACGAAATCGATCATGGGCCAGTAGGTGGTGCCGGCGAGGAGGGTCTCGCCTGCCGCGTCGACCATGCGGTAGTCGCGGAAAGCAAAAAGACCGTCGTTGCCGCGCGACCATGTACTTAACATAACCTTTTCGAAGGCTTCGGGGCGACGATATATAATATAGTACGCGCGCGAGATGATCCATATACGGTTTTGGCGCAGGAGATCTTCGTAGCCGATGCCTGTGGCCTTGCTGTGGAACTCGGACACCTCCTGGCAGAGTCTCACGGCTGCCCAGGGATGGAGACGGTCTTTGCGGTCGCAAAGATAGGACGGGATATCGATTGATTGTTCAAACAGGTCCATAAAACTTACATTCTTTCAGGGACTTCGATGCCGAGGATGGCCATAGTGTTCTTCAGGGCGTTGGCCACCATGGTGCACAACGAGACGCGGAAATGCTTCACCTTGGGGTCGGCCTCTTTGAGGATGGGCGTGTCCTGATAGAAACTGTTGAAGGCCTTGGCCAGGTCGTAGGCGTAGTTGGCCACCATAGCGGGGCTGTAGGCCGCTGCCGCCTGGCGTATGGTTTCGGGCATGGCATGGAGTGCTTTCACCACCATGCGCTCCTTGTCGTTCATCTGCACGCCGGTGGTCTCCTCTCCCCCACTCTCGCCTGCCTTGCGCACGATGCTGCGGATGCGGGCGTGGGTGTACTGGATGAAGGGGCCGGTGTTGCCGTTGAAGTCGATGCTCTCGGCGGGATTGAAGAGCATATTCTTGGTGGGGTCGACCTTGAGGATGAAATATTTGAGTGCGCCGAGGGCCAGGATGTGGTAGAGGTGGTGCTGCTCTTCGGGGCTCAAGTCGTCGTTCTTGCCGTGCTCGCGGCTCATCTCCTCGGCCGTGCGCTCCATCTCGTCGATGAGGTCGTCGGCGTCGACCACCGTACCCTCGCGGCTCTTCATCTTGCCGTTGGGCAGTTCCACCATACCGTAGCTGAGGTGATAGACCTTGTCGGCCCATTCGAAGCCGAGTTTGCCGAGAATGAGTTTGAGCACCTTGAAGTGGTAGTCCTGCTCGTTGCCCACCACGTAGATGAGGCGTTCGGCGCCGAAGTCGTTGTGGCGCAGCTGGGCGGTACCGAGGTCCTGCGTCATGTAGACGCTAGTGCCGTCGGAACGCAGCAGCACCTTATGGTCGAGGCCGTCGCCGGTGAGGTCGCAGCATACGGCGCCGTCGGCGCGGCGGTAGAACACACCCATATCCAGACCTTTCTGCACCAGCTCCTTGCCGAGCAGATAGGTATTTGACTCATAGTAGATCTTGTCGAAGCCGACACCCAGACGGCTGTAGGTCTCGTCGAAGCCGGCATAGACCCATCCGTTCATCTTCTCCCAGAGGTCGCGGACCTCTTTGTCGCCCTCTTCCCAGCGTTTCAGCATGCTCTGAGCCTCCACCATGAGGGGAGCCTCCTTCTTGGCCTGCTCCTCCTCTACCCCACTCTCCATCAGCTGTTTGATTTCGGCCTTGTAGTGCTTGTCGAACTCCACATAGTATTTGCCCACCAGGTGGTCGCCCTTCATGCCTGTGCTCTCGGGGGTTTCGCCGTTGCCGTAGCGCAGCCAAGCGAGCATGCTCTTGCAGATGTGGATACCGCGGTCGTTGACGAGGTTCACCTTCTTCACATTGGCGCCGTTGGCTGCCAGGAGTTGGCTGACCGACCACCCCAGGAGGTTGTTGCGGATGTGGCCGAGGTGGAGCGGCTTGTTGGTGTTGGGCGACGAATATTCCACCACCACGGGAGCCTCGTCGGCATTGGGATGAGTGAGGCCGAAGTCCTCGTCGTTGGCCTTCTCGGCCACGAAGGAGGTCCAGTAGGCGTCGGAGATCTCGAAGTTGAGGAATCCCTTGATGACATTGAACCCAGCCACCATAGGCGTGGTGCCTTTCACGGCCTCGCCGATCTCGTTGGCCACCGCCTCGGGGCTTTTTCGGGCCTGCTTCACATAGGGGAAAACGACGAGCGTGTAATCGCCCTTGAATTCCTTGCGAGTATCCTGCAAAACGATGCTTTCGGGTGCGGCCTCAATGCCGTAGAGCTTTCCAAGTGCGTCGGCAACTGCCTGAACGAGAGTGGTTGTGATGTTCATATAATAATATTATTAGATTCCAAAATAAAATGCAAATTTACACAAAAAATCTGGATTTTGGCGCAGAGATGTGAAAAAAAGTTTGGGAATGGTGAGTGGCTGAGTGGCTGAGTGGCTGAGTAGGGATTTTTTTTGGAGGGAGTGAAAGGGAGTGAAAGGAAGTAAGAGGGAGTGAGAGGACAAATGCTTTATCTTGTGGGGAATTGTGAATTGTGAATTGTGAATGGTTATCTAAGTTTTGGGGGTTAAGTTTTAAGTCGCTGCGCTTGCGGGTGGGAGGCGATTGGCTGCGGCGAGGGGTAATTATTTTCCATTGGGGGCACAATTTTTTTGCTGGAAGGGCGTTTATGAATATCGTTCACACGGAACATTTTATCATCAATGGACGAGACTCAGGTATACTATGTCGATGTGCTGCTTCCGCTGCATCTGCCTGGCACCTACACATATAGAGTGCCACAGGAGTATAACGGGCAGGTGCATGTGGGCGCGCGCGTAGTGGTGCAGTTCGGGGCGAAAAACGCGCGGATGTACTCCGCCGTTGTCCGTCGGCTCCACCAGGAGGCGCCGCAATGGAAGACAAAGTATATCATGGCGGTGCTGGACACGGAGCCCATCGTCACCGAGCGCCAGATGGACTTCTGGGAGTGGATGGCGCGCTACTACATGTGCTGTCCCGGCGACGTGATGGCTGTGGCGCTGCCTTCAGGGCTGAAGCTGGCCAGCGAGAGCGCTGTGGCCATCCATCCCGACTTCAGCGGCGAGCTCTCGAGCCTCAGCAAATACGAGATGATGGTGGTGCAGCTCCTCACGGAGCATCCGGTGATGCGGCTGGTTGACATCAGCAGGGCCATAGGGGTGCAGAAGATTATGCCGCTCATACGCAGCATGATAGAGCGCGAGATTGTAGTGATGGACGAAGAGCTGCGCCAACGCTTCACGCCCCGCAAGGCTGCCTATGTGCTCCTGGCGCCCGACTATGAGGGCGAGGCGGCGCAGAAGGCCCTCTTCGACGAACTGGAGAAGAAGAAACGTGTGAAGCAGTTGGAGATCATGATGCAGTTCATGCAGCTCTCCCATTTCGGACAGGAGGCGGTGGCCAAACGCGAGCTGCCCCAAAGCACAGCCCTGCAGACACTTGTCAAGAACGGTGTGCTCGTGATTGAAGAGCGTGTGGAGAGCCGCTTGCGCGACTACAGCGATGCCGAAATGAACGACCCCTCGAGCATAGTGCTCAACGACGAGCAGCAGCAGGCGTATGCGCTGCTGAGCGGCGAGGGCCCCACGAGCACTTATCTGCTTCACGGCGTCACCTCCAGCGGCAAGACGGAGGTGTATATAAAACTCATCGACGAAGTCATCCGGGCGGGCCACCAAGCCCTGTTCCTGCTGCCCGAGATAGCCCTCACGGCGCAGATTATCAACAGGCTGCGACGCTATTTCGGCAACCGTGTGGGAGTATACCACTCGCGCTTCAGCGCCAGCGAACGTACCGAGGTGTGGCACCGAACCCTCAGCGGCCAATACCAGGTGCTGCTGGGCGCCAGGAGTGCCATCTTCCTGCCCTTCAAGGACCTGAAGCTCATCATTGTGGACGAAGAGCACGACAACAGCTACAAGCAGTACGAACCCTCGCCGCGCTACCATGCCCGCGATGCCGCCCTCTACCTGGCGCGCCTATGGGGAGCACGCACCGTATTGGGCAGCGCCACCCCCAGCGTGGAGTCATACTGCAACGCCCTTGCTGGTAAATACGGACTTGCCACGATAACAAAACGTTACGGTGGCTATAATCTACCAAAGGTTGAATGTATCGACATGAAAGAAGCCCATCGCCAGAAGATGGTGAAGGGGCACTTCTCGATACCGCTACTCAACGCCATCAAGGAGGCGCTCGATAACAAACGGCAGGTGATACTCTTCCAGAACCGCCGAGGCTTCTCGCTGCGGCTGGAGTGCGACGACTGCCATGAGGTGCCGCATTGCGTGCATTGCGACGTCTCGCTGGTGTATCACAAAGCCACCAACTCGCTCCGGTGCCACTACTGTGGCTATTCCATCCCGGTGCCCTCGGAGTGTCCCGCCTGCCACTCCACCCACCTGAAGATGACCGGTGTGGGGACGGAGCGCATCGAGGAGGACCTGCAGATACTCTTCCCCGACGCCCAGGTGGCGCGGATGGACCTTGACAGCACCCTGCAGAAGAACCAATACCTGGAGATACTCTCCGACTTCGAGCACCGCCGGATAGACATACTTGTGGGTACGCAGATGGTGACGAAAGGACTTGATTTCGAGCGCGTGAGTGTGGTGGGAATCATCAATGCCGACAACATCATCAACTATCCCTCGTTCCGATCGTTCGAGCGTGCCTTCCAGCAGATGACGCAGGTCTCCGGCCGTGCGGGACGCCATGGGGCCGAAGGAAAGGTCTTCATCCAGACCTACAATCCACACCACCAGGTCATTGCCAATGTGATGGCCAACGACTATGAAGGCCTTTACGAAGAGCAGATACAGGAGCGGCGGGTCTTCCGCTACCCGCCCTTCTACAAACTCATAGAGCTGACCCTCAAGCATCGCGATGCCGACCTCCTCAATGATGCCGCCGACTGGATGGCCCATCAGCTTCGCGGCGCCTTTGCCGGACGTGTGCTGGGGCCCGAGTACCCCTTGGTGAGTCGCATCAGAGGATTGTACATCAAACAGATAACGCTCCGGTTCGAGCGTTCGGAACCCATTGCCGATGCCAAACGCGTCATCCGGCAGATAGGCGACGACCTCACCAAGCATGAAGGCTGGAGCGGCGTTTCCGTCATCTATGACGTCGACCCGGCGTGAGGGACAGCTGCTGACCCGTCAGCAAGCGGGGAAAACGGGGGAAAAATGCCGTTGTTGAAAAAAATAATTCTCCGTTATCAAAAAAATTCGTATCTTTGCAAATCGTAAAGGACGTGAGAGAAATAACCAAAAGCGTCCGAGACAGAGAGTTAGGGCAAGTCTTATACGACCAGCTCCCATTGAATCCCCCAGGGTAGGAATACAGCAAGGGTGTTTGGTTGTAGCGGTGCGATATAATCAGCTTGCCCTTTTTTTACGACTTATTGTCGGCGAATTTGGCGAATGGCACGAAGAAGAATTTTGTTTCGTTGAATTCGTGAAATCCGCCGACAATTATATTATAGGATTAAGCACATGACGAACCAAGAACAGATAAAAGACCTTGTCCAGCGCAAGGATGCGTTGAAGAAATTCCTTGATATTGAGAAGACTGCGGCATGGATTGCCGAAGAGGAGAAGAAAACCGAGGCCCCTGACTTCTGGAGTGACCCCAAGGAGGCGCAAAAAGTGGTGAAGGGCATCAACTCGAAGAAAAGTTGGGTGACCGCCTTCAAGGATGTCGACACCTCGTGTGGCGACCTCGAGGTGATGGGTGAATTCTTTGAGTCGGGCGACGCCAGCGAAGAGGAGCTGCAGGCGCAGATTGCCGTCACCCAGAAGAAGGTGGAAGACCTGGAATTCAAGAACATGCTGCGCAACGAGAGCGACCGTCTGGACGCCGTCCTGTCCATCAATGCCGGTGCCGGCGGAGTGGAGGCGCAGGATTGGGCCGAGATGCTCATGCGCATGTATATCCGATATGCAGAGACCCACGGGTACAAGGTGGCCATCTCGAACTCGCTCGACGGCGAGGGTGCCGGTATCAAGAGCTGCACCCTGCAGATTGAAGGCGAGTTTGCCTATGGCTACCTGAAGAGTGAGACGGGTGTCCACCGCCTGGTGCGCGTCTCCCCTTTCAACGCCCAGGGAAAGCGCATGACTAGTTTTACAAGTGTCAGTGTTACACCACTTATCGACGATTCGATTGAAGTGGTGGTTGATATGTCGAAACTCTCGTGGGACACCTTCCGAAGCGGCGGTGCCGGCGGCCAGAATGTGAACAAGGTGGAGTCGGGTGTGCGCCTGCGCTACCAGTACAAGGACCCCTATACGGGTGTGGAGGAGGAGATCCTCATTGAGAACACCGAGACGCGCGACCAACCCAAGAACAAGGAGAACGCCATGCGTCTGCTGCGCTCGCAGCTCTACGACCGCGAGCTGAAGCACCGCATGGAAGAGCAGGCCAAAATCAAGGCCTCGCAGAAGAAGATTGAATGGGGATCGCAGATACGCTCGTATGTGATGGACGACCGCCGAGTGAAAGACCACCGCACCAACTACCAGACAAGTGACGTTGCCGGCGTCATGGACGGCCACATTGACGAATTCATCAAGGCCTACCTCATGCAATTCGGCGCCGACGCCTAATTTTCGTCGGACATCCACCTCTTTTTCACGACCTCTTGCAAGCTCCTGTAATCCAAAGATTAGAGTGAGCTTAGGATTGTTTTGGGTTGGGTAGTGACGGCTAAGCGGGGACGTGTTGATTGTCGGTTGATAAATATTTTTTTATAAAGTATACATTTATTTGTATTTAAATCGTATCTTTGCATTTGGTTCCTTGAAACAAGGAATTGTTTAACAGATTGACGCACATGAAGATTGAATGCAAGAGCACGATAGAATTGGTTGACGGTTGGACCCCTGCCGCCCTCAGACAATGTATTGAGGGAGCAAGGAGCATTGTGCTGACCGCCCATACCAATGCCGACGGCGACGCTGTGGGGTCGCTGACGGGCATGTACGCCATTCTGCGCCGTGTTGCGCACGCCGAACTGGTGCCGATGCTGCCTGACGGATGTCCCGAGGACCTTGCCTGGCTGCCGAACACGGAAGTGATCCTCAACGGCAGAAAAGACACAGAACGCTGCAGAGAGGCCATAGGCAAAGCCGACCTCATTGTGGCGATGGACGTCAGCAACCTGGAGCGAACCGGTGTTTTGGCGACGATGCTGCAGGAGGCCAAAGCCCCCCGCATCCTCTTCGACCATCATGAGAATCCCGACCGCGGGAGTTTTGCGATGGTGATGTCGGATCCCGATATCTCGAGCACTTGCGAGCTGATTTTCTGGACGATGAGTCAGACCTTCGGCATCGACGCCATTGATGCTGACGCCGCCAAGAGCCTCTATACCGGCATCTGCACAGACACGGGCACCTTCAGCTACAGCAACCGGAACGAGAGCCTCTATCTGGCTGCTGCGCGCCTCTCGCAGATGGGTATCGACCCGATGGAGATCAACCATCAGATAAAGAATGTCTTCAGCTTCAACCGGCTGCAGTTTTTCGGCTACGCCATGAGTCGGCTGCTGACCGCCTATCCCGCACAAGAGACAGCCATGATGGTGATACGCGAGAGCGACATGGAACGCTATGCGGTTGAGAGCTCGGAGCTTACGGGATTGGTGAACGAGGTGATGAAGTTGCATGTTATTGACTGTGCCATCCTGATCCGCGAAGAAGAAGACCGGGTGCGCCTGTCGCTACGCTCAAAGTGCAAGGTGGATGTCAACCGCCTGGCGCAGCGACTGTTCGACGGCGGCGGCCATGAGCGGGCAGCGGGAGCCACCAGCTACCTGAGCCTTGAGGCCACTGTGGAAAAGGTTAAATCGGAGCTTGGATTAAAATAGGAGAACGAAATGAAATACAGAGTGTTGACAATGATGGCAGTACTCGCTCTGGCAGCCGCAGGATGTGGTGAAGTGCCGGTGGTGGACGTGCAGGCCACTAGGGGCGACACGCTGAAAGAGAACCTCATCAATGCCAACCGCCACATTGCCAACAGCGAAGCCACTCAGATTGACTCCTACGCTGCTCGCCGGGGATGGAAGATGGCGAAGCTCGCGAGTGGAGCCCGTGTGATGGAGACCCGGCAAGGCAACGGAGCGAGAGTGGAATACGAAGACACCGTGAGCATAAGATACAGCGTGGAAGCCATCAATGGAACGCCCATATACAACAACGTGGAAGAGACCGTTGTGTCGGGCCAGCTGCAACCCAACCGGGGAATGGACGCCGCACTCAGGACCCTCTGCCAGGGATCGCGAGCACGTGTCATCCTCCCTTCGGAGCAGGCCTTTGGCGTTGCCGGCGACGGCGACCGGGTGAAGAGCCGCATGGTTCTCATATACGATGTGGAGGTGCTGAAGGTGAAGAAAATGAATGGAAAATAATTAATGTACATTAAAAATAACATGAAAAAAAGTATCAAAATGGCCGCCATGTTTGTGGCCGCAACAACAATGATGGTTGCCTGCAATAGCGGCGACAAAGAAGGTTTCCAGAAGACCGAGAACGGCCTGTATTACAGATTCGACAAGCAGAACCCCAAAGGCCAGCAGGTCCAGGAGGGCGATGTGCTGGTTGGCGAGATGACCATCCGTTTCGACACCATTGAACTCTTCTCCAACAAGGGTGACGCCCGCCGTATAGCGCAGGCCATTCCCAACTTTGAGATCAAGATTGGCGAAGGCCTGATGATGATGCATGTGGGCGATGTGGCCACTTTCGCCATGGATGCCGACACCGCCGCCAAGTATGTCAATCCCGGCCAGATGCCTCCCACCTACGAGGCTGGCAAGGGCCAGAAGATCTATTACGAGGTGAGCCTGCAGGACATCGTGACCAGCGAAGAGTTGGCCGAGGAGCGCGAGAACTTCGAATCGTCGATGGAGCAGCGCATGAAGAGCGAGCCTGACGACATTGCCGCCTTCGTCAAGGAGAACCACATCACCGCCAAACCCACTGCCGACGGACTCTATGTCATCGTCAAGAAGCGTGGCACCGGTGCCAAGGTTGCCATGGGCAAAGAGGTGTCGATGAACTACACCGGCCGCCTGCTGGACGGAACCATCTTCGACAGCAGCGTGGAGAGCGATGCCCGTGCCGGTGAGATCTACAACCCCCAGCGCAAATACGAGCCCATGACCTACACCGTTGGCAAAGACAAGCTGATTGAAGGCTGGGAGCAGGGCGTCATGAACATGCCCGAAGGCACCGTCCTTCAGCTCATCATCCCCTCGGCCCTTGCCTATGGTCCCCGTCAGATGAGCAACCAGATCCTCCCCTACTCTCCCCTTGTGTTTGACATTGAAATTGTTAGCGTAAAATGAAGAACATCGTTATTTTCGGAGCTCCCGGTGCCGGCAAAGGCACGCAGAGCGACTTCATCGTTGAGACCTACGGCTTGACCCATGTCTCCACGGGCGACCTGCTTCGCAAGGAGATTGCCGACCAAACCGAACTCGGCAAACGCATCAAAAACATCATGGACAATGGCCAGCTGGTGAGCGACGACATCGTGGTGGAGATGATGGACAAAGCCATCGCCAACGACACCAAGGGCATGCTCTTCGACGGCTTCCCCCGCACGGTGGCACAAGCCGAGGTGCTCGACAAGCTGCTGGCCAAGTATGGCCGCAGCCTCACCTGCATGGTGCAGCTCGAAGTGCCGAAAGACGAGCTGATGCGCCGCCTGCTGGAGCGTGCCAAGATACAGGGCCGCGCCGACGACAACGAGGCCACCATCAACAACCGTCTGCAGGAATACAACAACAAGACCAAGCCCGTGGCCGACTACTACGCCAAGCAGGGCAAGCAGAAGATCGTTGACGGTCTTGGCACCATTGAGGACATCGCCGCACGCATCCGCGAAGCCATCGGCTGATGCCCCGCCAGATGACAACATGACAACCCTCAGCCTCCGCAGGTGAGCCTGCGGAGGCTTTTCGGATATATCAAAATATATTTTGCCATATCGGGGGAAAGTAGTATCTTTCACTTCGTGTTAGATACTTCATTTCGGATATATCAAAATATATTTTGCCATATCGCTCAACTTTCGTATCTTTGCAATTTGAAAAAGAATAAACAATGACCTCTAACTTTGTAGACTACGTCAAGATACTTGTCAGAAGCGGCAAGGGCGGCGCGGGAAGTGCGCACCTGCTGCGGGTGAAATACAACGCCAAAGCCGGTCCCGACGGTGGTGACGGCGGACGCGGCGGCCACGTTATCCTTCGCGGTACCACGCAGCGGTGGACCCTCCTCCACCTGAAATACACCAAGCATGTCTTCGCCGAAAACGGACAGAACGGCGGCGAGAACCTGCGCACCGGACGTACCGGTCAGGACCAGATACTGGAGGTGCCGCTGGGATGTATCTGCAAAGATGCAGAAACTGGCGAGATACTGGGCGAAGTGACAGAAGAGGGCCAGGAGGTGATTATTGCCAAAGGCGGAAGAGGAGGTTTGGGCAACGACCACTTCAAGAGTGCCACCAACCAAACCCCTCGCTATGCACAACCCGGCGAACCTGCTGTGGAGCGATGGGTAATCATCGAACTCAAAGTGCTGGCCGATGTGGGCCTGGTGGGCTTCCCCAATGCCGGCAAGAGCACCTTCCTGAGCACCGTCAGCGCTGCACGGCCCGAGATTGCCGACTATCCATTCACCACGTTGGTGCCGAACCTTGGAATCGTGAAATACCGCGACGACCAGTCGTTCTGCATCGCCGACATACCCGGCATCATCGAAGGTGCCAGCGAAGGCAAGGGATTGGGATTGCGATTCCTGCGCCATATTGAGCGCAACTCCATCTTGCTCTTTATGGTCAGCTGCGAGCAGCTGGAGATTGCCAAAGAATACCACATCCTTTTGGGAGAACTGGAAAAATACAATCCAGAACTCCTTGACAAGCAACGTATCCTGGCCGTGACGAAGTGCGACATGATCGATGCCGACATGGAGAAACAGCTCCGTCGCCACCTGCCCAAGGGGGTGGAATGCCTCTTCATCAGCGCCGTCAGCGGACAGAACATACAAGAACTTAAAGATGCAATATTCAGAAAGTTGACAAGCGATGATTGAAGTATTGAATAATATCGACACGCAGCTGTTTTATTTCATCAACCACCACCATTGTACCGTGATGGATTGGACGATGTGGGTGCTGAGCAGTCGATGGTGTTGGCTTGTGGTTATTGTGTCAGGATTCGTTGGTGCCACCCTTGTGCGCGAGCCGAAGAAATGGTGGATTGTGCTGGCCGGAATTGCCCTGTGCTTCCTTTTGGCCGACCAAGGCTCGGTGCAACTCTTCAAGAATACCGTCTGCCGTTTGCGTCCGTGCCATGCATTGCCTGATGTGCATATGTTCCGTGAAGGATGTGGAGGACTCTACGGATTCATCTCATCGCATGCCGCCAATGCCTTTGCCATTGCCACATTCTTTTTCCTTCGCTACCGCCGCTGGGAGGGAAAGAAGAAAGGCGTGGCCTTGATAGTGCCCATTGTTTTTGTAGTATGGGCCGTGCTGACAAGCTATAGCAGAGCCTATCTGGGCAAACACTATCCCGGAGATTTGCTCTGCGGTGCCGTTTTCGGCATCTTGGTTGGCATTTTAATCAACCTGTTTATCAACTGGATAGAAAAAAAGTTGCAGAAAAACGAAACAAAATAATGAGTTCTTCGTTATATATGACGTGCTTGCTTATTTCTATCTTTGATAGAGAAGGAAATGTGTTATTAGGGCGCCGTGCCGGTTCTGGCAGGGCGCTTGTTTTATATGGAGAGATATGACGATACTGGATATACTGTTGTTCATCCCTATTGGTTGGCTGGTTTTCCTCGGATGGAAAAAAGGAGTTATTCGTGAGGCCGCAACGCTGGCCGGCATAGTGGCCGGCATCTGGGCGGCGGTGCACCTCTCGCAACTTGTGGCCTCCCTGCTGGGTCTTACCGGCGAGAGCTCCATCCTCATTGCATTCTTCATCACATTTGTTGGAGCATTGGTGTTGACCTATCTGCTTGGCCGCGGGATTGAGCGCATGGTGAAATCGGCCCATCTCTCCCTTGCCAACAAAATCAGCGGTGCTGCCCTGGGAATGGCCAAAGCGCTTTGCATCCTTGCCGTAATACTTAACGGCATAGTACTCTTGGACAAGCAGGAACAGCTCATTACGCCCCAAACCAAAGCCGACAGCTTGCTCTACAAACCCGTCTATTCCACTGGCAATTTACTGATCTCCTCGCTGAAAGAATTCATCGAGGAGCATCCTGACCTGCCGTCAAAAATAATCAACGGCGGAAAGGAGAGCGAATGATACTGGCTCCGATGCAAGGACTCACCGAGGTGATGTTCCGTCGCGTATATGAAGAATGCTTCCCCGGCGCCATTGCCTTGGCCGTATCGCCATTTCTCTCGCTCACCCATGGTAACCTTGCCGATGCATGGGACAAGATAGAGGATGTGCTGCCCGAAAACAATGTGGGATCCATCCCTGTCATTCCGCAAATACTTGGCAAGGAACCCGACGAATTCGTTGCTTTAGGTAACCGCCTGTATGAATTGGGGTACAGCGAGTTGAACTGGAACATGGGATGTCCCATGCGCAAGGTTGCCGCCAAACATCGAGGCAGTGGCATCCTCCCCTATCCCGACGAAGTGCGCAGCATTCTCGACAATGTCTTGCCACAACTGAAACCCCGTCTCAGCGTCAAGGTGCGCCTGGGATTAAAGAGCACCGACGACATCTTCCGGCTCATACCCGTTCTGAATGATTATCCTTTGGCCAGCGTCACGGTACATCCGCGCCTCGGGCGACAGCAATACAACGGGCATCCCGACTTGGACACCTTCGCGCGAGTGCTGCCGATGCTCAAAGCCCCTGTTGTCTACAATGGCGATATCGTCACTGGAGCCGATGCCCGTGGAATTCGAGAGCGCTTCCCGGGTGTAGCCGACCTGATGGTTGGGCGGGGTGTGCTCTACCGCCCCACCCTTCCCCTCGACATTGCCGATCCGGACAGAGACACGAGCAACGACCTCCGTCTCGCCGCACACTTCATTGAGCGCCTGGTGCAGGAAATTCTTTCCACAATGCCTACCGACCAAGCCCGAATAAGAAAAATAAAAGAATACTGGTGCCTTGTATGGAAGTCGCTGCCCATCAGCGAGATGCAAGCCCGACAAGTGCTCCACCAAGAGAAACTGACAATTGTTGAAAAAATGATTTGCGAATTGCTACAATAAAAATGCAATTTTTACGTAATATAGAGTGATGAAAAATATATATACATACTGTTTCTTTGTCCTGCTGCCCTTGCTGACCGCTGCCTGCAGCCAACGCGAAGTGACCGATGACATGGCCGACAGCGTCAAACTGCAACTGCTTGACATCAATATTGAGCGCGACCCTGACAACGCAGAGCTCCTTGCCGCCCGTGCCCGTGTCCTGTTCAATCTGCAGCGCATGCAGGAAGCCGGATTCGATATTACGCGTGCCCTCAAAAGCGACCCTGACAATCTGGAGTACCTCCTTCTGAAATCGGATATCGCCTTTGCGGGCGGCAATGTTGAGGAGAGCTACCGCACCCTCGAAAAAGCCGAGCGTCTGGCACCTACCAACCAGGAAGTGCTGCTCAAACTGGGCGAAATCACCTTTTACAGTCGCGACTACGACCGTTCGCAAAAATACCTTACGCAAGTCACAGAGCGTGACCCCAACAACCGCACCGCACTCTTCATGAAAGGATTCATCTACAAAGAGAAAGGCGATACTGCCAGCGCCGTGCAACTTTTCCGCCGTGTTTGCGACAAATTCCCCGACTATAGTCCTGCTTTCGAGCAACTGGGTGTTATATACGCCTCTGTCAACAACCCCATGGCTGTAGAGTATCTCTCCACCGCCCTCAACCTCGACCCCTCCAACACCAACATCATGTATGCCCTGGCCATGTACTATCAGGACCGCCAGGAGCTTGAGCCTGCCGAAACCCTCTACCACCAGATACTGGACCTCAACCCTGCCAGCGCCGACGCATGGCACAACCTGGGTTATATAGAGCTTTTCTCCTATCGCGACTACGGACGTGCCATCGAGTATTTCACCCACGCTATCGAAGCCAACAGCCAGTATGTGGAGGCATACGTCAATCGTGGATGCGCTTACGAACTCAGCGGCGATGTTGCCAAGGCTCGTGCCGACTTCGAGAATGCGCTGACCATCAACAACACCTATCAACCCGCACTTGAAGGCCTGAAACGGATCAAATAATAAATCAACATAATACCGTCATAATTATGAGCACATTAAAAGGACGCAACCTCATCTCCATCACCGACTTCTCCAAGGAGGAGTACATACAGGTGTTGGACATTGCCGAAGGATTCGAAAAGAATCCGAAACAGAAAATCCTCAGCGACAAGGTGGTGGCCACCCTCTTCTTCGAGCCCTCCACCCGCACCCGACTGAGCTTTGAAAGCGCCGCCAACCAGCTTGGCGCACGCATCATCGGCTTCAGCGACCCGGGCGGCACCAGCGTCCAGAAAGGTGAATCGCTGCACGACACCATTGTCATGGTCTCCTCGTACAGCGACCTCATCGTCATGCGCAACCCCAAAGAGGGTTCTTCGCGCTACGCCTCCGAGGTAGCCTCGGTGCCCGTCATCAATGCCGGCGACGGTGCAAACCAGCACCCCACGCAATGCATGCTTGACCTCTACAGTATCCGCAAAACCCAGGGTACCCTTGAAAACCTCAACATCGCAATGGTTGGCGACCTCAAATACGGTCGCACCGTGCATTCCCTTGTCCAGGCCATGTGCAATTTCAATGCCACATTCCACCTCGTCTCGCCTCAGGAGCTCAAACTCCCCAGCAGCGTCAAGATGAGCATCAAGAACGCCGGATTGAAATACTATCAGTATACCGAAATCAAAGACATCATCCCCACTGCCGACATCATCTACATGACCCGTGTGCAGCGCGAGCGCTTCCCGGATCCCATGGAGTACGAGCGCGTCAAAGACAGCTGCATCCTCACGGCCGACATGCTCAAGGGTTGCAAGGACAATATGCGCATCCTCCATCCCCTGCCCCGTGTCAACGAGATTACCACCGACGTCGACTCCACGCCCTATGCCTACTACTTCCAGCAGGCCCAAAACGGCGTCTATGTCCGTCAGGCACTCATGGCAGCCATTCTGGGTGTCAGATAATATTATAGCAATATCGTAATAACGTTATAACGTAATAACGAAAAACAGAGAACAATGGAAAACAAGAAAGAAATGGTCGTCAGTGCCATCGAAAACGGCACCGTCATTGACCACATAGCCACCGAATCGGTCTACCAGGTCATCCGCATCCTTGGCCTTGAGAAATATAAAGACGAAGTGCTCATCGGCAACTACCTCAGCAGTGAGAAGCTTGGCCGCAAGGGCATCATCAAAATCAAAAACAAACACTTCACCAAGGAGGAAATCAGCAAGATAGCCCTTGTGGCTCCTTTTGCCTCCATTATCGACATTGAGGACTATAAGGTTGTGAAGAAATTCAAGGCCGAAATTCCCGACCACATCGAGAACTTTGTCCGTTGCGCCAACCCCAAGTGCATCACCAACGCCGAAGTTGTTCCCACCAAGTTCGACATTGTCGACAAGGAAAACCTCAAGCTCCGCTGCCACTACTGCGAGAAATTCACCACCAAGGAAACCATGAAGTTCGCCGAGTGATGAAACGTTATTATATTGCCCTCGTAGCCATAGCCTTGCTGCTGGCATTGGCTTCCTTTGTGGTTATGTGGACCGCTCCTCAGGCTTTCCTGACTGTCATGCCGATTCTGGCACTCTATTTTGCCATCGTCACCGGCTTGCAGCACTATATCGTCCTCAAGAGCATGTATCAGTCGCCCCGACGCTTCGTGCAAATCTTCCTGGCATCTACGGTCGCCATCCTCTTTGTCCACCTTGCCTTCTTCGCCGTCTATCTCTTCACCCACACGGCCCACGCCAAGCCTTTTGCCATTGCTTTCTGCATTGGTTTCGCCACCATGATGGTGTTCGAAACTGCTGCTATGGTGATTACCATCAACAACGAGCGCAAGAAAAACCAACCCAAAGAGTAACCCGCCAGGTTGCACTTTTACACTGCAACAGCCCGTATCGAAAAGTACGGGCTGTGTTTTTTATAATAGCCGACTGATAAAAACACAAATCTGTTTGGTGATACCCACATGAAGGTGGATGACGAAATGTTACAGGTTGCCCGCGCGGCAGACGGTCATCATGGAGGGGGCAAGATGGGTGACTGCGAGACGCTGGAGGTCGGCGGGAGTGGTGGTCTCGAGGGCGAGACGGAGATTGTCGGTGAGGCGCTCGGTGACATCGGTGCCCCACATGTCGATGAATCGTACCGATCGTTCGAAGATGCCGTCCACCGAGCGGAGGAAATCGCCTGCGAGGACAGTGCGGACAAGTGCCAGCTCCTCTTCGGGAACGGGTTCGTCGACAAGACGTTGCAGTTCAAATAAGATTTCCTTCTCAGCAGTTTCGACAGCATTGCCAGCCACATCGGCGGAGGTGTAGAAGACGATAGCGCCGCGATAGATCTGTGTGCGGGCATAGATTCCGTATGTGTAGCCCTTGTCCTCACGAAGGTTGCTCATCAAGCGCGAGCCGAAATATCCACCGAGGATGGTGACAAGAATCATGAGTTTGGCATAATCGGGGTCGTCCCACGTCAGGGTGAGCAGCCTGCCCACGCGCACTGTGGCCTGAACGGAACCGGCGATGGGCATATCGCATCGAGCAGGATCGGGCACAGAGGACGCAGCGAGACTGACTCGATACAAGTTGGCACTCGGGATATCGTGTCCGAAACGGTCGTCGATAGCCGCGAGGAGCTTGTCGTCGACATGACCGCTGAGCACAATGGTGAGGTCGCCGGCGCGATGACGCTCGGCATAATGCTGTTTTACGGCTTCCAGACTCAGGCGGTCGGCATCGTCGGGCACGGCATAACGTCCAAGCGGATGACTGGGGCCAAAGAGTGCAGAGTAGAAAAGGCGACGAGCCATATCGGAAGACCTCAACTGCGCGGCCGCAATCTTCTGTTTGCGGTCGCGACGATGGATTTCGAAATCCTCCTCCGGAAATGTGGGATTGTGCACCAGGTCATCCAGTACAGGCAGGAACTCTTCCAGGTGACGTCTCAGGGTATAGAAGCTTGTAGAGCAATGGGTGGCATTGTTGTTGCTGTCGACAATGATGCCGCGAAAGTCGAAGAACTCGGATACAGCAGCCGACGACATATTCCCTCCTGCTACGGTGTAGAGACGGTTGGCGGCAGCAGCGCAGAGGCTCTGTTTCTGATATGCCGAGCCTGACTCTGAGACGAAATCGAGTTTCACCAGCTCGGTGCTTTCGGAGGGGAAACAGTACAGATTGCGGCCATTGGCAAGACGGTGGCAACGAGGCCGTAGATCATCGGTCGGGGGAATGGATATCATTAGAAAAGAACCGTTAATTTAACATTGAGTTGCCTGGCCGTCAGATAGTTGGGTACACGGCGCGGCAGGTTGTCTATGTCGGCCACCCAAAGGTATGAGACAACATTGTGGAAATTGAAGAGATTGAATACGTCGACACCCACCTGGATGTCTTTCACATAGCGGAAGAGCTTCATCTTCGAAAGTTTGTCGAAGTAAGCCAGATGCACGGTGTTGCCCCAGTCGATACGATAGTATGACGGCAGCCGGAGCTGGTTGTCAGCGTTGTTGCCAAAGGGTATGGCGATGGGGGTACCGCTAGCATAGACAAGGTTGAGGCTCATGAACCACCAAGGCATATCGGGCACATGGTCTTGCAGGAAGAGTTTGATGGAGAAGCGTTGGTCGGTGGGGCGAGCGAGCCACCCTAAGCCGTCGCCTTCGATGTCCTCTTGTGTCTGCATGAGTGAGAGGCTGGCCCACGACTCAAGCCCCTCGACAAGTTCCGCATTCAATCTGAGACTCAATCCAACGACATAGCCGACGGCTGTTTTGTCGGGCATGTAGCGCAAGCGGAGGTTGTCAACAGAATAGGGTATGAGACCTGTAAGATACTTGCCATAGAGGTCGGCGGTGAGGGTGAATGGCTTGTCCAATAGGCGGAAGCGCCAGTCGGCGGTGCCGGTGAGCTGGTAGGATGTCTGGGGCATTGCTCCAGAACATAGCGTTCCGTCATCGCGGCGGTATTCGCGATAGAAAGGTGCTTGACGATAGATGCCGGCGGCTATACGGAAAAGCATGTCCTGCTTCATCTGTGGCTTGTAGTTGACGCTGGCCCTAGGGCTGAAAATCCAACGGGGGCCAAAGCTAACGGAGGAGTCTTTTGTCTCAAAGGTGCTACCGTAGACGTGTCCGCGAAGGCCGAGAAGCACTCTGATGTCGCTGCCTCGACGAGTGTAGAAGTTCAGTTCGCGTTGTACATGGGCCGTACCTCGCACTGTCTGCATCTTATTGGCACCGTTGGCATAGAGTTGCAAGATGGGGCTGACGGGATAGTTGGTGCTGTCTCCGAACGGCAGGATGGTGGTGGGAAGCGTGTATCCGGAGGAGTCCACCCATTTCCATTCGCGCAGATGGTCGTCGATTTGTTCCAGCTGAAGTGACAATCCCATATCCCAATTGCCCCGACGCGCATGGCGTATGGCCGAGAGGTCGAAGGTGGCGATATCGGTAGTCAGGCGGTTGCGGGCATGCTCAAGGAAGGTGCCGACGCCGCGGTTGAAACGAGTGGTGTCGTCGGTGCTCTCACCGGTCTCAATCTGGTAGAGCCAATACTGGCTCTGCACGTCGTAGCGCTCGCTCTCGTTAATATGCTGCACCGAAATACTGGGGGTGACAACCCATTCTGTGTTGGGTTGCCAGCGGGCCGACAAGGCGCCGAGGAGGGTGTTGTAACGGTCCTGCTCCTGTCCGTCGAAATAGATATCTATCTCCATGCCAGGCTGCAAGGCGCTGCCGAAGGCGGTGGTGCGGCTCTCGGGCACAAGACCGTAGACGTTGTGTGTGGCCAAAGCCAGTAGCCCGAGGTCGAGGTTTTTGTTCACATGGTAGGTCAACCAGGCCTGCAGGTCGGTGTAGCTGGTGGTGTAGCTGCCTCGGGTATCCATGCTACCCAGAACATATTGATTGTTATGGTGACGAAGTCCGATGTTGTAGTCAAACTTTTTGCCCACATGGCCGGCCACTGTGGCCGACGCCCCCAGCAAGCTTACACTGGCCGAGCCTTCAAAGTCTCCGTTCACAGCCCCAGAGTGATAGCCAATGGCAAGCACCGACGAGAGTTTGTCGCCATAGCCAGCGTCGAAGCCTCCCGGCGAAAAGCGCACACTGCTCACCATGTCAGAGTTGATGATGCTCATGCCTTCCTGCTGGCCACTACGGATAAGCATGGGTCGGAAGACTTCGATGCCGTTAATATACACCAAGTTTTCGTCGAAAGAGCCGCCGCGGACAGAGTATTGGCTGCTGAGTTCGTTGTTCGACTGCACATCGGGCAACAATTTGATGACTCCCTCCACTCCGCCGGTAGGTCCGACGACGCTCTCCAGATGCTGCACATCAACTCCCGTGAAGGTTGTCTGCCGATTAACATCCTCGCTGATGACCACCTCCTGCAGATTTGTGGCCGTCGGCTTCAAGGCCACATCAAGTTCCGTACGCACATTGCGGCGCACCCGATGGCGCTCCGTCTCGTAGCCCGTATATGAAAAATGTACTGTGATGCTGTCGTCGCCTTTCAGCTGCAGGCGGTAGAATCCTTTGGCATTGGTGGTAGTGCCTATACCAAGGCCGGGAATGCCCACGTTGACATATTCCAGCGGCTGACCCGTTTTGGCATCTGTCACCACACCTTCAATTACCCCCTGCCCTACTGCCATCAACGGCAAAAGCGTCAGCACTATATAAAAAACAAACCGTTTCATTGCTCTAAATAACAATGAAACGGTTTTTTTATTGTGCACCGGGCACGTTTTTCTTTTACTTCATCAGCTGGTCGACACGAGCTTTGGCGGCGTCGGCATCGGTGGCGCGATCCACATGGGCGTAGGCAGTGCCGAGAGCGACAAGCACATTGATCAAGTTGGGACGCTGGGCGTTCTTGAACTCACCCTCGGGAAGGCCGTCGATATAGGCCACAGCCTTCTCCAGGTAGACGATGGATTGGCCGTAGTATGTCTTAGCTTCGGCGGAGAGTTTCTCATAGAGAGCAGCCTTCTCGTCGTCGTAGTCGGCGGCGAAGGGGTCAATGGCGTTGGCGGCATTGGTCTTGTCGGCAGCGCGGTTGTAGACCATCTTGCCCATACCGAAGTTGGCACCGAACTGGTTGGGTTTTAGCATCAGCGACTGGCTGTATTTGGCTTCGGCACCCTCATAGTCGGCCACACCTTCGCCGCTCAGCAGGTCTCCTGCCTGAACCAGCACATCGGGATAAAGGTTGACCGAGTCCTTGGTCATGTCGAGGGCGGTATTGATGTCCTCTTTGCCTTTCTCAACATTGCTGTCGAGCAGATATCCCGTGGCGCGGAGCAGATAGGCCTTGTAGTCATCCTTGCAGTTCTTCACATAGTTCGTGGCGACCTTCATGGCTTGGGCATTGTCTTTCTCGGCATTGCTGATGCTGAAGAGGGTCACGTAGACATAGTTGATACTGGTGCGTTTGCGTACCATCGCATTGAAGTACTTCTTAATGTTGGTGGTGTCGTGGGTAGCCACAGAGCTCAGGCCGGCGATGTAGGTGGCATCGAGGGCGAACTGGCTCTTGCCGGAGTTGTTGAAGCTGGTGACAGACTTCTCCGCCAGCTCGATGGCTTTAGTATAATCCTTGTTCTCGTAGGCCGTGGTGGCCTGCTTGTAGTACTCGTTGCCGACGTAGCTGAACACCTCGTTCACCTGCTGGGCAAATTCCTGCTTGGTGTCCAGACGTTTGCACTCCAAAGCTGCCGTGTAGGCCTGCTCGGCCCAGTCGGGGGCAAGGTTCTTGTATTTGGGTTTCTTAGCCTGGGCATCGTCACCTATCTGCGAGTATATGAGGGCTTTGTAGCACCATGTCTTGGCGTCGTCCTTCGTACTCTCGTGGAGGCAGGCTGCATCGATTTCAGCCTTTGCTTTGTTCAGGTATCCCTTGCGCATATCCTGGAAAGCGCTCGAAACGTTCAGGGATTGGGCGCTCGCAGCCATAGTAAAGGCGGCGAGGGCAGCGGTCATGACGATTTTCTTCATTTTCATATTGATATCGTTTTTGGTGTTTTATTCTTCGTTTTGATTATTAGTATCGGTTTCTTCGGAATTATTGCTTTCCGTTACAATAATTTCTTCGTTTGTACCTTCGGCCTGTTCCTGCTCCTCCTCGTTGTCGGTAGGAACCTTGGTGATGGAGGCTATGTAGTCTTTGCCGCGCAGGTCGATGAGTTTCACACCTTGTGTGGCACGTCCGAGGACTCGCAGGTCGGCCACTTTCATGCGGATGGTGATGCCACTGCGGTTGATAATCATCAGGTCGTGGTCGTCGGTGACATTGGTCACAGCCACCAGCGGGCCTGTCTTCTCTGTGATCTGCATGGCCTTCACGCCCTTGCCGCCACGGTGGACGGTGGCGCGGTAGTCCTTCAGGGCCGAACGCTTGCCGTAGCCGTGCTCGGTGACCACCAGCAGGTTCTCTTCCTCGCTGGGCAGGCAGAGCATCTCGATGGCGGCATCGTCGTCGCCGTCCAATTCCATACCCTTCACGCCCGATGCACCACGTCCCATGGCGCGGAACTCCTTCTCGGGACATATCATCACCTTGCCCTTCTTCGAGGCGATGAGCATGTAGCTCTCGCCATCGGTCAAGCAGGCGGTGAGCAGCTCGTCGCCCTCGCGGATGCCGATGGCTATGATGCCATTGGTACGCGGACGCGAGTAGGCCTCCAGCGGCGTCTTCTTGACGATACCGTTCTTCGTGCACATCACTATGTAGTGGTTGCCCACATATTCGCTGTCACTCAGACTTTCCACGTTAACATAAGCCTTCACCTTGTCATCGGGCTCGATGTTGATGACGTTCAGTATCGGGCGGCCCTTGGTGTTACGCTCGCCCTCAGGCACTTCAAAGGCACGCATCCAATAGCAACGTCCCTTTTCGGTAAAGAAGAGCAAGTAGTTGTGGTTGGTGCAGGTGAAAATGTGCTCCACGAAGTCTTCAGAACGTACGGCGCTGCCTTTCGAACCAACACCGCCGCGACTCTGCGTACGGTATTCGGTGAGGGGCGTGCGCTTGATGTAGCCCTTGTGCGAGATGGTGATAACCACCTGCTCGTCGGGGATGGTGTCCTCGATGCGGAAACCGGCTGCATCGTATTTAATAATGGTACGACGTTCGTCGCCATATTTCTCTTTCAGTTCGACAAATTCGCCTTTGATGACGCTCATCAGCACGTTGTGGTCACCGAGAATCTCTTTGCAGCGCTCGATGAAGCGTAGCTTCTCGTCGTATTCGTCCTGCAGTTTCTGGTGGTTCAGACCGGTTAGCTGTGCGAGGCGCATGTCGACGATGGCGCGGCTCTGCGGGTCGCTGAATCCAAACTTGTCCATCAGTCCCTGTCGCGCATCCTCGGGATTCTTGCTGGCCTTGATGAGAGCCACAATTTCATCGATGATGTCGATAGCACGGAGCAGACCTTCGAGGATGTGGGCACGTTTCATGGCCTCGTCCATCTCGAACTGGGTGCGGCGGGTGACCACCTCTTCGCGGTGTTCAACAAAATACTGAATCAATTGCTTGAGATTCAACAGTTGTGGACGTCCGTGCACCAAGGCGATGTTGTTCACGGCAAAGCTGCTCTGCAGTTCGGTGAATTGGAACAACTTGTTCAGTATGACGTTGGGGACCACATCGTGGCGAAGCATATACACCACACGGATGCCATCCTTGTCGCTCTCGTCGCGAATGTCGGTGATGCCTTCAATTTTGCCGGCCTTTACCAACTCCGCGGTCTTCTTGATCATCTCGGACTTGTTGACACCATAGGGGATGGTCGACGCCACAATCATGTTGCGGCCTTTCGCATCCTCCTCGATTTCGGTGATGGCACGGATGATAATGCTGCCTCGGCCTGTGTTGTATGCCTCTTTGACGCCGTTGTAGCCATAGATGATGCCGCCCAGCGGGAAGTCGGGAGCCTTGATATACTGCATCAGTTCATCGATGGTGATTTCCGATTCCCATTTGCCAGACTCAGCTTTCCACTTTCCCCGGTCGATATAGGCTATGCAGCCCTCGAGGACCTCGCTGAGGTTGTGCGTCGGCATGTTCGTGGCCATACCCACGGCAATACCGTTCGAGCCGTTCACCAGCAGGTTCGGTATCTTGGCGGGCAACACCGAAGGCTCCTCGCCCTCGTTGTCGTATGTGGGCACCATGTCCACGGTGTTCTTGTCTATGTCCGCCACCAATTCATTGCTGATCTGTTTCAGTCGCGCCTCGGTGTATCGCATGGCGGCAGGCGAATCGCCGTCGATGGAGCCAAAGTTTCCCTGGCCGTCCACCAGCGTGTAGCGCATCGACCAGTCTTGTGCCAGTCGCACCAAAGCTCCGTAAATGCTCGAATCGCCATGAGGGTGGTACTTACCCATCACGTCGCCGACTATACGCGCCGACTTCTTGGTAGGAGTGTTGTAGAGGATGCCGTTCTCGTTCATTGAATAGAGGATGCGGCGGTGCACGGGCTTGAAGCCGTCGCGCACATCGGGTAGCGCCCTCGCCACAATGACCGACATCGCATAGTCGATATAGGCCGTTTTCATCGTGGTCTCAATATCAACCCTAGTGATTTTTTCGTTTTCAGAAACCATCAGTCGTTCTTTATTATTATATATTATTGTTTTCTAATTAATTATTCATTCAGCGGTGCTGAACCTTAAAAAACAAAGATACGATTTTTTTTTCATTCCAAACAAATAAACCCTCTTTTTTTTATCAACAATTCCCCCTGCCCCGTCCCCATTTCAATTTTCACCTTTCAATTTTCAATTTTCAATTTCCGTTTTCCACACCCCCTTGTTGATAATAATCTTTGGCACCAAACTTGCAATAGAAATATTTGTAGTAATTTTGCACCACGAAAAACACCACTCCCCCAGTGGGACGGTTTTTCCAAAATAAGGAATAATATACAATGGAAGCAAACCTTAGCGAAAACACAAAGAAAGCCGTTGCTTTCTCCCGCGACGAGGCCATCCGCCTCAAAAACGGTGGCATCGGAGTCGAACACCTCTTTCTCGGCATGGCCCGTCTCCCAGAATGCTCGGCCATGACCATGCTATCCACCCTCGGCGTCAACACCGCCGCGCTGCGCGAACGTCTCGAAAACCAGGTCTCACAGGCCAACGCCGACATCCGCTACGCAGAAGACAGCGAAATCCCCATGCTGCGTCAGACAGAAAAGGTCCTCCGACTCAGCTACCTCGAAAGCATCAAACTCAAATCCTCCGAAATCCGCACCGAGCACCTTGTCCTCGCCATGCTGCAGGAAAACGACAACCTCGTCGCCAACCTCCTCCTCAAAGCCGGCGTCGACTACGACCGTTTTGCCAAGCTCGTGCGCTCCGATAGCGGCCTCGAGCCCGGTCGCATGCCCGATTTCTCAAGTCAGACCTCCGACGACGACAACGACGACGCTTTCGCTGACCCCATCGTCGAAAGCGGCAAGCAGCAGCCCTCTTCCGGCAAAAGCAAGACCCCCGCTCTCGAAAACTTCGGGCGCGACCTCACTCAGCTCGCTCTCGACGGCAAGCTCGACCCCATCGTCGGTCGGCAGAAGGAGATGGACCGCATTGCTCAAATCCTCTCCCGTCGCAAAAAAAACAACCCCATCCTCATCGGCGAAAGCGGCGTCGGCAAGAGCGCCATCGCCGAAGGTCTCGCCATACGCATCGCCGAAGGTCGCGTTCCTCGCACCCTCTACGGCAAACGCCTCCTCAGCCTCGATCTCGCTTCCCTCGTTGCCGGCACCAAATATCGCGGCCAATTCGAAGAGCGCATGAAAGCCATCATCAACGAACTCGAGCAAAACCCTCACATCATCATCTTCATCGACGAAATACATACCATTGTCGGAGCAGGCTCCGCCAGCGGCTCCCTCGACGCCAGCAACATGTTCAAACCCGCTCTCGCACGCGGCGTCATCCAGTGCATCGGCACCACCACTCTCGACGAATACCGCCAGTACATCGAGAAAGACACCGCCCTCGAACGCCGGTTCCAGAAAGTCCTCGTCGAACCCGCCTCCCCGGAACAAACGATGGACATCCTCCAGAACATCAAGGACAAATACGAAGATCACCACCTCGTCGTCTACACCCCCGCCGCTCTCAAGGCCTGTGTCGACCTCACCGAGCGCTACGTCTCCGACCGCCTCCAGCCCGACAAGGCCATCGACGCCCTCGACGAGGCTGGCGCTCGCGTCCACATCGCCAACATGCAGGTCCCACCCGAAATCGTCAACCTCGAACAGGAAGTGGCGCGCATCCAATCCCACAAAAAAGAAGTTCTCGCCTCCAAGCGCTACTCCGAAGCCGCCGAACTCCGCGACCAGGAGCGCGACCTCGAAGGCAAACTCTCCGACCTCAAACGCCAATGGGATGCCGACCAGCGCGAGCGCAAGGTCCAGGTCACCGACCAGGACGTCGCCGCCGTCGTTGCCATGATGACCGGCGTACCCCTCGAACGCATCGCCGAAAGCGAAAGCAACCGTCTCCTCTCCATCGAGTCCGAACTCAAAGGCTCCGTTGTCGGACAAGACCAGGCCATTGCCCAGATTGCCAAAGCCATCCGCCGCAACCGCGCCGGTCTCAAAGACCCCAACCGCCCCATCGGCTCCTTCCTCTTCCTCGGCCCCACAGGCGTCGGCAAGACCTACCTCACCAAGATATTGGCCAAATACCTCTTCGACAGCGAATCCGCCATGATCCGCATCGACATGAGCGAGTACATGGAGAAATTCGCCGTCAGCCGCCTCATCGGAGCGCCTCCGGGATACGTCGGCTACGAGGAGGGCGGCCAACTCACCGAGCGCGTCCGGCGCAAACCCTACTCCATCGTGCTCCTCGACGAGATCGAGAAAGCACACCCCGACGTCTTCAATGTCCTCCTCCAGGTCCTCGACGACGGCCAGCTCACCGATGGCATCGGCCGCAAGGTCGACTTCCGCAACACCATCGTCATCATGACCTCCAACATCGGCTCCCGCCAGCTCAAGGACTTCGGCACTGGCGTAGGCTTCAACAC
Organism: uncultured Bacteroidota bacterium; assembly: GCA_902775135.1. GTDB lineage: Bacteria > Bacteroidota > Bacteroidia > Bacteroidales > P3 > Colimorpha. The sequence continues at coordinate 7,970 of CACYKY010000007.1, read as the reverse complement.
CTCCGCTCGCGAGGCCGAAAAATCCCAACTCCAACGCGACGTTATCGAAAAAAGCCTCAAGAAAACATTCGCCCCCGAATTCATCAACCGTATCGACGACATCATCTATTTCAACTCCCTCCATCGCGAAGAAATACACAAAATCATCGACATCGAACTCCGGGGCCTCTTCTCCCGCATCCGCAAAATGGGCTTCGAAGTCGACATGGACGAAAAGGCCAAGGACTTCATCGTCGCCAAGGGTTGGGACGAGAACTACGGCGCTCGCCCCCTCCGTCGCGCCATCCAGCGCTATGTTGAGGACGACCTCGCCGACGAAATCATCAAGGCCGACATCCTCCCCGGCGACACCATCAAAATCACCGCCGACGACGACCACGTCTTCTTCAACATCGACAAGGGCGAGACCTCCCGCGCCCTCGACGCCGAACTCCACCCCGATCCCGTCGAGGCCTGACCTCCTCCCTTCACGGGAAATGAAAATGAGACCTTCCCTACTTGCGGCGGAAAGACAGACAATCTTTCCGCCGCCTTGTTCTTTTTCGTCATTCTCCATAACAGGAATAGAAAAAAATTGCCATATTGAAAAAAAATGTGTATTTTTGCAGTTTGAATGAAAATGTTTAATCAATAAAAACCACACAACATGAAACGTTTAGCAATCTTTTTCGTCTGCGTCGCCACCCTTGCTATGGCCTCCTGCAGCATGCTCGGCGCCGGCGCCAATAACACCGTTGCCCAGTCCCTCGGCCAGACCTGCGGCTCCGCCGTCCTCGGCCTCTACCGTAGCTACAAATCCACCGGCACCATCGACCTCACCAACGCCTCCAACCTCACCAACGCCCTTGCCCTCGCCACCGCCTACACCCAGCTGCGCCAGAACAAGGACAACTCCTCCTATCGCAATGCTTTCACTTCCGGCCTTATCCTCAGCTCCGCCGGCCTCATCACCAATCAGAACGCCGGCAACTTTGTCAACGCCCTCCTGGGTGCACAACAGCTGGGCAACATCAACCAGAACAGTACCCCCACGCAGGTGAACAACTCCACCCCCGCTGTCATCAACCTCGTGAAAACCATCGACAAATGATCTCACAAGCTCTCGACAATATGAAAGCGCGGCGCAGTTGCCGCGCTTTCCTTTCCCAGATGCCCGACCGCAATCTCATTGCCGCCGTATGTGAAGCCGGCACTTGGGCCCCTACCGGTCACGGCAAGCAATCCCCACTCATCGTGGCCATCACCAATCCCCTTTTGCGCAACCGACTGTCGAAGATGAACGCCGACATCTGGAACCGACTGAAAGTGGCTCGCGGCAGCGAACCCGCACCCGACGGTTTCGACCCCTTCTATGGCGCCCCTGTGGTACTCCTCGTGCTGGCCGACCGCACCATCCCCACCTACCTCTACGACGGTTGCGCCGTGATGACCAACCTGGCCAATGCCGCCCATGCCGTAGGTCTCGCCTCCTGCTGGATCCACCGCGCGAAAGAGGAATTCGACAGTCCTGAAGGCAAACAGATCCTCAAGGAACTCGGCATCGAAGGCGACTACGAAGGTATCGACCATCTCGTCCTCGGCTATCCCGCCAAAGAGATTCCCGCTCCCCTACCCCGCAAATCCGACTACATCCGCTGGGCAGAATAAAAGAAAAGCCTACGGCTTCTGAATACTAAAACCACATAAAAAAAAGTCCACCGCTTCGGCGGTGGACCTTTTTGTTTTTATACGTATTCTGCTTAGTGCAGGAATGCCAGCAGAATACCGGCGGCCACAGCACTTCCCACAACTCCAGCCACATTGGGACCCATGGCGTGCTGCAGGAGGTAGTTGGTCTTGTCGTACTCCAATCCCACATTGTTCGACACACGGGCGGCATCGGGCACAGCGCTGACACCGGAGTTGCCGATGAGGGGGTTGATCTTGTTGCCTTCCTTCAGGAAGAGGTTCATGCCCTTCACAAAGAGCACACCGAAGAAGGTGGCCACAATGAAGCTGCCGGCACCGAGGCCGAAGATCATCACGCTCTTGCCACTCAGGAACACCGAGGCCTGGGTAGAAGCACCCACGGTGATGCCGATGAGCAGCGTGCAGATGTTGACGATGGCGTTGGAGGCCACCTCGCTGAGGCGCTTGGTGACGCCGCACTCTTTCAGCAGGTTGCCGAAGAAGAGCATACCCAACAGGGGCAGACCGCTCGGCACGATGAAGGCGCAGAACAGAAGACCAATGATGGGGAAGGTGATCTTCTCCAGCTTGGAGACCTGACGCGGAGGTTTCATGCGGATGGTGCGCTCCTTATGGGTGGTCAGCAGGCGCATGATGGGCGGCTGGATTACCGGCACGAGAGCCATATAGGAATAGGCCGACACAGCGATGGCACCCATCAGGTCGGGAGCCAACTGGCTGGAGATGAAGATGGCCGTGGGACCGTCGGCACCGCCGATGATACCAATGGCGCCAGCCTCGTTGGGCATGAAGCCCAGGGCCAGAGCTCCCATATAGGCAGCGAAGATACCCACCTGGGCAGCAGCACCGATAAGCATCAGCTTGGGGTTGGAGAGCAACGCCGAGAAGTCGGTCATTGCTCCGATACCCAGGAAGATTAGCGGTGGATACCAGCCGTTCTGCACACCGTGATAGAGGATGTTGAGCACCGAGCCTTGCTCGTAGATGCCAATCTTCAATCCGGGATAGAACGGGATGTTGCCGATGAGCATACCGAATCCGATAGGCACCAGCAGAAGAGGTTCAAACTCGTACTTGATGCCCAGGAAGATGAACACCAAGCCGATCAAAATCATGGCTATATGGCCCCAGGTCACATTGGCGAAACCGGTGTATTCCAGAAACTGGACCAGCTGCGTCGACATGAACTCCATGAAGCCACCTGTTGCTAAACTAATCATTTTCTATAAGTTTTAGTTTTTAGTTTTAGTTTTAAGTTCTTGCGTATGCTTATAACTTAAACTGATAACTACAACTGTTTATTATCCAATAACAACCAACACATCGCCTTCCAGGACGCTGTCGCCCTTGCGGACCTTGACTTCCTTGACGGTGCCGTCGCAGTCGGCCTCGATGTTGTTTTCCATCTTCATGGCCTCGAGGAGCACGACGGTTTGGCCACTCTTCACGGTGTCGCCCACATTGACAAAGACATCGAGGATGGTGCCAGGCAGCGGGGTGGTCACCTTGTTGCCGGCGGCGGGAGCGTTACTCTTCTGCACGGCGCCACCGGCGGCGGGAGCCACCTGCGACGGAGCGGCGGCCACGGGACGAGCCACAGGCTTGCGCTGCTGCTTGATTTCCTGATCGACGGTAACCACATAGTCGGTGCCGTTGACGTTGAGCTTTATTTCCTGGCCCTCGACCTCGTTGATGTCCACATTATAGTCGGTGCCGTTTATCTTGAGCTTGTAATTTTTCATTGCTACTTTCTGTTATTAAAATATTGATTCATATTATAGAACTTGGCGTTCCAGGGAGTCCACTCGCGCTCCACCTTCTGGATGGTGATGACGGTATCCTCCTCGTCGTGCAGCTCGTCGTTGTAGAGGTGGATGGCGGCGGCGATGGCAGCCATCACCTCGTCGTCGCGCGTGCCGGAGGCAACGGCTCCGATCGGGGCCTTCTTGGGAGCCTCGTTCTTCTTCTTGTCTTCTCCCAAGCCGCGCATCAGCTTGCCGCTACCCTGCAGGATGAGGGCGATGCAGATGAGGGCGAGGAACACCACAGCGATGGCCACAGCGGCCAAGCCGACACCGATGGGGTCGGAGTTCTTGATCTTCTCGCTCTGCTTGAAGACGCGATAGTGGTGCGTCAGCGCCTCGCCATTGGCGAAGTTCTCCAAGCCACCATGCAGCGAAATGACATTGATGTCATATCCCAAGGTGTTGCGACCCACGACGAACATCTGGCCGTGCTCGAAGTGCATGGCATACATGGGGCTGCGGAAATCGCGGCGGGCCACAAGGTTCATCTCCTGGTCGAAGATTCCCACATAGGCGCTGTCGTTGATGGCGGATGCCAGCACAACGATGTATTTGCCCATGGCGCCCACGCTGACCGGACGAAGGATGTTCTTCAGGTCGTGACGCTTATGGATATTGTCGGTTTGATAGCTAGCCACCGTGTCGAGTTTCTCGCCCACCATCTTGACGACGTGGACGCAGCATTCGATACTGTCGATAGCAATGAAAGCACCCATCTGGGGTGCGAAGCAGATCTTCACGCTCTGGAAGTCCACCGAAGGAACCATCCCGTGCATCATGCAACCCTCGTGGGGCTGCTGCTCGGGGCGAGGTTCGGCAGGGGCGGTGGCTCCGGCCACAGCGTCGGGGGCGGGGCCGGCATGCTGCTCCTGTCCCTGGGCCGTAGCGGTGAGCATGGCGAAGCAGAACAGACCTGCTAACAGCATTTTATTAATGGTACTCATTGTTCTTTGTTGAATTGTAAACATCAAAAAAATGGTTAGGGGGTTTGGGGGGTTACTGGTTATGGCGGGCAGACAAGGGGTGTCCGTATCCCATAACCAATAACCCGTCTACCCGATTACTTCTGGCATTTGTGCTCGCACTCTTTGCCTTCGGCTTTGTCGCACTTCTTGTCGCAAGCCTTCTTGCAGCACTCCTGACCCTCGGCCTTCTCGCACTTCTTCTCGCAGGCTTGGCCTTCGGCGGCAGCCATCTCGGCGCAGCAACCCTCGTGGGCGGTGCTGTCCATAGCGCAATGGTGGTCGCACTCGGTGGCCTCAACCTGGGCGGTGGTGTCCTCGGTGGCCTCGGCGGGCTGGTTGTTGCAGGCGGTCATGGCGAACATGGCCATAGCGGCAAAAGCGGTAAACAGAACTTTCTTCATTGTTTTTTGATGTTTTTTATTGGTTAATAATACTTTTTTTCAATCGGTTACAGCGGCAGGTTGCAATGCTTCTTCATGGGAAGGCTGTCCTTCTTGGTTTGCAGGGCCTGGAGGGCACGGATGACGCGGAAGCGGGTGTTGCGCGGCTCGATGACATCGTCGATGTAGCCGTATTTGGCGGCGTTGTAGGGGTTGGCGAAGAGGTCGTTGTACTCCTTCTCCTTCTCGGCGATGAACTTGGCCTTCTCCTCGGGGTCGGTGATCTCCTTCAGGGCGCGGCCATGCAGCACCTCGGTGGCGCCGCTGGCACCCATGACGGCGATCTGTGCGGTGGGCCAGGCGTAGTTGATGTCCGAACGCAGCTGCTTGCAGCTCATGACGATGTGGGCGCCGCCGTAGCTCTTGCGCAGCGTGACGGTGACCTTGGGCACCGTAGCCTCGCCGTAGGCGAAGAGGAACTTGGCACCGTGATTGATGACGCCGTTGTACTCCTGGCCGGTACCGGGCAGGAAGCCGGGCACGTCGACGAGGGTCACCAGCGGGATATTGAAGGCGTCGCAGAAGCGCACGAAGCGGGCGCCCTTGCGGCTCGAGTTGCAGTCGAGCACGCCGGCCATAGCCTTCGGCTGGTTGGCGACGATGCCGACGCTGATGCCGCCCATGTGGGCAAAGCCCACCACGAGGTTCTTCGCCCAGTTCTCATGCACCTCGAGGAACTGGCCGTCGTCGACGATGGCGTTGATGACGTCCTTCACGTCGTAGGCCTCGTTGGGGTTCTCGGGGATGATGGTGTTCAGGTGGTCCTCCAGACGGTCGATGGGGTCGTTGGTGGCCACCATGGGAGCCTCCTCGAAGTTGTTGCTGGGGATGTAGCCCACCAGCTCGCGGATGGTCTGGATGGTGCTCTCCTCGGTGTCGCCGACGAAGTGGGCCACACCGCTCTTGCTGGCATGAACCATAGCGCCGCCGAGCTTGTCGACGGTGACATCCTCGCCCGTGACGGTCTTCACCACCTTCGGGCCGGTGAGGAACATGTAGCTGTTCTCCTTGCTCATGAAGATGAAGTCGGTCAGGGCGGGGCTGTAGACAGAGCCGCCGGCGCAGGGGCCGAAGATGGCGCTGATCTGCGGCACCACACCGCTGGCCAGAATATTGCGCTCGAAAATCTCGGCGTATCCGGCAAGGGCGTTGATACCCTCCTGGATGCGGGCTCCGCCGCTGTCGTTGAGTCCGATGACGGGGGCGCCGACCTTCATGGCCTGATCCATGATCTTGCAGATCTTCAGGGCCATGGTCTCACTCAGCGAACCGCCGAGAACCGTGAAGTCCTGTGCGAAGACATACACCATGCGGCCGTTGATGGTGCCGTAACCGGTGACAACGCCGTCGCCGAGATAGGACTTCTTCTGCATGTCGAAGTTGGTGCAACGATGGGTGACAAACATGTCGAACTCCTCGAAGGAACCCTCGTCGAGCAGGAGGGCGATACGTTCGCGGGCGGTCAGTTTGCCCGACTCATGCTGCTTGTCGATGCCTTTCTGGCCTCCACCCATGCGGGCTTCGCCACGCTTGTCGAGCAGCTCTTTAATCTTCTGTTCAAAAGCCATAATATATAATGCGTTAATTTGTTAATGCGTTAATTTGTTAATCCGTCGTGGTTCTTATTTGCAGCAGAACTCGGTCAGCACGCCCAGGGTGCTCTTCGGGTGCAGGAAGCCGATGTGGAGCCCTTCGGCGCCGGGACGGCTCTGCTGGTCGATGAGGCGCACACCCTTGTCCTTGGCCTCGTTGAGGGCCTGGTCGGTGTTCTCCATAGCGAAGGCGATGTGGTGCATGCCACCCTTGCCGCCGTTCTTCTCGATGAAGGAGGCGATGGTGCTCTCGGGGCAGGTCGGCTCGAGGAGCTCTATCTTGACGTCGCCGCAGCGGAAGAAGGCGGTCTTTACTTTCTGGTCCTTGACTTCCTCGATGGCGTAGCACTTGAGGCCCATAACGTCTTCCCAATAGCGGATAGCCTCGTCGAGATTCGTAACGGCAATGCCGATGTGTTCAATGTGTGAAGGTGTCATATCTTTTTGTGTTTTTATTATTTATTTATTTTAATTATCCATATTATACATTCCACTAACAATCATACCCTTAGGCGCCACAAAACGCCAAATATGAAAATGCAAATATACAAATATTTTATAATATAGACAAAAAAAACTGCCCGACAGAAGGTTTGCCGGCCAGTTTTTTTCTTCTATTTCCTTCTCTCTCAGAAGTCGTACCGCAGGCCTATGCAGGGGGTGAGGGTGCCGTCATGGTTGTCGCCGTAGTCCTCGCCGCTGTGCCAGCCGGAGGGATGGAGGTCGGTGAAAAGCAGTTTGAGGAATACCCCCAACCCGTCGCGCCCCAGATAGTGTCCAGCCCCACGGCCGTCGAAAAGACTGGCGGTGTTGTAGAAGAGGGTGATTTCGCCCTGCGAGGCCCACGGAGCATCTTTCTTGTCGCCAGGAAACTCATAGTACGAGCCGAGCGACAACGTATAGTGGCCCATGAACGACAAACCCGTCAGACCAAAGAGGTCGGGGACATCCCACAGGAATTTGAACTTGGCCATCGGGCAGGCATAGATGAGATTGTATCCCAACAGGAGGCGGTATTCGATCGTCGTTCCACGGCTGTTGCTGTACATGTATTCCGGGCCGATGAAATAGAAGTCCTCCAGCTCATGGAAAAAACTACTATAGGTGGGGTTCACAACATGAAGTCCGGCCTGATAGAAAGCACCGTCCCAACCGGCGTGGATACCCCACCCCTTCATCCCCTCGCGGAAGAAATAGGTATAGGAAAGCCTCGCTTCGAAGTTGGATTCCGGGTTATCCTGGTTATATGAATACTTGTAAAACTTGGGGAAAGCGTTGATTTCCGCCGAGAAGGCGCTGTGGCCGTTGCGGAAGAGTAACTCGCCCGTGAGATTGGGCATGCGGCGCATCACGTCGTACATCACCTGCACGTCCGCCACATGGTACTGAACCTGTCCCCTAGCCGAGACCATAGCAAGAACAGAAAAGATAAAAAACAAACTCTTTTTCATAACAACATTATTAAAAATCGACGATGCA
>CACYKY010000006.1 GCA_902775135.1 uncultured Bacteroidota bacterium | reverse complement strand
GCGCTGCATTCGTGAAATAGTAGTCCCTCATCGGACTCTGGACGGTGTCCTGCGACCATCCAACCATCGCCGGCAGCACGGCCAGCAGAATCAATGTCAATCTTTTCATAATTTTTTGGTTTTATTTGTTAATGTTTTCATTGTTTTTTCGCAGCTTACTACCAAGGTTCCAATCCCTAAAAAGAGGGCAACTGTTTTGATGTTTCTTTTCATAAAACTATTTTTTTGTTAGGATTACAATAATTATATTCCAAAACTGCGGTGTTCTCAGCGTTGTTCCTGGTATAGAACAATGCCATTGCGTGTTCGGCAAGGTTTTCGGAAAGGACGATGTTGTTATCTGGATTTGCTCTGTCGATAGGCAACGAGGGGTTCTCTCTGGGGGAAAGGCGTGACAAAACCCGAAGACGTCCTTGGTCAATCATTTGCTGGACAATAGGAGTCACTTTTGTGAGATTAAAATCGCGATGAAGTGTATCCCATCCCGCGTCGGTATCGGCTACGAGGAGGACAACATCGACGGTGAGTGTGTCGTTGACGGGGAAATTGCGCAAAAAGGTGACTGCGAGATGGGGGTTGTCCTTGTAGTGGCGGTAGAGGTCGCTGACCTCGGTCCGCTGACACATGACGGCACCGGCAATACCGACCACCGTCAGCACCACCAGCAGGGCACCGGTCCACCAAAACAGTTTTATCTTCTTGGGCATCATCGGTTGGTCAGCATTTGATGTACATATTCCACGGCATCCTCGGCGGTCATGGCTCCTATCGCCAGGGGTCGGCTGGCGATGGCCGTGGCGGCGTTCAGGGTCGCGGTTGCCATCGCCGCCATCACCAGCGCCAGTGCCGCACAGCGCGCTGCGACGCGCCACCGCCGGTAGCGGCGGCAGTCCCCTTCAAGCTCCCGGCAGCCCCTCTCGGCCAGCACGCGGACATGGGCCAGCTGCTCGGGCGTCAGCCTGCGGCCCTCAGTCTCTTTCGTTTTCATAGATGTATTCTTTTAGTTTCTTTTTTATGTTGTGTTTCATCTGTATCACCGTGCGGTGCTTCAGGCCCAGCGTGCGCTCCAGCGTCTCGTCATCGGCGCCCTTGGCCAGCAGGAGGAAGAAACGCCTCTCGGCCTCGCCGAGGGTGGCGGCGAAATCGGCGGCCACCTGCTGCGGTGTCTCGGCGGGGGCGGCCAGCATCTCCTCCATCCCCTCGGGGAACGGCAGCGTGGACAGGTGGCGCAGGTGGCGCAGGTAGCGGTCGATGGCCACTCGGCAACGCCCGTAGACCCACGCCTTCTCCCTGGTGCCCTCAAGGGCCGTGCCGCGCTCCGCCAGCCGGAGCAGCAGCTCCGCATAGCACTCCTGCCGCAGCTCGCTGCACATGCCCACACGGCCATACGACGCCCGCTGGCACAGGAAGAGTATCAGCTTCCCGTGCCGCGACACCAGCTGGTCGAACTCCTGTATGATCCGTTCCGTGTCGGGCATAGTTTTCCCTTTCTTACCTATTATTAAGAACGCAACACCCCGAAAGTATATTTTGCCACCCCATCTTTTAATAAACTTTAACATTTCGGGCCTCAAAACGTGTTAAATAATGTTAAAATCATACCCCCTCGGTAGTAATTTGGCAAAAAACGTGTTATAATAGTGTAAAGACTTGTCCGAAAACCATGGTAACGAGAAACGAGAGATACGACGAATTCGACCGTCTGATGCAAAAGCACGGTGCCTACATACGGCGCCTGTGCTGGTGGCGGTCGTCGGGCCGCAGCGAGGACTGTGCCGACCTGATACAGGAGTGTCTCCTGCACCTTTGGCACTACCGCCACACGCTGCGTCCGGGTTCCACGGAGAGCCAGGAGAGGTTGTGGGTGAAGTACCACTGTCGCAGCGTCTTCTCGCACCAGAAGGACACCCGTGCCTACGAGCTTACGACCCTCGACGAGGCGCGCACCGTGGCCGTGGAGAACGAGGACAGGCGGCGCATGCTGGAGGAGATGGCCTATGTGCTCAACGAGCAGGAGCGGCGGGTGATGACGCTATTGCTCGACGGCTACACCCGGCCGGAGATAGCGGAGATGCTGGGCACTACGGCCAAGCATGTAAGCCAGATACGCTACCGCATCATAGAAAAAATGAAAAAAACAATATAGACCCTACGCCATGAACGAACAACAGATTGAACAACTCATCGAACACGAGGCGGCGTTGCGGCGCCGCGACGACAGCGAGCACCTGGCGCGCCTGGCCGCCGACCTGACGGCGGACCTGCCGACGTGGGCGCGCCGGAGGCGCATCCTGTCGACCCTGCTGGCCGCCACGCTGCTCTTCGGTGTCAGCGCGGCCTACAGCGCCCTGCTGCCCGACCGGCAGCTGGAGGGTCTCGTGGCCTGCAACCTTGCGGGCCAAGAGGAGGCCGTGATGAACTGTGCCAACAAACTTTTAACATAAGCAAGGAATATGAAACGACTATGGATTATCACCGCCGGGCTCCTCGCGGCAGCCATCGTGGGCATCACCCTCTGGCACCTGCTGCCGGCCGGGACGCCGACGCCCAGCGAGCTCTACCTGCGCTACGAGCACCAGCCCGGCGTGCGCATGGGGTTCATCGAGGACTACCGCTTCGACGACTCCACCTTCGCCGACGTGGTGACCGTCGAGGCCCTTGACTCCGCCGGATGGCAATGGATGGAGCAGGAGTTCGACCTGCAGCAGCACGTGGCGCAGGGAATGGCGCACAGCGGACAGAACGGAGAAGCCATCACCTTCTGGCAATGCGACGACGGGCAGAACATAGCCTTCTGCTCGTGGAGCGGCCGCGCCCTCTGCTTCGTGCAGCCCCGCACGGAGAGCGAATTGGAACACATCATCATCTATCATCTCGAAAAACTGAAAGAATGAAGCACACAAAGACAATCGTCATGACCTGCCTGGCATGCCTGCTGGCCACGGCTTGCGACCCAACCAAATATGCTGTCCCCAGCACCGCGGAGACCAAGAAACCGGGCCTCAACGTCAACGTCCACCTCCCCGGCGAGGAGAACGAAGCCATCCAGCACAGCTTCGCCGGACAGCAGGGGTCCAATAGCATCGACTACATCGTCGACGGAAAGCAGTATTCGGGCGAAATCACCACCGAGGAGGACATCACCACCCTCTACATCAAGATCCTGGACTTCGCCAAGTTGGGTCACAGCGTCAGCGTCACCGCCCACGGCGACAACCCCAAGGGGACAAAGACCGACATCCACACCTTCTCCTCCGACAGCCAGGCGAAGGTGGCCACATGGTCGTCGCGCATGGTGCGCAAAGGCTACTCCGTCACCATCGAGTACGACAAGTCGACGCACACCTATAACTGCACCGCCTTCAAAAGAAAATAACCGGTTATAAATCAACATAATTGTTTAACCTCAAAAATCATTCAGAAATGAGAAAAATTTTTGCGATTCTGGCCGTCATAGCCACCTTTGCCCTCGTAGGCTGCAGCAAGTCGAAGGACTGCAACTGCACCATCACCCAGAACATACCCGGCATGGGTCCGCAGGTCACGGAGGCTGTCTATACTGCCGACGACGGCGACTGCTCGGGCCTCAACGCCACTACGACAACGACTGTGGCAGGCCAAACCATCACCCAGACCATCAAGTGCGACTAAGGCACAAGACAGAGTTCAAAATGTTCAGTGTTGGCCGGAGAGAATCGCTCATCGATTTTCTCCGGTTTTTTGTCGTCCTCCCCTGGGGTTGATTGCACGGGCCGGACGGGAGGGAGGAAATTTTTTAATATAATATATATTTTTTTTGTATCTTTGCACTCTAAAATTGATGTAATGGGCCTTTGGAAAAGGATTATATCATATTGTAAACGAAAGAATTGCAAAGAATCAACTGAAGACACTGTGAGCAAATATCTTATAGTGGGGCTGGGCAATGTGGGTGCCGAGTACGAGGGTACACGGCACAATGCAGGCTTCATGGTTGTGGACGCCCTGGCGAAAGGCGGGGAGTCCCGCTGGAGCCTGGAGCGCCATGCCTACCGCACGGAAGTGCGCCACAAGGGACGCACGCTGGTGCTCATCAAGCCTACCACCTACATGAACCTCAGCGGCAAAGCCGTGAAGTACTGGCTGCAGGCCGAGAAGGTGGAGCTGGCAAACCTGATGGTGGTGGTGGACGACCTGGCACTGGATCCGGGTGTGATACGCATCAAGAAGCAGGGTGCCGCCGGCGGCCACAACGGCCTGGCCGACATCGAGGCCCTGCTGGGCACACAGGCCTACAACCGCCTGCGTGTGGGTGTGGGAAGCGACTTCGGCCGCGGCCATCAGGTGGACTTCGTGCTGGGACGTTTCCCCGAGGAGGACCTTGTGCGCGTCGAGGCCGCCGTGGAGCAGGCCTGCGAGGCCGTGAAATGCTTCGTCACCCAGGGCATAGACCGCACCATGAACATCTACAACAAAAAAGGCAACGCACACCAAGGAGACAAGGAAACAGAGAAATGAACCTGACGCTGGACATAGGAAACACCGCCACGAAGTGGGCATCCTTCGAAGGGAGGACGCTGACGGGTCACGGCTACGGCATGCCCGAAGAGCTGCTGCCGCAGGCAGCACACGTGATGGTGTGCGCCAGCGGCGACGTCGGGGAGCTGCAGGCGAAACTTGCCACGCTCCGCGTCCCCTTTGCCACGCTCACTCCGCAGACCCCCCTGCCCATACATCTGGACTACAAGACCCCTGAGACGCTGGGGGCCGACCGTGTGGCCGATGCCTGCGGCGCCGCAGGGCTGCATCCCGGCGAGGCCTGCGTGGTGATCGACGCCGGCACCTGCATCACCGTGGACTTTGTGGACGCCGAGGGCACCTACCATGGTGGCGCCATCATGCCGGGACTGAAAATGAATTTGCAGGCCCTGCATACTTTTACGGCGAAATTGCCGTTAATAGATATCGAGGGGGTTGAGAAAGCCCCCGTGCTGGGACGCTCCACGGAGGAGAGCATCCTTGCCGGCACGCTGGGAGCCACACTCCTGGCCTTGGCGGGGTATGTGGCTCTCTACAAAGAGAAGACCCCTGCGTTGCGAGTGCTGCTCACCGGCGGCGACGCCGAGCGGCTAATGGCCCTGGGCGCCCGGGGCTGGGAGCATGTGCCGCAGCTGACAATGATTGGACTGAACGAGATAATGACATACAATGAGAAATAAGAGACTGATTATAGGAATCATAGGACTTTTAGGATTCTTGGGCAATGTGCAGGGCCAGAACGGCTTCAACATGCCCTACTCCCAGTTCGGCATTGGCTTCACCGACCTGCCCTACACCGTCCCGGTGGTGAACCGCATGGGCGGCGTGGCCTACACCCTCTCGGGGAGCAACTACATCAACCCCTTCAATCCGGCATCCTATGGCTCTATAGGCATGGAGAGCTTCGTGTTCGACATGGGTGCCACCATCCAGGTGACACGTCTGCAGAACAACAACGAGAGTGCCAACGACGCCGACGGCAACATCAGCCACCTGATGTTCGGCCTGCCCATCACCAAGTGGTGGAAGGCGGCAGCAGGCCTGCTGCCCTACAGCTCGGTAGACTACGAGTCGGTGTGGGAGAGCACCTACCTGGGCAACAGCGTGGTGAAGAACATCTACGACGGTACGGGCGGCGTGAGCATGGTGTTTCTGGGCAGTGCCTTCAATATTTTGGGGGACGGTGCTGAGGGACGACGTCTGCAGGCAGGTTTCAATGTCAACCTACTGACGGGTCGCATCCAGCGCGCCCTCTCCTATGACTTCCAAGGCATCGACAGTACACACTTCATGGACAAGCGCCGCCTGAAAGAGACCACACTGGGCAACCTGTTGTTCGACCTTGGCGTGCAGTACTGGGAACCGCTGAACGAGAAGTATACACTTGGTGTGGGCGTCACCTACAAGCCCTACCGCAAGATGAACATCGACGACAAAGTGCTGGTCTACACCTACCACGGCAGCGACCAAAGCCTGGTGGACACCGTCTTCCCCGCCGCGGGGCAGTCGGCCACGGTGGAGAGCACCCTGGAACAGGACCACACCATCGGCATCGGTCTGAGTCTGGCACGCAACAACCGATGGATGGTGGCCGCCGACATCACCTTCGCCGGATGGGCGGGGATGAAATACACCGAAGGCATCACACCGCCGGTCTTTGGTGAGAGCACCCTGGACTACGGCCCCTACAGCCGCTATGCGCTGGCCTTCGAGAAGACCGGCTCGATGGACGCCCCCTCCTACTGGGGCCGCATCAGCTGGAGTGCCGGCTTCAACATCGAGCAGGGAACCATGCGACTGAACATCAACGGCCGCAAGGAGGTCATCGATGCCTGGGGCTTCGGCCTCGGAGCCACGCTGCCCATGCGCAAGGGCAAGTCGCTGCTCACCCTCAGCGCAGGCTACCGCAGCGTGGGCAACAAAGACCTGCTGCAGCGCAACTGCTTAACCATAGGCATCGGCGTGAGCACCTGCGAGCGCTGGTTTGCCAAGCGCAAATACAACTAGTATGCAATAAAACCCTCCCGAAGGGCACTAAAAAGAAAACAAAGGAATAAAACAAATAAAACAACAATAGAGATGAAAACGATCAAAACACTGACGATGGGAATCTTCCTGGCAGCCATGGGCGCCACCGCAACGGCCCAGCTGCCCAACTGGGGCTGCTCGGACGAGGTGCAGCAGCAGATGCTGGAGCCCGTATCGCTCTACCAGGATGCAATCAAACAGTACAAAGCCACCAAGGACACCCGCTGGCTTGAAGAAGCCTACCCCAACTGGCGCCAGATTGTGGCCAACTGCCCCAAGCAGAGCAAGAACCTCTACAACAACGGCACCAACATCATGAAGGTGATGATTGCCAAAGCCAAGACTCCTGCCGAGCGCGACACCCTCATCGAGGAACTGATGCGCATGTACGACATCCGCATTGCCAACTACGGCGAGGCCCCCAAGTGGACCGCCAAGAAAGCCCTCGACCTGGAGGAAATCCTGAAAGAGGACGGCCTGGACCGCTACTACGCACTCTACAACGATGCTGTAAGAATGGAAGGCGAGCTTGAGGCCGCCTACTTGGTGAAATACATGGAAGCCACCATCAACTATGTGCGTGCCGGCAAGGCCGAGCCTACGCTGGTGGTCGACAACTACGACATTGCCAGCGAGAAGCTCGAGGACGAACTGCAGAAGTACGTCGACGATAGTGTCAAGTCCGCCACCATCCGCGGCTACATCGCCGGTGTCGAGGCTGCCTTCTCGCCCTACGCCACTTGCGACCAGCTGGTGGAAATCTACAGCAAGAAATTCGAGTCAGACCCCGAGAACGTGGACCTGCTGAAGAAGATCACCAACATCATGTCGAAGAAAGGCTGCACGAGCCAGCCGCTCTTCTTCTCGGCCACGGAGAACCTCTACCGTCTGGAGCCTACGCCTGCCACCGCCCTCAACATGGGCCAGATGTGCCTGCAGAAGAAAGAGTACAGCAAGGCCATCGAGTACCTGAGCGACGCTGTGAAGGGTGTCACCACCCAGAAGGACAAATACAAAGCCTACCTCTACCTGGGTCACGCCTACAATGGTGCCAGGAGCTACAGCGCCGCCCGCACGGCCTACAACAACGCCGCCGAGGTGGACCGCACCAAGGGTGAGCCCTACCGCATGATTGCCAGCATGTACGCCTCCAGCGCCTCCAGCGCCTCGGAAGACAACGTCAACGGCCACAGCGTCTACTGGGCCGCCGTGGACAAACTGGTCAAATCGAAAGCTGTCGACTCATCGGAGGAGAACGTCGAAGCCTGCAACCGCATGATCAGCGCCTACAGCGCCCGCTTCCCGAAGCAGACCGACGCCTTCATGGCCGGCCTGGAGAACGGCAACCGCTTCACGGTGCCCGGCTGGATTGGAGAATCCACCACGGTGAGAACACGATAAGGAAATGAGAAGGGGGATACGAGAGATGAGAAACAAGCTTACGCGGCTAGGCCGCGTAAGCTGCTTTTTCGTTTTCTCCGTTTCCATCTTTCTCTCATGTTCCAACGACATGAAGGACATCAGCCGCTTCGACCGCCAGGCACCGCCGGACCAAGAAATCCGCGACGGCCACATCTGGCGCAGCGAAGAAGGGCGCCTGCAGCTGGAACTCGACGCACCACGCATAGTGCAATACCGCACCCCCGACACACGCACCATCTACCCCCAAGGGGTAGAATTGCGTTTTTATGACAGGGACCGCAAGCTGCAGACCTTCATCCGCGCCGACAAGGCCACCTCATACGACGACCGCAATATTCTGACGGCCAAAGACAGCGTGGTGGTCATCGACTACACGAACGGCGACACAGTATATCTGGAGGACATCGTGTGGCGGTCGGACGAGGACCTCATCTATTCGAACCACAGCGTCCGTGCCGTAAACGGCAACCGCGTCACCTATGGCGACGGCTTCACCAGCGACGCCAATATGACCAACCTGCGCGTCACACGGCAGCGGGGTATCATTGAATTTGAAGATTAAATACATGCAATATACAGCAAAAGAACTGGCCCGTATTGTGAAGGGCACCGTCGAAGGAGACGAAAACACACGTGTGTGGAAGCCCTGCAAGATTGAAGAAGGCGAAGAAGGCGGAATCACCTTTCTGGGCAATCCCAAATACACACACTATATCTACGAGAAAGAGTCATCGATCGTCATCGTGAAGAAGGACTTCGTTCCCGAACATCCGGTGAACTCGACCCTCATCCGCGTCGACAACCCCTACATGGCTGTCGCCAAGCTGCTCCATGCTTTCAACCAGCGCAGCAAACCTCCCAAGGGACGCTCATGGAAGAGCAGTGTGGGTCGTGGGTCGAAAATAGGCAAGAACTGCTACATGGGCGCCTACGCCGTTGTGGGACGCCACTGCAGCGTTGGCGACAATGTGAAGATATACCCCAACGCTTGTATCGGCGACAATGTGAAGATTGGCGACGGCACCATCATCTATGCCGGTGTGAAGATATATGAAGGTGTGGAGATTGGTCGCAACTGCATCCTGCATGCGGGCTGCGTCATCGGTGCCGACGGCTTTGGCTTTGCTCCCACCGGCGACGGCGGATGGGACAAGATTGACCAGATAGGCAACGTCATCCTGGAGGACAATGTCGAGGTGGGCGCCAACACCTGTGTCGACCGTGCCACCATGGGCTCCACCATCCTGCACCAGGGTGTGAAAATCGACAACCTCTGCCAGGTGGCCCACAATGTGGTCATCGGCCAGAATACCGCTATGGCATCGCAGGTAGGCATCGCTGGCAGCTGCAAGGTAGGCAGCGACTGCATCATCGCCGGCCAGGCCGGTCTGGTGGGACACATCACCGTGGGCGACCACGTGACCATCGGGGCCCAGAGCGGCGTAACCAACTCTGTGGCTAGCAACCAGACCATCTTCGGCAGCCCGGCCATGGAAGCCAGCAAGCGCCGCAAGGTGGAGGTGCTGGTGCGCAATATCGAGAAACTTGCCAACCGCATATCTGCTTTGGAGAAGAAATGAAATCGGGCAAGATAACGCTCTTCTTCGCGTGCATCATTGCCGCCCTGGCGATTATCTGCGCCTGCTTCCCTTCCGACGGGGTGACCGTCGGTGGACATTCTTTCTATCTGCCCACCATCCACGACCTTGCCGAAGCCAAAAAGCCTGTACACAAGGATGACCCCGAGGCCGCCCGCAAGGATTCGCTAATGCTGGCCGAGGCTGCGGAAATCACCGATTCCATCGTCTACATCCAGGCCTATACCGACAGCAGCGACACCCGCTTCTGGCTCCCCGACAGCACCTTCTTCGACGCCTTCTGGGCGGCGGCCGAAGGAGCTGTGGACAACGACCGCGTGGTACGCATACTCCACTACGGCGACTCTCAGATCGAGATGGACCGCATGTCGGCCCAGCTGCGCTCCTACATGCAGCAGACCTTCGGCGGCGGCGGCCCCGGCATGATACCCTTCCGTACCATCATCCCCACCTTGGCCGTGCGCCAGAGCACCAGCGGCAACCTCACACACCTCTCCTCCTTCGGCGACAGCACCGTCACACGCTCACGCGGCAACTACGGACCCATGATGCAATGCTTCCGCATGGATGGCCAAGCTACGCTGACCATCAAGGCCGCTACCCACTCGTCGGTCGACGAGGCTGTGAAGCACTTCTCGCGGCTGAACCTGGTGTTCAACAACCGCGGCGAGAGCCTGCGCGTCACCGTCGACGACAAGAGCATCGACACCGCCTTCTCCGACTCCTACGATACCCCCGGTGTGGGTGCCATAGCCTATCGGACCTCCTCCCCCGAGACCTACTTCCGTCTGCGCACAACCGGCAGCGCCGACCTCTATTGCATCACCGTCGACAACGGTCCCGGTGTGGCGGTAGACAATATCCCCATGCGCGGCTGCTCGGGACAGCAGTTCACCCTCGTCAACCGCGACCTCCTCACCCAGGCCTACAGCGCCCTCGACGTGGGAATCATCATCATGCAGTTCGGCGGCAACTCCGTGCCCTATCTACGCAGCGAGAAATCCATCAACACCTACTGCCAGTCCATCGGCCGACAGATTGACTACGTGCGCTCCTGTTGCCCGAAGGCCAAGATTCTTTTCATCGGTCCCTCGGATATGAGCACCCGCGAGAAAAGCAACCTGCAGACCTACCCCTGGCTACCCACCGTCGTCGACAGTCTCATAGCCACCGTCAACCGTCACGGTGCCGCCTATTGGAGCATCTACCACGCCATGGGGGGATGGAACTCCATGGTGGAATGGAACCGCAAGGGTCTCGCTGGCAGCGACTATGTGCATTTCAGTACCCGTGGCGCCGAGATTATGGGCTCACGGCTGGCACAGGCTTTCGCCGACAGCTACCAGCTTTATTGCCTGCGTCGCCGTCTGAATCAAAACAATAAAGAATAACAGAGCCTATGAAAAAACACCTTGCCTTGCTTACGACCCTCCTGCTCCTTGCCGTCTGGTGCACCGCCCAGCCGCGGCCTGTGGAGATTCCCCGAGAGCACAAATTCATCCTCTACGATGCCAACGACCTGCGCTTCGACTCCGCCTCGCCCACCATGCAGGCCTTTTTCGCCAAGTGGCGTCGCGTCGTCACCACCCATCAAGGCAACATCAACATTGTCCACATCGGTGGCTCCCACGTGCAGGCAGGCACCATGAGCAACACCATCCGTACCGACCTCATGCACGCCTACCCCACCCTCGTGGCCGGTCGCGGCATGATATTCCCCTACTCCGCCGCTGCCAAGTGCAACAACCCGCGCGACTACCGCGTGCATTGCCCCCAGAAGGTCACCCTCACGCGGAACATCTATAAGGAGCATACCTATCCTCTAGGCCTCTGCGGCATAGCCATCACCGCCGCCGACACACTCACCGAGGTGGCCGTTGTCATGAACGAGCCCACAGTCAGCTACTCCACCTCCCGCATCATCGTCTTCGGCCATTCCGACGATAACGTGGTACCCCTGTTGCGCATCGCCGATCGCAACATCTATCCCTCCTATGCCGACGCCCGCACCGAGCGTTTCGTCTTCAACCTCAGTCAGCCCACCGACTCCTTCACCGTCCTCCTTCCCTGCCAGCCCGGCAAGCGCTTCACCCTCACCGGTCTTTGCCTCGACAACCGCCGTTCGGGCTTCTCCTTCCACTCCATCGGCGTCAACGGCGCCGCCGTGCCCGACTACCTGCGCTGCCAGAACTTCACACGCGACCTACGCCTGCTGCGACCCGACATGGTGGTCTTCGGCATCGGCATCAACGACGCCTCCGGACACGACTTCGACACCGCTGCCTTCCGTGCCAACTACCTGGCACTCATCGACTCCATCCGCGTCATCAACCCCGACTGTGCCTTTGTCTTCATCACCAACAACGATAGCTACCGCCGACTGCGCCGCAACCGCTACGAAGTGAACCGCAACGGCCTCCTCGCCCGCGAGGTCTTCTACCGGCTGGCCGACGACACCGACGGCGCCGTATGGGACCAGTTCGAAGTCATGGGTGGACTCAAGTCCATGGACAAATGGTTCAAAGCCAAGCTGGCCCAGAAAGACCGCGTCCACTTCACCCAGGCAGGCTACGAGCTCATCGGCCACCTCTTCTACAACGCACTCATCGACGCCTTCAGCACCTACAACAAGAAACTCTCCGTCGCCAAACCCTCTTCCAACAACACCCCCGACTCTTTCACCAATCCATTGGAATTTCTCAACCCCCTAAGCCATCAGTAGTCCCTTGTCCGACATCCTCACATACCTCGCCTCGCTCTTCGCCTTCAACGACGACCACCCTCTGCTTTTCACGCAGATCCACTTCTGGGTGCTCTTCCTCATCATCTATCTCTTCTTCGGCCTCATTGTGGCCCGCCAACGCCGTAAGTCCGACGGCAGCCTCGACCCCTCACGCCGTGTGCTGCGCAACGGCTACCTCTTCGCCTTCAGCCTGGTATTCTACTACAAGACCTCGGGCCTTTTCGTCCTCCTGCTGGTCTTCTCCACCCTCCTGGGTTGGATTCTCGGCATCCGTATGGACCACACCGCCTCCAACGCCCGCCGCAAAGCCCTCATGACCACCGGCGTGGTCGTCAACCTCGCCATCCTCTGCTACTTCAAATACGCCTATTTCTTCACCGACATCTACAACGCCACCATCAGCCAGCACTTCGGCTCCGATCCCCTGCAGGTGGTCAACCACCTCGCCCTCTGGGCCAACAACTTCTTCCACACCAACCGTTTCGACGCCTCCGTCATCCTCCTTCCTGTAGGCATCTCCTTCTTCACCTTCCAGAATATCAGCTACATCGTCGACGTCTACAAACGCAAAATACCCCACGTCTCCAACATCCTCGACTTTGGCTTCTACACCGCCTTCTTCCCCCAGCTTGTGGCCGGTCCCATCCTGCGTGCCGACCAGTTTGTGCCGCAGCTCTACAAGCCCTTCTTCCTCTCACGCCGACAGTTCGGCATCGCCGTCTTCTGGATATGTAACGGACTGATCAAGAAACTGGTGTTGAGCGACTACCTGGCCGTCAACTTCGTCGACCGTGTTTTCGACTACCCCTCGCTCTACACCCCCTTCGAGAACTTCTCCGCCCTTATGGTCTATTCCCTCCAAGTCTATGCCGACTTCTCCGGCTATACCGACATCGCCATCGGAGTGGCCATGCTCATGGGCTTCTACCTGCCGGTGAACTTCAACTCGCCCTACAAGGCGCAGAACCCCACCGACTTCTGGCGCCGTTGGCACATGTCCCTCTCGCGCTGGCTGCGCGACTACCTCTACATCCCCCTCGGCGGCAACCGCACGGCGGGCTTCGCCTCCTATTTCATCCTCGCCGCCATCCTTCTCATCGCCGCCTTCCGCCTGCAGAACCTATGGTTCACCCTCGTGGTCGTCGCCGTCATCGTCGTCGTGCTGCTCCTGCTGGCCTTCCGCCCCTCGCACCGTCGCACCCTCGGCACCAACGTCAACAACATGGACACCATGCTCCTAGGCGGCATGTGGCACGGCTCGTCGTTCAATTTCATCACCTGGGGCGGCCTCAACGGACTCGGCATCTTGGTATACAAGTGGTGGAAGGACCGCTCCTGGACCACCCGCCTGCTCACCCTCCTCCTCCTCGCCGCCCTCCTCACCACGGCCTCCTACCTCGCCGAGAGTCCCCTCCTCAACCTCCTGGCCTTCTGCCTCCAGGTCCTCCTCGTCGGTTTCACAATAATATATATCATGGGCCGCACCAAAAAACTCTCCTCGCTCCACTCCCCAATCTCCACCGGATGGTCCGTCCTCATCACCTTTGTCTTCATCTCCTTCACGCGCCTCTTCTTCCGCTCCGGCTCCAATCTCAACCCCGCCGAAGCCAACGAGGCCGCCTGGAACACAGCCTCCATGATGGTCGAGCGCATCGGTTCGCGATGGAACCTTGCCCAGGTGCCCGACATCCTGTCCAACTATGCCTCTGTCTTCATCCTCTTCGCTGTCGGCATGGCCGTCCATTGGCTACCCACACGCTTCAAGCGCCGCTACCGCCTGTGGTTCGCCTCTATGCCCCTTTGGCTCATGGGTTCCTTCGTCGTGCTCCTCGCCGTCGTGCTTTACCAGTTCGTCACCGCCGACCTCCAACCCTTCATCTATTTCCAGTTCTAAGCCTTAGAGTCGTAAAGTTATTGTTATGAAAATAAAATCCTCCCCCTACAGTAATGTCGTGGCCGTGCTCCTCAACCTGGCGATGGCCTACATCCTATACATGGTCACCCGCGTGGCCTTCGTGCTCGAGAACTGGCACCTCTTCTCCGTCGACTGGGACCAGCTCTCCATGGGCGAACTTCTTGCCGGCAGCCTCCGCTTCGACTCCTCGGCCATCCTCTACACCAACTGCTTCTGGATAGTCCTTATGCTCCTCCCCCTGCACCTCAAGGAGCGCCCCTGGTGGCACACCATGTGCCGCTGGATCTTCGTAGTGGTGAACTCCCTCGGCCTCTGCCTCAACCTCGTCGACTCCGTCTATTCCCAGTTCACCGGTCGCCGCACCACCGCCACCTTCTTCTCCGAGTTCAGCAACGAAGGCAACCTCGGCGGCATCTTCTTCACCGAACTCGCCAACCACTGGTACCTCGTCCTCCTCGGCTTGGCCCTCATCGCTGCCCTCTGGTTCCTCTATGTCAAACCTGCCCCCACCCCCCATCCTCAGCCCTCAGCCCTCAACCTTCGCCACTACTACCTCGTCAACTCCCTGGCCCTCCTCGTGGCCATCCCCTTCTCCATCTTCGCCATGCGTGGAGGCTTCACACGCGACACACGCCCCATCACCATCTCCAACGCCAACCAGTACGTCCACTCCCCCCAGCAGGCCTCCATCGTCCTCAACACCCCCTTCTCCCTCATCCGCACCATCGGCAAGCGTCCCTTCAAGGACCCCCACTACCTGCCCGAGGAGCAGCTCGCCTCCATCTACTCCCCCGTCCACATCCCCTCCGACGCCGACACCATCCCCCTCCTTCCCGGCCGGCGCAACGTCGTGGTCCTCATCCTCGAAAGTTTCTCCCGCGAATACATCGGCTACTACAACTCCACCGCTCAGCCCTCCAACCCCCAACCTCGGCCCTCCTACACCCCCTTCCTCGACTCCCTCCTTGCCCACTCCCTCACCTATCAGCACACCTTCGCCAACGGCCGCAAGAGCATCGACGCTATGCCCTCCGCCCTCACCTCTGTGCCCTTCTTCGTCGAGCCTTTCATCCTCACCCCCTCGTCGCTCAACGAACTCAGCGGCCTGGCCGACTGCCTGGGTCGCCAAGGCTACTCCTCCGCCTTCTTCCATGGTGCCCCCAATTCCTCCATGGGCTTCCAGGCCTTCGCCCGCAGCGCCGGCTTCCAGCACTACCTGGGCCTCAGCGAATACTGCGACGACCCCCGCACCGGCGGCCGCAACGACTTCGACGGCCATTGGGCCATCTGGGACGAGGAGTTCCTCCAGTTCACCGCCAACGCCATCACCGAGCGCCTCCACGAGCCCTTCATGGTGGGCTTCTTCTCCGCCTCCTCGCACCACCCCTTCCGCATCCCCGAGCGCTACGAGGGTACCTTCGCCGGCGGCCCCCTGCCCATCCACCGCACCATCCAGTACTCCGACAACGCCCTGCGCCGCTTCTTCCAGGCCGCTAGCCAGCAACCCTGGTTCCGCAACACCCTCTTCGTCCTCACCGCCGACCACACCAACCAGCTCCAGTACCCCGAAAGCCTCACCTCCACAGGCCTCTTCTCCATCCCCATAGCCATCTACGACCCCTCCGGACAGCTCCCCACAGGTCTCCTCCCCGGCGTCATGCAGCAGATCGACATCATGCCCACCATCCTCCGCATCCTCGGCTACGACCAGCCCTACGCCGCCTTCGGCAAGGACATGTTCAACCCCGACGAGACCCCTTGGGCCGTCAACTACAGCAACGACATCTACCAGTACATCGAAGGCGACTACACCCTCCTCTTCGACGGCCAGCAACCCACAGGCCTCTACAACTACGTCCTCGACCCCCTCCAGCACCACAACCTCCTCGCCGACCCCGCCCACTCCGAGCGCCGCGACCGCATGCTCCTCCGCCTCAAATCCATCGTCCAGACCTATATGGTCCGCATGACCACCGACCACCTCGTCATCCGCCCCGACGACCTCGGTCAATAACCCACCACACCCTCCCCGAAGGGGTGCTTCGCCGTACATATAACTCATTGTAAACCAATCTTTTCTACTATAACAAGGGGTTAACACCGCGTCTACTCCTCTGTAAATCAGGTACAACGCTACCACTTCAACGATACATCAACGATACTTCAACGATAGTTCAACGATGCAGCATCGTTGAAGTGTCGTTGAACTATCGTCCAACCATCGTCGGAAACCTAGACCTGCTCCGTTGTTGATCCCTGCCTCATGGCGGGCTACACACGAATGATTGAATGTGCGGATGTGCGGATGCATCTCCTGCTCATACTTCTTGTTGTGTACCGCGGATGGGGGGTGCCCCGTCTTTGCAGACAGGATGGGGAGGGGGAAAGGATTTTATGATTTTTTTGCATTTTTTGGAGTAAAAATATTTCTATTTTTAAAAATATTCGTATATTTGCATTTTCAAACCGAAGAGAAAAATGAGTCACAAGACTGCAATAAGAATATATGAGATAGCCTCCTACGTGCTGATTATCGGTGCGACGGTGGTGTATTTTTTGCTTCGCGGCAACGGCACGATGATGGGCCTCTCGCTGACGATGATCCTTGTGGCGCTGGCCATCGCCATGCGGTGGATGATGGAGCGCCACCGTTTCCGCGCCTGCGAGGAGGAGCTTGACCAGATGAAGGACGACCTGCGCCGGCTGACCCTCCTCTACGCCGAGGAAAAGAAGAAAAACAATAATAATCAACAATAATACATATCATTTATGGCAACAACGACCGACATCAAAAACGGACTTTGCATCAATTTCAACAACGACATCTACACCATCGTTGAATTCCTCCACGTCAAGCCCGGCAAGGGTGCGGCCTTCGTGCGCACGAAGATGCGCAACGTGAAGACCGGCCGCATGCTGGAGAACACCTTCCCCAGCGGCGCCAAGATCGACATCGTCCGCGTCGAACGTCGCCCCTACACCTACCTCTACAAGGAGGGCGACATGCACGTCTTCATGCACACCGAGACCTACGAGCAGATCTACATCCCCGAGACCATCATCAACGCCCCGCAGTTCCTGAAGGACGGCCAGTATGTTGAGATCACCGTCGAGGCCGACACCGAGACGCCGCTGACCTGCGAGCTGCCTCCGTTCATCGAGACCGTCGTCACCTACACCGAGCCCGGTTTTGCCGGCAACACCGCCACCAACGCCATGAAGGACGCCACCGTGGAGCCCGGCGTGCAGGTCCGCGTGCCCCTCTTCATCAAGGAAGGCGAGCGCATCAAGGTCGACACCCGCACCTGCGAGTACGCAGAGCGCCTCAAATAAAAACTGACAATAGAACGTTGAACATTGAAACGACTTGCTCTAATTGCAGCCTGCTTGCTTGTGCTGGCAGGCTGCAAACATAAAACAGAGGGCGGAGCCGACACCGGCTCGGCCAACGCCATCGACTACACCCAGGTGGCTGTTCCGCGTTTCAGCGCCGACTCGGCGTATGCCTATGTGGAGCGCCAGCTCTCGTTCGGCAACCGCATTCCCGGCAGCAAGGGCTGGCAGCAATGCGCCCTGTGGATAGAGCGCCAGATGGGACGCTGGTGCGACACCGTGATGGTGCAGGACTTCCAGGCCACCCTCTGGGACCAGCGCACCGTGCCCGGCAAGAACATCGTGGCATCGCTGCGCCCCGAAGCCGAGAAACGCATACTCCTGGCCGCCCACTGGGACAGCCGCTCGTGGGCCGACCACGACCGCAACGACGACCTCCACCGCAGCCCCGTACCGGGAGCCAACGATGGCGCCTCGGGCGTGGCGGTGCTGATGGAGATGGCCCGCACGATGAGCCAGATGCCCCCCGAGGGGGTGGGTGTGGACTTCCTCTTCTTCGACGTAGAGGACCAAGGGGCTCCGGAATGGAGCGACGTCTACGACGAAGACACCTGGTGCAAGGGCTCGCAGCATTGGGTCCGCCAGCGCCATGTGCCCTTCTACACCGCCGTCTACGGCATCCTCTTCGACATGGTGGGCACGCAGCAGCCGCGCTTCACGCGCGAGCAGATCAGCCGCAACTACGCCCCCGGCCTGGTGGACAAATTGTGGAGCGCCGCCAAAGCCCTCGGCTACGGCAACATCTTCGTGGACCTCAACACCGACCCCATCCTGGACGACCACTACTATGTGAACCGCCTGAGCGGCATACCGATGGTGGACATCGTGCAGAACAGCGGCACCACCTCCTTCTTCGAGCATTGGCACACCACCACCGACGACCTGCAGGCCGTCAGCGGCGAAAGCCTCCGCATCGTGGCCGAGGTGGCGATGAAGACCCTCTACGGGGACTACCCCGCAGGGAAATGAGAAAAGGAAAAATGAGAAATGAAAAAATAAAAATACATGTAGGGAAAAGGCTGACGAGCTCAACCTGCGCCAGCCTTTTTCTTATTTCATTTCTCTTTTCCCTCTCCTCCTGCTCGCCCGACAACGTTTGCAACACGCCCTTCGGCGACGGAGCGAGCATCGATATCTACCAGCCGGACTTCAACGCGCTGATGAACATCGGCGGCACGGTGACCATCAACCGGGGCTACAAGGGCATCTTTGTGCGCCGTGTGAGCTACAGCGACTTCGTGGCTTTCGAGTGCGCCTGTCCCAACGACCACGAGGTGCGCCTGGAGCCCGACCCCGACTGGGGAGGCGCCGTGCTGCGCTGCCGCGCCTGCGGGTCGCTATACGAGACGGAATACGGCCAACCCCTCGAGGGAGCAGCCTCGGGCTGCCCCCTCTACGAATACCGTACCCATTTCGACGGGTATATTCTGGAAATCTACTAGGGATTTTATTTATTTCACCTGCAGCACCTCGCCTTTGTCGTCGACAATCTGGCGGTAGAACCATTGCGGATAGGGAGGCTGCTGGGGGAAGCGGACGACGCCTGTCTCGGTGGTCTCGATGCGGCCGTTCTTCGTGTGCTTGATGTTGCCGTCGATGTATTTCATCAGCAGGAAGTGGTCGAGCTCGTGCCAGCGGCGCATCATCTCCTCGGCGCGGTCGTTGCTGAAGCGGTTGAGGGCGCCGACGAGGCGGGCCTCGTTGTCCTCGTTGGCCCAACGGTCGGCGTGGCGACGCTCAAGGGAGACGAAGTTGTTCTCCAGCTCGCGCTGCACCTGCTGGAGGTCGACAATCATGGAGTCGTAGCGGAGGTAGCAGAAGTTGCTCACGCGGTTGAAGAGCCAGAAGGCGGCGGTCTCGCTGTACTGGCTCATGGAGCCGTTGCCGTCCTCGAAACAGACGGGCACCTGGGTGGTGCCGCAGTAGACGGGACAATAGACGGTGGAGTAGGTGTCGTCGACGCCGAACCAGATGATGCCGCCGAGTTTGGAGGGCAGCCAGGAGCGGCATTGGGCGACGAAGGAGAAGCCCGTCTGCTGGGTGCTGATGGCACGCTCGTGGACGTACTTCTTGCCGTCGACCTCGAAGTCCATGGGGCGCCAGCGGTAGGGGCAATGGAAGGGTCCTGCACCTACATCCTGCGTCATATCCATGGGGGTGCCCTCGAAGTGGTCGCGCATGAGGGCCATGCAGTCCTGCACGGAGAGCTTGCGGTTGGGCTTCACCCAGAGGGGGAGTCGCTCGGCATTGGCATCGCCCATGGCGAAAGCCTCGTAGCGTTGGATGCCGTCGGCGGCGCGGCGGAACATAGCATAGACGCGGGCCTCGCAGGCGCGAAGACCGGAGAAGGTGAGGGGGTTGTAGGTGTCGGCAAAGGAGAAGTCGGCATCGGAACCTTTGTAAAGACCCTGTTTGCGGGCAAAGGAGGCCACATCCTCACTATAGACACACTCGACGTCTTTGTCAAAAACCTTGTCGATATGCTTGCTGCTCAAACTCTTTCCACTTTCCACTTTCCGTTTTCCACTCTCCCAAGGGAAGGTGGTGATGCGGGCCTGGTTGGCGTGTCCGCAGATGTAGCCGTCGGGCACGCGGCGAGCCACCCACACGGCCCCCTTCTCGAAGTGGCCCTTGCTGGTAATCTCGAATATCCACACCTCGTCGGGGTCGGCGAGGGAAAAGCTCTCGCCACCATCGGCATAGCCGTAGGTGGAGACGAGCTCATGCATCACCTTGATGGCCTCGCGGCAGTTGCGGGCGCGCTGGAGGGTGACGTAGATGAGGTTGCCGTAGTCGATGCCCTCGGCGTTGCCCTTGTCGAGGGGGCTGATGCCTCCCCAGGTGGTCTCGCCGATGGCCAGCTGGTGCTCGTTGATGAAGCCCACCACCTGGTAGGTGTGAGCCGGCTGGGGGATATCGATCTGATGGCGCAGGGAGCCGTAGTTGTAGAGGCGCAGCATCTCGCCGGGCTGGTGGTCGGCGGCAGCGCAATAGCGGAGCTGCCCGTAGCGCGTATGGCTGTCGGCGGCATAGGTGATGAAGGTGCTGCCGTCGGTGCTGGCGCCCTTCGACACAATGAGGTTGGTGCAAGCCACAGCCCTCCCGGCCACAGCCAATGCCAAAAGA
This sequence comes from uncultured Bacteroidota bacterium, assembly GCA_902775135.1. Lineage (GTDB taxonomy): Bacteria > Bacteroidota > Bacteroidia > Bacteroidales > P3 > Colimorpha. The sequence goes on along the minus strand of CACYKY010000006.1, from coordinate 226,688 downwards.
AGAAGGAGACGTTTCATAATGCTTGAAATTGTTGTCGTTTACTCAGCCAGCGCCTCGAGGTAGAAGCTCACGGGGCGGAAGCCGTCGTTGCAGCTGATCATGGCGCTGAAGGGGTTCTGCATCCATCCGTCGTAGAAATTGCCCTCGCCACGGGCCAGAGGCTCCACGAAGAGGCGCATGCTGTCCCATGCCGACGGACACATCCCCTCGGGACATTGTCCGTCGACAGAGATCCATTGTTGACCAACCGCGACGTCACACGTATGCTCGATAGGGTTCTCGTACCTGGCCATCAGGTCGGGATACTCGGTCTTGCGGACGGCGGTGATGCGAACTTTTTTCATTTCAGGTGCAGCTCGTGGCCCATGCGCTCCTGCTTGGTTTTGAGGTAGCGCTCGTTGTACTTGTTGGGCTCGATGACGATGGGGACGATTTCGGTCACCTCAAGGCCGTAGCCTTCGAGGCCCGTGCGCTTGACGGGGTTGTTGGTGATGAGGCGCATCTTGGTGACATGCTGGTCGCGCAGGATCTGGGCGCCGATGCCGTAGTCGCGTTCGTCGGCCTTGAAGCCGAGCTTGAGGTTGGCGTCGACGGTGTCGAAACCCTGTTCCTGGAGGTGGTAGGCCTTGAGCTTGTTCACGAGGCCGATACCGCGACCCTCCTGACTCATGTAGGCGATGAGGCCCTTGCCTTCCTTTTCAATCATCTGCATGGCGCTGTGGAGCTGCTCGCCGCAGTCGCACTTGCAGGAGCCGAAGATGTCGCCGGTGGCGCAGCTGCTGTGGACACGCACAAGGACGGGCTCGCCCTCCTCCCACTCGCCTTTCTTGAGCACCATGTGGGTGTTTCCGTTGTCGAGCTGGGTGTAGGCGATGAGTTGGAAGTTGCCCCATTGGGTGGGCAGGAAGACCTCCTGCTCCTTGCGGATGAGGGTCTCGTGGGCGATGCGATAGGCGATGAGGTCTTTGATGGTGACAATCTTGAGGCCGAACTTCTTGGCCACTTCCTGCAGCTGGGGCATGCGGGCCATAGTGCCGTCGTCGTTGATGATTTCGATGAGGGCACCGGCGGGACGCAGGCCTGCTAGGCGGGCCAGGTCGACAGCGGCCTCGGTGTGGCCGGCACGGACAAGCACGCCGCCGTTGCGGGCGCGCAGGGGGTTGATGTGACCGGGACGTCCAAGGTTCTCGGCCTTGGTGGCGGGGTCGGCGAGGGCGCGGATGGTGCTGGCGCGGTCGTGCATGGAGACACCCGTGGTGCAGCCGTCGAGGAGGTTGTCGACGGTGACGGTGAAGGGGGTGCCGAGGAGCGAGGTGTTGTCGTGCACCTGCATGTCGAGCTGCAGCTCGTGGCAGCGCTCCTCGGTGATGGGAGCGCAGAGCACTCCGCGACCGTTCTTGAGCATAAAGTTGACATGCTCGGCGGTGATCTTCTCCGCCGCCATGATGAAGTCGCCCTCGTTCTCGCGATCCTCATCGTCGACGACGATAACAAATTTGCCCTCGCGGAAATCCTCGATGGCTTCTTCTATAGTATTGAGTTTGAATTCCATAACGATAATCAGAATAATTGTTGCGAGTGCAAATTTACGAAAAAAAGTTTAATATATCTATGTTTCTCAATTTATTTTGTGTATTTTTGCAAGTGGAAACTTGACATGAATACCTAACTATGAAACGTCGTATTCTTCTTATACTCTTGCTATTGGCACCGCTTGTCGGCATTGGGCAGGTAACCTTCAAGGCGCGGGTTTTCCTTCCGGGAGGCCATTTGGCAAGCGGTTATTTTCACCCGTATCTGATTGTGGAGGGTGAGGACACGGCGCGCTATATGCCCCGCCATGTCGATGACAAACTTGACACCATCGACGGCACGGTCTGCTTCACCGGCATCGCCCGCGGGGCACGTTGCTATCTACGATTGCCCGTCATCGTGGTTGGAAACTTCGACTATCCCGTCTTCACCATCGACGAGGACATGACCATCGACTCGCTGGTGCTGAGGAAGATGGAACGTAAAACCAAGGGCTACGAGTGGCACCGCGCCAAGTGCGACAGCGCGATGCGTGCCGACGTGGAGGCCCTCAGCGTCAATCCCATGACGCGGGACACACATTATTGGACGGACTACGAGGGCAAGCCCGTCCGCCACATTGACGAAGAGACGCATGCCCTGCGGCTGGCCAGGCTCTATTATGCCGACTGGCTGTTCCCCCTGGCCTCGCGGCGCACCTATCCCCATGCCGCCGACAGCGCCTATCGCTACGCCCTGATGGCCTACGACCGCAAGGCGACACCGTGGCTCTACCCCGCCCTGCAACAACTGCACCGCCACCTGGGCCTCGGCGGCGAACCCGATGTGCGCAAGCCCAAGGAGCCCAAGGTGATGTACCTGCCGGCCTGCGACGAGGCCACGCTCGCCGACACAACGAAGGACCTGATGGCCCTGATGGAAGACAGGCTGTGGCTAAACAATTTCCTTCAGCGGAAGTTCTCCGAGCTGGGCGAGCCGAGCCTCTGCTGCCCCACGGCCGCCGAGGGCACACTGCGCTACACCGTATGGAGCCCCTGGGGCATCCGCGTGATGCGACTGGAGGGTCGACGCCTCCATTTCAACCAGGCCTATGGCTCAGGAAAAAATATGAAACTGACAGACAGCGACGACTTCGACCTCAGCGACAGCGAGCTGGCCGAAGTGCGCCGGCGGATGGACGGCTTCCTCGACGCCCACCTGCCGGACGACATGACGGGCACCTTTGTCATCGACGGTGGCGAGTACCTCCTGGAATACATCTACGAGGGCCAATACCACACCTTCCGCGCCTCCGACGGCGGCGAACCCGAGGAGTTCGTGGAGCTGACCAAATACCTTTGGGGCCGCTATGGGGCCCACTCGCAGCCGAAGACCGACTGAGGGGAAAGGATACCGCGATACAATAAAAACGACAGGAATGGCATTTAAAAGTTGTCGACAATTGTTTTCAGGAGAATGCAATAAAAATAAATTTGGCCATTCGGGAAAAAGTGAGTATTTTTGCAATGTTTTTTCCGCCGCCGTTGATGGGGGCGGATTGATGGTTGAAACACAAATGCAAATACATATCGTACAATGAAGAATCATCACATTAGAATCCTCCTGGTGGCTTTCATGGCTTGCAATCTGCTGCTGGCCGTGGCCTGCGGAAAAGAGAACGTGAAGACAACCGGCAATCTCGAACCTGTACTGGCCAACGTGATAGGAACGTGGCATTTCGACTCGCTAGCGGGCTATTTCGCCAACTCGACCGTAACCTTCCGGGACAGCCTGAAATTCAGCGCCTACGGCCATGGTTTTGAGTGGGAACTCGACGGCAACATCGTCAAGGGGATAAGGTATCTGGACCACTACCGCACAGAGTCGGTGCGCATGCTCATCAAGGACATGCGCACAGAGACCGGCGCCAATGGGACCGAGACCACGATGGTCGTGGAGGGCTATTTCGCACAGTCCTATATCAGCAATCCCGACACGGTGTGGACCTTTGGAGGCAACCTGAAAAAGTGACAAGCCCACGATGAAGATAGCTCTGATAGGATACGGAAAGATGGGCCACGCCATCGAGGCATTGGCGGCTGAACGCGGCCATAGCGTCACCGTCAAGATAGACAAGGACGACCCCTGGCCCGAGAAGATAAAGGCCGATGTGGCCATCGAGTTCACCACGCCGAAGACGGCAACGGCGAACCTGCTGCGCTGCATGGAGACAGGCATGCCGGTGGTGTGCGGCACCACGGGATGGTATGCCGACTATGAGAAGGTTGTTTCGGAATGCAAGACCCGCAACGGCCGCCTCTTCACGGCCACCAACTTCAGCATCGGGATGAACATCATGTTCGAGCTGAACCGTCGGTTGGCGGAGCTGATGCGCGGTCGCGACGACTACAGGGTGTCCATCAGCGAGACCCACCACATCCACAAGCTCGACGCCCCGAGCGGCACGGCCCTGTCGCTTCGCGAACAGATAGTGGAAAGTGGAAAGAGGAAAGAGGAAAGCGTGCCCATCGCCTCATACCGCGAGGGCGAGGTACCGGGCACGCACACCGTGGTGTACGACAGCGAGATAGACACCATCACCCTGACCCACGAGGCCCATAGCCGCAAAGGACTGGCCCTGGGAGCGCTGCTGGCGGCCGAATACCTGGCCACCGCCAAGCCGGGGGTGTACACAATGAAAGACATCCTATAAGTCGCAGAAGCCCTGTAAGTCCTATATGTCCCATAAGCCTTATAAGTCCTACAAGTCTTCCCATGCCAACCCCTGGGTAGTGCTGGGATTGAGTGTGCTGCTGGCGGCCACGATGGTGGTCAGCTGCATGTTCGGCGCCGTGGACATCAGCTGGGACGAAATCGTGTGGCGGTCGCCCATCTTCTGGCAGCTACGTCTGCCGAGAGTGCTGATGGGAGCCCTGGTGGGAGCTGTGCTCAGCGTCTGCGGCGCGGCCTACCAGAGCATCTTCCGCAACCCCCTGACGGACCCCTACGTGCTGGGAGTGTCGAGCGGAGCCTCGCTGGGGGCGGCGGTGGCCATACTGCTGGGATTGGAAGCATGGCTTTGGGGAGTGGGCGGCATGGCTTTGGCTATGGCGTTGCTCACAGTACTGGTTATCTACAAGATAGCCTCCATAGGCAACCGCATGCACACCACCACGCTGCTGCTCACGGGCGTATGCCTCACGCTGCTCATCTCGGCCGTCATCTCGTTCCTCATGGTGCTCAACCAGGAAAAGATGGATTCCATCATCTTCTGGACCATGGGGTCGTTCGGGAGTTCGTCGTGGACCGACGTGTGGATGCTGCTGCCCATGGCGGCGATAGGCATCGGCGTAGTGCTGTGGTACAGCCGCGACCTCAACTTGCTGCTGTCGGGCAGCGAGGCGGCACAGAGCATGGGATGCGAGGTGGAGAAGGTGAAGCGTGTGCTGCTGCTCTTCACCACGCTGATGGTGGCCTTTGCCGTGAGCTCGTGCGGCGTGATAGGTTTTGTAGGTCTGATCGTTCCCCATGCCGTACGCCTGTTGGCAGGACCCGACAACCGCAAGGTGGTCCCCTACTCCATCCTTTGCGGAGCCATCTTTGTGCTGGTATGCGACACCCTGGCGCGCACCCTGCTGCGGCCAAGCGAGTTGCCTGTGGGTAGCCTCACCTCGATGGTGGGAGCCCCGCTGTTCATCTACCTGTTGTACAAGAACAAGAAAGGGTATTGAAAACACCATGATCGACCTCGAACATATACAGGTAAGCTACGGCAAGCATGAAATCCTTCACGACATCTGTGCGACGATTGCCTCGCGACGCATCACAGCGGTGATGGGACCCAACGGGTGCGGCAAGACAACATTGCTGCGCTGTATCGGCGGCCTGCTGGAGCCCACAGCGGGCAAGGTGACCATCGATGGCCAAGAGGTGGGTTCCTATTCGGCCAAAGCGCTGGCGCAGAAGGTGGCCTTCGTACGCCAGCAGGTGCATACCGACTTCGAGTTCTCGGCTTTCGAAACCGTCCTCATGGGGCGCAACCCCTATCAGAAACGACTGCAGAACGAAAGCCAGGCCGACTGGGACATCGTGGAACAATGCATGCGGCAGACAGGCACATGGCACCTGCGGCTGGCAAAGTCACACGAGATGAGCGGCGGCGAGTTGCAAAGGGTGATGATTGCCCGCGCCCTGGCACAGCAGACACCGGTGCTGTTGATGGACGAACCGGTGAGCAACCTCGACATCGCCCACCAACTGGAAATCATGCGCTTGCTGAGGACTACGGACAAAAGCGTGGTCATCGTCATCCACGACCTCAACCTCGCCCTGCAGTTCTGCGACGACCTGTTGCTGATCCATAACGGCAACCTGCTCTTCCACGGTCCCATAGCCCAAGGACTGACAACGGAGAATATCAGCATGGTCTATGGCGTGAAAAGCCACATGGCAGAAGGTCGCATCATATACGACTATTAACCCAAACCAAATACAAATCATGAAAAGAATCCTCCTGACGACATTCCTGTTGCTGGCATCCATGTCAGCAGGACTGCTGCATGCTCAGGACACCCTGACGCTGGTGTGCATAGAGCCCGACTCCGTCATCAGCGAAGCCATGAAGCACATCGGTGTGCCCTACCGCTGGGGAGGCAAGACCCCCAAAGGATTCGACTGTGCAGGATTCACACGCTATGTATTCTCCAAATTCGGAGTACTGCTGGCACCCTCGGCGGCTCCGCAATACAAAATGGGCATACCCGTGCCCAAGGACTCGCTGGCCGTGGGCGACCTGGTGTTCTTCGCCGGACGACGCAATATGAAAACCATCGGACACGTCGGCATCGTGACCGCCGTGAAGGAAGGCAGCTTCGACTTCATCCATGCATCCAGCACAGGCATCAGAATCACCTCGTCGCTTGAAGCCTACTACCTGAAACGCTACAAAGGTGCCTGTCGCATCATCGACCGGGAGGAGGTGAAAGAAGCCGGACTTCCACTGGCGTCGACAGACAGCGTGCTGAAAGAGCCCCTCTACACCATTGCCATGGTGGGCGATATCATGCTCGGCACCCTTCACCCCACCATCCAGCTGCCACGCCACGAAGGCAAACACCTCTTCGACCACACAAAAGCCATCCTCCGCGATGCCACGCTGGCCGTGGGCAACTGCGAGGGTGTATTCAGCGACGACACCCTGCAGAGTACCAAAGAAGACTGCAAATACTGCTATGCCTTCCGCATGCCCGAAGCCTATGCATCGCTGCTACAAGATGCCGGATTCGACTTCCTCAGCCTGGCCAACAACCACAGCAACGACTTCGGCCGCATAGGGACCCTGACAACTATCCGCCTGCTGGACAGCCTGAACATCGGCTACGCCGGCATACAAAGCATCTGCACCTCTTCTCTGACCATGCGCGACAGCCTGGTGTTCGGCTTCTGTGCTTTCGGCACCAGCAGCCACACCTGCGATCTGATGGACAGCACCCTGGTGGTGGATATCATACACAAGCTGCGTGAAGAATGCGACATACTCATTGTGTCGTTCCATGGCGGCGCCGAAGGTATCAACTGCACCCACCTGCCAAACGACATGGAAATCTTCCTCGACGAAGAACGAGGGAACCTGCGCGACTTCGCACACCTCTGCATCGACGAGGGTGCCGACCTGGTCTTTGGCCATGGGCCACATGTCTGCCGCGCCATGGAGCTCTACAAAGGCCACCTCATCGCCTATAGCTTGGGCAACTTCTGCACCCCCACAGGGCTGAACCTCGCCAGCCTTCTGGGTTATGCCCCCATACTGACGGCCCGCATCAACCGCGACGGCATGTTGGTGGACGGCAAGATTCACTCCTTCCTGCAGACCATCCTAACGGGTCCCCGGTTCGACAAGGACAACAAGGCCGCCAACCTCATCCGCACCCTTTCAGAGGAGGACTTCGAGAAGGCCACGCTGACCATTGACGACGACGGCGCTTTCCGTCCTGCCACAGCGGAATAAAGGCCCTTTTTGGATTTTTTAAGTTTAAATATTTTGCCGACTGACACATTTTTTGTACTTTTGCAAAGTTTTTAGTATTACTCTTTGAACCATTTTGGATGAAACATATAGAACCTATCATACTGTTATTTGCCCTGTTGTCGCTACCCGTGATGGCATCGGCACAGAGCGACGAACCACAACAGAAAAACAACAAATCTGAAATCAAGGTCAACAAACTGGATGTAATCTACGAGGAGGAAGAATACAAGGGTGTGGCCATTGACCGGCGCAACAACAAGGAAACGGAAAACTACATGTACCAAGCACCCTTCATCTATGATGTCGACGAAGAGGACGAAGACGAAGAAGAGGATATGCCGAATATCTACACCCTTGATGATGCCGGTGCCGACAGCGAGGACGATATCCTGCTCGAAGGCTTCGATACCGCAGCCATCCACCTGCCCAAACTCGATGTAAACAGCCTCACCGAGCCCCTCGTCATCCACCTGCGCGACAATGCCCACGGGGAGAAATTCACCTGGCCCACACCTTGGTCGGCACGCCCGACATCGCATTTCGGCCCACGCTGGCGCCGCTGGCACTACGGCCTCGATCTGGCCCTGCCCACAGGCGAACCCATCTACGCCGCCTTCGACGGAGTGGTACGCATCTCCAAGTACAACCGCAGCTACGGCAACCTCGTCATCATCCATCACCCCAACGGCCTGGAGACCTACTACGCCCACATGTCGCAACGCAATGTGGTGGCCGGCCAGCAGGTGAAGAGCGGCGAGACCATCGGCCTCTGCGGCAACACCGGCCGCAGCCGCGGAAGCCACCTCCACTTCGAAATCCGCTACATGGGCAACGCCATCAACCCCGAGCATGTGGTGAACTGCGCCACTCACGACCTTGTCAGCGACGACTTGAGCCTCACCTCGTCGTCCTTCCGCAAAGTCGGCAACAGCAAAGGCCGTTCCTCTACTGGCGGCTCCTCCTCTGGCGGATGGTATCGCGTGCGTCAGGGCGACACCCTCGAAAAGATTGCTCGCCGTAACGGCACCACCATCAACCAACTCTGCAAACTCAACGGCATCAGCCGCAACAAGGTGTTGCACCCCGGCGACCGCCTGCGCGTCAGCGGCAAAGCCAGCAGCAAGTCCGAGTCCGTATCGTCCGGCAGCAGCAAGTCAGGCAACTCCGGCGCCGCCACCTACACCGTCCGCAGCGGCGACACCCTTGGCAAGATAGCCCGCGCCCACGGTACCACCGTGAAGAAACTCTGCAAACTCAACGGCCTCCGCGAAAACTCCACCCTCCGCGTCGGACAGAAACTGAAAGTGAAATGAGAATCGACATCCTCACCCTCTTCCCGAACATGATGAACATGTTCTTCGAGGAAAGCATCCTCAAGCGGGCCCAAAAAAAAGGTCTCGTCGAGGTCGTCTTCCATGACCTGCACGACTACTCGCTGACCCGCTACGGCTCCGTCGACGACTACCCCTATGGTGGCGCTGCAGGTATGGTGATGGCTGTGGAACCCCTGGTCAATTGCATCGAAGGACTGCAGAAGGAACGCCCCTACGATGAGGTCATCTACACCGCCCCCGACGGCGAGATTCTCTCCCAGCCCATGGCCAACCAACTGTCGCTGGCAGAAAACCTGATGATTCTCTGCGGACACTATAAAGGAGTCGACGAACGCATCCGCGAACACTTCATCACCAAAGAGATTTCCATTGGCGACTACGTGCTCACCGGAGGCGAACTGGCCACCGCCGTCATCTGCGATGCCGTCATACGCCTGGTGCCGGGAGTGATAGGCGATGAACAGTCGGCCCTCGAAGACTCCTTCCAGGACGGCCTCGTAGCCCCGCCGGAATACACACGCCCACCGGAGTTCCGCGGATGGAAGGTCCCCGACGTACTCCTCAGTGGCAACCACGCCAAGATAGAACAGTGGCGCATGGAACAGGCCATCCAGCGCACCAAGGAGCGCCGCCCGGAGATGTATGGCAAATACATGGAAGCCATGGTTCCCGACCCACGGCCCAACCTGATGTACGGCCCCCCGGAATCCCTATTCCGCAAAATGATCACCAAGACAAAGAAAACAAAACAACAATAGACATGACAGAATTTGAGAAATACGCCACCCGCCATCGTGGCATCAGCAGCACCACCTACGCCAAGTATACCTCGGCCATCAACAATTCCCTCACACCGTATATCGTCGAAGAGCGCCAGCTCAACGTGGCTCAGATGGATGTCTTCAGCCGCCTGATGATGGACCGCATCATCTTCCTCGGCACCGCCATCGACGACTACACCGCCAACGTCATCCAGGCCCAGCTCCTCTTCCTCGAGAGCGTAGACCCCACCAAGGATATTCAAATCTATCTCAACTCCCCCGGAGGCTCCGTCTATGCCGGCCTCGGCATCTACGACACCATGCAGTATATCCAGCCCAAGGTGAGCACCATCTGCACCGGATTGGCCGCCTCGATGGCCAGTGTACTGCTCTGTGCTGGCGAGAAAGGCCGCCGCTGCGCCCTTCCGCATGCCCGCGTCATGATCCATCAGCCTATGGGCGGCGCTGACGGTCAGGCCACCGACATGGAAATCACCGTCCGCGAAATCCTCAAGCTCAAGAAAGAGCTCTACGAGATCATCGCCCTCCACAGCGGCCAGCCTTTCGAACAGGTGGAGAAAGACAGCGACCGCGACCACTGGTTCACCGCCGAAGAGGCCCTCAAGTACGGCATGATCGACGAGGTGCTGACAAAGAAGTAAGCGCCACCCCCTTGTTGTGGATGTAAAAAATCTGGCTGACAGTCATATTCTGTCAGCCAGATTTTCTTTTACCCTCGTTAAGCTCATAATCCGGAAATTTAGTATAAGTTTTCGGATTATAATCCCGAAATTTATATAGAATTTGTGGATTATGCCTACGGCGAGATGCCCTTCATCGTGGTCACCCTTGACAATTACCTCGACTTGTTGGCATAATCTACGGCATGATCGACGAGGTGCTGACGTTCCCCTTTTGCCTCGGTATATGGTAACGCTATGGCTCCGATAGTGTTCCTATAGTGTGCCCATACCAATGAAAAACCATGCTCATGATTGCATGAATCATGAGCATGGTTCCTTATTAATTGGGTTATTTTATCACTACCACTTTGTGGGCTGGGTGGTTGCCAATTTTTAGCATATAAGCACCAGAGGCAGAAACGTCGAAGTGTAAGGGAGCATACTCGTCGCGCTTTGTGGCGATCATGCGCCCATTGACGTCGTAGAGTGTCACTGTGTTGCCGTTGGCGCCGTCCACTATCACTTGTCCGTGGCTGGAGTACACTTTTGCGGCTAACCACTCAGTGCCGTCGATGCCCTCTTGGGGGATATAGATTGTGTCGTGAATGTATTGTGGCAGGTAAATTGTGTCGTGGAGCCAAAGAGTGTCTGTCTCCGTTAAATACAATGTGTCGGTCAATGTTATGTATGTGGTATCGTGAACGGGAATGTCTATATAGACAGTGTCATGCACAATTAAGGTGTCCTGGTAGGGAGTACCATTTTCATAGAAGAATGCTGTCAGTTGGACGTTGTTCACCACCGCAAAGGTGTAGGGATTGAACGTCGAACCGTCGCTCCAATGAGAGAACTGGTATCCGCTGTATGGCACAGCCACCACTGTGGCGGCAGAACCATATGGGTAGTTGCCGAAACCTGTGCAGGTCCCATGTGTGAGGCTATCGACATTAAGGGTCACGCTAAAAGTGTCAATGCCAAATATTGCAGTTTGCAAAGCATTGCTTGTTACAACATATTGCCGCGGGTTTTGTGTGTTTCCATCGTTCCAACGTACAAAGTGGTATGGGCTTATGGCAGTTGCGGTCAGCACAATAGTGTCAAGATAGTCAAACACACCGCCTCCATTGACAAAGCCGATAGTCGGGTCGGAGCTATTCACTTCCACCGTGTAGCTGTTCTTTGCAAAACCGGCAGTCAATACACTATCCCTATCAATCATCAATGAGTCTGGATTTACTAGGCTGCCATTGCTCCAACCTGTGAAGTGATAGCCGTAGTTTGCTGTAGCTTGTATCACAGCACTTGAGTCGCACCTAACATCCTGCTGGTCGGCATCTAATATGACATTCGCCGTACCCCAGTCAGGCGCCAAAGAAGAAACTGTCATGGACAAGTTGACCGATGGTACAATATATGTGTGGTTCGAACCGAACTTTGGATAATACGAGTGGTAGGAGCCACAGGGGATGTCTATGACAAGATGAAGTGTGTCGGTATAGAATATATCGCTGATCCAAGGGGCAACATCGGATAGAAATATGAGAGAATCTAAATGTTTCCCATGGGATAAGGCTCCGTTGGCTATACTATTCACCGAATGCCCAAATGTTACTGACCGGAGGCTGTAACATTGCGAAAGGGCGCCAGCTCCTATTGTTGTTACTGCGTTGGGAATGACTATTGAAACAAGTGATGTGTCGGCATCAAATGTTTGACTGGCTATAGCAGTTATTGAATCTGGTAGAGTGACGGATACTATATTATGGCAGCCACCGAAGGCCCCTTGGCCTATCTCTGTTACAGAATTGGGAATAACAACCTCTGTCAAATACTGGCATGGACCGAACGCCCACATGCCGATAGTACGCACTGTATTGGGGATGACTACATGCTGCATCTCTGCATACGCAAACGCTTGGTAACCGATTGCGGTTACAGGATACGTGACGTTGTCGTACACGATGCTGTCGGGAATTATCAAGGTACTGTCTATCAAGCTGCCATAGTTTGGGTAATTGTAGCTCTTAAAAGTTACTTCAGCCTCGCCATTAGCAATGTTGTAGTACAAAACATGACCTGACGGAGTAGTGTCTGCATAGTTATATACTTGTGCCGACATTCCAGCTGCGGTAATGAGACCAACAAGAAATACCAATGTCTTTTTCATCATGTCCTTCTTATTTATTTTGCAAAAATACGATTAAATAACCAACCTGCAAAAAATATTTTCATCATGTCACGGAAAATGTGTATTTTTGCATCTTAAAATATACAGAAAATATGCAGATAAATATAGTCAATAAGAGCCATCACCCGCTGCCGAAGTACGAGACGGAGCAGTCGGCGGGGATGGATTTGAGGGCGTATTTGCCCGATGGACCTGTTACGCTGAAGCCCATGGAGCGCGGCCTGGTGAAGACCGGGCTCTTCATGGAGCTGCCGGCGGGCTACGAGGCGCAGGTGCGTCCGCGTAGCGGTCTGGCCCTGAAGAAGGGTATCACGGTGCTCAACTCGCCCGGCACCATCGACGCCGACTACCGCGGCGAGATATGCGTGATACTGATAAACCTCAGCAATGAGGACTTCGTCATCAATGACGGCGAGCGCATCGCCCAGATGGTCATCGCCCGTCACGAGCAGGCAGAAATCATCCAAGTGGAGGAGCTGACCGACACCGAAAGAGGTGCTGGCGGCTTCGGCCACACGGGGAAAAATTGAAAGGAAATCCCCTACGGGAGGAAAAAAAGAAAGAAAGATGAAACACAGATGTCTATTAAAAGGAAACGCCTACGGCGTAAGAAGGTGTGGAAATATACCCCATAGGGGTTTTCTTTTAATAGCAATTGTTGCATTCATATATTTTATCTCTCCATGTTGTCATGCGCAGGCTTCCTTGTATGACTACCTGCGGACGGGCGCCGATATGATGGCGGAGGATTGTCTGCTTTTCCCGTCCGGCCGCTATGCTGTGGTGGGAAACCAGACCTCTGTGGTGGCAGTGAGGGATTCGTCGGCGAATATTATTGGTTACACTCATCTGGTCGACACCTTGCTGGCACAAGGAATGACTATTGTGAAGATTTTCTGCCCCGAGCACGGTTTCCGTGGCACCGCGGCGGCGGGCGCCAAAGTGGACAACAGTATTGACCCCAAGACGGGCCTCCCCATCATCTCGCTCTATGGCAAGAACAAGAAGCCCACGCCGGAGCAGCTGCAGGATGTGGATTGTGTCATATTCGACCTGCAGGATGTCGGCTGCCGCTTCTACACCTATATCTCCACGTTGCACTATGTCATGGAGGCTTGCGCGGAAAGCAATATCCCGCTGCTTGTCCTCGACCGCCCCAACCCCAACGGCCACTATGTCGACGGGCCGGTGCTGGACACCGCCACCTGCCGCTCGTTTGTGGGCATGCACCCCGTGCCGGTGGTCTATGGCATGACGATAGGGGAGTATGCGAAAATGATCAATGGCGAACATTGGATAGAAGACAGTTGCAAACTGTCTGTTTTTCCTATGGGGTTTTATCTTCGCGACACCGTCTATCCTCTGCCAGTGCCGCCGTCGCCCAACTTGCGCACCGCCCACGCCATAGCCCTCTATCCCTCGCTCTGCCTCTTCGAAGGCACCAACTGTGGCGTGGGGCGAGGCACCGACTACCCCTTCGAGTGGGTCACCTATGGGAAAGACACCCTTGACCTGCGGCATGAGGAGGCTCCGGCGGCTTTTAGCCTTAAATATTTGATAGAGATGTACCGCCGTGTGCCTCAGGATAAGTTCTTCCAGAAGAACAACTTCTTCGAGAAACTGACCGGCAACAAGGAGTTGCGCAAGCAAATAGAGGCCGGCATGAGCGAGGAGGAAATACGCGCCACCTGGCAACCCGCGTTGGACGAGTTCAAGAAGATTAGAGAAAAATACTTAATATATAGTGAATAAGGTTCAGATATTCCAAGACAAGAGGGTGCGTACACTCAACGCCACCGATAAGTTGGCATTGGACACTAGTATTGAAAAGTTGAACAAATAGGAACAAAGAAAAGTTAAATCAAATAATCCCCATTAATATGAAGAAAGTAATCGTTATGATGGCAGCTGCCGCCATGCTGTTCGGCGCCTGCTGCACAAAACAGTGCGACACTCCCAGCATTTCTGGAGTGGTGATGGAGAACATCCTCGCCCGCAAGAGCGTGCGCTCCTACAACGGCGACACCATTCCTGCCAATGTGATGGAAAATCTCCTCAAAGCCGCTATGGCCGCTCCCAGCGGCCGAGACCTGCGCCCCTGGCAAATTGTGGTGATGACCGACAAGAGCCAGTATGAGACCGTGTTTGAGGGCAACTTCAACATGCAGAAGTTCATGGAGAGCGGTGCCGTGCTTATCCTCTGCGCCGACACCGTCTTCACCGCCCCGACGCGAGAGGACCCCGACGGCCCTGCTGTGACGCAGGTGAACCACCTGTGGCGCGATGACATGGGTGCCGTCACCGAGAACCTGCTGCTGGCTGTGGAAGCCTATGGCCTTGGTGCCTGTTGGACAGCCTGCTATCCCTATCCCGACCGCATGGATCCCATCAAGAAAGCTTTGCAGCTCCCTGCGACGGTAGTACCCTATGCTGTGGTGCCCATAGGATACCACGACGGCACGACCCAGCCGAAAGACAAATGGGACCCCGCCCGCGTACACTACAACCGCTGGTAATCTCCTCAAACCTAAAACAGAGAAAGCCCTCGGAAGCAATGCTCCGAGGGCTTTCTTCTTTACTTGTGGAGTAGATGGGACTCGAACCCACTACCTTTTGATTGCGAACCAAATGCTCTACCAGATGAGCTACTACCCCGTGTGGTTATCAAAAAAGGGTCGTTTTCTGCGACCCTCTTTCTGTGGAGTATATCGGAGTCGAACCGATGACCTCTTGCATGCCATGCAAGCGCTCTAGCCTACTGAGCTAATACCCCGGCAGATTTCTTTTTTCTCTCGAAATCGGGTGCAAAAGTACAACCTTTTTCCGATATGGCCAAATATTTTTTTTAAAAAAGTTACAAATAATTGATTTACAATAGTATTTTTATTTTAATGGATATCCCATACGAAGCCATCGAAGGGGTGCTGACGGTCGAAATCCTGCTCTTTTGAGCGTTCCTGGAGCCGTTTGATTCGTTTCATTCCCCATCGCCACATCATCACGTCGAACACCAGGAAAACCACCATCAGCACGCCGGAAACAGCCACACCGAAGGTCACCTCGTCATCGCTGCCCTCGGTGAGAACGCTGCTGACCATCAGCAGGGCGTCGTAGGTGCCATGAAGGAGCATGGGATAGAGCAAAGCATGGCCCAGGTGCCGGCGACGGTTGGGGAGGTCGAACCTGGCCAGCGAAAGGTGGTAGCCCATGATGACGGCGAAGAGGAAGTGGGCAGGCACGGCCAACAGGCCGCGCGAGAGGGCGATGACCATAGCGTCGGTACTGCCTACCACATACATCACGTTCTCCACACAGGCAAAGCCCAGCGAGAGGAAGACGGCATAAACGATGCCGTCGAAATACTCGTCGAAATGGGGGCTTCGCCAGATGACCCACATCAGGAGGGCGAACTTGCAGAGCTCCTCGCTGAAACCGGCCACAACATAGCCCGTGAAGAATGCTCCCAGCACAGGCTCGGAAGGGGTGAAAATGGAGAGCAGCATCTCCATGAGGGAAGCGGGGACAACGCTGAGGCAGCCGACGAAGAAGGTCCAGAGGAGTTTGCCGACGGGTTCAGAATGGTATTTGTCTTTCCTGTAGATGAAGAAAAGCAGTAGGATGACTGGCAACAGTGCCGCGATGAATGTGATACTCATATTGTGGAGGTTTGTGATTCGGATTTATACAGCGATCCCTGACGGGTGCCGCGCCGTGCGAGCTCGGCTTCGACGAGGGCGGGAATCTCTTCGTTGCGCAGCAGCCGACCGTCCTTGCGGCGGAAACTGCGTTCGGGGCAGGCCTGGAAGCGTGGCGGCACCTCGCCAGCCAGGCGTTCAATCACCAAGTCGGGACGCAACCTTTCCAGCAGGTCGCACACCAAGGCTATGTATTCTTCGAGCGAGAACTGCAACAGCGTGCGACGGAAATCCTCGTCACGGTACTGGCGCTCCATCGCGGTACCTTTCAGTATCTGAAGCTGGTGGAACTTCAATGTGGTGAGGGGAAGTCTATTGAGGATGTCCATCTCGGCCAGGAGGTCATCGCGACTCTCGCCTGGGAGCCCCAGAATGAGGTGGCAGCCCACAGGGAGCCCGCGCTGGGATGTGGCACGGATGGCTGACTCGGTACAAGCGAAATCGTGCCCACGGTTGACGAGGCGCAGCGTGCGGTCGAAACAACTCTCAATGCCGTATTCCACTGCCACATAATACTCCTTGGCATAGTCGGCCAGGAGGTCCAGCACACGGTCGTCCACACAGTCGGGACGTGTGCCTATCACCAAGCCCACCACCTCGGGATGACGCAAGGCCTCGTCGTAGCGGCGACGCAGCACATCGATGGGAGCATAGGTGTTGCTGTAGGCCTGAAAATAAGCCAGATATACCGCTGCCGAACGATAGCGGTGACGGTGGAAAGCAATGCCCTCGTCGAGCTGGCCACCGATAGTGTCCACCCGTCGCAGATAAGAAGGGCTGAAAGCCTCGTTGGTACAAAAGGTGCAACCGCCGGTAGCCTGATTGGGGCAGGAGAATCCGGCGTCTATCGACAATTTCTGTACGCGTGTTCCGAAACGTTGACGAAAATAGTCACTATAAGCATTGTATCGCACCTCGGTTTTCGATATTTTGACTGCAAAATTACTATTTTTTTCCAATACCTTGAAAGAAAATGATATTTTTTTTGTATTTTTGCACTTTAATATAAATGCATTATGGAACAACAATTGTTGATATACAATACCTTAACCAAAAACAAGGAACTTTTCCGTCCCATCACTGAGGGCCGCGTGGGCATGTATGTGTGCGGGCCTACCGTCTATGGCGACGGCCATCTGGGCCACGCCCGTCCCGCCATCACCTTCGATGTCGTCTTTCGCTACCTGAGCCATCTGGGCTACAAGGTGCGCTATGTGCGCAACATCACCGACGTGGGACACCTGGAGCACGACGCCGACGAAGGCGAGGACAAGATTGCCAAGAAGGCCCGTCTGGAACAGCTAGAACCCATGGAAGTGGCGCAGTACTACACCAACCGCTACCATGCCGCCATGGACCGCCTCAACGTGCTGCCCCCCAGCATCGAGCCTCATGCCAGCGGCCACATCATGGAACAGATAGCCCTCGTGCAGAGCATCCTCGACGCCGGCCTTGCCTACGTCAGCAATGGCTCGGTCTACTTCGACGTGCGCAAGTACCAGGAACAGACCCATAAGTACGGCCAACTCAGCGGCCGCGTCATCGAGGAGATGCTTGCCACCACCCGCGAACTCGACGGACAGGACGAGAAGCGCTTCCCCGGCGACTTCGCCCTTTGGAAGAAAGCCTCGCCAGAGCACATCATGCGCTGGCCTTCGCCTTGGAGCGACGGCTTCCCCGGCTGGCATGCCGAGTGTACCGCCATGGGCGCCAAATACCTCGGCTCGCCCTTCGACATCCACGGCGGTGGCATGGACCTCGTCTTCCCACACCACGAGAGCGAGATAGCGCAATGCGTAGCCTCCACCGGCCACGCCCCCTGCCGCTACTGGATGCACAACAACATGATTACCATCAACGGCCAGAAGATGGGTAAGTCGCTGGGCAACTTCATCACCCTCGACGAGTTCTTCACCGGCAGCCACAAGGATAAGGATGGCAAGGAGATGCTCGACCAGGCCTACTCGCCCATGACCATCCGCTTCTTCATCCTCCAGGCCCACTACCGCAGCACCGTCGATTTCAGCAACGAGGCCCTCCAGGCCTCTGAAAAGGGCTTCGCCAAACTCATGGAGGCCTACAAGACGCTTGGCCGCCTGCAGGCCGCTAAAGAGAGCTCCGCCGAAGTGGCAAAATACCGCACATTGTGCTACGACGCCATGAACGACGACTTCAACACCCCCATCGTCATCAGCCACCTCTTCGACGCTACCCGCATCATCAACCAGGCCAATGACGGCAAGCTGAAACTCTCCCAGGCCGACATTGACGAACTGAAAGGCGTCTTCGACACCTTCCTCTTCAATATCCTCGGCATGAAAGACGAAGCCGCCTCTGACAACACCGCTCTCATCGACGGTCTGATGCACATCATCCTCGACATCCGCGCCACCGCCAAAGCCAACAAAGACTGGGCCACCAGCGACAAAATCCGCGACGCCCTCAAAGAGGCCGGCGTCACCGTCAAGGACGGCAAAGACGGTGCCACCTACTCGTTCTAGCCAAGCATTTTATAAACAACCCATAGGCTATGAAGAGAATCATGCTGCTCATGCTGCTGGCAACCCTGCTGGCCGCATGCTCCAAGGAACCGGTCCCCGACCGCATCAAGGGCTCCTACAATTGCGTGGCCCGTGTCGACACCCGCTACCAGAAAGGTGGCCAATGGCGCGACACCTCCTACGTGTCACGAACCAACAACTACGTCATCATCAGCAAGCTCGACGACAGCCATGTCTCCATCCAGGCCTCATCCAAAAAATGGGGCGATATCGAGGTGGCCACAGCCGAGTGCGAAGACTACAACTACGAAGCCAACGTGGCGGGACTCGGCGCCCTCACCCATTCGGGCCATACCTACAACGCCGATGTCTCGGGAACCATAGCCTACGAGTCGCATGCCCTCTCCGTCTCCGCCCGCATCACCAACTACCCCAACTCCGGCGGCAAGTACATCCTGACTTGGTATACCACCATCGATTAATAAAGACAAACAAACGAAAACATGAAAAAAGCAGACTGGATACTCATTCTTTGTGTCGCCGTGGTGGCGGCGCTCTTCGCCATCCCGCAGACCCACTGTGCCGAAGGCTTCAACTGGGCCACAGCCCACCATCCCTACATCATGGCCTTCTTCAAGTTCGCCATCCTCGCCACCCTCGGCGAATGCCTGGCCCTCCGCATCCGCGAGGGTGTCTACAACAAACCCGGCTTCGGTGTCCTGCCCCGCATGATGGTGTGGGGATTCCTCGGCATGTGCATCGCTATGGCCATGGTCATCTTCAAGGTCGGCGTGCCTGCCTTCCTGGGAGGCATCTGCGGTAGCGACTTCTCGGGTGTGCTGGCTGGCGACTTCTCCATGACCAAACTCGGAGTGGCCTTTGCTGTCAGCGTGCTGATGAACAGCATCTTCGCCCCGGTGATGATGACCTTTCACAAATGCACCGACATCCATATCACCGACAACGGCGGCACCGTGCGCGGCTTGCTCCGTCCCATGAAGATGCGTGAAATCTTCTCCCACAAGGTCAACTGGGACATGCAGTGGAACTTCGTCATCAAGAAGACCATCCCCCTCTTCTGGTTCCCGGCACACACCATCACCTTCATCCTGCCCGCCAACCTGCAGGTACTCTTCGCCGCCCTGCTGGGCGTAGCCCTGGGCCTTATCCTTGCCATCAAGAAATGAAAAAGACCCTGTTATTACTAGTTCTTCTAGTTCAATTTGTTCAACTAGAAGCCCAGTCTCCCTTCAGCCTCAGCTGGCACGGCTTCGTCAACCCCCACTACTATGCCGACAGTCGCTCTGTGGTAGGCGGACGCGAGGACATGATGCTCTTCTACCCCAAGCCCATCCTGCGCGACAGCCTCGGTAACGACATCAACGACGGCTGGCAGGCCAATATGCTGGCCATCACCGCCCGTCTCGGCCTCCGCATCAACGGCCCCGACATGCTGGGCGCCAAGACCAGCGCATACATCGAGGGCGACTTCACCGGTTCGACTAATGCCACCATCAACGACCTGCGCCTGCGGCATGCCTACATCACTATGGATTGGGGCCACCATAAGCTTCTCGCTGGCCAGTATTGGTATGCAATGGTGATCCATGAAATCATGCCCATGACCAACCCCCTCAACATGGGAGCACCCTTCCACTGCTATGCCCGCCAGCCGCAGGTGCGCTACGAGTACCACCTCGGCATCCTCGAAGCTGTGGCCGTAGCCCAATGGCAGCTCGACAACATGAGCCAAGGACTCCTCAACGGCGTCCCCACCAGCAGCACCCTCTTCGCCCGCCACAGCCTTATACCCGAGCTTAACTTCCAACTGCGATACAATAGCCGCAACCTCTTCTTCGGCGCCGCCGCCAACCTCAAGACCATCCAGCCCATGGTTCAGACGGCCTACACCGCCATGCAACCCTCTTCCGACCGCTACTCCTCCTTCTCCTGGAGCCTCTTCGGCAAAGCCATCCTCGGTCCCGTCACCGTCAAGGCCCAGACCCTCCTCAACAACAGCCTCTACGAAGGTTGCTCCCTTGGTGGCTACCTGATGCTGGCCGACAGCAGCTTCCAAGACTGGCACTTCAACACCGTGTGGCTTGACGTTGAGCGCAACAGCGGCCACTGGCGTCCTGGCCTCTTCCTCGGCTTCGCCCAAAACCTCGACTATGGCAATACCGCGTTTGTCCATTGCCTCGGCCGCGGACACGACATAGAATACCTCTGGCGTATCCAGCCCCGCCTCACCTACAAGACCCTCACGGGCCTCGACTTCACCGCCGAAGCCGAATACACCCACGCCGGCTATGCCGACCCCGTCGGCAACCTCCGCCTCTCCCTCAGCATGGTGTATAGTTTCTAACCGCGATAATCCATACAGCCTGTGTCGATAATTTCAATTTTCACTTTTCAACTTTCAATTTCCACTTGACCAACTACCACACCCACAGTACCTACTGCGACGGCAAAGCCTCGCCGCGCGAGATGGTGGAGTTCGCCGTCGCCCATGGCTTCACTGCCCTCGGCTTCTCCGGCCACTGTCCCCTACCCTTTGAGAACACCTACTCCATCACCGACTACGAGGGCTACTGCCGCGAAGTGCGCGCCCTCAAGGAGGAATACAAAGACCGCATCGCCATCCACCTCGGCCTCGAGATGGACTATGTGCCCGGCATGCTCGAGGACTTCTCCCCGCTTATCGAGCAGGGCGGCCTAGAATACACCATCGGCAGCATACACCTCATCCCCGCCGAAGGCGCTGCTGCAAGAAGCGCCGACGACTTGTGGATGATTGACGGCAGCCGCTACCAGACCTACGACGAAGGGCTGATGCGTCACTACGGCGGCGACATCCGGCGCGGCGTCCGCGCCTACTTCCACAACGAGAACGCCATGCTGGAAAAAAACCGCCCCACCGTCGTCGGCCACCCCGACAAGATAGTGATGCACAACCGCGACCGCTACTTTCACGAAGACGAGCCCTGGTACCGCAACCTTGCCCTCGAGACCATCCACCTCATCAAAGAGTTGGACCTCATCTGCGAAATCAACACCCGCGGCATCTACAAGGGCCGCCATGCCGACTACTACCCTGGCAAGTGGCTGATACAAGAAATGAAAACGCTGAAAATCCCCGTCATCGTGAGCACCGACGCCCACGCCCCCGAAGACCTCCTCCGCACCGAAGGCGCCTACGAATACCTTTCAGCCATCGGCTACCCCGAAGTGCTACAAACAATGCCCGTCTGACACAATCTCCGCATGGTCGAAAGCCAACGGGGGCAACGCTTCGAGGGGCCACCAGCGCACCTCGGCGGCATCGTCGCCGGCAACGGCAGTCTCCACCATTCTCTCTCCACACTCCACCCTGTACGCCGCCGTCACCGTCCGTCCCCGCGGGTCGCGACCGGGAGCGCTGTAGATGCCTATCAGGCTGAGTTCCTGCTCCGTGAAGCGAAGACCCGTCTCCTCCTCCAACTCGCGCACGGCGCAATGCTCGATGGTCTCGTCCATCTCCATGAATCCGCCCGGCAGGGCCCAGCAGCCCTTGAAGGGCTCGCCGCCGCGCCGCACCAGCAGCACCTCGTTCCCCGAACGCACCACCATCACATCCGCCGTCAGCATCGGACGGGGATAATCGTATGTGTAAGAACCTTTTGTAGCCATATCCAACTGGGTTTATTCCAACTGCAAAGATACATTTTTTTCCTCTATTGGGAAACATTTTGTATCTTTGCACCATCAATAACCTTGCAATGAACTGGCTAATACTCATACTGGCAGGCTTTTGCGAAGTGGGATTCTCTTTCTGCCTCGGCAAGACCAAAGGCCTCGAGGGGATGCCCTACTGGGAGTGGATGGGGGCTTTTGCCTTCTTCTACGTGCTCAGCGCCGTACTGCTGGCCAAAGCCACGGAGACGCTGCCCATCGGCACCGCCTACCCCGTGTGGACAGGCATTGGCGCCCTGGGGTCGGTCATCATCGGCATCTTCATCTTCCACGAGCCCACCACCTTCTGGCGCCTCTTCTTCATCACCACCCTCACCGCCTCCATCATCGGATTGAAAATCGTTTCGGAATAATCCCCAAAAAACAAATCCAATATGAAAATCAAGTACCTGAAAGTGAAAAACTGGCTGCTCCTCTCGTTGGCATCCCTCTTGGGCATCAGCACAGGTTGCAGCACAGGTTGCGGGGGAGAGGAATACGGCTGCCCCGAGGCCGACTACCGCGTGAAGGGCACCGTGGTGGACGAACAGGGCGCACCCGTGGAGGGCATCGGCGTGATGAAACGCTATGAGGCCCACGTAAACAGGGTGACGCAATACAGCTATGCGGACACCACGGACGCGGAGGGACGCTTCGACGTGAAACAATCCAACAGCCCCGGCTACAGCTACATCCCCGTCGAATTTCACGACACCGACAGCAACCAGCACGGCCTCTACGCCGACACCACCGTCAATGTCTCCTTCGAGGGAGCGCGCTTCTCCGGAGGCGACGGCAACTGGTTCGAGGGCACTGCCACAAAGGAAATCACCGTCACCCTGAACAAACAGTCGGAAAAATGAAAAACCGCCATACCACCACCATCATCGCCGCCGCCCTGCTCCTCGTTGCCACAGCGGCCTGCAGCAAGGTGGGCGAAGCCCCCAGCAAAGCCTCCTACCGCGTGACGGGCGCCGTCTACGACTCCTACGGCCTGCCTATCAAGGACATCGGAGTGAGCAGCATCGGCGACGCCTTCCGCGACACCACCGACGGTGAGGGTGCCTTCGAGGTGACCTTCGTCGACTACAAACCCAACCTCGACACCCTCGAGGTCAACTTCCACGACCTCCTGCCCCGCAATGGCCATCCTTATGCCGACACCGTGGTGAAGATCTCCTTCCGCGGCGCTGTCTTCATCGGCGGCACCACCACCCACGACGGCACCGCCACCCAAAACATCGAAGTGACCCTACGGCGCGAATGACTTTTTACGCACGGACACAATAAAAAAAGCATTCCCGCGTTGTAATAATTTGAATCGGAAATAATAAACAAAAAATAATCATGGAAAAGAAAGACCTCCTCAAAGAAACCGTCAAGCACATTGACATCAAGAAGTACGACAGCACCGAGCTTATCGACGCCATGCGCCACATGAGCTTCACCAGCCGCGACACCGCCCGTGCCGCCGACATCCTCTGCCAGATGCTGGCCGAGAAGGACTGCACCAACATCCTCACCATCGCCGGCTCCACCTCCGCTGCCGGCTGCATGCAGGTGTACGTCGACATGGTGCGCAACAAGATGATTGACGCCGTCGTCAGCACCGGCGCCTCCATCATCGACATGGACCTCTTCGAGGCCCTCGGCTACAAGCACTACATCGGCACCAAGGAGAACGTCATCCCCGACACCAAGCTGCGTGAGCTCTACATCGACCGCATCTACGACACCTTCATCGACGAGGAAGAGCTGCAGGCTTGCGACCAGGCCACCTGCGACGTCGCCGACCTCCTCGAGCCGCGTCCCTACAGCAGCCGCGAGTTCCTCTACAACGTGGGCAAATGGCTCGCCGAGGGTCACGGTGTGAAGAAAGACAGCCTCATCCAGACCTGCTACGAGTGCGGCGTGCCCATCTTCTGCCCCGCCTTCAGCGACAGCAGCGCCGGCTTCGGCATCGGCAAGCACCAGTGGATCCGTCGTCACGAGGGCAAGCCCTATGTCAGCATCGACAGCGTGGCCGACTTCCTGGAGCTCACCGAGATCAAGATGGCCTGCCCCGAGAGCGGCCTCTTCATGGTCGGCGGCGGCACCCCCAAGAACTTCGCCCAGGACACCGTCGTCTGCGCAGAAATTCTTGGCAAAGAAGTCCCCATGCACAAATATGCCATCCAGATCACCGTGGCCGACGTCCGCGACGGCGCCTGCTCCTCAAGCACCCTCCTCGAGGCCGGCAGCTGGGGCAAGGTGAGCGAGGAACTGCAGCAGATGGTCTATGCCGAAGGCACCACCGTCATCCCCGCCATCGTCAGCTACGCCTACCATAACGGCGATTGGAAGAACCGCGAGTACAAGAACTGGCAGAAGCTCTGGCAGAAATAAAGCGGATAATCGTTGACACAATATGTTTAAGCCGGGGGCATACGTCTCCGGCTTTTCTTGATAATAAAAGTCCCCTCGCACAATAT
Source organism: uncultured Bacteroidota bacterium (assembly GCA_902775135.1). Lineage (GTDB taxonomy): Bacteria > Bacteroidota > Bacteroidia > Bacteroidales > P3 > Colimorpha. The sequence goes on along the minus strand of CACYKY010000006.1, from coordinate 201,804 downwards.
ACCAGCGAAAGCGACGTTACTTAATGCAAAAAACAATACAGGTATGAAAAGGATAATGTTCATGGCTTTGCTGCTGGCTGTCGGGATGACAGCCATGGCGCAGCGGCAGAAAGTGGCCGTCGGCAAGGACGGCGAGATAATAGTGAATGGCGACACTGTGGCCTATATCGAGAAGGAAGGCTGCAAGCTGCTCAGCTCCGAATGCGTGTTCACCATTGTAGACGAGAACGACGACCTGCTCATTACCGTGAGGCAGGAGAGCTTCACCGATAAGGATCGGCGCAGCCGCGAGTTCCCCGATGGCACGCCGACAGCTTACCTCGTCTTTTCGTTCCGCGGAAGCGACGAGGTAGCCGAGGTCGACTCGCCCTTCTCGCCCAAGGAGGAGTCCGTTGCCAAGCTGGTGGCCCGCCACCGTCTAATCAAGGACCGACAGCTCGACCCCGAGGCTGTTCGTCAGTTCATCACTGCCAACGGCACCCGCTTCAGCGACCGCGAGCGTCAGCAGAATCAACCGCCAGCCATCATTATCCAACGGTAAATGAAGACCAAGAAAGTCTTTCTTTGGACAATAGTCGTACTGTTTGCGGTAGGAGCTGTGTGCTTGTTCCTGCTATGGCGGTATATCTACACCCCCGTCTCCATCGGCAAGATGGAGCGTTTCTACAAAAAGCACTGCGTTGAAATGGAGCAGCTGGCCGCCTACGCCAACCGCGCCGTGGACGACGGCGCCTACCTCTGGCTGCATCTCTTCCCCAACGGCGACGAAGGACTGTATATCCGCGCCCGGGGAACCGCCGACACGCTCCGCCTCGGCGTCCACGTCCTCGACAGCGACTCTCTGCTGCAAGCAGTAGGACTGACCACAGCCGAGCATGACGCCATCTGTCAGCGGCTGAGGGCCATTGGCTGCATCGGCATCAGCGTCAGCCCCGACCGCCGCCAGACGCAGATACACTACATGTATGGCGGCCCATTCGACGAATACTTCTTTGGCTACAGCCTATACAACGGTCCGATGACTGCTGAAGAGCGCAACGGCAACCTCCAAAACGACTACCATGTGCCCTACAACGACAGCGTAGTCTTCCTGATGGGCTGGCTGAACAAAGGCTCCACGGAGAAATATCTCCAAAAACATTATTTCAAATAATATATTACAACCTGAAATCAAAGAACATAAAGAACGGTATGCAGGCCACCTTGCTTGTGAATAGAAGAAGCTCCGTAGCGATAACTTGCGGAGTTTTTTCTTCCTTCGTTCTACAATTCCTCGGCGGGTTTCTTGGCAATAACAGCCGCCTGAAATGTTAAAAACACTCAACAAATGTTAAAAGTGTGAGCCAAAAACGGCACTTCCACGTATAGTGGATAAAAATACAAGAAATAATGCTGACATCTCCGGATTTTTCTTGAAAATAAAAGAGCCCTCGCACAATATATCAGGGAAGACGACGTTACTTATAGCAAAAAAAATACCCCAGCTGCCTATCGAAGAAACAATACCTATTGCAAACTGTTTTATTAATTAAAAGTGTTTTGTTATGAAAGTATTGTTTCAGAAAATGAGCCTGAAAGGTTTTATGTTGCTGGCCTGTATGCTGGCTGGTGGCGCGGTGAGCGCACAAGAAAACAAGGTGGTGAAACCGAAATGGGATGTCTGGGCCGACCTGCACTTCGGCGCAAGCTTCCTCGACGGCAGCAAGGGTTTTTCCGACTACATGCAAAGCAATCTTCCCGCGCTCGATTACCGCAGCACCTACCTCGGCGCCATACAGGGCGGCGTCGGCGCCGGGGTAGAGTATGGCAGGTTCTCCATGGGGCTGTATGTCGATAGGGCGGATGGTAGCAGCGGTGTCGCAGTGAAGAACCAACTCGTCAAGAAGGACGACATGCATTTCCACCTCGACTTCGGCTACCGCATCACCCTGGCCAAGTTCCTCATCCTTGAACCTTCGGCGGGCTTCGGCGTGAGCACCAGCGACATCTTCCTCTCCACCTCGCGGGGCGGCGCCGACTACGTCAACTCGTTCACCACGGGGAACTTTATTGTGCCTTTGACGCTCAACTTCACGACTGTCGGCAAGGAGGGCGATGTCGGCATCTACTTGCAGTACATCGTCAGCGCCGGCCAGATAGGCACCACCCGCATCACCGGCCTCGAAACCGAGGTGGACGGCCTCCACTTCCGGCCTGCCACCCTCACCTTCGGTGTCAAGTACCGTTTGGGGTTTAAACGTGGTGTGCCGTCGGCCCGGCCGACACCACTCGGTGAACCGACAAAATAGAAGCTTTGGGTTGTGACAATAAGCTTGTGAATAGAAGAATCCCTGTAGATCATTCCTGCGGGGCTTCTTCTTACTCCCTTCTATGATCCATCTGTGATCCTTCGGCGGTGATTTAACGATAACAGCCGCCTGAAATGTTAAAAATATATAAATAAATGTTAAAAGGTGAGCCAAGAACGGCACTTCCGCGTCTTATATACAAAAGCCCACAATAGGCTTTGATTAAGAAAACGAATTTATGAAAGCAACCAAGAGAATCATGCTGCTGGCGGCACTTGTTGTGTCCTCGTTTGTCGCCAATGCCCAGTCAGAACAATGGAAGGCATATTTGGACATCCGCGAGCAGTCACTTGCTGACATGACGCCTTGCGAGAAGATGGAACTATATGCGCGAATGGATTCCCTGTTCGATGGATATATCCCTGTCCGCCAGCAAGAGATGAACTACATGGAGGCCGCCTTGCAATGCGGCGACACGGCGACATTCAAGCGGCTGGCCTTCCGCGTGGTCAGGTGGAAAGGGTGGAATCCGCTGGTGTTCTACTACGTAGACCAATACAAGTTTTTGAAGGACTGCGACTGGTGGCCGGAACTGGACTCCATCCTGCAGGCCGTCCACAGCAGGAAGGACTACAGCTATGCCGAAACCCTCCACCAGATGCAACAGGAAGACCAAGCGGCACGCCGTGCTTTCCACAACCGCTCGCTCACGCCTGCCGAGGAAGATTCGCTCGGACGCAGGATGCATGAGGTGGACTCGGCCAACTTGGTGAAGCTGAAGTGGCTGATCGACACCCTGGGCTTCCCCTCATGGGACCGTGTCTGCTCCTATGGCTCTGCCGACGCCTGGCTCGTCGCGCAGCACATGCATCCGTGGTTTCAGTACGGCTACGTCAAGCAACTGCGTCAAGCGGTGGCGGACACCAACGCCGACCCGTCGAATCTGGCCTACCTCGAAGACCGTCTGCGCACAGGGCGCGGCCTGCCACAGCTTTACGGCACGCAGTTCTCTTCCACCAGCGAGAACAACCGCACTGTGTGGCAATGCCCTGTGGCCGACATCAAGAATGTCAACCTGCGACGCGAACAAATGCTTATGCCGCCGTTGGAGGACTATATCGAAGGCTATCTGAAATCCTCGAGCGAAGATGGAATGCTGGACAGTGACAAGCCGCTGACAGAGATGGGGGACGATTATGTGCGATACTACTACCTCGGCGACCAGTTTTCGCTCCTGCCTATGGACATGCAGCAGGGGGTGACGGATGCCGTAGCATACAGCGCTGCGGGCGATTACTGCGCAGCAATTCCCATCTTCTGCTCACGGTTCTCGAACCACTATCCCTTTGTGCGCGACCTGAAGCACTACCTGGAATGCCTTCTGCACAGCGAGTGCGTGGGGGACCAGTACTGCTACATCAGCCATTATGAGGTACTGGAGCGCATGGTGCTCTGCGGCTATGAGCCGGACGCTTGGCTCGATTCGCTGCCCGACACGCTCTCTGTGCCCCTGCTGGCCGACTACGCCAACCTGCGCGACGAGTACCTGCGCTACCTCAACCACGAGGACGACGCCGAGCTCGCTGCCGCCCTCGCCAGCCGCGCCGACTTCGAGGCCCTGCTTCGAAGCGGAAAGAACTACCACCGCTACGAACTCGACGCATGGAACCACGCCTATCCCTTGTTGCAGAAGATGACCGACGAACTGACCAAAGGCGACTACGAAGAGTTCTTCGCCCTCCTTTGGCGCGAAGTGGAGCGCGGCAACCTCCACGCCGAGGATTACGCATCGCTCTACGACCGCACCTACTATCGCCTCCACGGCAAAGACTGGTACGGAACCCTTGCCGCTGGTGTGCCGTCGGCTCGGCCGACAACCGACAAGCATATCCGTACTGCCAAACCGAAGACTCTCGACGAGCGCCGCCGCGCAGCATGTCTGCCGCCAGCAAGATAGATACGCAAAGAAATAACGACATGAAGAAAATAAACACATTGCTATTATTCGTGTTATCGATGAGTGTCGCTTCAGCGCAGGACACGCTCACACCGGCGCAGATGCTAGTCGACCACAGACAATACAACCTCAACCTCCGTATCGAGGGCGACACGCTGCGGGTGTCAGGCTTTTATCTCATCCCCTACGACACCACCACCTATTCGGGACAACCCATCAAGGTTGATACCGCCTATTCCCTGCCGCTTGTCGATTACCGCACGGCCGACGGCGCCATCGTGTTGCGACGCGAGGGCAACTGGTACCCGCACATTAACGGCGAACTGCTGACGGCACAGGTACACATCAAGGCAGACGACTATTACATCCTTGGCGGCACAGAATGGCTTCCCTCGTTCGACATCCACCTCGTCCTCTTGCCGAAGGACAAATACGCCTGCAAGGTAATCGATTCGCCCATTCGTCCCTTCCATTTCTACCGCCTTGCGAGCGATACCACACAGTATCCCGACGCCTATTACCGCGAGTTCGTGGATTCCTACAACTTCTACTGCACCTTCTTCGGCGATTCCTTGTCTTTAAAGCCGATGAACATCGTGGAGATTGGTGACCCGCAGTTTGTGATGTGTCAGTCGCTGAGGGATATGATAATCTTCGGGCATTATTTCTATGATGTATACACGATGATACCCGACTTTTCGTGGATTCCTCACGAGGTGGCGCACCAATGGTGGGGCAACGGCATCTTCTTCGAGTACCGCGACTACGCCCTGAGCGAAAGCCTGAACGAATACATCAAACTTCAGTTTCTCAAAAGCCGCGGACGTGGCTACGAGGAGCAGGTGGAATATTACAAGGCGATGATGGAGCGTGCCGAAAAATCGTTGCCAATCGCCGACATCCGCAGCGTGGAGACGCAGGACGAGTCCATTGCCATCTACCATACCGCACCATATCGCTTGTCCCTCATGAAAGCAACCTCCGTCAACACCGCCCTGCAACAACTCTATAGCAAGTATAAACACACAGTGGTGAGCCGAGATATGTTCCTAAAAGAATGTAAGACATTGCAGCATTGGCTAAAGTCACAATAATTATTGACCACTAGAAACAGATTCAACATGACACACCACATCATCAAATCTCTCGCCGATGACGTGCTGTTGCATCGTAGTTGTGGAGCCCCATAACCCCACATCCATAATCAATCAGATTATCACCTCCAATACGAAAAGAGACCCATTCTCTCCACCGCCACGGCAAGCGTGGGTGCACTATAAAACATTTCCCACACCCACCTAACTGTTAAAAAAACCTAAATTTTCACCCCGCGACTACCGTATTCCAAAAATTGTGGTTATTATGTGGGCAAAAAAGCCTCTTGCATGGCAGATGACAGGACGACATACAACAACTTCGAGCTGCTGGTTGGGCGGCACCGCGGGCTGATACGCAGGCTCTGCTGGTGGCGTTCGTCAGGGGACGAGAGTTTGTGCGACGACCTCGTGCAGGAGTGTTATCTTGCCATGTGGGAACATTACGGCACATTGCGTCCAGATGTAACGAAGCTACAAGAGGCCGCATGGGTCGTCTGGCAGTGTCGCAGCGTCTTCTCTCACCACGACAGAGAACCTGGGAATGCGGGCACACATATCCGTATAGACCGCATGATGTTTAATATTGCAGATGATGATGTCCGCGCTCCCAGGGATGTCGCCGAGACCCTCGATGAGTTAGCCACCCTCCTTACGCCCGACGAGCAACGCCTCTTCGCCCTTATGCGGCAAGACCTCACCGACCTTGAGATAGCCGAGCGGCTTGGCCTCAAAACTCGCACCATCCGCGAACATCAACGTGCAATAATAGAAAAATTACGCCAGCACACATACAATCAAACATTCAAGCATTCAAACAATCAATAAACTATGACCGAGAAAGAAATACTCCAACTGATAACCCGCCCAGAGACCGACAGCGACCGAGTCCTACGTCTCGCCGCCGAGCACAACATCGACCTACCAGACTGGTGTGCCTATCGTCGTCGCCGCCACCGCCTCGTGACCGATGCCGTCATAGCCGCATCTGTGATAGCCTTTGTTGTTGTCACAGCCCTGCCGAAACCCGACGGCCATTACATCAGCGACGCCCAAGCCCGCACAGAAACCCTTAACAATATCGACCAAACCCTCTTTGCCAGTATATGAAAACCCGTACGATAATAGCACTCTTGGCCCTGCTTCTTGTGGGCGGCGCGGCGGCGTGGAAGTTCATTCCGCACTCGCTGAGCCACGACGAGTGCAGCGACGTCTACCGCCACTTTGCCGACATGCGGCTGGAGGGGGTGCGCGTCACATACGTACAGGACAAGGTTATTAACGACACCCTGCGCCTCCCGGTCACCGTGCTCGAAGCCGAGGACGACCGCGGCTGGCAGCAGATTGACAGCCTTTATGGAATATCGAGGAATTTGGATGCACTGCTTAACAATCCCGACATCCCTGACGATGTGAAGGCTATATTTAGAGATAAAGAGGCCGCAGGAGTGAGTGTCAGGACTGCCCACCGCGAGACCCCGGAGAAATCCATCGGGTTCGACGACCCACGTCCCGATGACGTCCAGGTTTATATCTATCCACTGCTCCGCGTCGTCTGCATATTCGAGACCGGTAACGTGAAGAGCAATCGCGATGCCCTGATGGATGTCGCTTGGGACAAGGTGGATTCTATCGACGCAGCAATAAAACACTAAAAACATCATATCATGAAGAAAAGCACATTGTTTCTTGCGCTTCTGGCGCTGACCGCATTCACCGTCCGCGCCCAGCATTTTGACTGGGCCGAAGGCTATTCCTCAACTGGAGAGAATGGCTTCATCAAAGGCACAGTAACCGATAGCGTGGGCAACCTCTACATCCTCGGCGCCTTCTCGGGCTTTCCGTCATGGGGCGACACAACCCTGATGCCGATTAGCCATGACCTCATGCCCATTGGCACCGTGATAGCCAAAATCTCTCCCGACGGCGAAATGCTGTGGAGAAAAGCGTTACACACCGGTAACTATGCATATAATATTCCCTACGACATCAAGCCACTGGGCGACACGGCCTTTGCCTGCCTAGTGAATGTCGAGTTGTCGACACCTTACAACAACTACTGCTACTATCTCGATACCATGCTCCACGGCTGGAGCGACTACCCCATAGCCAACGAAGATCAATCTCCTTTGGGAGCATTGTTCACCGCCTACATTGTATTCGACTTCTCGGGCAATTTGCTGGAGCAGCATTTCCTCCAGGTGACGTATATCGATACCACAGGAAGCGATATTTTCAAATACTATCTGCTTAATCCCTCTTTCGACCTTGATGCGGAAGGCAACATCTACATTTCGCGGCAAGCTGAAGACCATATTGACGATGAGACCTCGGTCGAGGCCGGCACGCTCATGGGGGTGCGACTCTGGGTTGACCACCGCTGTGTAGGAACGTTGTATGAGAACACGGGCCACCATCCGCGTTGGTCACCACAGCTGCTCAAGTTCGCGCCCCACTTCGACACCCTCCTCGCCGCCCGTTACCTCTTCGACCGCAACGACAACTACGCATGCGAAATCAACTCCACCTATACCAAGGTGGACCGCGACTCGAAGGTGTACTGTCTCAGCACGATATATATTGAAGGACTTGGCCGCGACTCCATCGAGACCATCGTTGTCGACTCCATCCAGGGCCTTGAGTTCTCCTACCCTCCCGCCGTAACAGAGAAAGGTGTGATGGTGCGTTTCGACTATGACCTGACCCCCGATTGGCTGGTCACGTTGGACGACAGCATCATCAACCCTAACTTGAATGCTCCTTCGCTCTCTTTCTTCCACGACGTAGCCTTCGACTACGACAGCAACTTGATATTCCTGAGCCTGACCAGCATTCGTGGCTTTTTTTACGACACGCTGAACTTCTACTCCATCCCGATGGTCGACGGCACACCCATCCATATGCGCAACAGCAGTGCCGTCCTCGTCTTCGAGCAGACCGACGATAGACCCGTGCTCCGCTCCTACGGCATCGTCCCTGCTGCCTCCCAATCCGATATTAGTGGATACTCCATCGGCAATCTCGTCTGCAAGGGCAACCGGATTTTCCTCCAAAGCCGCTACTATAGCGACCTTCGCATCCCTGGCAACGAGTTTCTTGGCAACAGCATTTATCAAGTTGGCCACGGTTTGACGGTCTTCGACTACGCAGGCCATGTGGTTGGCGGCATGCCTTATCGGACCATCTCGCCAAATAGCAAGCCGGGGCCCATCGCCCTGCGCGACAGCATCCTATACCTCGGCATGCTGTTATACGACGACGATGCCACCTTCGGCGACATCACCCTCCACGGCGATGCCAACTTCTCCGCCGTCGCCAGATACGTCGATACCGCCTTTATGAGCACCTACGTCTATGTTGAGCCTCCCATCGACACCGGAAATGTGAGCATCCTTGTAGCCGAAGAAGACAACGGCCTTGTGGCCTATCCCAATCCTTTCCATCAAAGGGTGAACATCAAATGTAATGAAACCATCACCGCTGCCTACGTTACCGACATGATGGGTCGCCGCGAAAAGGTGCGCTTACTGGCCGAAGGCGACGGACGCTACAGCATAGACCTTAACGCCCAGCCGCAAGCCACCTATCTTTTGACATTAACCACAGCCTCCGGCAAGACCCACAGCATAAGACTAATGAAAATATCCAACATCTTTTCACGATAATTATTTTGAAAAAGTATTTTGCACTCATCATTGCGACAGCACTGTCTCTGTCGTCTCAAGCCAGAGAGGTTGACTCTCTGTCGGCAAGAGCTGTAGCTACGGCTTTCTTTTCCTCAAAAGGTATGAAGTCGGTGGCGAAAGATATCACCCCCAAGAACTTTAAGGGAAACCTTTATTTGTTTGCCGGGGAGGAGGGATACATGTTGCTGCCTGCCGATGATGCGGTGAGACAGGTGCTTGCATACTCAACCGAGTCGTCGTTCCCGTCAGGCAACCTTCCTCCGCATGTGAAAGCACTTCTCCAGGACTATTCTGACGTGGTGGAGTATGCGCGGCAGAACAACCTTCCACAGCACCCGTCATGGAAAACATTTACAGCAGGCACAGAGTCTCAATCCAAAGAGAATGGCGTGGCCCCGATGGTGACAGCCCGATGGGGGCAGTCCTATCCTTACAATACATTGTGTCCGCTTGATTCCAACTGGATATATCCTTATCCTCAGTGTGTCACAGGTTGCGTGGCGACGGCGATGGCGCAGATTATGCATTACTGGCAATGGCCCGTCAGAGGATGGGGACAGTATGAGTATGACTGTTACACAGAAACAATGCGTCCAATAGGGAGGTTATCGGAAAATTTCGATACCGTGTACTACCTGTGGAGCCAGATGCCCGACGTGCTCGATACGTTGAGCAGCGATGCCGAGATATATGCTGTGTCACGCCTGATGTACGACTGTGGTGTGGCGGTAAAAATGCGCTATTCCGCCAAGTCAAGTGGAGCCCATGAATGGTCAAATTCGGATGCTTCATTACCATCAGCCGGGCAAGCCTTGAGAATCCATTTCCGCTATCATCCCCAGTTGCAAGGCGTAGACCGTACGAACTACAGTGATGGGGAGTGGATGGGCATGATGCTGGCAGAGCTCGATGCCGGCCGTCCCCTACTGTATGTAGCAACGGATGTTAATGATTTGGGACCCCATGCATTTTTGGTTGACGGGTACGACGGGAATCACTATCTGCACTTCAATTTCGGCTGGAACGGGCGGTATGATGGTTTCTATGCAGTCGACTCCATCTGTCTCACTGACAATATCGCCTTCCTCGCTTGGCATAGAGCCGTCATCGGCATCCGTCCCAATACCGAGGAAAGCGACACCGTCAGCATTCAAGCCATTGCTGCCGACACCATCGCTGGATATTGTACCGGCGGGGGGAAATATGCCTACGCCGACAGCGTCAGTCTCACGGCTCACGCCGAAGAAGGCTATCGTTTCGCAGGTTGGAGCAGCGGCATAAACGACAATCCCCATTACCTCCCGGCAACAGCAAGTCTTTCCGACACCGCCCGTTTCTGTCGCCTTGGCATGGATACACTCTATCATTGCAACTCCATCGTTAATACGATGTGGGACTATTGGGGTACAGCCACCATCACCCGGTGGGGGATACGCATCCCCTTAGGCAGCCTGCACAGTGAGCGCAAAATCGATGTGGTGCAATTCTACACAAAATATCCCATGGTAGAAGATACTGTGAGTCTGAAAATATATAGTGGAGATCTTCCCAACGGATGTACACCTCTCTATCAACACGTATACAATATTCCTAGTGGGTCTCAGGGATGGTTTGACCTCGTCATTGACAGCACTATCGTCATCGATACCACCGCCGACCTGTGGATTGTCTTCGAGACAGAAAGTGGCTTGGGATTCAATTGGAATCAATATTGTCGCTCCTCCTACAGCGGTAATTCCGACGGTTGCTGGTTCTACAACCAGGATGGCTGGCACACCCTCGACAGTGTCGGTGTCTGGGCCACTTGGATGATGCGTGTACTGACAAGTCCGTACACTTATCCCACCGATATAGACGATGTATCAACGTATCAACATATCTGCGTTTACCCCAATCCCGCTCAGGGAAAGGTCACCATCGAATGTGACGAGAACTTGGCTGAGACCGCCTGGCTCACCGACCTCACAGGCCGCCGCGAGCAGGTGCGCCTCACAGCCGATGGCACAGGCCGCTACACTCTCGACCTCACCGCCACTCAAACTATCAAACACTCACACATTAACGCATTAACACATTCACACATTCAAGCATTCCTTCTCACTGTCATCACAGCCAACAACAAACTGCATACCGTTCGCTTGCTTAATAAATAACAAAATGAAGAAGCCAATCATGTTACTGGCCTGTGTGCTGGCCATAGGAAGTACAATAGCACAGAATAACACCTACGACGAAGCGAAAAACATTCTCCGCCTATCGCGCGAGAAATGCCTGTCCATACAACAGGGGCATTACGTGATGGAGCGCAAGATGAAGTTTATGTCCGACAAGGACACGACCGCCGAGCGCCACACCTGCGACTTCCGCAAGCTGCCCGACGACACCATCTATGGGAAAGCTTTCAACATGCTCTTCGAGCCGTTGGACGAGAAGGCGAACTGGAAAGTTCACATACTCTATACAGGGCGCGAGAAAGTCTGGATTTCCGACACCGCGGCGGTTATCCAGTCGTGCGACCAATGGGCAGACAAGATTATCGCCGGACGGCACAACCAAAAGTTCTACACTCCCTTGACGGAGGAGAACTGCCACCCCCTTCCCGGCAAGAATTGGCTGGCCGACAGCAACTTCATCTACTCCCTCTCGGAAACCCTCCTCGACGGGAAGCCCTGCTACCGTGTCACTTACTTCAATACGAATTTCGATCCGGACACCATTTTCGGCATCACCACCATCCGTTACGAAGTCAACATCTGGATTGACCAGCGGGACTACCTGCCCGTCCAGTACACCGAGGTTTACGACAATGTCGAGAGGCAGGACACCACATGCCAATATGAGTTTTGCCGCCTGCTGGAGTTCTCTCCCGAGGTAGACCCCTCCCGCCTGACCTTGGACGCCATCCCAGCCAATCTTCCAAGGAGAGACTATGTCCCCTATACGCCGCCCGAACCCCTCGCCGAGGGTACTCCGGCACCCGACTGGGCGCTGCCCACGCTCGCCGGCGACACCGTGCGCCTCGCCGACCTGCGGGGAAAGGTGGTCCTCCTCGATTTCTTCTACAAGCATTGTGCCCCCTGCTGCGCCGCGTTGCCGTTCCTGCAGAATCTCCACGAGAAATACAAAGACCGCGGTGTCGTGCTCCTCGGCATTGACCCCATCGACAACCCCGAAAAGGACGAGATGGCCGACTTCCTCGCCAAGCGCGGCATCACCTACACAGTCCTCTTCTCCGAACGCCAGCTCTCCCAAACCTACCACATAGCCGCCTACCCGACCCTCTTCTTCATCGACCGCGACGGCAAGATCGCCAAGGTGCAGAGCGGCTACCACCCGACGCTGGAAGAGGCCATAGAGGAGCAACTGCAGAAGATGTTGTAAATCCACATCGCATAGTTTTGCGCAATAAAAGTTTGCATCCTGCGTTAAGGATGCAAACTTTTTGATATGATAGAGACTGGAATAAAAGGACATAGGGAGCAGATTGTAACTCCGGAGATGAGTGCCGCAAGGGTAGGCAGCGGGCTGGTGGACGTGTTCGCCACACCGATGCTCGTGGCCCTCGTGGAGCAGACCTGCTATGAGAGTGTGCTGCCACACCTCGACGAGGGGCAGGGCACCGTGGGCACGCTGGTGAATGTGAGTCATTTATCCGCCACACCGATAGGCAAGCGCGTGTGGTGCGACAGCGAGCTTACGGAAGTGGACCGCCGCCGGCTGGTGTTCTGCGTGAAGGCTTACGATGAGGCGGGCCTCATCGGCGAGGGCACCCACGAACGCTTCGTCATCGACACAGAGAAGTTCATGGCGAAGATAAGCGCAAAATAATCTTCTCACTTTTGAAATTATTTTGTATCTTTGTACGTGTCATTGGCAATGCGATAGGCAGCGCAATGGCATGATATATTGTTTGTTATAAAGGAATTATAAAGTAAAATAACAATGAAAAAGATTCTTATTGTCGGTGCGGGCGGACAGATTGGTTCCGAACTCACACGTAATCTGAGAGACATCTATGGTGACAACAACGTGGTATGCAGCGACCTGCGACCGCTGAAAGGCGACCCCTACGAGCGTGGCCCCGTGGAGCGCATTGACAGCACCCAGATCATGCAGATTGCCACTGCCGTGAAGCAGTACAACATTGACACCATCTACAACCTGGCGGCCATCCTCAGCGCCACCGCCGAGTTGAACCCCATGCTGGGTTGGAACGTGGGTATCGGAAGCTTGGTGAACTGCCTTGAGGTTGCCCGCCTCTTTGGCTGCGCCGTCTTCACCCCCTCGAGCATCGGTGCCTTCGGCCCCAGTACTCCCCACGACAACACCCCGCAGGACACCATCCAGCGCCCCAACACCATCTACGGTGTCACCAAGGTGACCGGCGAGCTGCTCTCCGACTACTACTTCACCCGCTTCGGTGTGGACACCCGCAGCGTCCGTTTCCCCGGCCTCATCAGCTACCAGACCCTCCCCGGCGGCGGCACCACCGACTACGCCGTTGAGATCTACTATGCTGCCGTCAAGGGCGAGAAGTTCGTCTGCCCCCTGAAGAAAGGCACCCTCATGGACATGATGTACATGCCCGATGCCCAGAAGGCCATGATTGACATCATGGAGGCCGACCCCACCAAGCTCATCCACCGCAACAGCTTCAACGTCACCGCCATGAGCTTCGACCCCGACACCATCTACCAGGCCATCAAGAAACGCTACCCCAACTTTGAGATGGTCTACGAGCCCGAACCCATCAAACAGGCCATCGCCGACAGCTGGCCCGACAAGATGGACGACAGCTGCGCCCGCAACGAGTGGGGATGGAATCCCCAGTACGACCTGGAGAAGATGACCGACGACATGATCCTCAACCTCAAGAAGAAGCTTCTCTAAGCTGCTGATAAAACAAAAAGGTGCCCGCTACGATGCTGTAGCGGGCACCTTTTTTGTTGCGGACCACAATTTTTTTTGTCAATCCGAATATTCTTTGTATTTTTGCAAAATCAAAATGAATTCGGATCATGAGTACCGCAACATTGAACAACCTGCTTGAATACCTATATGGGACGCTCTCGCGGAGCGAAATGCGTTGGGTGGCCGAACACCTCATCGACCACCTTGAGAAAGGTGATTGCGAGCAGTTGAAACCCTATACGATGGAGGAACTCAACGCACGAATCGACAAGGCTGAGGAGGACTCGGCCGCAGGAAGATACCGCCCGGCAGAAGATCTGTTCCGCGAGTGGGGTATGGGTATCGACAACAAAGAAGCCCGGTGATGAAGTATCAAATTATTAATCCTTAAACACTTTAAATCATGAAAAAAGTATTTTCAATTCTGATGGTCGCCTTCGCGATGACGGCCATGGTCGCCTGCGGCGAAAAAGACAACGACGGCAACAACTCGGGCGACAGCTATAGTGCCGAGATGTTTGTCGGCACTTGGCAAATCGAAAGCATGACTGTCAATGGCCAAAACATGACGCCAGAGAATATGCTCTTCATTATGAATGAAGACGGCACGGGTCTGGCCAACGACAACGGTGTGACAGAGAACAACGGCTTCACCTGGGGTGTGGACGGCAACAAGCTGACCATCACGCCACGTAGTGGGGCCCATTTTGTCTACACCGTCAACAGCCTGACTGAGAACGAGTGTACCTTCAGCGGTACAATCGTGCCAATGACCGACATCCCCGGCGACGTGGTGGTTCATCTTGTCCGTGTATGATAGATGCAGGGCGAGACCTACACGCATGTCCTGGAGGAGTGAAGCCTGCGGCCAACGTGCCCATGGTAGTCAAAGAAACGCGAGGGTTCCAGCAATTGGAACCCTCGCGTTTTTTTTGTTTTCAGGGCCAACCCCTACTGTTTCACCACCCGGCGGGTTGCTGTGGCTGCCGGGAGCGTGAGGCGGAGCATATAGACGCCCTGCGGGAAGGCGGAGAGGTCGAGGGTGGTGACGTTGGCGCGACGCATCACCTCGTGGCCAAGCATGTCGTATACCACCACCTCCGTGACCGTGAGACCCAAGCTGAGCTGTCCTGCCGTGGGGTTGGGATAGAGCGTCAGGGCGGCGGTCTCGAGGTCGTCGATGCCCTCGGTGCCCGGCAGAGGATCGTTGCCGAAGGCGAGGATGAGGGTGACGATACTGTCGCATCCCTCGGCGGTGGGGAAGGTCTGCTGGTAAATACCCGTTTCGGTGTAAACCGTGCCGTTCCAATCGTAGTTCAGAGCCTCGGTGCGGGCATAGAGGGTGTCTTGGACGGAATGGTTCACCGTCAGCTGCAATCCCTGGATGGTGTCGCATCCAGCAGCCCCATGGATGGTGTCGATGAAGTTGCCGCTCTCGGTGACCATCATACCGTTCCAGTAGAAGCTGTCGCATACCTCGACAACCTGCACGTTGTTGACGGCACCCAAGATGGTGAGGTGCAGCGTGAAGGTGGAGTCGCAGTTGCCGATAGCGCTGACGGTATGTGTGGCCTCGGTGGAGGCGGTGTAGGTGGTGCCGTACCAGGTGTAGCTGGCGCAAGCGGTATCATAGATGTCTTCCGCAAGGGCGCCTACGATGGTGTAATCCACCATGAGCAACGTGCCGTTGCCAAGGGTGGTGCTGACGCTGCCCGTGCCGGGAGTGCTGGTGTTGATGGTCTGGTTGCCGACGGTGTAGTGCTGACCCACGCAGACGGTGTCGCTGCGGAAGCTGGCGGGAGTGGAGGAATGCGGCATGACGATATTGTCGACCCACGCACGGTCGCTGCCGGTGCTGACGCTGCCGTCCTTGGAATAGGTGAAGCGGAAGATGTGGGTACCTGCCGCAACAGGGTAGGCGGCACGCGTCCAGGGCACTTCGCCCGAAGCGTTGAACTTCTCGGTGCCGTCGATGTAGAAGTGGAACTTATCGTAGTTGGCTTCCGACGATACCTTATAGTAGAAACTGATGCTGTCGGCCGTTGTGGTGGTGACGCTGATGTACATCTCCGACGTCAGGTTGGCACCCATGGTGTAGGACGAACCGCTGCAGTAGTTGCCTTCGTAAGCGCCCGTATCATAGATGAGCCATTGCACGGCGCCGTAGCTCCAGCCGCTGAGGTGCGTCTGGTTGTTCTCGAAGGTCTCACAGTAGCTGTTGCCGACGAATACGGGCAGCGTGTCGGCAAAGGTAGCCGAGCGGGCATTGACATTGAAATACAGAGGTATATCGATGCCCTGGGGGAGCTGCGAGTCGCCATGCAGGGTGATCACAGCGCTGATGCTGTCGCCGGCGGCAAGGGTGCCTGAAGCGGGAATGGCGGTCGAGGTGAAGGAGAGGAGCGAGGTGGCCGGAGTGATGGTGAAATTATAGGCCGTCAGCGCGGCGTGGCCGGTGTTGTAAAGTTTGACCGTCAGGGTCTTGTTGCCACCGGGTTGGACACTCGGCACAGGGTCGGAATATTTGATGCTCAGCACCGGCGACCCGATGGTCAGGGATTGCACGGTGACGGCCGTCATGGTGCCTCCTGTCCATGTGGCGCTGGAGGTGATGTTGACGGGGGTGTTGTCGGGGGCATTGGAGTTCACGATGGCATAAATCTGCGTAGAGAAAACCTGCTGGCTTCCGGCAGCCATCGAGCTGATGTTGATGGTGCTGACGGGCAGCGTGAGCAGCGTGCTGGACGAGACCAGGTTGATGGTCACACCGTTCGCCGTAGCGTTGCCGTTGTTCTCGACGGTCACCTCGAGGGCTACGGTGTCGCCCGGCACCAGGGGGCTGGCGGGGACGATGGAGGTCACCGCCGGGAACGGCCCGTTGGGATTGATGATGCTGAGGGGAAGGAAGGCCTGCTTGTACTGCTGTGCCCAGGCGGCAATAGAGTATCCTCCCACGGGCGTGGTGGCGGGCAGCGTCAAGGTAACCTGCCCATTACCATTGGCCCAAGCGGCAGCCACGAGGGTATGCGTGGTGGTATCGGTCAGGGCCACATAGGCATAGGGGGCCGCCGTGACGCTCAGCGAGGTGGTGCCATAGGTGAGGGTGTTGGGGGCGCTGAGGGTCATGGTTTCGGCCTGTGTCATATAGGGCATCACCGAGGGGTCGCCCATGAGGTGGTAGATCTCCCAATAGTAAAGCGAGCGGCTCGTGCCGGACGCCTGCACGGCCATATTGCCCTGCATCATCATGGCGCCCTGCGTAACGGCCCAGTTGGAATAGGACTCGTTGTGGGTGTGGAACACGCGGTCGTAGACGCCAAGGTTGGCCGAAACGTAGGCCATCGACATGGTGGGTCCAATACTACCCGCGCTGCGAACGCCGACAGCCCAATAGAAGTCCTCGTACCAGTAGGTGCTGTTGCTGCCACCTATGTAACCCACAGCTCCGGCGTAGTTGCTTTTGCGCAGCAGCGCCTCACCCAGGCAGGTGCTCTCGTCAAACTTGTTGGTCAGGCAGCAGTTGCCGATCATCAGGCCGAATTTCTGGTTGTTGGTCATCGAGGAGACATGGGTAGTGGTGAAGTTGGGTGTACCCCAGCTGGTGGCACTACCATGGGCGCTGTAGTTGATGAATCCGGCGCCTTGGTTGTAATAGCTGCGCACCGTAGCCGACATGCTGTTGGAGTTGCCGGCGATGGTGACGTTGGTGGTGCAAGTCGGGGCGATGGAGGTGTTGTTCTTGAAATAGCGCACATCCGAGAAACCCTTTGTGCCATTGACGTAGTTGGAGATGGCATAATCCATTGCGGGGTCGGCATGGGTGTAGCCGAAGTCGCCACTGGAGCCACCGTCGACACCGGCCACCATCACCGCACGGTCGAGGAACGAGGGGTCGGCAAAGGTGTACTGCTCATACATCAGGGTCTTCTGCACCTGAGGCGTCAGCTGCGACACATTCTGCGCCGAGAAGCGGCCGTAGTGGCAGTCGGGGAGGTTGTCGCCAGTGGTCCATGTCATATAATAGAGGTCGGTGACGTGTTCGGACGAGGAGACGCCGGTGAAGGCCGGCAGCTGAGCCACATCGCCCACCAGCAGCACATAGGTGGGAGCAGGGCTGGCGGTGGTGGCCTCGGTGTACTGACGCTTGATGTAGGCCGAAATCGTTGTCGTGGTGGTGCCCACAGCGGGGTCGTCGGTGTAGACGATGTCCGTGATGAAGCCCTTGCGGCGCTTCCACTCCACGAAGGTGTCCAGATGGCCGCGGAACATGCTGTTGGCCACGATGAGGTAGCGCACGGGAGCGGTGGTGCGGACAGCCTTGGGGTAGAGAGCGTTGATGATGGCGGAACCGCTGGCGAAAGCCGGCGAGTAGTAGCGGTCGAACATCTCCTGTGTTCCGGCCTGATCCACTCCGCGATAGCGCACCGTCACTTCGGCGCGACGCACAACGGCGACCTTGCCGCTGACGGGGTTGTAGCTGACGGGGTTGTACTGCAGGCGCGCCAGACGGCGGTCGCGGGCGATGCCCAATGCTTCCACATCGGCGGCAGCGCCACCGAAGAACATGTCGTTCTCATAGACCCCGCGGAGGTACGACAGCTTGGGTGCCGTCGTGTCGCTCTTGCTGCGCGAGGGCTGCATGGGGGCCAGCACAGGGCCCGCAAGCTGCAGGGTGTCGTATTCCAACCCACGCACAATCACCTCGAAGTTGCTGCACAGCGGCACCTCGATAATCTTCGAGAAGGTGGGCAATGCCGGAGCGCCGTCGATGCCCATGGGCAGAAGACCCTCGAAGCCGAGGGTGCTGAACTGCTGCCCGCAGATGGTGGTGGTGCCCACCACAGGTTCGCCGAGGTCGATCTCCAAACGGAGCTCCCCGTAGTTGTCGGCTACCACACGATAGCATTCCTTCTCCTGGGCCGATGCATTCAGCATCAAACCCGCAGCAAAAGCCAAAAGCCAAAAAGCCTTTTTCATTATTCTGTTGTTGCTTTAAAAAACTTTTAAGTTACAAAAATTCTTTTAATCCAAATTTCGATTTCGGCGATTCTCCCCTACTCCACCAGCGTCATCTCGTCCACCAGGTGGCGTGCGCCGGCGTACTTGTCGATGACGAAGAGACAGTAGCGGATGTCGAGCGAGATGTTGCGGCAGTAGGCAGGGTCGAAGAGCAGGTCGCTCATGGTGCCCTCCCAGCAGCGGTCGAAGTTGATGCCCACCAGCTGGCCGTCGGCGTTGAGCACGGGGCTACCGGAGTTGCCGCCGGTGGTGTGGTTGGTGGCGATGAAGGCCACGGGGAGCTCGCCCTTCTTGTTGGCATACATGCCGTAGTCCTTCTTCTGCCACAGCTCCTTGAGGCGCGGCATCACGCAGTAGTCGTACACATCGGGATTCTCCTTCTCCATGATGCCGTCGATGGTGGAGTAGGCGGTGTAGTAGGTGGCGTCCTTGGGCTTGAAGCCCTCCACATGGCCGTAGGCCACGCGCAGCGTCAGGTTGGCATCGGGGAAGAAATTGCTGTCGGGATACATCTCCATCTGGCCCTTGATGTAGGTGCGCATCAGGCGCTGGATGTTGTCGTCGGCCTCTCTGTACTGTGCACGCTTGCTGTTGCTGTAGCAGAAGTTGTAGGCCTCCTCGAAGAGCTTCACGGCGGGGTCCTCGAGGGCCAGCTCGGGCTTGTTCTTCTTTTCGATTTTCTTCAGCAGTTTCTCCAGTTTGTCGGGATCGTTGAGGGCCGACTTGGCATAGATCTTCTTCAGCATGTCGTGGGCCGCGTGGGCGTCCTCGGCGTGCAGGAAGGGGGCAAAACCGTGCTCCCACATGTAGTTGAAGCACTCCAGGAAGATGGCCTCGTCCACGGGCGAGTGCTCATCGAAATCGTCGAAATAGGTGCTGTCCAGCGAACTCTTGGCGCGCTCCACGGCGGCCTTGCCGCTAGGGGCGTTGCCCGCCATACTCAGACGCATAGCACGGCTCATGAAGTCGCTGGCAAGAACGGCCTCACTGAAGTAGGTCCACTCCGTCTCCACCTCGCGCAGCTTGGCATAGTTGTCCTCGAGCTGCGAGAGGACATTGAGGTACTGGGGCTTGCTGTCGGCCCATTTCTGGAAAGCCGCCTCCTGCTCCATCTTCTGCTCCACACCGTGCAGGCGCTCGATACCGAGGCTCTCGCCCTGCCATTTCTTCCAGCCGTTGGCGATGGAGGCCACGCGCGAAGCGTATTTCAGGCGCTGGGCGGGACTCTGCTGCATGGCGGCGTTGTAGTGTGCCAGACGGATGTCGCGCAGGGCGATGCGCACGGGATTTTCCACATTGGCGGCCAGGTCGACGGCATCGTGGGTCACATAGCGGCGCGTGGTGCCGGGATAGCCGAAGACGAAGGTGAAGTCGCCTTCCTCAACACCTTTGAGACTGATCTGGAGGTGCTTCAACGGACGATAGGGGGTGTTGTCCTTGCTGAAGTCGGCAGGCTTGCCGTCTTTGGCGTAGACGCGGAACATGGAGAAGTCGCCCGTGTGGCGCGGCCACATCCAGTTGTCGGTGTCGCCACCGAACTTGCCGATGTTGCTCGGCGGAGCGCCCACCAGACGCACGTCGGTGAACACCTCGTTGATGTACATAAAGTACTGGTTGCCATAATAGAAAGGCTTGATAACGGCCTTATAGTGCGTGCCCTCGGTGGCTTTGGCGCTGACTGCGGCAATATTCTTGGCGATGATTTTCTCGCGGTCGGGCTCCGAGGTCTCGTCGGAGACGCCGGCAAGCACCTGCGAAGTAACGTCCTCCATCCTCACCAGTCGTGTCACCGTGAGGCCGGGACAGGGAATCTCTTGGTCGCGTGTCATCGCCCAGAAACCGTTGGTCAGGTAGTCGTGCTCCACCGAACTGTGGCGCACGATGTAGCTGTAGCCGCAATGGTGGTTGGTGAGCACGAGGCCCTCGTCGCTGACGAATTCGCCCGTGCAGCCGCCACCGAAGAGCAGGATGGCATCCTTGAGCGACGCATTGTTGATGTCGTAGATGTCGCGGGCCGAAATGTGCATGCCCGCACGCTGCATAGCAGCCTCGTTGCGCTGCAAAAGCATGGGAATCCACATGCCCTCGTCGGCACGCGAAGGCAGCGCAAACATTGTAATAGCGAGGAAAAGGACGATTTTCTTCATATAGTCGTTATTTTTATATCAAACTGCAAAAATACACTTTTTTTTTGGAATACGAAAATTTTTCTCTCACCTCCGGCGGCGCCGGAAAACCATTAGCCACTTCTCGCCTCCGCCCCCACCCTGCCCCAGGTCTGGAATAAATTGTCGTATCGAAAAATCGTCGTGTCAGCGGGGCATCGTATTGGCACGGAAATTGATAGAAGGATGGATATGGAAAGAATGACATTCACAACCGACCGCACGACGGTCACCGAAGGCGAAATTGTGGAAGTGCGCTGGGATTGTCCCGGTGCCGAAAGTGTGGACCTCACCATAGACAACGGATACAAAACCAGCGTCATACCCCTCGAAATCGGCGGCAGCAAGCGCTTCCGCCTGAACCGCTCGAAGGGGCGCACGCGCCTGGTGCTCACCGCCCATGTCGGTGGCAAAGGCTTTTCGAAAGCCATCAAGGTGAAGGTGAAGGAGATACCCGTCACGCGGGCCGAAACCGTCGACCAGCGGGGCAACCCCATGGGGTGGCTGAAGCGGATGTGGAACATGCCAAAATGGCAGGCCTTCCTTGCCCGCTACCGCCAAGGGCGGCAGGCAATGCCGAAAGAAAAGAAACTTGCGTCGAATTTGCTGATGATTCTTGGAGCCATCCTACTGCTGGGGACCATCTTCCCGATACTGCTGCCCGTAGGCATCTTTGCGCTGGCGTGCTACCTGATGTGGATAGTGCTGAAACGCTGACAGCCGCTATTCCCAGAAGCCATTGGAGCCATCGCCCCAACCCTCGCGCACGGTGAAGCTCTCTGTCTCTCCCGACCCCGACCCGTAGAACAGCTCGATCAGCCCCGCCGGTGGCACCCCGTTGACGCTCTCCGCATACCCTCTCTCGGCACGTATTTCCACCGCCGTCATCGTCGGAATTATATATGTTTTCTTTTTCATAGCTGTATCTTGTTTTGATTGCCAATATTATTAACTGATATCGGTGTACCATTCACCGAAACTGAGAAGCCAGAAGAACTGAAATCCGTAATAGTAGCCTGTGTTATTGCATTGTAGTAGCCAATAAGAGAGCCTATATAATAATAAGCACACGTGACGTCCATACCACCAGATACTCTACAATTTGATGTATTAAAAGTATTTAAAGTTTTATTCCCTATTAAGCCGCCAGCCCTTACTGTAGTGGTAGCAATAATTGTAGTAGAGCCAACACCTGTCCAGGATGAGTTTGTTATACTAATAGGCTTGTTTTTCGTCAAACCAACAAAGCCTCCCCACCAAATATTCTTACCATGTATAATAAAATTGTTTGTAGTGACTTGACAGTTAGAAATACTTATTGGAGCATCCTGCTCAAAACAACCAAGAAGACCTCCGAAATATACATCTCCTTCTGCTTCGCCATCATCAAAAGAATCAATTTCCACTATGATATTACTTAAGGACAATGTTGTATTAGATTGATCTGGATAATATGCCTCAATAGCACCCACATATAACGGCAAAATGCCTACACTCACATTAACCAAACTAAGGTTGTTAAACGTTATGTTTTGAATTACAGCACTAGGACTGAGCGACTTAAACAATCCACAATAGGCTTTGTCTCCAACCTTAATTCCATTAATGGTAAGATTACTAATACTATGATTATATCCTTTTATCGTTCCTCCAAACGAAATGTTATTTATAGTCGTAACTGCAAATCCAGTCATATCAATATCATTCATCAAATGGAATTCTTCGCCATTGTACGAACTAGTATTGTTAATAGCTTCTGTCATCTTCACAAAATCAAATGGGGTATAAATCTCATACCAACGAGAATTATCATTAAATGGCAAAACTGAAACATTAGTTTCCCCTACCGGAATATCCATCGGGGCATATCCTAGCTGGTTGCGGGCAAGGGAGTGGTCAGCTTCGGAGGTTTGGGATTTGCTGGACAGATAGGAGGTGGATTGGCCTTCCTCATAGGATTTCACTTCGATGGTGAACTTGTTGTCGCTCCCCACAGGCAGGATGGGTATCATTACCTGCACGCTCGCATTTGTGGAAAGATTCACAACCTCATCGAAGACAAGGGTGACACAACGATATTTTTCATTTGCATCCCCTCTTGCTGAGATAAGGCTTGTTGTATTCATAGCTACATTCATGTTTCCATTCAAGGCATAGGTATTGCTTTTCACGGTCACCGATTGGATGGTGCGGGGGTTGGCGCTGGTGTTCTTCACGGTGATATACAGCGCGCCGGTGAGGTGTTTGAACTGGAGCGGGGTGCTGCCGGTGGAGTAGGCGGCCATGGGGAGGTCGAGGACCTGGTGGCCGGCGCCGTCGGTGCGGTAGTGGTAGTAGGCGGGGAAGGTGATGGTGGGGTTGTCGGTGCCCCAGTTGACAGTAGACAAAGAGGCGGGATAGAGGGCGCGGTTGGTGCCTTCGGAGATGCTGGCGTTGCTGATATAGGCACGGTCGCCGCAACGTTCAACGGTGGCGGTGGAGCCGTTGATGCGTATCTCGTCGCCGCTTCTCCAGGTGGCGTCGAGGCCGTCGAGGATCACCTTGCTGCCGCCGTTCATGGATTCGGCAAAGATCTCGATCATGCCGTCGGGGGTATCGTCTTCCGTCTTCTCGCACCCCACCAGCGTCAGCAGGGCAGCGAAGAGGGTTGTTAGAGTCAGTATTTTTTTCATCATGCCTGTTAAAAAAAACCGCCGGTCCTTTCAGAAGGACCGGCGGCGTTAGTGTACCTTTTTTTGGTTTTTGGTGACCCTGCTGCGATTCGAACGCAGGACCTACTGCTTAGAAGGCAGTTGCTCTATCCAGCTGAGCTACGGGGCCATCATGATTCTAGTCCTCTCAGTTCTGTCGGGGCACCCAGATTCGAACTGGGGATCTCCTGCTCCCAAAGCAGGCGCGATAACCGGGCTTCGCTATGCCCCGCCGGTTGCCGTCGTTATCAAAAAAAGACGCCCTTTCGGAGGCGTCTTTCTTGGCGGAGAAGGGGGGATTCGAACCCCCGGTACCCTAATCGAGTACGACAGTTTAGCAAACTGTTGGTTTCAGCCACTCACCCACCTCTCCGTGTGTTTCGTCAGACTAAAATGTACCAATTTTTATCTCTCAAAAACGTTGCAAAAGTACAAACATTTTTTAAACTGACCAAATTTTATTAAATGAAAAATGAAAAATGAAAAATGAAAAACTGAATCACAGCGTTTTACAGATGAAACTTTTTTTCATTTTTCATTCCTCATTTCTTGTTTTTTTTACTTTTTCTTGGCCTGATTGGCAACACTTTGCATCTTGGCGGCAATCACTTCGGGGTCGCCCAGGAATTTGTCTTCGACGAGGTTCATTTTCTCGTCGAAGGTGAACACATAGGGTACTGCCGTAGGCAGATTGAACTTGATGATCTCCTCGTTCGACATGCCTTTCAGTTCCTTCACGATGCCGCGCAGGGAGTTGCCGTGAGCCACAACCATGAGGGTGTTGCGGTTCTCGAAGGCGGGCATGATGGTGCCGCGATAGTAGGGCATGAGGCGCTCGATGGTGTCCTTGAGGCTCTCGGTGAGGGGGATGAGGTTGTCGGGGATCTCGTTGTAGCGCGGGTCCATGCGGGGGCTACGCTCGTCGTGGAGGTCGAGAGCGGGCGGCTGCACATCGAAGGCGCGACGCCAGAGGAGCACCTGCTCGTCGCCGTACTTGGCGGCGGTGTCGGCCTTGTTGAGGCCCTGGATGGCGCCGTAGCTCTTCTCGTTGAGGCGCCAGCTTTTCTGCACGGGCAGCCAATCCATATCCATAGCGTCGAGGATCTCGTTGAGGGTCTTGACGGCGCGCTTGAGATAGGAGGTGAAGCAGAGTTCGGGGCGGTAGCCTTCGGCTTTCAGCAGTTTGCCAGCCTCGTAGGCTTCCTTGATGCCGGCCTCGGTGAGGTCGACATCGGTCCAACCGGTGAAGAGGTTCAGTTTGTTCCAGGCGCTTTCGCCATGACGTACAAGTATCAGAGTTTTCATTTCTTTTTCTCGTTATTAATAGATTTGACTTTCTCTCCCTTGGGGAACGGTCCCTGCGGGAATTTCTCTTGTTTGGCGAGCCAGGCGATGACCAGGCCGCCGATGATGAAGGGCAGACTGAGCAGCTGGCCCATGTTGAGCCACATATCGGCTTCGAAGGCCTCCTGGTCGTTCTTGACGAACTCGATGAGGAACCTCACGCCGAAGAGTGCCACGAGCCACCATCCGAAGATGGTGCCGCTCTTCACACGGCCCTGCTTGTGGCGGTAGTACCACAGGCAGACGGCGAAGATGAGGAAGTAGCTCAGGCTCTCGTAGAGCTGTGTGGGGTGCTTGGCGACGGTCTCGCCGTTGCGCTCGAAGACGAAGCCCCAAGGCAGCGAGGTGGCGTGACCGTAGATCTCGCTGTTGAAGAGGTTGCCCAAACGGATGAAGGCGCCACCGAGGGCGATGACGATGACCATGCGGTCCAGTATCCACCAGATGTTCATGCCGTACTTGCGCCAGTAGAGGTACATGGCCAACAGGATTCCGAAGGCCGCACCGTGACTGGCCAAGCCCTCGAAGCCCTTGAATTCGCCGTTGCGGAAGGGCCACACTATCTCCAGCCAATGCTCGGAGGTGAGGAAATAGCCGGGCTCGTAGAACAGGCAATGGCCCAAGCGGGCACCCACCAGCGTGGCGACGAACATGTAGATTACCAGGCTCTCCAGGTAGTCGCTCTTGACGCCCTCGCGCTTGAACATGCGCGACACAATCCAGTAGCCCAGTACGAAAGCCACCAGGAAGCCCATCGAGTACCAGCGCATATTGAAACTGTCGGTCTTGAAGCAGATGAATGCCAACACCGCGGGGATGAGGGCCATGAGGAGATAGTCCCAAACGTCACGCTTCTCCTTCTTCTCCTTGCCGTCCTTGTCTTTCTTGTCCTTCGAAAAGAGAGGCATAGCAAGGATGTAGAGCAGGACGGCGACACACAACACCCCAACCACCCGCAAGGTGGTGGGGCCGAGGTGCATCATCACCGGGTCGACATTCCAATGGATAGCTGAAAGAATCATAGGACTTATAGGGCTTTAAGGACCTATGGATTACTTCGCGTAGTTGATGGCGCGGGTTTCGCGGATGACGGTAACCTTGATCTGGCCGGGATAGGTCATCTCGCTCTGAATCTGGCGCGAGAGGTCGTAGCTGAGCTTGTTGGCCTCGACGTCGCTCACCTTCTCGGCGCCGACGATGACGCGCAGCTCGCGGCCTGCCTGGATGGCGTAGGTCTTCACCACTCCGGGATAGGTCATAGCCATATCCTCGAGCTTCTTCAGGCGGTTGATGTAGGCCTCGACGACCTCGCGACGGGCGCCGGGACGGGCGCCGCTGATGGCGTCGGCCACCTGGATGATGGGGCTGATGAGGTTGGTCATCTCCACCTCGTCGTGGTGCGAGCCGATGGCGTTGCAGATGTCGGGATGCTCCTTGTACTTCTCGGCGAGTTTCATACCGAAGATGGCATGCGGCAGCTCGGGGTCGGTCTCGGGCACCTTGCCGATATCGTGGAGCAGACCGGCACGCTTGGCCAGTTTGGGATTCAGGCCCAGCTCGGAAGCCATTGTGGCGGCCAGGTTGGCCACCTCGCGGCTGTGCTGCAGGAGGTTCTGACCGTAGCTGGAGCGGTATTTCATGCGACCCACCATGCGCATGAGCTCATGGTTCATGTTGAGGATACCGAGGTCGATGCAAGTGCGCTTGCCCACCTCGTTGATTTCCTGCTCAATCTGGCGGCGCGTCTTGGCCACCACCTCCTCGATGCGGGCGGGGTGGATGCGGCCGTCGGTGACCAGCTTGTGGAGCGACAGGCGTGCTATCTCGCGGCGCACGGGGTCGAAGCCGCTGATGATGATGGCGTCGGGCGAGTCGTCGATGATAATCTCCACGCCGGTGAGGCTCTCGAGGGTGCGGATGTTGCGGCCCTCGCGGCCGATGATGCGGCCCTTCACCTCTTCGTTCTCCAGGTTGAAGACGCTGACGGTGTTCTCGACAGCGGTCTCTGTGGCGGTACGCTGGATGCTCTGGATGACAATCTTCTTGGCCTGTTCGGCGGCGGTGATCTTGGCCTCCTCGACGATGTCCATGATGGTGGTTGAAGCCTCTGCGCGAGCCTCCTCGGTCATGGCGTCCACCAGCTGCTGCTTGGCTTCGTCGGCGCTCATGCCGGCAATGTGCTCCAGCTTGGTGACACTCTCCTTGTAGACCTTCTCCACTTCGGCCTGGCGCTTCTTGAGGGCGTCGATCTGGTTGTTGAGATTCTCGCTGACGCCTTTGAGCTCGTTGCTCTTCTTCTGCAGCTCGTTGACCTGCTGGTTGAGGCTCTGCTCACGCTGTTTCAGCTTGTTCTCCTGATCGCGGAGTTTGTTGTTCTGCTCGTTGACGCGCTTGTCGTGCTCGCCCTTCAGCTGCAGATACTGCTCCTTGGCTTGGAGGATTTTGTCTTTCTTGATGACTTCGCCTTTCTCTTCAGCGTCTTTCAGGACCTGCTGGCTCTTGGCGAGCAGCTTGTTGCGCAGCACCGAAGTGGTGAGCCACACTCCCAAGGCGCCTCCGGCCACAAGGCCGATTATAATAAATAGTACTGTCATGATGTGTTGTTGTTTTTTTGTTGTGGGAACGGCGGCTGCCTGTGAAAGGTTCGAGGTCAGTCTAAAAAGAAATCCTGCATCACGGTAATCCCCTCCTAGAGTTATGGTAAACTCTGCAACTGTAGGATTTGAGCGCCGGGCGTATCAGCCATACAACCTACCCGCCCCTGAGCCGACTCGGTTCGTAAATGGTGTTGAGTTTACAAACTGTTTTGGGTCGGATGCAGGATTTGGTCCAGCACGCTGTCGATGGACTGCAGCCTCTGCTCGAGGTCGGTGTCCTTGAACCGCAGCGAGTCTTGTATCTTAGTCAATTGTGTGATCTGCGTCAATGCCACCATTGCCAACAAGTCCTGATGGTCGTTGTAGGCATACTGCTTGCCGTAGGCTTTGGCCTGCGTGTCGATGAGACCGGCCGCCTTGCGCAGCGCCGCCTCATCCTCGGCGGCCACACGCAATTTGTATGTGCGTCCCATGATATTTACCGATGCCGATACTGTTTCCATCTTCTTTCTGCTTCCTCATTTATGACCGCCCCTAGGTCTACAGGGCGGAGTTTTTCACTATCTCAAGACTCTTGTCAATGGCGCGAATCATCTGATTGATTTTAAGTTTTATCTCAGCACTCTCGCCTTTCTCTGACAACTTGTTCCCTAGTTTTAATAATTTGTTCTCTTCTTTTAAATTGTTTATTGTTATTTCACTATTTTTCAACGCTTCCTCAAGTTCATCGCACCTGTTCTCCTTCTGGGACACCAACTTGCGCAGACGTGCCACTTCGTCTGCCAACTGTCTCACTTTGAATTCAATCCCCGTTACCGATGTCTCAAAATCAAACATATTCTTCAATGCCTATGATACTATAAAAAGCGGTGCAAAAGTAGCACTTTTTTCTCAAACGGGCAAATTTTTTTATTTTTCGTCACCCACGAACTCCGCCAGCCAGTCGTTGTCGGCGCGCAGTGCGTCGGTCCATCCGGCGGTGTCGATGCTCACCTCAAGCAGCTTGGCCGGACCCTCGCAGAAGAGTTCCACACTCTCGGCGGCGGCGGGCACCAGCACGCACTCGCCGGCATGCATGGGCACGATGGTCTCCATGCTCTTCACGGCCGCCAGGCCTTCCACGCAGAAGTAGATGACAAACGATTCCACATCCTCCAGGTTCTTCCGCAGCGGACGGGTGAGGGGGATGAGGTTGGTGGTGAAATAGGGGCAATGCGCCAAGGTGGTGGTCTCGTCCATGCGGGCCTGGTAGCGCGTGCCGGCGTGGTCGCCGATGGCGCTGAAGTCGATGGCGTCCATAGCCTCCTCGGTGTGCAGCTGGCGCAGGTTGCCGTCGGCATCGCGACGGTTGTAGTCGTAGATGCGGTAGGTGCAGTCGGAGGTCTGTTGTATCTCGGCCACCATCAGCCCCTGACCCAAGGCATGCACCCGTCCGGCGGGGATGAAGTAGACATCGCCCTTGGCGGGCTGCTCGGCATGCAGCAGCTCCTCCAGGTGGCCTGCCGCCAGCGCGGCGCGGTACTCCTCGGGATCCACATCGCGGCGGAACCCGCTGATGAGCTTCGAACCCGGCTCGGCCTCCATCACATACCACATCTCCGTCTTGCCGCAAGGCATACCGCGCTTCTGAGCCAGCTCGTCGTCGGGGTGCACCTGGATGGAGAGGTCGCGGGCGGCGTCGATAACCTTCAGCAGCAGCGGGAACTGCGTCCCGAAGCGGTTGTACACCTTGTCGCCCACCAGGTCGCCCATGTAGATCTCGATGGCCTCGTTCAGCGTGTTCTCCGCCAGGAAGCCGTTGGCGATAACCGACTCCTTCCCCTCCACCGAGGAGAGGGCCCACAGCTCGCCGCAGTTGGGCAGGGGGTCGTAGTTGAATCCGTAGCCTTTCAGCCTATTGCCGCCCCAGATGACATTCTTGTAGAGGGGTAGGAATTTAAGTGGATATAGTGCGCTCTGCATCAGTAGGTTCTGTTAGTGTGTCCGTGACTCTTGTTGGTACCCTTCACCTTGATGTTCGATTTGATTTTGCGAGCCTTGTTGGTTTGCTGACGCTGGTACATGTTGTCGCTCGAGCTCTTGCACGACACCTGCACACCGCTCAAGGCCAGCACACCGGCCACAAGCATCAACGGCAGCAGTTTTTTCATTATTTTTCTCATATCACCGTATTGATTTTCAGTTAATTATTCGGTTTTTGCACACCAAGTGCAAAATACAAAGTAACAAATTTTTCCCGAATTGTGCAAATTTTTATTTCCCGCAGACTTGTTTTTGTCCGCCGAGCACCACTTTCCGGCCGTCTTTTCACCTTTCGCCAACCGCCCATTTGTCCAATAAAATTATCCACTCGCCCTTTTCCTCCATCGGAGTTGTTTGACCCGGAAAATCGCCCAAAAGCAAACCTAAAGAACTATCCCTCAATGCATTAAAATTAGAAAAACACCTAACACACTATAACTCAGCATCTAAACCCCATCCCCTCTTACTCCTCTCTTACTCCTCTCCTACTCTTCCCCTTATCCCCTCTTAGAATAGTAAGTGTAACCAAAGAGGTGACAAAAAGAAAAAAAGAGGAATACTACTTGATGAGGCAGACTTACCCCGGGCCGATACCCTGCAGAAGGTGGGGGGAAGAGAGAGGGGCAACGGCGTCGGCAACGGATGGATGGCGTAAAATCACTAATTTTGGTTAGTGTTGGATATGAGTGTATTATGTATCTTTGCCGACGAAAAAAAAGTCAAACTATGAATACAATCTACAGAATTACAACTATCTGCACTCTTGCGGCCTTGCTTTGCGGGCCGATGGCATCGGCGCAGACCGACACCGCAGCGACCGCGCAGAAGAGCCGCCTGACGGTAGGCGGATACGGCGAGGCCGTGTACAGTCACCATTTCTACAGCGACAATGTGTTCCGCTATTCGCACGCCGTCCGCTACAAGGATGCCCCGAGTTACGGCCGCGTGGACCTGCCGCACGCCGTCATCATGCTGGGATACGACTTCGGACACGGATGGAGCGTGGGGACCGAGATTGAATTCGAGCACGGAGGCGTGGAAGCCGCTGTGGAGAAGGAGACCGAGGAGACCGGCGAGTTCGAGCAGGAGCTGGAGCGCGGCGGCGAGGTGGCTCTGGAACAATTCTGGGTGCAGAAGAGTTTCAACAAGCATCTGAACGTGCGCGCGGGACATATAGTGGTACCCGTAGGCATGACCAACAACAACCACACACCGAACATGTTTTTTGGTGTCTACCGTCCCGAGGGCGAGAACACCATCATGCCCTGCACCTGGCACGAGACGGGCCTCAGCGTCTGGGGCCGTGCGGGTGCGTGGCGCTACGAGGCGCAGCTGCTGCCGGGCCTCAACAGCAACCTCTTCAACGACCAAGGCTGGGTGCACAACGGCTCGGCGTCGCCCTACGAGTTCCGTCCGGCCAACGCTTTGGCCTGTGCCGCCCGCGTGGATTGGACAGGCATCAGCGGCCTGCGGCTGAGCCTCAGCGGCTACCTGGGCGGCAGCAACAACAACGACATCGTCACCGACGTCAACAGTCGCTACAAGGACCTGGACGGCCTTGTGGCCATCGGATGCTTCGACTTCGCCTACCGCAACCGCTACCTCGTCGTGCGGGGCAACGTGGATTACGGCCACCTCTCCGATGCCGCCGCCATTTCGGCCCGCAACAAGAACCAGACCACCATGACCGGCAACCCCTACCCCCACACCTTTGTGGGCGAAGCCGCCTGGGACGCCTCCATCGAGGCGGGAGTGGACGTGCTGGCCCTGATGAGCGAAAAAGAGAGGGCGCAAAGAGGAATGACAACACCCACAACGAGGACGACAGCCAAGCCGCCGCCATCGCCGAGCAGTTTGTGGACCACACGGTGGTTCCCACCTACGGCGCTCTGGCCGCCAAAACAGAGCAGCTGGCTACGGAACTGGCCGCCCTCAAAGCCAACCCCAACGACGCCGCCTTGCGCGGACTGGCACCCCTCTGCTCCGGCCACGCCGACCGTCTGCACGACTGCCGCGCCCGCAACGTCATCGAGGCCATCATGTGGCACGGCTCCGCCCAAAGCGATGCCCGCCGCAGCGTGGTGAAGTTCCGCCAACTCTCCAAGGCCGACCGCGACGCTGTGGTGAAATTCATCAACGCAATCTGATCCCCATCAATGAAAACAGCAAGAACAACCCTCATGGTGCTTGTGGCGACAGTACTCGCTGCAGGCACCATTTTCGAACGTTACAGAGGCGACGAGTGGGTCGCCGACCATTTCTACACCTCCTGGTGGTTCGTGGCCTTGATGGCCTTGGTGGCCTGCGCGGCGATAGTAAGCATCGTGACGGGCTTGCTCTTCTTCGCCTACGCCATCTTCCTCTCGGGAAGGGGCCGTGAACTGCCACGATGGGCCCGCTGGGCGGCGCTGACGTGGGTAACTGTGCTGACGGCCTTCCTGGTGCTGACATTCATCTTGCGCTGGATTGCAGGCGGCCATGTGCCCATGGCGGGAGGTTTCGACAGCATGAACCTCATGGCCATCGCCATAGGCCTCATAGGCCTCAGCCTCACAAAGCGGCATTCTATGGCGCTGCCCGTAGCCATGCTCACCATGGGCTTCTGCCTGCTGGTGGCCATGATGAGCGGCAGCAACCCTCCCGTGACCAACCTCATGCCTGTGCTCAGCTCCCCCCTGCTGACGCTGCATGTAACGGTCATCATGTTCGCCTACGCCCTGTTCTTCTTCATCATGATGGGCGGCGTGGCCGGACTCATCCTCGGCCACCGCAACGGCGGATCCGAACGCTTCCACAGGCTGAACCTCCTAATGCTCTACCCCGCCGTCTTCCTGCTGGCCCTGGGCATCATCATCGGCGCCGTGTGGGCCAACATCTCGTGGGGCAACTATTGGAGCTGGGACCCCAAGGAGGTCTGGGCACTCATCACACTCATCGTCTACCTGCTACCGATGCATCCCTCGCTGGGCATCTGCCAGAAACCCCGTAGTTTCCACCTCTACTGTACCCTAGCCTTCCTGAGCGTCATCGTCACCTACTTCGGGGTCAACTTCCTCCTGGGTGGTGTGCATGCCTACATGTAGCCGTTTCCACCCTCCAATCAAAGCCCTGCCAAACCATTGTCTGGCAGGGCTTTCTTTTGTACTTTCTTATAAGAAAGGGTGAACTTGATACCTATTTGACAGGGGTGGGCTAGGGACGGACCTCGGTGCCCCACATGAGCTTGTCGCGGATGGCGGAGAAGAAATTCTGGGTGTTCATGCGGATGAGGTGGATGGCGAAGGGGGCGCGCTGGAGTTCGAGGGTGGCCGAGCCATAGAGGGTGACGCGTCGCGAGTCGAGGCCGAGGGTGAAGGGTTCGTCAGCCTTGGGGGTGTTCACATGGTGGGTGGAGGGGACTGTAACCAAGCGCAGGCTCGAGCTGTCGGGCACAATGATGGGGCGCAGGGTGAGGGTGTGGGCGCCGATGGGGGTGATGACGAAGCAGCCGCAGTCGGGCGTCAGGATGGGTCCGCCGCAGGAGAGGCTGTAGGCCGTAGAACCCGTGGGCGAGGCCACGATGACACCGTCGCCGGCGTAGGTGGCCACGTAGAGGTCGTCGACATAGACCTCGGTGCGCAGCATGGAAGAGTCCTCGGGACGGTGGAGAAAGACCTCGTTGAGGGCGTAGTTCAGGGTGGAGACGCCGCTCTCCGTTCCGCGGATTGCCAACAGGGTGCGACGCTCGAGGGTGAAATGGCCCTCCAGGAGGTCGGAAACGAGGGTGGCGAGGTTTTCCTTGCCGGCGGTGGTGAGGAAGCCCAGGTGGCCGAAATTTATGCCCAGAATGGGCGGGAACGCGTCGGGGCGTGTGCTATGGATGAACTGCACGGAAGAGAGCAGCGTGCCGTCGCCGCCGATGGAGAAGAGATAGTCGAAACCGTCGACACTATCGCCGTCGCCGACGGTCTGTGTCTCGATGTTGGCGCGGCGGAGCTCGGCGCAGAGGTGGTCATAGGCCGGAAGGTCGGCGGGGTCGATGTGGCGATAATAGAGGGCTATCTTCATTGTTTGATGGTTTGATTGCTTGTTTGACAGAATGCTTGCTACTTGATTACCAGCACGGAGCCGGTGAATATTTTGATGCGGTTGTTATTGAAGCGGACGCGCAGCGAGTAGGCATAGGCGCCCTGGGGCGTGGAGGAAGAGGGGGTCCATCCGGCGTCGGGGTCGGAGGTGGAAAAGACCAGCAGGCCGTTGCGATTGTAGACGAAGAGTTCGTAGAGGTCGCCCTTGAGGCCCCGCAGGCGGGGCAGGAAGGTGCCGTTGGCATCGTCGCCCACGACAACGATGTTGGGGATGGCGTGGGCGGGCTCTGGGGGCGTGGGGACCACCATGCAGAGGCTGTCGCTATGGCGGGGGTTGAGGCCGCAGGCATCGAGCACCGAGAGGCGGTAGCAGTAGAGGGAATCGAAGGGATTGATGTCGGAGTCGACATAGTGGAAAGGCACCTCGGTGGGGGCGATGGCCGCCAGCGAATCCCAGGGGCTGCCGTCGATGGAGCGAGAGAGAACATAGGGGTTGGCGTGGTAGGCGGTGTCGAGGGAAAGGGCGAGGAGGGCGCGACAGAAGAGGCTGTCGTAGTCGAGGGAAAGGATGTCGAAGAAAGCGGCGGTGTCGACGGTGAAGCGGTCGACGGCCACGATGTTGCTAGTCGAAACAAGGGTGGAGTCCGCTCCTCCCACCACCTGCACCTTGAGCCATACGCGCGTGGTGCCTTCGGCAATGGTGAAGGTGTGGGCAAAGGTGCCCGTGCTGTCGGCAACGGTGAGGGGATGATAGGCGGTATCATAGGGTTCGAGGCGTGCCAAGAGGCTGTATTGACCCACCCCGCCGGGCATGCCCTCGTAGGGGGTCCAAAGGGCTGTAACCTCGGTGGAGCATCGCGGCACATCGGCCGTGAGCACCACATTGCCAAAGGAGGGCGTCAGGGAGCTGACGTTGTAGGCGCTGTCGAAGACATGGATACGGTAGGAGTGGCGCTCGGTGGCCGCATGGTCGACGCAGCGGTAGGTGGTGTCCATACGGCCGTAGATGGTGTCGTAGTCGAGACAGGGCGTACCGGAGCAGATGTGGTAGCCCATGGCGCTGGCGTCGGCGCTGGGATGCCAGGAGAGGACTATCTGCTGCGTGGCTTCGTCGACTGTGGCCAACCATCCGGTGACGGATGCAACAGGCTCTTGGGCAGCGAGAGGTGCAACAAAAAGGAGATAGAACAGGGGCAGGAGAAGCAGGGAGCGATGGGGCATGAAGGGGAGCGAGAGGACAAAGGCACCCAACAGCTTGCCGGATCTCCCATGCTTTTTCATTCCATTCCCTTTCGCTCCTTTTTCCATTTCGTTTCGTTTTTTTTAGAATGATTGCAGGGCAACCAGTTCGGCATAGCGTCCACCCAAGGCCATGAGCTCGGCGTGGGTGCCGCGTTCCACGATGCGGCCATGGTCGAGGACAATGATGCTGTCGGCCCCCACGATGGTGGAGAGGCGGTGGGCGATGACGATGGCCGAGCGATCGCGGAGCACGTCGTTGAGGGTAGCTTGCAGGAGGCGCTCGCTTTCGGTGTCGAGGGCCGAGGTGGCCTCGTCGAGGATGAGCAGTTTGGGATTGCGCAGCAACGCGCGGGCGATGCTGATGCGCTGGCGCTGTCCGCCGGAGAGAAGGCCTCCCCCCTCGCCTAGGTTGGTGTCGTAGCCTTGTGGCAGCTGCATGATGAAATCATGGGCTTGGGCGGCCTGGGCGGCGCGCACCACCTCGTCGCGCGAGGCGTCGGGCTTGCCGAAGGCAATGTTGGCGGCGACGGTATCGTTGAAGAGCAGCGTATCCTGCGCCACCACACCTATGTGCGAACGCAGGCGGGACAAAGGCATGGCCTGTATGTCCTCTCCCCCAAGGAGTATCTCTCCTTGGGTGCAAGTGTACATGCGGCAGAGGAGGTCGGCGATGGTGGACTTGCCGCTGCCAGAGGAGCCTACAAGAGCCACCGTTGTTCCACGTGGAACATCGAAGCATATATCGTCGAGCACCGGTACTCCTGGCTTGTAGGCAAAGGAGACATGGCGGAACTCCACATCGGGAGCGTCTGCCGTATGGGTTGTAGGTGCCGGGCTTTCCTGACAGGTCTCGGGTTCTTCCTCCTCGCCGAGAAAGGCTTCGATACGGTCGGCACAGGCACGCCCTTTCTTGATTTGCGAGAAGCCAGTGGAGAGCTCCTTAGCGGGAGGAATCATCAGCACAAAGAGCATCACATAGGAGATGAAAAGCTCGGAGGTGAGCCCCTGGTCGCCATGAAATACCAGCCAGGCGCCAAAGAGGAGAATGCCGATGACGATGGCATTGCCAAGAAAATCGCTCACGGGCGATGAAGCATCGACACGTCGCAGGAGGAGGATGCGCCGACGGGTGTACTCGTGGTTATACTCGCGGAAACGGCGGTTGGAGAAATCGATGGCGGTGTAGGACTTGATGACTTTGAGGCCGCCTATGGTTTCGTCGGTGAGGGAGACGAGATAGGAGTTCATCTCCTGCACCACCTTGGAATTGCGACGCAGGCGGTGCGAGATACCAGAGATGACAAAAGCCACCAAAGGCAGCATGCAGAGCACAAAGAGTGTCAGCTTCACGTTGATATAGAACAACATAAGCAGATAGAGCAGCATGCTGATGACAGAAGTGAGAATCATCTGGATGGAGCCGAGGACGCCCTCTTCATACTCCACCATGTCGCTCGTGAAGCGGGCCATAACATCGCCCTTGCGGGTGCTGTCGTAGTAGCCCATGGGCAGGTGCATGGCCTTGCGGAACATCCTGTTGCGCAAGGTACGGACGACATTGACACGGATGATGGATATCTCGATGGCGGAGAGGTAGGAGAAAATATTCTTGCAGGAATAGAGCACGAAGATGATGACGGAGAAGAGCAGCAGGGCCTTGAGTTGGCCGAAGGAGATGAGCCACGTGTAGAGCTGTTCGAGCCAGACGGCAATGAGGTTGCCTGTGGCTGAGGGGACATCGTCGCCGGTGCCGAAGAGAATCTTGAGGAAGTCGGCCACAGAGAGGGCCGTGCACATGGTGAAGACCACGCTGAGCACCACAAAAAGGCCATACAGCGCACATCGCGCACTGTACGGCCTAAGTTGCCTCAGCGTGAAATTCTTCAGGAGTTTCACAGGCTGTAACCGATATAGTTATGAGGGGTGATGTGACGGATGCGCTCCTTGACTTCGGGGGCGACATCGAGTGTCTCGACGAAGGCGGCGATGGTGTCGGCGGTGACCTTCTCGTTGGTGCGGGTGAGTTGCTTCAGCGCCTCGTAGGGGTTGGGGTAGCCCACAGAACGGAGAATGGTCTGGATGGCTTCGGCCACCACGGCCCAGTTGTTCTCCAAGTCGCGATAGAGGGCCTGCTCGTTGAGGAGCAGCTTGCCGAGACCTTTCTCGAGCGAAGCAAGGGAGATCATGGTGTGGGCGATGGGGACACCGATGTTGCGGCTGACGGTACTGTCGGTGAGGTCGCGCTGCATGCGGCTGATGGGGAGCTTGTGGCTCAGGTGCTCGAAGATGGCATTGGCCAAGCCCAGGTTGCCCTCGGCGTTCTCGAAGTCGATGGGATTCACCTTGTGGGGCATAGCGCTGGAGCCCACCTCGCCGGCTTTGATGCGCTGTTTGAAGTACTCCATGGAAACGTATGTCCAGACGTCGCGGCAGAGGTCAATCAGGATGACGTTGATGCGCTTGCAGGCGTCGAACCAAGCGGCCATCATGTCATAGTTCTCAATCTGGGTGGTGAGCTGCTGACGCTCGAGGCCCAGGTGGTTGGCCACAAAGTCGTTGCCGAAGGCACGCCAGTCGATATCGGGGAAGGCTGCCAGATGGGCGTTGAAATTGCCCGTGGCGCCACCGAACTTGGCGGTGAAGGGTATGCGCTCCAGTTCGTCGAGCTGACGGCGCAGACGGTAGGCGAACACGCCCCATTCCTTGCCCAGCGTGGTGGGCGAAGCGGGCTGTCCGTGGGTGTGGGCCAGCATGGGGATGTCCTTCCACTCCTCGGCTTTGGCCTGCAGAAGGGCAAGGATATTGCGGTAGGCGGGCAACAGCACCTCGTCGTGGCACTCCTTCATGGAGAGGGGCACGGAGGTGTTGTTGATGTCCTGCGAGGTGAGGCCGAAATGGATGAACTCCTTCAGCTCCTGAAGGCCCATCTGGTCGAACTTGCCCTTGAGGAAGTACTCCACGGCTTTGACGTCGTGGTTGGTGGTCTTTTCGATATCCTTGATGGCTTGGGCATCATCGTCGGTGAACTGGCGGTAGATGTCGCGCAGCTGCTCGGCTTTGCCGGCAACTCCGGCCAAAGCGGGACGCTGGGCCTTGAGTCGGTCGGCGAGGGCGATGAAATACTCCACCTCGACGCGGACACGGTATTTTATCAGGGCACCCTCGGAGAAGTACTTGGCGAGGGGCTCGCATTTGGAGCGATAGCGCCCATCGATGGGCGAAACGGCATTGAGACTGTTCATATAATCGTGTTACAATGTTTTGTTCATAAACTCATATTTCTCCAGTATTTTCTCCACCTTGCGGTCGTGGCTGAGGTCGACGAGGGCCTGGGCGTACATGGTGTTGTGCGTGTCGGTGCCCATGAACTCGACCCATCCGCGCTCAATCATCTGGTAGGCGCGCTTCTTGGCTTCGTCGCCATAGAATCCGCCGAGGGAGAGGACGTTGGTTTGGAAGTAGACGCCCTGGTTCTTGAGTTGCTCCATGCGCGATCCGTGGATGTTGAGGTAGGGGTAGCGCTCGGGGTGGGCAAGGATGACCTCGTAGCCCTTCATCTGCATGTCGAAAATCATCTCGTCGCATCCCATCATCTGCTGGTGCAGCGAGAACTCGACGAGCACATACTTGCCCGCGACCTGGAGGAAACGGGGATTGTCGAGGCGCTTCTGGAAGCCGCTGTCGATGCGGTATTCGCCTCCGATGCCAGACATCTCAATCTCCACACCGGCATCGAGGGCTTGCTTCTTCAGCTCCTCGTAGCGGCGGCGGATGTCGTCCTCGTCGTTCTCAAAGCGGGGGGTCTGGAAATGGGGCGTGATGATCACCTTGTTGTATCCCACAGCCTTGAGGGTGTTGAGACACTCCACACTCTCCTCGACGCACTTGGAGCCGTCGTCGACCTTGGGAACGAGGTGGCAATGCATGTCGGTGCCCAGGGCGGCGAAGATGGGACGGGGTTCATATTTACGTTTGAAAAAGCTGAACATGACGTATATTGTTTAGTTTCGGTTAGTTATTCTACTCTTCTGATTTCGGCACCGAGGCGTATCAGGCGCTGGTCGATGTGCTGGTAGCCTCGGTCTATCTGCTCAATGTTGTCGATGCGGCTCTTGCCTTCGGCGCTCAGGGCGGCGATGAGCAGCGCCACACCGGCTCGGATGTCGGGCGATACCATGCGCACTCCGCGCAGCTTGTGCTCGCGGTCCAATCCGATGACGGTGGCACGGTGCGGGTCGCAAAGGATGATCTGGGCGCCCATGTCGATGAGCTTGTCGACAAAGAACAGGCGGCTCTCGAACATCTTCTGGTGGATGAGCACGCTGCCCTTGGCCTGCGTGGCCACCACGAGGGCTATACTGATGAGGTCGGGAGTGAATCCCGGCCACGGGGCATCGGCGATGGTCATGATGGAGCCGTCCATGAAACGCTCTATCTCGTAGTGTTCCTGGGCAGGGACATAGAGGTCGTCGCCCCGCTGCCACACCTCGATACCCAGGCGGCGGAACACCTGCGGGATGAGGCCCAGATGCTGCACCTGCGCATTCTTGATGGTGATGTCGCCCTGCGTCATTGCGGCCATGCCTATGAAGGAGCCCACCTCGATCATGTCGGGCAGCAGCCGATGTTCGCAACCGTGCAGCTCCTTGACACCACGGATGGTCAGCAGGTTGCTGCCCACACCGCTGATTTTGGCGCCCATGCGGTTGAGCATGTTGCACAGCTGGTAGACATAGGGTTCGCAGGCGGCGTTCATGATGGTTGTGGTGCCACGGGCCATGACGGCAGTCATGATGATATTGGCCGTACCGGTGACGGATGCCTCGTCGAGGAGCATGTAGCACCCCTTGAGTTTCTTGGCGCTGACGAGGTAGGCGTTGCGCTTGTATTCCACCTCCGCTCCCAGACGCTCCATGCCGATGAAATGGGTGTCCAGACGGCGGCGGCCAATTTTGTCGCCTCCCGGCTGGGGCACAACGGCCTGGCCGAAGCGCGACAGCAGCGGTCCCACCAGCATGATGCTCCCGCGGAGGGCTCCCGCCTGCTCGCGGAACTGAGGGCTCTGCAGCACCTCGAGGTTCACCTGGTCGGCTTGGAACTCGAAGGTGCGGCCGCTCTCGCAAGCCGACGGCACGTCCTCGCGGACATTCACGCCGAGGAGTTTCAGGAGGTCTATCAGCTTGTTGACATCGCGGATGTCGGGCACATGCTCTATGCGCACCTTCTCGGAGGTGAGGAGCACGGCGCAGAGCACCTGCAGGGCCTCGTTCTTGGCTCCCTGCGGCACTATCTCGCCTTTGAGCTTGCGCCCGCCTATGATTTCAAAACTGCTCATTTTTTCTTCTTTTTCTTCTTTTTCTTTTCACCGGCTTCCTTCTTAGCGGCAACGGCAGCCATAGCGTCGAGGTAAATCTTCGAGTCGCGGAATTGGAAGTCGGGCGGCAAGGTGATGCGGCCGCCGGAAAGCTCGGCAAGCTGCTCGCGGATGAGGTCGTCGTCCACCGAGTCGCGGTTCCATTGCAGGTACTGACGCTTCATGGTGTGGGCAATCTGCTGCGAGAGGAGGCTCTTCTCCTCGCCCTCGGGCATCTCGGCCACAGCGCGTATCATGTCCTCCAGCGCGCGGCCGTAGTGGCGGTAGCGTATCTTGCTGTCGCTATATTCAATGCGGTGGGGCTGCATAACGGTGGTTTCCTCGCGCTCCACAGGATAGGGGCAGTCCACATCCAGCTCATAGTTGGCCATGAACATCAGGTGGTCCCACAAAATATGTCGGTAGTCGGTACGCTCCTTCACCTTGGGGTTCACCAAGGCCATGGTCTCCACAATAAGGTAGGCCATCTGTGTGCGCTCCACGCGGTCGGCGATAGTTTTGGCGTAATCAATCATCTTGATGACGTTGCGCCCATAGTCAGTAATCTTCAGTTGTTCTCGTTGGGTGTTATATTCCATTTGTTTCTCAATTCTCGTTTGTCTTTTCACGTTTCCCTACCAGGGCCAAGGGCCGCTGAACAGTTCGTATTCCGGCACGCCCCAGCCATAGTAGGGATGGGCCAGCAGGCCCAGGGCGTCGTTGCCGTAGTGGTCGTGCACCACGTGGAAGTGGAACTCCAGCAGCGACTCGTCGCTCAGCGCATAGCTGAAACCTCCGCTGAGGGCCGTCACTCCCACGGGGAGCGACTCGCCGTAAGGCAGCCACAGCGACTCGTGCCAGCCGCCGATATGCTCCACGGAAGCCCAAATGCTCAGGCGGTCGTTGACGCGATATTCGGCTCCCACGCCGCCACGCAGCATCTGCGTGCCGCGACGGCGGGGCGCATAGCTGCGCTCGTAGCCCCTCAGCTCGTAGCCGCCCAGCAGCGACCCCACGGCCGAGAATCCGCCGTAGAGCGTCAGGCGGTCGCTGGCGCGATATTCCACCTTCGGCGCCACCCAGACATAGGCGTTCCCGCGGTCTCCCACACTCAGCATCGTTGTGCCCGTCGACAGGTGGAAATCCCACCGCGAGGTGTCGTCCATCAGACGATAGGCCCCACGCTCCGCCGGCTGACGGTCGCTCCAAGTGTCGACCTCGCTGGCCGGCCTCCACTGTCCCATAGCGCTGATGCACAGCGCCATGAATACCACTATGACATTTGCCTTTTTATACATATCGACTTATCTAACGCGAACAATGCAAAAATATTGTCTCCTCCCGTTATTTTTTCTTTTCTCCGACCATCACCCCTACCCTCTCGACCCTCCGAGTGGAAACAACCACGGCCTAGATACTGACAGGGAGTTGCAGATATGATTACCTACAACTCCCTGTCAATATGATGATTGTCTGTTGGAATCAACGGTCCTTTTGCGTTGTTCGTCGTTTTTCCCCGCTTCAGAGCTCCATCAGTTTGAGGAACGCTGAAGGGATGGGGGTTTCGAATTTCAGCCGGCGTCCGGTGACGGGATGCGTGAAGCAGAGGCGGAATGCGTGGAGGCAGAGGCGCGAGACGGGCGAGAGGTCTTCCTTGTAGCCGTACATGGGGTCGTGCACCACAGGGTGCTGCAGGTCGCGCAGGTGGACGCGAATCTGGTTGCGCCGACCTGTATCCAACTTCAACTCCACCAACGAATAGCGTCGAGATGTCTGCTTCACCTCGTAGTGCGTCACCGCCAGTTTGCCGCCATTGTCGGTGGGCGACGAGAGGACACAGTATTCACCATCGGTGAACCAGCTTTTCACCTCGCCGCGCGGCGGTTCGATGTGGCCCCACGCCACCGCCACATAGCGGCGGTCGAAGACCATCCCCTTCCAGTCCTCCTCGAATTTCTGGCTCACCTCCTTGCTCTTGCTCACCACCATCAAGCCGCTGGTGTCGCGATCGAGACGATGGACGATGTGGGCGTGACAACGCTGGTGCGACGCCTCGAGGTATTGGTTGAGCACCGTGATGACAGTCTTGTCGTTGGGGTGCTTGCTGTTGGAGAGCAGACCCTCGTGCTTGTTGACAACGATGAGGTGCTGGTCTTCGTAGACGATGTCCAGGTCGCGCGGACGCAGACGGTCCTTTCCGCTGGCTTTCTCTATGCTCACCTTCATGCCTTTCAAGAGGGGGAAATTGAACTGGCTGGTGCGACGGCCGTCGACATAGACATTGTGTGCCAGCAGCTCCTTCACTTTGCTTTTCGACGTCTCGGGCATCTGGGCAAAAAGAAACTGCAGCAGCTCCTGCGGTTCCTGCACAAAATATTCGGTTTTCTTCATAATTTCAACAGTATCGATGTTTCACGTGAAACATTGTTTTTACTAGGTTATCAACAATTCCGGTCGTAGATTTCAACAATCTCGTAGGGGTTGCCAATCTGCTGGATGAATTTCAACATGTCGTCGCGCGTTATCACCAAGGAGGCGTGGTTGTCGTTGGGATGGAAACTGACTTTTTCGGCCTCCAGCAAGTATTTGTCGACAAAGAGGGTCACCTCGTGGTTCACATCGTTGACAAGCGTGAAAAGCGAGACGCTGCCAGGTTTCACACCCAAGTAGCGCATCATTCTTTCGGGACTTGCAAAACTCAGCTTGCCTTGATGCAGGCGATGTTCCATATCATGGATGTCCATAGGGTAGCGGCTGTCCATGATGACGAGGTAGTGGCGGTTGCCTTTGTGGTTGCGGAAGAAGAGGTTTTTGCAGAGCGTGGTGCCTTCGCCGCGATAGAACTGG
Organism: uncultured Bacteroidota bacterium; assembly: GCA_902775135.1. Classification (GTDB taxonomy): domain Bacteria; phylum Bacteroidota; class Bacteroidia; order Bacteroidales; family P3; genus Colimorpha. Next base: position 158,522 of record CACYKY010000006.1, on the reverse strand, counting down.
GCGGCAATCTCGATGGTGGGCGCCTCGGGGTGCTCGTAGTAGTCGAACGGAATGCCCATCCGCTCAAGGGTTTCGTATACTTGGGGTTGTCCAATCATAGTTTACATATTTGTTCTGTCATACCGTTAAGCGTCAAGCACATCGCGCGTGTCAAGGGGATATGCTCGTTTTGGTGTTCCCATGGGGCGAGGATGAGGAAACGGCCTTCGGAGCAGGCTTCATAGTATTGGTGGCCGGGCTTGGAGAATGTGTTGAATCCCCACGGGGTAAGGAATATCAAAGGGAGATGTTCGTCGAGGGAGGCACGCATAACCGCCTGCTCACCCTTGGAGATGGCTGGCGATACCAACACGGCTCCTTGTCGTGCCAAGGCAAGGTATGCCGTTAGCTTTGCCTGTATCTGTACGTCGGTGAGGCTGCGGGAGAGCTGTACCTGTACCTTTTCGGGGTGCTGCAAGAGGAATCGGTTGCCGAGGGCGGCATATTTCTGCCCTGCCACTTCTAGGCCAAAACGCACGCGGAAGTAGTCTGGATGGGCACGCTTGACGGCTAGGCGGCGGGGGTTGTCTTTCACATAGGCTATCATGCGGGGCAGCATGTCGTAGCCTTTGGCGATAAGGTCGTTGTAGCCGCGCTCAAAGAGGAGGCCGTGGCTTTTGTCGTCGGGCTTCAGGCGGTACTGCGAGGGCAAGGGCAGCGGCGGTGCCGCTGCGTACGCGGAGCCCGCGTCCTGCCCATCTCCCAAAAGGCCGTGCCCTGCCTCCCATGGGCTCTGCGTAAGGCGAGGCACCGTCTCGCCAACAATCTGCCTGTACGCCTTCGGCGGTGCCGCTGCGTACGTGGAGGAGGTTGCTGGCCCCGGGGCTGCCGCTTTTCCCAAAGGGCTCTGCTCGGTAAACGCCCCTGCTCCCAAGGGGCTCTGCGTAAGGCGAGGCACCGCCTCGCCCCTCCCCTCCCCCTCTCCAAGAAACTTCCTGTACGCCTTGTTGCACCCCGCCTTGAAACCGCTGACCACCTGCCCCAGGTGCTTTTCCATGTCCTCCTGCACATAGAGGATGCCATGCAGGTGATCCGGCATCAACTGGAAAGCCAATATCTTTATTTCCGGGCACCGGACGGGTATCTCCTCCCAGCAACTCTTCACCGCCTGGCCCAGTTCCGTAACCCTGACACACGCTTCCTCTTCCCCACCCTCAAGGGTGCCCAACAACGTACGACGACCCTCTACCGCCAAGGTGAGCATATATACATGCTTCCCATGGTAGTTGTTGATGTCGCTCCGCCGCTTCATCGACGGCCGCTTGGTGCCAGCATACGGATTGTTCATTTTCGCATTCCTTTTTCGGGGTGGCCTTTCATGACTGTACAGTTTTATGGTAGACATAACAACCCGCCTCCGACGGATGGTCGTAGACGAGTACATCTGTGGGCTCTTTCCTTATCGCCCACACGATCATCATGTCGCCAGCGGCCGACACGATAAAAACAATGCCCAGCAGCAACCACAGCAGGCTTCCGACGCAGAAGGCCACCAAAGTGGGCACTATACCCACCAACAGCAGCGGCATCAGGGCACCGATGACATACTGTCTTTTGGGCATAGGCACATCGATATGGCAGTACACGCCGCCCGGAAGGAAGCCGAAACTGAGATGGTTGAAGCCCTTATGGGTGAAGAGGAGCCACGTGATGCCGTGAACAAGCTCGTGGACAACAAGTCCAACCAACAAAAGCAGAAGAAACCATGGAAAAATGGTATTCCATGAAGCCATCTCCTTGGCGCCGTAAAAGTAAAGATAAGGTATGCCGAGCAACACTCCAACCACCACAAACAAAGCAATAGCCAGCAGGTTTGCCGACAGCATGCTTATCGTCTTCTTCTGCGGCTCGAAACCTTCCACCACGGGAAGCTCCTCGCGCTTCTTCATCGCCCGCACTATTTGATGATTCCCAGCTGCCTGCTCATCTCCAGCATGCGGACAATGGGGCGCTTGGCGGCTTCTATCATCTCGTCGGACATGAGAATTTCCGGCTGCTCATCGCGCAGGCAGCGGTAGAGTTTCTCAAGGGTGTTGAGCTTCATGTAGGCGCAGTCGTCGCAGGCGCAGCTCTTGTTGTCGCGCAGGGTGATGAATTCCTTATCGGGGTTTTCCTTCTTCATCTCGTAGAGGATGCCCGTCTCGGTGGCCACGATAAACTTTTTGGCATCGCTGGCCTTGATGTAGTTGAGCATCGCCTTGGTGCTGCCAACGAAGTCGGCCACCTTGAGGAGCGCCGGGTTGCACTCGGGATGTGCTATGACGGGGGCATCGGGATACTCGGCCTTGAGCTGCAGCACAGCCTCTGCCTGCATGGCGTCGTGCACGGTGCATACACCGTTCCACAGCACCATCTGGCGTCCAGTCACCTGGTTGATGTATCCACCAAGGTTCTTGTCGGGAGCGAAGATGATTTTCTGGTCTTCGGGCAGCGAGCGCACCAACTTCTCAGCGTTACCGCTGGTGCAAATCAGATCCGAAAGGGCCTTGATTTTGGCCGAGCAATTGACGTAGGAGATGACCATGTGGTCGGGATGTTCGGCCTTGAAGCGGGCGAAATCCTCGGCCTTGCAACTCTCCGCCAGCGAGCAGCTGGCCTCCATATCGGGCAGCAGCACCTTGCGGGTGGGATTCAGTATCTTCGCCGTTTCGGCCATGAAGTGCACGCCGCAGAAGACGATGATGTCCGCTGTGGCTTCCTGTGCACGTTGCGCCAACGCAAGGCTGTCGCCGATGTAGTTGGACAGTTCCTGTATCTCGTGCCGCTGGTAGTAGTGGCCCAATATGACGGCGTTCTTTTCTTTTTTCAGTCGCAGTATTTCCTGCTTCAATTCTTCGTTGGTCATCTTTGTCGAATGGTTGGTTTTTAGAGTGCAAAGATACATAAAAAAAACAATACACCGACAAATATTTTTTTTTCAAGCTCTTCCCCTAACAGGATATACCCACCTTCTACCCCATAACCAACCCAAAAAAATATTATTATTCCTTTTTTTTAATTTTTTTGATTTTTAATGGCTGTTAATTCTGTTGATAACTTCGTAACTGTTTTTCGTCAAAATAGTTTTCATTTTTCCTTCAACATGTTTTCCACATTCTTTTCCTTTGACAGACAGCACCTAGGCTACTTTATCAACCACCTGTTGAAACCCTCTTCCAACACCTTTTTGTTAAAAACGTCGATGCAAGTTAGCATCCTTTTCCATTGTTGAAAAATGGCTGAAAAAAACACCCTTTTTCAACATCTACCCTACCCTTTTGTTTTATCAATAACGTTGCTGACACCAACCAACAACGCTTTTAACCGTCGTGTGTTGAAAAATTCTTCCCTGCTGATTTCCATTTGTTTAGTACCTTCGGTGGGAAACGTGTTGAAAAGTTGTGTTGACTCATTATGAAAGAGTTCCATTTTTATTGTACTTTTGCAATCGGAAAAAGTTTTAAACATCGATACAAATGAAAGAAATAATTCCTATAGCATGCGACCATGCAGGGTATGAACTCAAACTGAAAGTCATCGACCACCTCCGCCAGCGTGGTTTCGATGTAAAAGATTGTGGAACAGACAGCACCGAGAGCTGCGACTATCCCGACTTTGCCCATCAGGTGGGCGCCGCCCTCAATCGTGGCGACTACCGTCGCGGCATCGTCATCTGCGGCTCCGGCAACGGCGTGCAGATGACTGTCAACAAGTATCCCAACGTGCGCTGCGCCCTCAGTTGGACTCCCGAGATTGCCCATCTCGGCCGTCAGCACAACGACTGCAACTGCGTCTCCATTCCCGCACGTTTCATCGACGAGGCAACGGCCCTGAAGGTCGTCGACGAGTTCCTGGACACCGAGTTCGAGGGTGGCCGCCATCAGCGCCGCGTGGAGAAAATCAACAAGCTGCTGGCGTAAAGGTTAATGATCAATGGTTAACGACATTGACTTGAGCAGGAGGGTGTTCTCCTGCATCGACAACACCACGCTCCACGCCACCGACAGCGACGCTTCGGTGGAGGCTTTCTGTCGCCATACCCTCGAACTGCGTCCCGAGGGACACCTTGTGGCTGCCGTCTGTGTCTATCCCCGCTTTGTCTCTGTGGCCAGGCGGGTACTTGCCGGCAGCGGCATCCGTGTGGCCTCTGTGGCCGGCGCCTTCCCCCACGGGCAGCTGCCGCTGGAGCTGAAGGTGGCCGAGGTGCAGTATGCCGTTGCCCAGGGAGCCGACGAGGTGGACATCGTCCTCAGTCGCGGCCTCCTGTTGGAAGGCGACAGCGACGGCGTGCTCCGCGAGGTGCAAGCCATGAAGCAGGCCTGTCAGGGTCGCACCCTGAAGGTCATCCTCGAAACCTGCGAGCTCCCCTCCCCCACCCTCGTGGCACAGGCGTCGCAGCTCGCCATCGACGGCGGAGCCGACTTCATCAAGACCTCCACCGGCAAGGGTGCCGCCGGCGCCACCCTCGAGGCCGCCGAAACCATGCTCCGTGTGGTGGCGGAAAATGTTAAAAAATCATCAAAAAAAGTCGGATTCAAAGCCGCCGGAGGCATCTCCGAGCCTGCCGAAGCCCTCGATTACGCCCTTTTGGCAAAAAAAATTATGGGCGATGATTATGTTAATAGTCAGACATTTAGAATCGGAGCCAGCCGATTGACCGACCGCCTGGTTGCATTTTTAACATAAAATTTCTTTAACAATTAAGAATTTTTTTGTTATTTTGCATCTTAAAATATATTTAAAGTAACTATATGAAGCCCTTACAGCAAAAGTTAGCGCAATACACCGTCCCCCAGGAGACCAAAGCTGCGGGAATCTACCCTTATTTTACCCCCATCACTTCCGAACAGAACACCGAGGTCTACGTGCAAGGCCACGAGGGCAAGGTCCTCATGTTCGGCAGCAACAGCTACCTCGGCCTCACCAACGACCCGCGCCTCAAAGAGGCCGCCAAGCGCGCCATCGACAAGTACGGCACCGGCTGCGCCGGCTCCCCCTTCCTCAACGGCACCCTCGACATCCATGTGCAGCTGCAGGATGAGCTGGCCGAATTCCTCGGCAAGGACGGCGTCATGCTCTTCTCCGCGGGCTTCCTGGCCAACAGCGGCGTCATCCCCGACGTCGTGGGTCGCGGCGACTACCTCTTCTACGACGAGCGCGTCCACGCCTCCATCATGGAAGGCAAACTCATCACCTTCGCCAATACCCAGAAATACAAACACAACGACATGGCCGACCTCGAGCGTGTCCTCGCCAAAGTCCCCCTCGAGGCCTCCAAGCTCGTGGTCACCGACGGCGTCTTCTCCATGGAAGGCGATGTGGCTCATGTGGACAAGATGGTGGACATCTGCAACAAATACAACGCCACCCTGATGGTCGACGAGGCCCACGGCCTCGGCGTCTTCGGCCGCGAGGGTCGCGGTACCTGCGACCACTTCGGCAAGCTCCCCGAGGTGGAACTCGTCATGGGCACCTTCTCCAAGAGCCTCGCCTCCGTGGGCGGATTCATCGCCTCCGACAAGGATACCATCAACTGGATGAAACACTCCGTGCGCCCCTACATCTTCACCGCCTCCATCACCCCCGCCAGCACCGCCTCCGTCCTCGAAGCTCTCCACATCATGCGCAGCGAACCCGAGCGCAACGCCGCCCTCTGGGACAACCAGCGCTACGCCTACAAGGCCTTCAAGGACCTCGGCTTCGAAATCGGCAACACCGAAACCCCCATCATCCCCCTCTTCATCCGCGACAACACCAAGACCTTCACCATCACCCACGACCTGCTCGAAAACGGCGTCTTCGTCACCCCCGTCATCGCCCCCGCGGTGCCCAACGACGAGACCCTCATCCGCGTGGCCCTCATGGCCACCCACACCCACCAGCAGATCGACATCGCCGTGGACAAAATCTACAACGCTTTCAAGAAGCTGCAGGTGCTGTAGCAGTAGTTAAAGAAGACAAGTAGTTTAAAAAAAGTAGATAAGACAACAGCTATGGCCGAGATTGTTGTAAAAAAAGTAGAGAACAGCCGCGACCTGCGCAAGTTTATTGCATTCCCCAACCGCCTCTTCAAGGATGTGCCTTCCTACATCCCCGCGCTGAACTTCGACGAGCGCAACCTCCTCACCGACAAGAACCCCTCGCTCGAACATTGCTCCCGCGAGCTCTTCCTCGCCCTGCGCGACGGCAAGGTGGTGGGCCGCGTGGCCGCCATCATCAACCGCTCCGTCAACGAGCATTGGAACAAGAAAGCCGTGCGCTTCGGATGGTTCGACTTCGTGGAGGACTACGACGTCTTCTCCGCCCTCCTCGACAAGGTGGCCGAATACGGCCGCTCCCACGGCATGACGGAAATCGAGGGCCCCTTCGGCTTCACCGACATGGACAAGGAGTGCTGGGTCATCGACAACTTCGACGCCCGCCAGAATATCTCCACCCTCTACAACCCCGAGTACTACATCCGCTTCATCGAGCGTGCCGGCTACGAGATCAAGTGCAAGTGGCAGCAGTACAAGATGCCGGCCAACCAGCCCGTCCCCGACAAGGTGGGGCGCCTCAACAAGCTCATCATGGAGAAATACCACCTCCACCTCGTCCGCGTCCGCCGCCGCAAGGACATCTACCCCTACGCCTACCAGTTCTTCCACGCCATCAACGAGAGCTTCAAGGACCTCTACGACTTCGTCCCCATGACCGAGAAGGAAATCGAGGTCTACATCAAGGAATACATCCCCTTCGTAAACCTCGACTTCGTGCAGTTCGTGGTCGACGAGAACGACCACCTCGTGGGCTTCGGCCTCTCCATCCCCGACCTCAACGGTGCCTACAAGAAAGCCAACGGCCGCCTCTTCCCCTTCGGCTGGTACCACATCCTCCGTGCCTTCAAGAAGTTCGACACCATCGACCTCCTCCTCAATGGCGTCCTCCCCGAGTGGCAGAAGCGCGGCGTCCACAGCATCTACTACTGCGACATGAACGAGGCCGCCATCCGCTACGACGTCCACACCGCCTACACCAACCCCCAGATCATCGGCAACGAAGCCGTCAAAATCTGGGAGACGCAATACAACACCACCCCCCTCATGCAGCGCGCCATCTTCGGCAAGGCCCTCTGAACAGTACATCCGCTTCCTCACCGAAGCGGATTTTTTTTGTCAACAAACCCGTACCAGAACCCGCCAAAGGCCCCTCCAGCAGGCCCCAAACTCGCCCCATGTCATATAGTATATGAGAACTATATGTATACTATATGAGAAATGTCGAATTTGGTACGACTTTGGGACCAGTTTTTATCCTGTTCTCCGCCCCGTCCGCGGCAGCCGCTCTCCCCCTAGTTTAGGGGGAGTACCCCGAAGGGGGGAGGGGGTATGAGAGGGGAGCAGCAGGGAGGTTCCACTCAGACCTCATACCTCCTACTTCAGACCACACCGTACCAGCAGCTTCTTGGTGGTCACGCCCATGGGGGTGGTGACGCAGAGGAGGTAGGTGCCGGAGGGCCTAGCGTACTTCTAACGACGATCCGAGTTCGACGCACACCCTATTATCCAGCGTAACATCTCCTTCGGCATCTATGATTACATGGGCTCCGTTGGTAACATTAACATCACCGAAAGGATGTTCAGGACAGACATCGTAGCCAGCCTTGATGGCATCGCCAGTCTCGTAGGCATCGTTGGTGTAGATGATATTCTGAATACATCGATTCCCGTTATAATCATCGTGAATGATTCCGTTGCTAGCGATGTTGACGTTAGGGGTGGTGATGCAATTGCAGTTTAAGCTGCCATTTACGGGGATGTTAAGCGTAGTATGACATCCAGGACGAAGGTTCAGGGCACTCAGAGTATCCTCCAAGATGACATTGGCTCCATTCTCCACGCAGATGTATGCACCGTTTTTAACCTCTACATGTCCGGCCCCTTTGACATGCAACGTCGCACCGGAACGGACAACCAACGTGCCCGACTGCTCGATGTTGAGAGCGGCATGGTCATTCACTTCATACACGGAACCGGAATCAAGCACCAAGGTCGACTTATTGATAACATTGACCGTTGAGTATGCTTCCTGCTTGAAATAGGAATTCTCGAGGCATCTGAACGTTGTTGGTGTGATAAAGTCTTCTATCGTGGATGACGTTTGTCCCGGATTGTCGGGGTTTCGGTGTCGGTTGGGTGTACCACTGCGATCAATATTCACGGTGACAGAAGGTTGAACGTCTACGTCGGGACGACTGTCGGTGGTAATGTCTTTCAAAACGATGGAAGCGGCTGCCCAGCGAACATCTTGGTCTATGTCGACGTCATCCATCCGTATTTTTACCATCAGGCTTCCGTCGGTAGCTTGATTCAAAATTTCGAAGGAGATACCGTTGAGGTAATAATCCCCCAGAATCAGGTTTATGGTGTCATAGGTAGGATTATTCTTCACACAGGGATTTCGGGCAATGCCCACTTTGTCGCCCTTCTGGAACTGCATGCCTTTGCCCGTGTAGTATTTGGCTGTCGGCGGTTCAGAATCCACCTGAATCAATGCAACACTTTCATTTTTTGTACCATTATTGATTACATAGGGAGAGTTTCCACTACCATCATTATACTCAATATGGCCATTGTTGTTGAAGTCGTGACGAATTAGCTCGTTGACATTTTGACCACCTATTGGATTGGCCAGCTGTTTATAGAAAGCAAATGTCTCATTCAAACAGTATTCGTTCGGATGAATAGGTGTTGGATAGTACCCGAAATCGAAATCCCCATTCCGGGAAAGCCAGCGGATGGCATTGCCGTTATAGAATAGGTTATAGTAATTATCCTTTGCACGAGAATAATCCTCCACGTATGCCACCAATCCGCACTTGTATTCTTCAATGCTATCTCCACAGAATGTTCCCCGATTTGTGCTACCGTCGAACGTTGATATGCATTGGTGATTCTCCAGCCAAAGGTATTGGTATGTTGTGTCGTCTGCGGGAACACGGATTCTGATAGCGTCACCGGTGGTGATGAAATCCCGAATGGTGAAAATACCGTTTGTGGCCGCCAAGTCGTCTGCACTGGCAATATCGGAAGCTATGCCACCAGCGGATATTTGTGGCGACCAGTCCAATATATATCGTTCCCAGCCCATAGCACAGGAACGATTGGGCGACGAATGCATCATCCCCCATCCTGCAACGGATTGATAAAAGTATTTGCCCGTAACCTTGTTTCCTCCTTCGTAGTGAGGAGCCTCATATACACTATGACCAGTCTCATGGACAAAAGTGCCCAGAGGAGAGGTATTCCCTGTTATTTGGGTGTAACCACAGTTGTCTACAATGTAATTGTCCCCGACGTGGATATAATGTACGGGATGAATAAAATCGGTGCTGGCAAATCCAGTAGCATCTTTATAAAGAAGGTGCGCATGGGGTATAGTATCCCATCCCCATGAAAATCTATGGCAAAAAACAATATAGTCTATTTTATGGTCAGAACCTGTTTCGGAGTTGTCACATTGAAAGTTAGGGTTGTTTAAACGATTGTCGTAGGATTCCCAATTAACACTGTCGGAGATTTTATACAGTACTTTTTTATGGATGTCTCTCCATTGGTCATTACTTGAAACATTAACAACGATTCTGGATGGATAATAGTCAGCAATCAGTTTGAATGAGCCATTTGACATTTGATAATAATAGTTTGATACTGAGTTTCGGTTTGTGTCCGAATAAATATCATTTGAAAACTCAGAGAAATCATGGTAGAATACCTTCGAATTAGAATCTGATGCCCAATCTGGAAGATCTGAATCTACTGGCCAACCATCTAATTCTTGCGAATCATATGGTTCTCCAAAACTGACAAATACAATTAAAACACGAATGTTGCCCTTGGGAGTGAAGACCTTTCCATACGCGATATTCTCCAGTCCGGTTAACTCGTGATTTGACAGCGGATTGTTATAAATGCAAGCATCTTGGCCATAAAAGGTGTGGGCTAATCCTATTATGCATAATAGCAGTATTACTCTTTTCATAGCTTTATGATTAATCTGCTGGTTGTTATTGAATTGTTGATAGATATGCGTGCAATGTACATCCCTCTGGGAAGACTCGAAATATCTATTTTCCCTGCTCCTAGATGTTTCCATGCAAGTTTGCCTTTTATATCCTCAAAAAACACTTCTGCAATTTCTTCTCCTTGACAATATAGCCATTCACTGCAAGGATTTGGATAGAGAGAAATTCTATTATTTGCTATTTCGTCGAGATTTTCCCAGGTTATGTAACATTCATTATAACCCTGTTTGTGATAAACCATTGTCTCGTCATGATAACAGCACAAAATAGAAGAATAAGCCGAGGTTCTGGTATAATGGAAAAGATTGTCGCACCCAATACCTTCAATGAAATGTATGGTTTCTCCGTTAATTGCATTTTTTAATTCCAGAATGAGGTCAGAGCCTGAAGTAATGACGTCCTGTACATAATAGTAGGAATAAGAATATCCAGAATATTCGATGTTTTTGATTTTGAAAGTGTCTCCCACATTAAGAGACATGTCGGCAATGAGAAATTCTTCGCTCTCCTCGGGATACCGACACCATAGTTTTCCGACAGTTGAATCTTCTCTCATGAAAAGATTCAAATATGGGTCGAGAAATTCATCGTAGCCATTATATGTGACAATGGTGTAAAAGTCAAATATTTTGTATCTTAGACCATCTATTATGGTGTCATTTCGGCTTCGTAGTACATAGCTGTTTGTAAAGTCGTAATCACCGATTATTCCATACCATTCTGTGCTCTCCTGTCCAAAGAAGGACTTGAAGCCTTGGGCAGCCGTGGTGTCCTGCCCGTGGCCGAGAACTGCGAGTGTCAGCATTACAATTGTGAATAATGTCTTTTTCATATCATTATGCTTTTAGTTGGTCAATATCATTCGTTTGCTGTCCACAATCTGGCCGTCAACAACCAGCGAATAGACGTACATGCCGGGTTGCAGTGTTGCCCCGTCGATAGTTATCGAGCCCTGTCCCATATACTCAATGGGATACGTCTCCAGCAGCAAGCCGTTAAGAGTGAATAGGTAGACCGATGCAGAGGAGGCATCGACAGGAACATAGTATTCTATTGTTGTGTTGTCGGTGAAAGGATTCGGCGTGTTCTGGTAAAGCACTGCACTCTCATCCATTGCACCCCTTGTGCCGGCATTGCATCTGTCTGTCTCGCTGCTGTCTGTTTGCGTACGCATTCCCCTCAAAAGGCCATGTTCCTGCAGTTGGCTTGTCAGCTCGTTGATGGCATTTATCAGAACAGGAATCAGCTCGATATAGTTGATGTATTCGTTGTTTTTGTCGTCCACTTCTACCAATTCGGGGAAGACATTGGCCACCTCGCCGGCATATAAGCCATAACGGATACGTCCCTTTTGCTGCATGTGGACGACATTGTCCATTTGAACATAATCCGCCAGCCCTTTATCGTCCAGGTTCGTCAAGTCCACATTCGGCATCTCCATCACATTAACGGGGGTGTATCTGAATTTGATTCCCTTCAGATGGGAAAGGGCGGAGAGGGGATTTTCGATAGGCGAAACCTCATATTTGTGGGCGTCAGCGGAACTGATGGCAATGCGGTCGATACGGGAATTAGTGTTGAATGTGAAATTGGTGATGAATTGCGAATCCCAGCCCCATCCTGCAATGACATAGTCACCGTTCCAATTGGTGATTTTGAAACCGTTCTTCCCGTGCAGCCAAAGCTGGTCTGAATCGGTGTTGCCATATTCCCCGACGAAGACATTCCAGCCAATCCTTTCCTTGACGCCGAAATCGCCGAAACCCAGTTTCGCCCCATGATTGTACACACCTAAAGGCCCCTGAATGGACATGCTCGTCACATTGAGGCTGTCGTCGCTGGGTCTCGTGTTAGGACCAACAATCACCTTGCCATTTTCTTTGATAACCATCTGTGCATTGGCGACCGTCGATCCTACGAGCATAAACATCATCATCAGAGAGGCCAATATGTGCCGTAAAGTAAAGGACATCATACTTTTCATGCTGCAAATGTACGAAATATTATTCATTTTAATCGTTTTTTAATTGTTAATTTTTGTTGTTTTTGTTTCCCACGTGTCATGGTTGATGTGCAAAAAACAGAGTTTTCCACACAATAGGAAAGCCATTTCTGCGTTATCATTGTAGATGGACGCATGGGACTGTCCGGTCCTGTGCCATCGGCGAGCCCCCCGTGGGAGGTGGTAGAGTGTGTTTGGTGGTATTGTTTTCAAACACTCTCCCCGCCCAAAGGGCTTGCCTTTTTTTATACGCCCTTGTGCGACCGGCACATCTGTCGCCAAGGGCAGGGTCGGATGAATTTCATAGGCTTTTAGGGGTTAGGTGGCACCAAGTAGAGGTGCTGGTTTTTACTTTTCTGCTATACATGTGTAAACGCCTGATTTAAACGTAATAGTTACAGTGTACCCTAGGGTTACCATTTCATTTGCCCATTCTTTGGCTTCCGATTCGCTGGTAGTTGTGAATGTAATGGTTTCTTTATCTTTTATAGGTATATTATTTGTATTTGTATGGATTACAATGGTGTATCCTTGCCGCGCTAATGCAAATAGATTATTCATTATCATATCCCACCCATTGTTGTCGTAAAAAGATGTTTCGTGCGATACCCCATCAACAGCGTAGTACAAGGTTGTACCACATAGGGATTCGTTTGTGTTCTGCTGGTACATTCCGTCTTTTTGGCAACTGACGGTTGTCATGGTCAGAAGAGCCACACAGGCAGTTGTTCTAATAATTCGTTTCATTGTCTTTGATCTTTTTTGTTAGTAGTTCAATATAATGATCTATGATGATTTTTTGATGGTCTTTGTTTTCAACTTTGAATATTCCAATGGTAAGGTCGTAAAAGTAGGATATTACTATGTATTCGTTTTTAAATGCACTATCGGGTAATTGGTCAGCGTTTGCCTTTTTGATGGGATATAGTTTTATTTCGCCTGGTGTGTAGTCATTGTGGTTGTTGTTGCAGCACAAGGAGATGACGGTTTCCGCCCAAGTGGCGGAGTCTTGAGCCTGGAGCAAGGTGACGGCGATGGTGGTGGAGTCGTCGAGGGGGTAGTCTTCGAGGTAGGAGGCGCTGATGCCGGAGGTGTCGCAATACCTACGATAGACCTCGCTGCACTCGCTGGCGGGCAGCGGGCGCGGCCGTGTGAGCAGCACCATGCTGATGGCGGTGCCCACGAAGGCAAGGGCGAGGGCTATGTAGTGGCGTGGCTTCATGCGCAGAGCATATTGTCGGTAAGTTGTACAACCTGGGCATAGGTCATGCCGTCGGCGATGTGGTTGTTGTCCGTCGGCGCCAGGAGGTACGCCGTCGGTATGAGCAGCGCGAAGAGGGCCATCGTCGTGGTGCACAGCCGCAGCGTCAGCAGGCGCTCGTGCTGGCGGTGGTGCCATTGCGGCAGGCCGTCGGTCATCTGTCTCAGCAGTTCTCCGGGGTCGAACCCCAGTTCGGCATCGGAGGGAAGGGGTGTGTTGTCTGTTGTCTGTTCCATAGGTTATCCTTTCTTTGTTTGTTTGGTTTCGTTTTTCTTCAGGCGTGCCAGTATGCGGAAGGCGCGCTGGTAGACGGCGTTGGGTTCGATTCCCAGAGCCTGTCCTATTTCCCGTGCGTTGTAGCCCTCGTTGCGCATCTGCATGAGGCGTCGGTCCTCCTCGGGGAGGGAGGAGAGGAGTTCCTGGACACGCTCGCGGGCTTCGGCGGCATCGTCGTGGGCGGCAAGGTGCTCCAGGCCGTCGGGCGGGTTCACCAGTTGCGGTTGGCGTCGGTGGCGGCGTCGCTGGGAGCGCAGGGTGTCGCGTGTGCGCTGCTCCACCCACAGGGTCTCCTCCCAGGAACTGGCGTCGGCAGGCAGCGTGTCGAAATGCTCCCAGAGGGTGATACAGGTCTCCTGCACCAAGTCCTCGCAGCGCATGCTGTTGGTCGGGGATTGGTTGAAGCATAGCCACCAGATGAGTTTCTGATGGCGCTGCAGCAGGGTCTTGTATCTTTCGACGTCCGTTTTCATCGAGCCTGGTTTGGGCTTTTTTTCTACATATAGAATTCGACACTTTTGGCCTCAAATCTTACACCCCCTGTGTTTTTTTTTCAACACAATTCCGTAAGTGTCACATTGTGAGTGATAAAAAATTATAAATTTTTTTTTCGAAAAAACAATCCAGGCTCAAGAGGCGGGGTCTTTTTTCCCGGTCTTTTGAGCCTGGGGGGGCGTTGCGGTATGGGGAGGGGGGTCAGCACTTGTAGTAGCTGCGGAGGATGGCCACCATCTGGTTGCCGGAGAGCACGCGCTTGATGACGACGGAGAGTTTCTGCTCGAGGTTGGCGACGACCTTGCGCAGCGGTGGGTTCTTCTGCTCGACCATCTTGGCAATGCGGCGTGCGAGGACCTCGGGCTTGAGGCCTCCGTTTTCCTCCTGCTCGATGATGTCCAGCGAGCGGCGGAAGAGGGGGCCGTAGTCGGGGTCGTCGAGGGTGGCCTGGCTGTTGCGGCGGCTGGCGGTGAAGCCGGTGGCGAAGTCGCCGGGCTCGACCATGGAGACTTTGATGCCGAAACCCCGTACCTCGGCGCTGAGGGCCTCGCTGAAGCCCTCGATGGCGAATTTGGAGGCCGAGTAGAATCCCTGCCAGGGGAGGCCCATGACGCCGCCGATGGAGCTGAGGTTGATGATTTTGCCGCTGCGCTGCTTGCGCATGTAGGGCAGTACGGCTTGGCAGAGGTTGACGCACCCCATGAAGTTGGTGCCCATTTGGAGGTCTATCTCCTCGGGGGTGGCCAGTTCGAGGGCGCCGCCGATGCCCATGCCGGCATTGTTGACGAGGACGTCGATGCGCCCCGCCTCGCTGGCGATGAGGCCTACGACCTCGGCTACCTGCTCGCGGTTGCGCACATCGCATGTCATATAGTGTATTCTCTCGTGGTTCATGGGACGGCGGCAGAGGCCGTAGACGCGGTGGCCTTTGGAGGCCAGGAGTTCGGCGGTGGCCAGGCCAAAGCCCGACGAGGCACCGGTGATGATGATGGTCTGTTGCATGGTTGGGAGTTGTTACTATTTTTTTTTGCAAAGGTACGCTTTTTTTTCGATTTCGAGCCATTTTGTTGATTAAAAAAAGCAGTATGTCGTAAAGTTTTTGTATTTTTGCATTTTCAAATTCCGATAGAATAATGAAAAAGATACTGATGTCCATACTTTTGTGCGGTGCTGTTCTTGCCACTGCCTGTGGCGGCAGCGCCGAGGAGGAGAGCAATGCCCAGCGGCTGGCGCGCAAAACCGTCAACTGCCTCACCATCGCTGAGGCCGAGCCTTGTCCCGAGGTGGCCAACGAGTACCTGGAATGTATGCAGGAGCTGTTCCGTTTCGACGACAGTCTCAATTCCGTCTATCCCGCTGAAGCAGAAACCGAGGAATTCATCGAAGAGTACGAGGCCGCGCTGAAGAGCTACAACCCCGACTACGACCAGGCAACCGTCAACGCCAAGGTGATGGAGGCCAACGAACGGCTGACGCCATACCTCATGATGTGAAACCAATACCGGGGATTGATTGAGCCATAGAGACGACATACTGCAGGCGCTCGACGCATTCATCAGGAAGTACTACAAGAACCTCCTGGTGAAGGGGTTGTTGTATGCTGTGGCCATCGTGGGGGTGCTGTTCCTTGCAGCGGTGCTGCTGGAGCATTTCGGATGGCTGTCCAGCGTGGCCCGCGGCCTCATCTTCTGGGGTGGCCTGGCGGCGGTGGCATGCGTGGTGGCTTGGTACATCGTGCGCCCGCTGCTGAAGATGGCAGGTATGGGCAAGCGCCTCTCGCATGCCGAAGCTGCCCGCATTGTGGGCAAGCACTTCCCCGAGGTGAGCGACAAGCTGCTCAACCTGCTGCAGCTGATGGAGGAAGAGGAAAACGGAAAGCGGAAAGCGGAAAGCGATCAAAGTTCTCCCCTCCCCTCGCTCCTCCTCGCCGCCATCGAGCAGAAGACCGAGCAGCTGCGTCCCGTGCCTTTCGTCGATGCCGTCAACCTCAAGGCCAACCGCAAGTACCTCAAGTATGCCCTTCCGCCGCTGGCAGTCATCGCCGCCCTGCTCATCGCCGCCCCGCAGGTGGTGACGGAGCCGTCGAAGCGCATCGTCAACTACAGCACCGTCTACGAGCGCCCTGCGCCGTTCCGTTTCACCATCGAGAACGGCAGCCTCACCGTGTGGCCAGGACACGACCACACGCTCTCTGTCAGCGTCGACGGCGAGGCCTTGCCCACCGAAGCGTTCATCAACATCGAGGGCCGGCGCTACAAGATGACGCGCCTCTCCCCCACCCTCTTCGAATACACTTTCCGCCAGGTGAGCCGCTCGCAGGAGTTCGCCCTCGAGGCCGCCGGAGTGACCGACGGGGGACACCTGCTGCGCATGCTGCCCGACCCGCAGGTGGTGGAGTTCCGCATGCTCCTGTCCTATCCCGCCTACACGGGCCGCGAGGCCGAGACGGTGGTGAACCTCGGCGATGCCGCTGTGCCCGAAGGTACGCGTGTGAAATGGATTTTCCAAACCAAGGACGCCGACAGCGTGCACTTCTCGCTGGGCGAGACGGCGCACCCCTTGGCCACCGATGCCAACGGCCGCGCCGAACTCAGCGTCCGTGTGATGCAGACGATGGATTACGGCTTTGCCGTGAGCAACCACGATGCCGTCACTTCCGACACCCTGCGCTACAGCCTTTCGGCCATCGCCGATGCCCTGCCGATGATTGTCGTCGAGGAGATGGCCGACTCGCTACATCCCGACCGTCGCCTCTTCCGAGGCCGCGTGAAGGACGATTACGGCTTCTCCAAGCTTGTTTTTGTCCATCAGACGGCCAATGCTGCCGACACGGCCCGGAAGGTCCGCAGCGAGGCCGAAATGGCCCTTCGTTCGGGTGAGGCGTCGCAGGAGTTCTTCTTCTCCTTCAACACCGCCGAACTGACCCTTGCGCCGGGCGACGAGTTGAGCTATTGGTTCGAGGTCTCCGACAACGATGCCATCCATGGACCCAAGACCGTCAAGTCGCAGGTGTTCGAAATCAAGATTCCCACCGCCGACGAGCTTGACCAGATGCTGGAGCGGAGCAGTAGCGAAGTGCGCCAAAGCGCTGAAAATCAGGTAAGCGAATTGCAGAAATTGCAGGATGAAATCAACGAGATGATGCGTCGGCTGGTGGATAAAAAAGAGCTCAACTGGCAGGATAAAAAGGACCTCCAGGAGATACAGAAGAAGCAGTCGCAGGTGCGCCAGATGATGCAGCAGATGCAGCAGCAGATTCAGGAAAACAACCGCTTGGAGCAGAAATACCGCGAGCAGAGTGAGCAGCTGATGGAGAAACAACGCGAGCTGGACCGCCTGATGAACGAGGTGATGGACGAGAAGATGAAGGAAACCTTGGCGGAGATAGACCGCATGATGAAAGAGCTGGACAAGAATAAGGTGCAGCAAGAGTTGGAGCAGCTCAAGATGGACAACTCCGAGTTGGAGAAGCAACTGGATCAGAACATCGAACTGATGAAGCGACTGGAGTTGGAAAAGAAGGTGGAACAAACCATCCAGAAGATGGACCGCCTGGCGGAGGAACAACACAATGTTTCGCGTGAAACGGAGCAGGCTAAAAGCAAGGATAACCAGCAGTTGCAAGAGAAACAGCAACAGATTAACGACCAGTTCCAGGAGCTGAAACGGGACATTGATCAAATCAAGCAGGACTATAAGGATCTTGACCCCAGTACGGATTTCAAGGTGCCTGAGAAACTGGAAAATCAGGTTGAACAGCATCAGCGGGAGGCCCAGCAGAGCCTTCAGAAGGGCAAAAACAAGGATGCTTCGGGCAAGCAGAAGCAGGCTGCCGAGGAGATGGAGCAGCTCAGCGAGGCCCTCGCCGAGGCTCAGGTAGAGGCCGAACAGCAGGACTTGGCGGAGGACGCCGAGGAGGTACGCCGCCTGTTGAAGAACCTCGTAAGGCTCTCTTTCAACCAAGAGGAACTAATCTCTGACGTCAATCGTACATATATTCAAGACCCCAAATATCAGTCTATTATATTCCGCCAGAATCGTATCCGCGACGATTTCCGCAATGTGGAGGATTCGCTGCGCTCTATGGCCAAACGCCAGTTGCAGGTGGCTTCGGCCATCACCAAACAGCTGGGAGAGGTGAACAGCAACATCAGCCGTTCGCTTAGCGGGTTGTTGGATATGAACCAGAGTTTCTACGGCAACTACAAGAATTCGCAGGCCTCGGGTTCGATGCAGTACAGCATGACGGCCCTCAACAATCTGGCGCTGGTGCTGGCGGAGAGCCTCGACCAGATGCAGAACCAGATGCGCCAGAACAGCCAGAAACAGAAGTCGGGCCAATGTAAAAACCCAGGAAAGAACAGCAATCCCAGCGCTAAACCCGGCAAGGGCAAGCCTTCGGCAAAATCCATGCGACAGATGCAGCAGGAGCTCAACAAACAGATGGATGCCCTCAAGAAACAACTCGACAAACAGGGCAACAAACCCAACGGGCGCCACCAGCTGGGACAGGGACAGCAGATGAGCGAGGAGTTTGCCAAGATGGCCGCGCAGCAGGAGCTCATCCGTAGGATGATGCAGGAGTATGGTCAGGAGATGAAGCAGCAAAATGCAGGCAACAGCAAGCTGGCCAAGGAGATAGACCAGATGATGAAGCAGATGGAACAGACCGAGACGGACCTCGTCAACCGTACCATTACCCAGCAGACCATCAAGCGCCAGCAACAGATTATGACGCGTCTGCTCGAGCACGAAAAGGCAGAGATGCAGCGAGAAAAAGAGGAGCGCCGCGAGAGTCACGAGGCCAACGACCTCTACAGCCAGCCTTCGCCTGCCGAACTGGAGAAGTATCAGCGTCAGCAGCTGCCCGCTGCCGACCAGCTCCGCACAGTACCCCCTACCCTTTCGCCCTACTATCGCAACAAGGTCAACGACTACTTCTACCGCTAGCCCCTACCCACCTGCCTGCCAGATATTTTGTGCGACATTTCTTATGGTTAGGGCCGCGGGAAGTGCCTGACAGATGGCACTTTGGGTGGTGAGAGAATGGGTACGCGAAAAGGGAGAAATGTGGAAAAAGAGAGATTGTTGTCTGCGATTGACAAAAATTTTGTATATTTGCAGTTGGAATAAAAATTGTCTAGGATGAACGAATCGTTTGTAATACAGTCTGATATTGCCAATCTGCCCTACGTAGAGGAGCGGGTGTTCCATTTTTGCCACGAGTGCCATGTGGGCAACTACTATTCTACGGTGTCGGTGGCGGCGTTGCAGGCGGTGACGAACGCTATCGTTCATGGCAATGGTTCCGATGCGATGAAGACTGTCGCTATCAATCTTGGCACCTGTCGCGGGGGTGTGTTCGTCGAGGTGACAGATCAGGGAGCGGGATTCGACTATGAAGGGTTCGGCAGCGTGGAGTCGTTGGAGAAGGGGAGTGGCATCTTCGTCATGAAGACCCTCGCCAACAGGATGAGTTACTCCGATGGCGGTCGGATGGTCCGGATGGAATTCGACATCGCCGGTATCGACCCCGCCGATGCATTGGAGCGCGCCTCCGTCCTTCAGGCACATTTTGCTCTGGTGGCGGCCTAACGATTCGTCAATTTCCTTAGCTTGGGTAGTACAACTATCCTGGAAATGCCAAAATACGGCACGGATTTTGACGAAAAAACATTCCGAAATCGCGGTAAATATCAGTAAAACAACAATATAAATAGAAATAATGTCGATTCGTTTTTCTTCCCAGATTGAGAATTTTGAGCTTCTTGAGGCCGAAAAGGTGAAAAAATGGATCTCTGAGGTCGTTTTGCGTCGTGGGAAGAAGGTCGGCAATATCTCGTATCTCTTCTGCGACGACGAATACATGATTGGTGTCAATCGTCAATACCTCGACCACGATACCTATACCGATATTATCACTTTCGACTATGTGGCTGCCGACCTGGTGTCGGGCGACATTTTTGTCTGTGTCGATAGGGTAGGGGAGAATGCCGGGAAATTTGGCGTTGGTTTCGACGAGGAGTTGCACAGGGTGATTATACACGGTGTCTTGCATCTCTTGGGTCAAGGTGATAAGTCTGACTCCGAGGCTGCCGAGATGCGTCGGCAAGAGGAGGAGTGTTTGACCCTGTGGAACGAAATGTTTCACGAGGAACGGATTGTCTAAATACCATATTCTATGACTTTTGAGCATTACGATATAGTGGTTGTGGGAGCCGGACATGCGGGTGCTGAAGCGGCAGCGGCAGCGGCTCGGATGGGGTCTAAGGTACTGCTCATAACACAGATGCTCGACACCATTTGCCAGATGTCGTGCAACCCCGCTATGGGTGGTGTGGCCAAGGGACAGATCGTCCGCGAGGTCGATGCCCTGGGCGGATGGTCGGGTATTGTGACCGACCGCTCGGCCATACAGTTCCGTATGCTCAATCTTTCCAAGGGTCCCGCTATGTGGAGTCCGCGAGCACAATGCGACCGCATGCTTTTTTCACAGAACTGGCGTCGTGTGCTCGAGTCCATCCCCAACCTCTCGCTCTGGCAGGATGAGGTGGTGGGTCTGAAGGTGGAAGGAGGTGCGGTGGCCGGTGTCATCACCCGCATGGGGCATGAGGTGCCTGCTAAGGCTGTGGTGCTCACTAGCGGCACTTTCCTCAATGGTAGAATTTTTATTGGCGAAGAGTCGTGGCAAGGGGGTAGGGTAGGGGAGTCTCCGGCTGTGGGATTGAGCGACCAACTCCGCGAGCTGGGTTTCGAAGTGCTGCGTCTCAAAACAGGTACTCCCGTGCGTGTGGATGGTCGTACCATCGACTTCGACCGCCTTTCCATCCAGCCGGGCGACGAGCATCCGTCCAAGTTTTCGTTCTCGGACACCAAGCCTCTTGTCGAACAACGTCCCTGTTATATCGCCAATACCAACCTGCGCACCCACGACATCCTACGCACGGGCTTCTCCCGTTCGCCGATGTTCACCGGTCGCATCCAGGGGCGTGGCCCTCGCTATTGCCCTTCCATCGAGGACAAGATCGACCGCTTTGCCGACAAGGATCATCATCAACTTTTTGTCGAGCCTGAAGGGTGGCATTCGCAGTCCTACTATCTCAACGGCTTCTCCTCTTCGCTGCCGTTGGAGGTGCAGCTCGAGGCGTTGCATAGCATCGAGGGCTTCGAGCATGCGCGCATCTTCAAGCCCGGCTATGCCATCGAATACGACTATTTTCCACCTACGCAGTTGGTCTATACGCTTGAGACCAAGCTTGTTGAAAATCTCTTTTTCGCCGGCCAGGTGAATGGTACTACGGGCTACGAGGAGGCTGCATGCCAGGGTCTGATGGCCGGTATCAATGCCTCGTTGAAGCTACAGGGGCGCCCGGCCTTTGTGCTGGGACGTTCGCAGGCTTACATCGGTGTGCTTATCGACGACTTGGTGACCAAGGGTGTCGACGAGCCTTATCGCATGTTCACCTCGCGAGCGGAATATCGCATTCTTCTTCGTCAGGACAATGCCGACCAGCGCCTGACGCCTTTGGCCTATGCTATTGGGTTGGCGTCGGAAGAGCGCATGCGCCGTGTGGAAGACAAGCAACGCTATGCTTCCGAGGTGAAGTCGGCTATAGAGCATGCACCTGTGCTGCCTTCTGGTGCCAACGAGTGGCTCGCCGCCCACCAGTCGGCCCCCTTGTCGCAGCGCATATCTCTTTCGTCGTTGTTGTTGCGTCCTGAATTGACAATGGAAGAGCTCTTGGAGTTGTCTCCCGAGGTGGCCGGTTCGGTGCAGTCGGTTCCTGAGAACATCCGCGAAGAGGTGAAGCATGAGGTGGAGACGGTGATCAAGTATCAGCGCTATATTGAAAAGGAGCAGGAGGTGGCCAACCGTATTTTGAAGTTTGAGGACATTGCCCTTCCTTCCGATTTCGACTATTTTGCCCTCACCGCACTTAGCTATGAGTGCCGCGAGAAACTCAATCGCTATCGTCCGTCGACCATAGGTCAGGCCTCCCGCATCAGCGGTGTGTCGCCTGCCGATGTGTCGGTTTTGTTGCTCACATTTGCCCGCTAGCTAAAAGAGAAAGCCCTGCTGTTTCGTGTGAAACAATAGGGCTATTTGTTTTGTTCTATGTGTTTTACGTGATGCTTTTCAAGTAATCTTTGCTCTCGGGCCCGAGGTTCATCAGCAGGTCCAGGAAGCTGAGGTTGGGGGTGAACGGCAGCCGGTCGGCAAAGACCTGGTAGTAGGGTTTGTGGCTGTCGGTAGGGTAGGGGTGCTTGGGCGAAAAGGTATCGCGGTAGTCGTCGGGGTACTCTTTAACAAATTCTTGCGTATGGTGGACCTGGCAGTCGCTCTTCAGCGTGCGGAGTATCCATTGCAGCAGGGCGTCGTTGAGGTCGACCAGTCGTTCATAGCGTTGCATCAGGATTTCCTCTAGCTCATCTTTGTAGTATAAGTAGTAAGGAGAGGCGCTGTAAGCGGCGGCGATGGTGCGTAGGTGGATGATGTTCCATCGTTCCTTGTAGTCGATGCCCACCTCCTCGGTGCGCGAATGGTTGTTGCGGACCACAGGGACCGACAGCGTCCTCACGCCTCCAGCGGTCATGATTTCCGTGCGGTTGCGGTAGGTCTGCTTGGGAAAGGTCTCCATGACCTCGATAAGGACCTCCCTGTGTGTGGAGAGTGACGCCACGTAGGCTATGGGTGGCAGGTAGGCTGTGGAGAAAAGGGGTGTCATGCGCCGAGAATGATGGATACCAACTCGCCGTTGTCATAGTAGAAATCGATGTTGCCTTCGTTGAAGGTCACGCGGCGTTCGCCCCAGTCTTCCTCGTCGACATCCTGTTCTGTATAGTTGTTCTTTACCATCAATGTCACCAGCTGGCGCTCGTCGAGATCGAAGATGTTCTCTCCGAAGAGGGTGCAATCCTCGTTGGCGATGTCGATGCAGGAAACGGTGGGGTTGTCGCCTTCGCAGAAAATGGTGATACCGTCATCGTTGTAGCGCAACACCGTGGTGCTTTCGTCGGCAGCATTGTCTATGTTCTCCACTTCGTCGGCGTTGCCCAGTATTTTTACCACTTCTTCCACGGGCATTCCGAATTCTATGTCGCCGACACCTTTCTTGAGTTTGATTGTTAATTCCATGATATTTATTGTGTTATGTTGTTCTTTGGTGGACTTGTCGTTGGTTGTTGACTTTTACAAATATACAAAATAAAATTAAACCGACCAAATTTTCTTTTTTTTGCATTCCTTCGCAGGTGGAAAAAAGGTTGTTTTGTAGATGTTTTGGTGGTTTTTAGACGGATGAATCCATAAAAAGAAGAGAATTTAATAATTTTTTATATTGCTGAAAATCATTGATATTTGTCTTTCTTTGAGGGTGTGGGAGATAAAATATTTTGTCCTTTTACAAAAAAGTTGTACTTTTGCAAACTCAATTTGTGGGCATAGGCCTGCTTTTTGATGACTCAGTAGCTCAGTAGGTAGAGCACAACACTTTTAATGTTGGGGTCCTGGGTTCGAGCCCCAGCTGGGTCACAGACAACCATCAGCAAGTCAGAAATGACTGACTCAGTAGCTCAGCAGGTAGAGCACAACACTTTTAATGTTGGGGTCCTGGGTTCGAGCCCCAGCTGGGTCACTAACCAACAAAGAAGGACCGGAACTTTAGATTCCGGTTTTTTTGTATGAAGTGCATGGGTAACATATTGGCAATGTGTGTCTTGGCAATAGCGATGCTGTTGCCCTCCGTTTCCGTTGCCCAACAGTCGCAGGAGCAGATGGCCGCCTATTATTTCGATAACGGTGACTTCCAGCAGGCTGCCCAGCTCTACGAATCGCTCTACAAGCGCACCACCAACCGTTTTTATTACCAGCGCCTCTATGCCACCTACCTGCAGATGGGTGAGTACAAGGATGCCGCCAAATTGGCCGAGAAACGCCTTAAAAGCAACCCCAGGGAGCTCCAGCTGTACGTTGACCAGGGTAATGCCTACCAAGCCCAGAAACAGGCCAAGAAGGCCGAAAAATACTTCGACAAGGCCGTCGAGTCGGTGACGTCCAATCTGGCACCGGTGCCGGACCTCGCTATGGCGTTCATCAACATTGGCCGCCACGATTATGCTATCCGCACCTATCAGGCGGCACGCGAGAAGACGCGTAACAAGCAGCTCTATTTCACCGAAGTGGTGGGTGTCTATCAAGCTATGGGCGACTACAACGCTATGACGCAGGAGTACTTCAATCTGCTCGACAATCAGCCGAGGATGGTTTCGTCGGTGCAGATCAATATGCAAAAGGCGATGGCGGAGGCTCCGGACGACCGGCTGGCCGAAGGGGTGAAGCAAGCCTTGGTGCAGCGTGTGCGCGAACATCCTGAGAACCAGACCTATCTGGAGATGATGATATGGTTTTCCATCCAGCAAAAGGACTTCGCTTTTGCCCTCACGCAGGCCGAGGCTGTGGATGCCCGTTTCCCCGACAAGGGGGGCGAACAGCTGTTCCGCGTGGCGCAGATAGCGCAGCAGAACGAGGCCTACGATGTGGCCGCAGAGGCCTATCAATTGCTACAGAGAAAGGGGCCGGAGAGCCCGCACTATTTCGCCAGCAGGGTAGGGGAACTGGAGGTGGACTTCGCGCGTATCAATCATAACTATCGCATTGATAGCAAGGACTTCCAGAACCTGCGCAAGCGCTACGAGGATGCCATCGCTGAACTCGGCAAGAACGAGCGCACCATTCCCATCATGCGCCACTACGCCACCCTCATGGCTTATCATGGGGGCGATGCTCAGGCGGCGGTGAGTATGCTCGACGATGTGCTGGAGATCCCTCGCCTCAAGCCCAATGTACGTGACGAGGTGAAGCTGGAACTGGGTGACCTCCTGCTGTTTGCAGGCGCTATCTGGGACGCCTCCCTGCTGTATATGCAGGTGGAGAAGGCCAATAAGAATGACCTCCTTGGCGCTCAGGCCAAGTTCAAGAACGCCAAGCTGTCCTATTACAATCACGATTTCGAATGGGCCAATTCGCAGCTCAAGGTCCTGCGCTCTTCCACCTCCAAACTGGTGGCCAACGATGCGATGGAACTGTCGCTCTTAATCTCTGATAACATGGAAGATGACAGCACCTATGGCATGCTGGAACTCTTCGCGGATGCCGATCTCCTGCTCTACCGCAACCGGCTCGACTCCGCCTGGCAGGCCTACGATGCCATTTCCCGTGCCTCGCTCTCCCATCCCCTCTTCGACGAAGTGCTGATGCGTAAAGCGCAAATACGCATGAAACAGGCACGTTACGCCGATGCCGACTCCCTACTGCAGCACCTGGTGGATTTCTACCCTTACGATATCACGGCCGACGACGCCCTGATACTTATGGCTGAACTCAACGAAGACCAGCTGGATAACAAGCAAAAGGCCCTCGAGTGCTATGAGAAACTCCTCATCGACTACCCCACATCGCTCTATTCCGACCGGGCCCGTAAACGCTATAACGCATTGAAAGCAAGATGAATGAAGTAAAAGCAAAGAAGTTCCTGGGACAGCATTTCCTCACCGACGAGAGTATCGCCCAGCGCATTGTAGACAGCCTCTCCGGACGTTCGAACAATGTCATCGAGATAGGACCCGGTATGGGTGTATTGACGAAGTATCTCATTGGGAAACAGGAGCTCAACTTCCATGTCGTCGAGATTGACCGCGAGTCGGTAGCCTGGCTCCACGAGCACTACCCCTCGCTGGACGTTATCGAGGGTGACTTCCTTAAACTAGACCTAAATGCCTTGTTCCATGACACTTTCGCTGTCATAGGCAACTTCCCCTACAATATCTCTTCGCAGATACTCTTCCGCGTCTTCGAGTGTAGGAATCAGGCTGTCGAGGTGGTGGGCATGTTCCAGAAGGAGGTTGCCGAGCGTGTGTCTGCAGGTCCGGGAAGCAAGACCTATGGCATCCTATCGGTCTTGTTGTCAGCATTCTATGATATCGAATACCTCTTCACCGTCCATGAGCATGTCTTCAATCCTCCTCCCAAGGTCAAGTCGGCCGTCATCCGCCTCACCCGCAACACGGTAACATCCTTGGAATGTGACGAGAAGCTGTTCGTCCAGGTGGTGAAGGCGGGTTTCAACCAACGCCGCAAGACCCTCCGCAACGCCCTCCGCTCGGCGGGCCTGCCCATCGACGCCGTCGACGAGGCCATGCTTTCTAAACGTGCCGAGCAGCTCTCCGTGGAACAATTCATTTCCCTCACCAAAACCATACAGTCATGTCTATAGTATCGTTTATCGTTATTGCTATTGCCTTTGGAATCAGCTTCATGCTGCTGATGCAGCGCTGTGCCGACGCCGCCCCCGTGCCGTTGTCGTCGGGACTTCTCATCTCCCTCACGATGGCCGTTGTCCAGGTGGCCCTGT
The DNA here is from genome assembly GCA_902775135.1 of uncultured Bacteroidota bacterium. Taxonomy (GTDB): domain Bacteria; phylum Bacteroidota; class Bacteroidia; order Bacteroidales; family P3; genus Colimorpha. The sequence continues at coordinate 131,997 of CACYKY010000006.1, read as the reverse complement.
TCTGTGTGGGCATCCTGCTGGGCAATATGATGCGTTTCGAGCTGCCCGACGATCCCGAGGCTTTTGCCCGACCCAATGCCTTTATCTTCCTGGGAATGACCCTCTTCGTGGCTGCCAAGATGCTGTGGCCTTATATGGGTCGCAAGACCAAGCCCGCCTCCTTTGACCTCAATGCCGGCACGCTGCGGGTGCTGCTCTTCACCGTGGCCGCGGGCATCAACGGCTTTTTGCTGGGTCTGGGAGCCGGTTTCGTGGCTTCGCTGGCCGCTCATCTGCACGGCGCCCTGTGGCCCATGCTGGTGGCGGTATTCCTGCTCTCCTATCTCGGCATCATGTATGGCCGCCAGCATGTCAAACTGCGCCCCCGCCGCTGGATGGTGGTGTCGGCCCTGATCCTCATCGTCACCGCCATCGCCGCCGTGGTGAATGCAGGCTGACCGGCTTCTGCATGTAATGCAGCCCCTGTTTTTATAATAAACGTTAAATCGGCGTTTTTCATCCCGACGAACGCCCAGCCCTCTCCCACCGTGGTGGGAGTTGATAGGGAGATGGTAGGCCTTTGGCAGGGACAAGGGGTATGTGGCCAGTCGTTGCCTTCCAGAAGGGCCTGCTGTATGTGCCGGTTTTATGTACTATTCGTTTCAATTATCTATTCTTTTCCGTTGTGATAGGTACCAGTCTCAATAACGTTCAAATATTAACGCACCAGTAATAAGGCCATAAATAACCTCTATTCGAATGTTTTTTGTAAAAGCGGTATCATTGCTTTATTGCAATAAACATTCACAATATCAAATAACCTATTGACAATGTCCACTTTTCGGTTAGAGATTACAATTTTTTTCGGTTTATCTCTCTTCATCAAATACAGGTTTGTTAAATTACCATCAATCGTATTACTGGCATATATCGTATCTCGCTTATTCCATAAATCATCAACTATTGAATCAATCTCTTCAATTTCATCTTGTGAAAGACGAAATGACTCAACATATAAAGTATCATATATTAGTCGAGATGGTTTTTTGTAAGCCCTGTTTATCTGATATATTGAACAAACAGAATCTTCAATATAAATATCATAACAATAGTATTTTTGATTAAATGCAATAGGAAAAACTAATTGATTAATCTTTATTTTGTACGAAACTGGTGGATTGGAACACTTCTTTGATATCGCACATGACGATACCATCACGGTAGCCAAAATCAGTGGCAGTATAATTTTAATATTTCTGTAAAAAAACTTATTCTTCATTTTTATTTGTTTTGGGATTTGATGCATTATACTGAATGTATTCTCGAATTATATATGGTTTATCTTTATATCCATTCACAAATTCTGTTTTGATACGATTATCATCATAATACTCCTCATGATTGATATAAAACTGATAATTAAACTCTTGACGATATGCATCAAACTCATCTTGGAGATCATAATTAATGAGACCAAAGTGGCCCTCTTCATCAACCGATCCCTTGTCAACCTCCCAATCCCCCGAAACAAATTGACTTGCATGTTTTGTCTCATGAACAAGTGTGCCGTAACATTCTTCAGTAATATCTACAGAAACTCCATCTACACCTTCTTTCCAGTAAGTATGTCCCTCAGATTTTATTGAACCATCATTAGGCAGGGAAGAATAGTAGAATTTCGTCTTTGAATTTTTAACATCATCCATTGATTGCTTTATTTTAGACAATGCAATATATTCCTCCTGTTTCTTTTTACTAAGTCTTTTTTTATTGCGAAATTTTATCAACTTAACACTTATGTCATTATATGTTTTTTCGAACATCTCTTCAGCTTTTTTATCCTTAAAAATAATTGTATCCCCGCTTGGGTCCGTCAATTTCACTGGATTCCAAGCACAATAGGCATAGGGTGAGATGAACGGGTATTTATCAGCATATATATCTACGCTGAGCCACATTGTCATGAGTTCGTGGTCCATGTAGCGGGCCCCGTGGTGTGCCTGCCGAGCCTGACGAGGCAAGTACCCATACCCCGTTTCCTCGTCACGTTCTTTCCCAGTGAAAATAAAGGAGTGAAACCGTTTTCCCCTAGATTTGTAGAGTGGTTTTTTGTACATAAATTATCAATAAAATCGCTATTTATCATATCCATATTTAGAGAAATCAAAATCTTTAGGAATGCTGTCATGAGGAATCAATATCAAAACGGTCTCCCAACGGCCTTTTTGAAGAATGACGGTATCGTTACTTCTAATAGTAACGCAATATGAGTTTTCATTATAAAAGGGATTCCCCAAAACGCCAAAAGGATACTCTTCTTTGATTTTGTTCAATGAATAAGAATTTGGCCCACGCTGTTTTAAATGTCCTGAACATACTGAATATTTCATTCCACATCCAGCACTGACTTCTTTTAATACAAACGTATTTGAAGAATCTATTGTTAACAAATAATGTCCTTTTCTCCACCCATCTACATTTCTTCGCTCAATGATATAGTCTCCTTGAGAATAGTAGTTGCCACATACCAAAGGAGCATGTGCTGTACATGAAAGAAAACATGATATTACAACTAAAACCATGAATACCGATGTCAGTATATGTTTCATTTTATGTATAATCAGTTTTTAATGTCTATATATTAGCGATGGAATCTCTAAATATGTCTGGTAATAATTACCAGGACTAGAGGATCCCAAAAGACCATCAATTTTAGCCTTCTTGATTTCTTCAGCAGAGCTAAATATACTAACATTTTCCACAGCCATTAGACAATTTATAGTTGTCATCTCTTGGTCTAACCCATTCAGGAGACACTTGACGCATGGACATCTCTTTACCCAAATATGTATATGCAGTGGGGGAATATGCTAGAGCTGCTTTGTATGCGGCAACTTCATCATATATATCATAAGCTGCAATAGCTCCATTTTCAAAAAAACCGATGTCATTATTATAGTATTGTCCTGCATGTGTGACCTCATGGACAAAAGAAGCAGTGCTGGAGAAGTTAATAGATATCATTCCTCTTTTTTCTCCTTCTCTTATCAAACTAACCGACCCATTCCCCTCAACATGTGATAAGGTATATATGGTACTGTGATCTTCTTCCAGATTGCCCATAGTAGATAATGTTTCTTCTAGCGATTCGATTCTAACACTATAATTCTCAATTTGGCTTTTTCTGATAAATTGCCACCAGCGAACATCTTGGTTTAACACATTCCTTTTATTAATGAGTTCATTTTTCTTATCTTGGATTGCCTTCTTTTGGGTGTTCCAATCATCTAGGCAACTTGGGTCAACATCTCGTCCATCCGGATCCACCAGTTTCACAGGATTCCAAACGCAGTAGGCATACGGGCTAATACTCGGATACTTGCCCGCCATCGGATCTACGCTCAGCCACATTGTCATCAACTCGTGGTCCATGTAGCGGGCGCCGAAGTAGCCGTAGCCGGTTTCCTCGTCTTTCTCTTTCCCGGTGAAAGAGAAGTGGACAAAATCAGCGTAACAAAATTGTTCATAGATGTTTGCAGGAGTTGTTCCACGTCTTTTTTTTGAAGAAAAAGCATCAAAATACACCTTCAAAATGCCACTTCCGAACATGGCATTTCTTTCTCTTGCTATGGTGTAATCCTGTTGCATAATGGTTGCTTTCGTCGTTGCAAAATTACTATTTTTTCTCTAATTGGACAACTTATCGTATCTTTATTTTCCGATTTAAAATGGATAAAAATCAATAAATGATTGACACAATGAATATTAAAATTGAATCAGATTTCCGGTTTTCCGTAGTCTCTATCCAATACTCAGCTACAGGAGAACTCAGTATCTCCCTGTCTTCCGATGTTTTTCCCAACAGCACCCGTTACCAATATTCTGCCAGTCTTGGTAGCGGTCAAGCCGAGGAGAAACCAACCATTAGCCTGCTGGAGTATACCAAATCTTACGCAGCGTCAGCCAACATTAAACCCCAGACCAAAGATACGTATCGTCTTATGTGCCGACTTCTTGAGGCTTATGGTGACACCACCATCGAAAAAGTCAGCACCGCCTATCTCCAAGACTTTATCCAGTATCTCCAGTCTCAGGGCTTGATGACCGGCACCGTACGGTTGTATTTCCAAAAACTGGCTTGTGTCCTCCACGATGCCTATAAGAACGGTTTTTTCGACGACCGAATTCTTCAGCGTGTAAAACGCCCCAAAAGAGAACAGAAAAAGAGATGTTTTCTGACAGAGAAGGATTTGAAAAACCTGACAAAAACCAAGCTGTCTGATGAATACAACAATATTCAAACCATGTTCCTGTTTTCTTGCATGACAGGATTACGCTATGGCGATGTGCAGGGGCTGCGCTGGAAGGATGTGAAGCGCAATGGCAAACACCTGCAACTGGAGTTCCACCAACAGAAGACCGACACCTATGAGCGATTGCCGTTGTGCGCCGAAGCGGAAGCCCTACTGCGTGCGCAGAAACGAAGTGGCGAATATGTTTTCAAGGAAGAGACCAATCAAAAGGTCAATGAGGTGTTGAAGCGGTGGTGCAAAAAGGCCAAGATAAAGAAGCCCGTCTCTTTCCACAGTGCACGCCATACCTTCTGCGTACTGTTGCTGACAAAAGATGTACCCATCTACACGGTACAACAGCTGATGTGTCATACGGACATAGGAACGACAAAGGTCTATGCCGACCTGCTGAACAAGACCAAGGCCAAAGCCCTACGCAAACTCCCTAGTCTGACCCTTCATCAATAAAAATAGTCAATAAAAAATCTTGTACGTAATTCTATTACTTATTTTTCAAAGTGTTGCGTTTACGGATTGAACTTAAGAAGTGTTAAAAAATCATAAAAACACACCTCTAATGTCACCTTTTGGCATTTTGGTGGTTATAATATATACAGAGAGACAGAACAAAATGGACATGGAAAAGGATCCAGAATATAAACTGTTCGACGGCTTGCTCAAGCAACACATGGGGTTGATACGCACCCTTTGTTGGTGGCACTCGTCCTGCAGCGAGAGCACCTGCAAAGAGCTGGTGCAGGACTGTTGTGTGTCCATTTGGTCCCATCTCTCCTCTCTGCGCGAAGACAGCAACCCTTTGCAGCAGATGGCGTGGGTAACGTGGCAATGCCAGAGCGTGTTCTCGCACCGCCATCGACACAAGGATCCCGACTGGCTGTCCATCGATGACCGCCTGGCAGACACGGTGGCCGACAACTCAAGCACAGACCACCGAGAACTGCTGGAGGAGCTCGCTGTCGGACTCACCCCGACGGAATACCGGCTGCTCACCTTCACCCTCGAAGGCTACTCTGGAAAAGAAATTGCCGAGAAACTTGGGATGACCGTCGGGGCCGTCAAGAAAATGAGACAACGCATCATATCGAAAATGGCAAAAAACACAAAAAAAATATGAAGACAGAACAAGAAATTGAAGAAATCATCAACGCCGAGGCCGCCCGCAACCGTCAAGCCCTCGACCATATCCGTGCCCTGATATCGGCTCATGACGCCGACTTCGAGAAATGGTGTGCCCGCCGCCGTCGCCATGATGCCTTTCTCCGCACAGCCCTGGCGGCTTGTCTCTTCGCCCTCTTCACCATCGGTGCCGACACCGCCTATGCGGCTGCGCCAGCTCCCGACTTCACGGGGAATGCCTTTTATGGCGACATCCTCCCTGCGCAGGCCGCCGACACCGTATCCCAAATCCTCTCCCTGATATAGGAATCTCGAAAGAAATAGCACAACGAGGAACCGAAAATGAATACAAAGACGAACATACGACGTTTCTGGATGTGGGTAGGCATACTCTTGCTCGTCGACCTTGCGGTCATCACCCTCTGGAAGCGCTGGTACTGGTTCTTCCCCTCGCGCGAGGTCAGCGAAGTCTACACCCGCTATGCCGGCAACGAGGACTTCAACGTCGTCTTTCTCAAGGATTTCAAACTCAACGATACCGTCTTTGTCGACGTCACCCTCCTGGAAGCCAAAAACGACTCCTCCTGGGTCCGTATTAAAGACGATTTCAACATTCTGACGTTCCCCCCGGAGTTCCCTATCCCTATGGGTGGCAATACGGTTGACATAAAGTATGCACCCAAGCACAAATACAATGCTCCGATGGATACTGCCATTTTGAATAACGACATAATAGCCATATACTACTACAAGCAAACCATAACCATTTTCCACATCGAAAACGAAGAACAAATAGATGCGATATTCTATCAACAAACAATAAACCTGAAAGAAAAATGAACAAAAGAATTTTCCCCCTGGCACTCCTTGCCGTGCTTTCAACCCTGACTGTCGGCTGTCAAAAAGACACCTTCATTGACACAGCACAGGAAACGACAGGTTTTAACACCAATGTATACATAGTACATTATTCTGTCAATGGGGTGCAGCAAACAGTAACCCTACACAGTGAAGACGAATATGACTCGCTGCTTGTTCAACTGATAGCGTTAGCCCGCAAGGGTTATGAGGTCGTTTTTTACGACAACAACTATACTCCACAGCCTGGGGTAACAAAAGATGTTGTCACCTATGTTACAGATAGTAGCGATCAGGCTGCAGCATGGGCAAAGGAAAAAGCTGGAGAGGGGTATCAAGTACGGATAACATTTGATGAGAAAACAAACCTATATACATGTATAGCATATAAATAATCGAATCAAAAAAGAGAGGGTGCTTTACAGCGAAGAATCCGAAACATTTGGAACCGTCGGAGATTCTCCTCTGCCTTCCGCACCCCCGGGGAATCATAGAGCCTCGCAGCCCTATGCATCGTCCGTAGCATCATGCTGCAGACATCCCTATTAACGTGCACCCTCTCTTTTTATTGTATTGGTAACATTAATAGTGCCCACATGAAATCGAGAGTTATGAGCCCTTTGTATAAACTTGCCCTCACCGCCTGCCTCCTCTTGTCCTATGGCATCGCGCTGGGACAGACCGGGCAGGTGCTTCCAAGTCCTGCATTCCATTGGAAGTGCCCGTCCGCCGATTCGTCGCTGAACTTCCATCCGGCGACCACCGACCCGCTTCTTTTCGACAGCATCCCCTATGCCGAAGACTACACCGTTGTGGTGGTCTATAAGCCCATCGTGGACACCGAAGCCACTGTGTGGCAGCTCGTCTTCGCCGACAGCATTGGTCGTGGGCTGACCACCGAGCGTATCCTCTCCGACAGCACTGCCATCCGCTTTGCCGAACATACCGACCGCAAACCGGTGATCCATACCTTGCGCCAGTCTGCCCCCGACTCCTCATCTGCCTACGCCAGCCTGTCTGTCGGCGACGGAAACATCAAGGTCTCCGAGGTGTTGTACTTCAATCACCGTCTTGGCAACGCCGTCCTACGCAGGGTGCAGTCCATCCTGGCCATCCGTTATGGCATCACCCTCGGCCCTGTCGACTATATTGGAGTCGATGGCCATCGTGTTTGGCAGCATCGGCTCGACAGCGCCGTGTTCCACCACCGCATCACGGGTATTGGCAGCGACACCTCCCTCCTTCAATTGCGCAGCCGTTCCGAAATGGACGGTTCCGTCGTCACTCTCGCTGCCGACAGCCTCCCTCAGGGGGCCTACCTTCTCATTGGCGACAATGATGCACCGCTGACATTCCTGCAGGAGGCCTCTGATATTGAAACACTCGCCCGCCAATGGCGCGTTCAGAGCTCAGGTACAGAGGATGTCGCGTTTTCTCTTGCATTTGATACGCGGAGTATTCCCGTCCCCACCGACAGCCTTGTGCTGCTACTCGATGGTGGCATCATCCTCCCATCGGTTGTGACTGCCAACGAGGTACGTTTCAACGACCTGCGGCTCCCGTCCGACACCTGCACCTTTACCCTCGCTCGCGGCGCCCTCTTGTGGCAGCTGGCGCAATCCGGCTCCAAGGGCGCCAAAGGTCACAGCGGCAAAGAGTATGACGAACATGAGAAAGTTTCAATTTTCAATTCTCAATTTTCACTTTATCCGAATCCCACCACTGGTCATTTCAACATCGAGGTGTCCGGTGCCCGTCAGGTACAGGTAACGATATACAACCTACAGGGTAAAGTAATCGCCACCTACGACGACAATGACCATGACCACTATTGCTTCGAAGGTTCCCTGCCATCAGGCAATACCTACTTCGCCACCATCGCCACCGAGAGTGGCAGTCAGACCATAAAACTCATCGTAAAGTAATAAAAAAGGATAAATAGACAGATTGTATTCATCTGCTAGAGGATAAAACATAAAAAACCTAACAACAATGAAAAATCTCAGAAAAATGACCATGCTGCTCTTTGTGGCAGCCACAATGTTCACATTCTCGTCCTGCAATAAGGACAATGACGACAACGGCAGCAGCTCCGGAGGGAGCACTCCGACCCTCGAAGAGCAAATCATTGGCAAGTGGGCAGTGCCGCAGAATGTCGGTGATAATAATGGCGGAGTTATGGAAATATATGCCGACCACAAAATGAAAATTGTCGCCACCACCCTCGACTGGACGCTCGACGGCAGGGTGCTACACGCTATATACGACGCCTACGATCAGATTGTTGATGTTGAGGTAACCATAGAAGACATCAACGAGGCTACCATGACATTAACAGGCACCTATAAATACTATCGGGCGGGAAATCTGTTCAAGGAGTTTAATATGGACGGTGTCTATATCAGAATGCAGTAATTTTAAAGAATATTATTATTAATAATCCCTTTAGCAATGAATAAGCTGAATATATCTAAATTGCTGACTGCGGGATGCATGACTCTGGTCATGCTTTCCGCTTGCCAGCAGAAAAAACAATCCGACAACCAAGCCGAGCTCTTTCCCACAGAAGAACAGTCTGTTGGTGAACCGAGCCAAATACAAGACACCGACCCATCGGATTTGCGCCAACCCGATGTCAAGGTATATGTCAGACGGGGCCAGATGCTCGCATTGCAGACCGACGGCTTGATATTGACAGCCATTGATGCAGCAGTGCAGCATGATGCCGAGTATTCGGTCACATCTCTTGATGCAGAAGAACTACCACCGCTACCACAAGGAATGATAAACATGACCGCAGCCACAGGAGGTTACCGCCTATTACCCGGAGGAGAACACTTCTCACCGTATGCAGAGCTCCGCATCGCCTACGACCCCAAGCGTTTGCCCCAAGGCTATACGCCCGACGACATCTATACATCCTTCTATGACACCTCAAGTCTGGCATGGGTACGCTTGGAACGAGTGGAAGTGGTCAGTCCGATGGATGGACTGACGATGATTCAACCACCTACGAATACGACAACCTAGGCCGGCTCATTTACCGTGACCATCCCGATGCCGGCGCGACCTATTACATCTACGACCCAGCGGGCAACCTCACGAAAGAAATCAACCCCTTGGGAGAAATTATTTACGACTACATATACTACAGACCCCTGGAGAAACGTTATTCCTATATGACAGGCAACGATGTGACATACGATTACGGCACCAGCGGCAACGACGTTGGTCGCCCCGTCCTCATCACCGATGGCAGCGGCAGCCACGAGTGCCACTACGATGCCCTCGGCAATGTCACTGGAGAGACCCGCACCATCGCCCTGCCTCACAATGGTGATGAAGTCTACCGCTTCCACATGGATTACACCTACGACAGCTGGGGGCGTATGCTCTCGATGACCTACCCCGACGGCGAGGAGATAACCTACTCCTACCAATGGGGCGGCGACCTCTTCTCCATGCACGGCGTCAAGAACAGCAACCGCAGAACCTATATTAAGCAAATATTTTACAACACCCATGGACAGAAAGATCATGTGAACTACGGAAACGGCACACAGGCCCGATACAACTACGACACACTGCATCGCCTTGCCAACCTCCAAAGCTTTGACCGCCTCGGCACCCTTATGCAGAAGCTTGACTATACCTTCGACAACGCCAGCAACATCACCTTTATCAAAAACTCCGCTGGCGTGGTGAACTCCTTGGGTGGAGGCTATAGAAACAACTATCACTATGACAACCTCCACAGGCTGACCCACTCCGATGGTGGCGGTGTCGCCGGCAACTATGACATGGACATGGCATACACCCCCTCGGGTCGTATCATCTGGAAGCACCGTAACGCACAGTCGGCTTCCGTGTCAGATACCGTGGATATGTACTATGGATATTGCAATGCCTATCAGCCCCACGCCGTCAGGCGTATGTTCAACTACAAGAACGGAGTGCTTTACGACCTGCGCTGGGATGACGCAGGAAACCTCGGGCAGGTAAGTATGTCCAAGCCTGGAGGAATGTTCGATGCCGGACGTTTCCTCTTCTGGACCGAGGACAACCGCATGCACACCGCAGTGGACGACAAACACTATAGCTACTATGCATACGATTACGGCGGGGAGCGCCGGTTGAAGCTGGTGGGAGTCAACAACTCAGTGGATGTCAATGCCGAATACATGACTGCTGTCTCTACATTGAACGAGCCCACCCTTTATCCCTCGGCCTACATGGTACTGACCTACAAGGGCTATACCAAGCACTACTATGCCGGCACGGAGCGCGTGGCCGCACGTCTCGGCGGGGGTGGACTGAACGCCCTGCATGTTATTGAAAACGATGGAGAACTCCAGACAAAGGCTGATTCGCTGTTTGACCAATGCCTCGAACAGGTGAACAGCCGTGTGCTATATGAGAACGACCTCGAATGCATAATGAGAAATAGATTTGCAAAGGAGGAGTTCGGCTATCGGATTGATGGAACTCCCTACCAGATGAAGGCAGACGTTGAGTGTGACCACAGACTATTCAAGGAGATGGCCTATTTGATGGTGGACGATCCGGTTAACGTGGCTGAGCCCGACGTTTACTTCTACCATTCCGACCACCTCGGCAGCGCCCGCCGTTCAGCACCTGCAGTACCTGCCCTACGGCGAGCCATACATCAACCAACATCCCTATGGCTACAGCGAGCGCTTCACTTTCACCGGCAAAGAGAAGGACGGGGAAACCGGCTACGGCTACTTCGGCGCAAGGTATATGGACCACGAACTCATGACGATGTGGCTGAGCGTAGATCCGATGGCGGGCAAGTACCCATCTATCTCGCCGTATGCTTATTGTGCGTGGAATCCTGTAAGGCTGGTGGATCCAAATGGGAGAGAAATTGGAGATTTTTTAAATGAGAAAGGAGAAAAGATTGGCAGTGACGGAAAAAATGATAACAAGAAGTATTTGATAAAGATGGTTCAGCCTTCAAAAAGAAAAACTGATTCTGAGGCAGACAATACATTATTTGGAATTTCAAAGGAAGAACGAGAGGAAACGGAAGTTTTTATTCGAGATAATGATGGTAATCAAGACGCATTCACCGAAAATTGCATAGCTTATAATAATTCTATTTTAATCCCGACAACGTCTGAGGAATTTGCTGAGATGCGGACAATGTGCAAAGATGAGGAACTCAAGGTGTTTGATGTGGAATACGGTGGGCTTAAATGTGTTGATGGGAAAATATATGGAGGAAATGATGGCACAAATCCGGGAATGGCATCTGGAACCACAACAAAAATTACCATAAAGAGAAATAACAAACTATCTTATCGGTATTGGTTCCATCTGCACCCAGACGAGCGAAGCATCTATCAGATGCCCTCAAAAGCTGATCTGGAGACATTTCCAGACTTGGTGGGATACACCATATCGTTTAGGCAAAGTCGGATATATGTAACCAAAGAGGGTCGATGTCAGGGGTATATTACATTTGGCGGAACAATGAATTTTTAACAATATGAAGAATGTTATTATATTAATATTTGCAGTGGCCTGTTCGCTGACGGAGCTCGTATCAGCACAGACATCTAATCTACAAGGTATTATTAGGGAGTCCGTTGAGTCATACATTAAGTATAGAGACAGTGTCGATATTGAAATAGATAAACGCCTAGGCTTACAAACGACAGATAGGAATAACTGGAAAAGATATGTTTTACCGGAATTGATTGGGGCTGACAACCTGTTTTTTTCGTGTAACTTCGAATCCGATGGTGTGCCTTTGGTATGGGTGACAAAAAAAGGGGATGTAAAGCGCCTTTTAAAGAAAAAACGCTCCGATGATTACAGTTGGTATTATCGGGTCTCAATCAACATTGAAGACGATGAATTTGTGGTATATGTTATGACTGGATTCCAAAGAAAGGTTGGGGAAACATTGCAGGGAAGATTCTCATATGGCCTAAAAGACGGCAGTTTATCATTGCATACCGTTGATTATCAATGGACAGATATCAAACAAACCTATAACAACCCTAATATTGGGAAGGTGATGGCTTCACATATTTTAGAAGATATGATTTCCCTCTGGAAAGAGGATAGTATTACCCGAAAAACATTTTCTGACACCGTGGATGTTCTACAAAGTATCACGAATTGGAGAGACTCCTATTTGCCAGAAATGTCCGCCACCTCTTTCACTTATCTGACATTTCTAAGCACAAGAATACTTTCAACGAGGGTTAAACCTTTTTTATCGATAGACTGCACCTTTAATCAGCAGGGGGAGCTTCTGGTTTATTTTAGGACAATATACTGTCAGAAACAAAAGGGGAAATACAAACAGTTACAGCAACATTGTTCCTGGGCACTGGTTTTCACCTTGTCTCCAGATATTAATGGGAAATATAAAATAACCTCATACAAACGAATTGATGAAATTAAAAGTATCTAACAGTGAGGACCGGCACCTTCCACAACAAATAGTAGATATTTGAATCAGACATCACATAAAACCGGCCTGCCAAACCGCACTCAAACCATGCGGTTTTACCCCTTCGCTTTCACCGGGAAAGAACGCGACGAGGAAACAGGGTATGGCTACTTTGGCGCCCGATACATGGACCACGAACTCATGACGATGTGGCTCAGCGTTGACCCGATGGCGGACAAGTATCCAAACATTTCTCCGTACAACTACTGCATGTGGAATCCGGTGAAAGTGGTTGACCCCAATGGAATGGATACGGTAATATCTTTTAATGAGAGAAAGCCCAATGAAAGTGCATACAAGGCTCTATATGGAGCCGACTATCAAATGTACTACGAAGAGGCTTATAAAACTTACAAACGTAATAGATTCTTGGCACAGAATGCAAGAAAATACCCAAATACATCTGATATCATTCATGTTTTTGCACATGGTGCAGATGACTTTATGGGTTTTTACACAGGCCAAATGCTTTGGGCTGATGGAACCATGGTTGGACCATATGAGCTCTATTTAAAACTACGTGAAGCCCCAGGAAGTGTTTTTCAATACAATTATCTAAATAATGAAGGTTCGGTTATTTTCCTGCATTCCTGTAATGCTGGACTAGGATTTGCTCAAGAATTGTCAGAAATAGTCCCCAACTGTTTGATAATCGCCCCATCTGATCTCAGAACGGTGATTACTCAGATAAATCGAGAATTTGTTTGGAATGGAGGGGATTGGAGATTCTTCCTTGGTGGAAAACTCATATATTCTCATCTTGGAGATATATGGAGTACCTATGTTATGGAAAAGAAACTGGAATTATTAGGAGCAACTAGCGTACTGAAGTTAGCCAATGACAATAAACTTGAAGAATTATTTAAATGATGACACAAATGAAAAGGAGCACAAAAATTCTATTGATTTCGTTGGAAGGGTTAATTATCGTATTACTTTCCGTATTTTTGATAATCAATAATCAGCATAGAAAGTCTGCAATACAAGCACTTGATTCAATACAAACAGAGAACAATGTCTTAAAGGGAAAACAACAGGATATAGATGCCCTTTTTCATATCCGCGATTATGTTCTATTCACCCAGGACACAGCGGCATACTTGGAAATGTATACCACTTTCTATGGGACAAACAATCTTGTCTACTCAATTTATATGGCAGACCATTGTGACTATCCTCGCGCTTGCTACAATGTGTATCAAGAAATATCCAATATGATAAAGAATTCGGCAAACCTGGAATTCAAAATCGAAGCGACACGTCTGGCTATTTGTTACCTGAAGAAGGGAGCAGCGTTGAATGATAAGCTATGTGCTTTTGTTCTGGCCGGCATGTATATAAGGGGAGATTATGTCCAACAAGATTCTGTAACTGGAAGAAAATATCTTGAGCAAGCGCTCGGTGACCAAAATACAAATGTCCTATTCCAAAATATCAAAAGGAGTAAGAACTCCTGGTTCTAGTAATAATGAAAAATATTGAATGAAAGTAGGCTATGGAGGGTCAATCGCAACAAGAATGTCTGCAAAAAGAATTGAATAATTGAACCATCCGGCACATAAAACTGCACAGAAAAACCATACCTCATCATGGCTTTTTTCATCGTTATCTTTCACCGGGAAAGAGAAAGACGAGGAAACCGGCTACGGCTACTTCGGCGCCCGCTACATGGACCACGAACTGATGACAATGTGGCTGAGCGTAGATCCGATGATGGATAAGTATCCGGGGATTTCACCGTATGCTTATTGTACGTGGAATCCAATTAAACTGGTGGATCCATATGGGGAAGAGGCAATAGACGAGGATGATTGGTATAGGAATAAAGACACTGGTGCTGTTTTCTGGCGAGAAGGCCATGCAAAACAAATTCAACAGGGAGGTGACACATACGACAATATCGGAGAATCGTATTCGGCGCTTAATATTGATGGAACCTATTCAAATTATTACCAAAATTATTTGATTACGATAGGAGAAAAACGAGATGTATCCAAATTGGCGTATCGAGATAAGGGACTCCGAACTTTTCTAATTAGTAACAAAAGTAATCTGCCAGTCTGTCATAAACTAGACTTGTTCAAAGGCAATGTGGCAAGCAGAGGAATGTCTACACCAGATATGGTGGGATTGCAATTAAGTGCTAACCTGATTATAGGTGGAGGATTATCTGTAGATATAGGAGTGGGATTTATTAGAGGAGACGGCATGTATACTGCATTTTCATTGTCTCCTGGAAGCGGTTTTGATTTCTCTGTATCAGCAGGTTTAAGTTCAGGGCGTTATTATGGTTCAGGAGTACCCTCCAGAGAAAACTTTAAGGGATTGAGTTTCAATATTTCCGCAGGAGCAGGGAGTTTTTTTTATCAGCATAGCACTTCTGATTTAAGAGGTAAAGGTTGGGATGTTTCAACGTGTGGGCTCTCCGTGGGTTCTGAGATTTTCCTTGGAGGTACTGCTGGAGTCTCTTATTCATGGATTTGGTAATTCGAAAACGTAAAAGCTTGAAGAATATGATTTTTTTTGTTGTTTTGCTAGTCTTCTTGGTTATTTGGTTTTCATTAGTCATTTTTGCAAAGCAAGAAGCAAAATCCTTACTCAGTAAATATGGCACGCCATTACCTTGGATCAGGTCAAATAGTATTATTTTAATGTTTCGTAAATTACAGGAATTAAAAGAGAAAGGATTTATTGAAGAGAAAGAAGAAGTTAGGGAATGCCAGTTTATCGCATTTATCCTTAAAAGCACTTTGATTATTTTTCCTATCATCATGATATTGACAATTACAGCAACGTTATTTTTAAAGTGAATCTATTATTGTGATAAAATGATGGCTCTTTTTGCATCAAATAATTTGACACATCGGGCACATAAAACCACCCCATTAAACCGCACAATAACCATGCGGTTTTACCCCTTCGCTTTCACCGGGAAAGAGAAAGACGAGGAAACCGGCTACGGCTACTTCGGTGCCCGCTATATGGACCACGAACTGATGACAATGTGGCTGAGTGTCGACAGATATGCTGATAAATACCATTTCATCTCACCTTATGCTTATTGTGCCTGGAATCCCGTGAGATTGACCGATCCAAATGGCGACACAATTGTGATATCCAATAATGGTGAAAGGATTGTATATCAAGCAGGCATGTTATATAATGGAGATGATGGCTTTATTGGTAAAACAATAGGCTATTTAAATGACATGGCGGAAACAGATGAAGGAAGAGCAGTGATAGATAAATTAATAGAAGTTTCCAATAGTTATACATATACATCTAAGATGCCTAAAAAGGGGAAGTCATATCTTGAAGAAGAATCTTTAGAATTATATATGGGAATGGCCGACAACCATGATTATGCCCATGAAACATTCCATGCATATCAATACGAATATGGTATGCGAGGTAAAACGGCAACTCGCGAGGTTGGCGCAAGACTATTTGAAGCAATTATGTCTGATATAATTCAAAAGTGGAATGTGCCAAATCCATTGTCTCCTTTAGGTGGAATTCCAGGAAAATATCAGCAAAGCATGCAAGAATTATTCTTACATGGATTTAATTTCAGTAGATATAAAAATGCGTGTAAAGGTTTTCTGAATGAATCCCTCGCGGGTCCAGTTTATAAGGATTTGGGCTATACCGTGGGCAAAATTCTTACAGATCCTCCAATTCGTAAAATCTTAAATATTTATAAGCTTCGCCAAGAAAAAAATAAATAATAATGAGAAAACGTCTTTTCCTGATATTAGCATTCGCCGGTGTGGGAATGTGTTGCAATGCGCAACAGAATCTGATCGGTTATGATACCATTCCGATAGCCGAGGAACATTTTGATAGTGGCTTTTCTCTTTATGCTATCGTACCTAAATTATTATTTGGCATTCATTTAGAACAATTGATAGACTCATGTAAGGTTTATGTACAGGTAGATGCCCACATGGATATTGATAAAGAAGGTGCATTACGATACCCTCAACACAATTCTTCAGAGATTACCATATTAGCCATAAAAGATATTGAAACAGGGAAATATCTGTATTCGAAAGAAAATGAAGCGGATGATTCTATGATTAGTATGGTTGAAGTACTGACTTGCTACTTTCAAAATAAATTCTCCAATGTTTTTTACTACCTATCTGGCCACTATACTATTCCTCCAGAAATTATTTATTATTATGTGGAAAAAATAAAATGAAACTATTTAGGACAAGACGGGAACAGAGAAATTAGTTTCATCAGGATAGACAGGATGAAAACAGAAACTAATTGAACTATCTAGCACATAAAACCGAAGGTGTAAACCGCATTCAAGCCATGCGGTTTTACCCCTTCACTTTCACCGGGAAAGAGAAAGACGAGGAAACGGGCTACGGCTACTTTGGAGCCCGCTACATGGACCACGAGTTGATGACGATGTGGCTGAGTGTCGACAGATATGCAAGCAAATACCCATTTATTTCACCATATGCGTATTGCGCATGGAATCCGATAAGATTGACAGATCCCACTGGGGATACATTGTTTGCGTTGGATAACCAGTCTCAACATGACATAAAGGAGATAGCTGGTCCATATGGAAACCGTGTTGTTTTCGATGAAAGAGGCGTAGCATCAATTGACTATTCTGGATTGACTAACGATGAGGTTGAAAAGATGAACAAAAATAGCGGTATAAGTCTGATTAATGATATCGCAGGTTCATCAAAGAGAATTTTGTATGAAGCATCTGACATGGTTTTGTGTACAAATGATGATGGAAGCAAAACAGCATTCTGGTTAGGGGAGGACAAGACAAAAATTGAGAACTATTCAAGAGGAGGTCTTGACAGCCAAAACGCCCACACCTATTACCCGCGAGAAGGATATGATGGTCAAGTGGTAATCTCTCCGACTTCCATCTGGTATAACACTAAAGGGTTTCCTGTACCACGAAAAATAATAGTCGGTCATGAACTGGCAGAGAATTATGCCAGGACTGTGCATAACTGTAACTACAACCCTGACCCAAACGGATTGACGGAAATGGCAAGATTGGGGGCTCATGAGTATGCAAATCAGAGAATGAATAATACAAACCAAAAATACAAGGTTCGATTTAATGGCTCTTTTACCCTCCAGCTTCAGGAAAAAATGGACGAATACTTTAAATAAATGAATGCAATGATGCCAAATAGATATTTATTGTTTATAATGTTCCTCTTTTCGTGGTATCCAGCCACTTCCCAGTTCTACATATGGGGGGAGAGCGACAACTATCAAAAGAATGTAGACAACCCGGCATTCTGTTACGCATATAAAATAGATGGCTTCTGGCGCCAGACTTATATCTACTATGAAATGGTAGACAGGTCCCACTTCAACAACGAAATAGAAATTGTATGTACAAACTATGATACAAATTGGGGATTCTTTCCCATACAAATGGATGTGGACGGAAAAGACACTTTGGTTTTGTTGACCTGTGATAGCAATGTACGCAACCTTGTTTTTGACACCATACCCAACTATATATACTTAAAAATTCCTACCCGATCAAATAAAGTATATATCCCCTTCACCGAAGAAGAAGTCCCTTCTAAAATAACAATTCTGTGGGGACACACTGATGGTGCCGAGGGTGTTCTTACCATTCGCAGCAAAAAGAAACTCGACAGAAAGACCCTATTGTCTATCCAGCGAGATCTTTCAGAAGGGGGGCAACCTGATCATCGTGACAATTACTATTTCTTTTTTTCAGAAATGTAGAAGTATTGATGGCCATCGGGTAAGACTGAAAGCAACAGATAATAATGGACAAATGAATCAACTATCATATAAAACCAGCCCCTCAAACCGCACGAAAGACCTGCGGTTTCACCCCTTCGCTTCCCTGCCTGAGCGGATGCGAACGGCCTGCGACCGAAGTGGAGCAACCGGCAAGGAGCTCCATAAGGGGAAGTGAATACCGATGAATAGAATCTACCATAAGTAACGCGACGTGAAACTCATGTGAAAGAGATGGGCCGGTATCGCCATGGAGGATTGGGCGAGAGGGGAGGAGGGGTTAGAGGGGGTTTTTATTGTTTGAATATGCGCATGAGGCATTCCTTGCAGTCGAACTCGAGGCGGAAACGGCGGTCGTTGTTGCGGAGGACGAGGGTGTCTGTCGGTTTGATGTTCACCTTCGGGGGTTCCTTGCTCTTGCCTTGCAGGCAGCATCCGAGTTCGTAGCGGAGGCAGTATTTGGTGGTCATGAGGGCTTTGCCGTCATAGTCTCCAGTCTGCTCCAGGCCACGCTCCAAGGTCTTTGTTCCATGGTGTTTGTAGAAGTCTTCGGACTTCTGGTTGACGATGTTGGCGCGGTAGTCGAGATGTGGGTCGGCCAGGGCTGTCCCGGGGAGGGGTGTGAGGGGCGAGTCGGCCGGATGGAAGTGCGCCATGCGGCGCTGCTGCAGGAGCTCTACGGCACGGCGCCGCATGTCGTTGAGCATGAGGGCGGGGATGAAGTAGTGTCCCTCGGTAGTGTCGACGACTTTGAAGGGGGTGAAGGGGGTGTTGCCGAGTTTGGACAGCTGGCGTACGATGAGTTCGTTGGAGCGGGAGGTGTTCTGTGCTGCTTCGTGGCTAGAGGGCTTTAGGATGGTGGCAACGATGCCGTCTTCATCTTTGATTTCGAGCGAGAAGCCTTCAGGTGTTGCGCTGAAGAGCAATTGCACGTCTATCTTGCGTTCGGCGGTGCGGCCCTGCAGCTGTTTCTCGAAGGCTTGGTCGTTGTTGCGCCACACGTCGGTGCCGATGGCGATGTCGGGCATGGTGTTGGGGGTGAGTGTGCGCCCGTCGGCTTTGTTGACGTTGAAGCCCTGGAGGTGGCCGTCGGCATCGAAGAAGCAGAGGCCGTCGCCAGCGGTGAGGGGTTCATTGCCGCTGAGGGTCAGCGTATGACGACTGATGGAGGTGACTTTGCCGATGTGCTTGCCGATGGATTTCTGGGTGTTGAGCGAAGCCATGGGCTTGCGTTCCTTCAGGAAGTAGTCGGTGTAGCCCCGGTTGAAGGTGCGCTCGGGGTCGGGGGTGAAGAAGAAGGAGCAGCGGCCCGAGGAGGCGGGTTCGTGGCCTTCCATCAGGCTATCAAGCAGTTGTCGGTAGTAGGCGGTGATGTTCTTCACGTAGCTGAGGTCCTTGAGGCGGCCTTCGATCTTGAACGACGTGATGCCTGCATCTATCATGGAACGAAGTTGTTGGGAGGCGTTGAAGTCGCGGAGCGAGAGGAGGTGTTTCTCTTTGACGAGCAGGCGACCATTGTCGTCCAGGAGGTCGTAGGAGCTGCGGCAGGGCTGCGAGCAGCAACCGCGGTTGCCGCTGCGGCCGGTAAGATACTGGCTCATATAGCATTGGCCGCTGTAGCTCACGCAAAGGGCGCCGTGGACGAAGGCTTCGAGGTCGACGAAGGTGGCCTCGCGGATGGTTTTCATCTCGTTGAGGGAGGTCTCGCGGGCGAGGATGACGCGTTTGAAACCCACTTGTTCCATGAACTTTACGCGCTGGGGGGTGTTGTTGTGGCATTGTGTGCTGGCGTGCAGCTCGATGGGAGGCAGATGGCACTCCAGGAGGCCGAGGTCCTGGATGATGAGGGCGTCGATGCCGATGTTGTAGAGCTGGTGGATCATCTTCTCGGCATCGGCGAGCTCGTTGTCGAACAGGAGGGTGTTGACGGTAGCAAAGACTTTGGAACCATAGAGATGGGCATAGCGGACCAGGGCTTCGATGTCGTTGATGGTGTTGGTGGCTGCCTGTCGGGCGCCGAAGGCGGGGGCGCCGATATAGAGGGCGTCGGCACCATGATTGACGGCCTCGCGGCCGAACTCCAGATTCTTGGCGGGGGAGAGCAGTTCGAGTTTCATGATTGGATAACGCAGAATGTTCATTATTATTGCAATAAAAACGGCCTTTGTGCGTTAATTGTGGGTATGGAAAGACATGGTAAAATACTCTATGGTGGCCTCCGGGCACTTGCTGACGAGCTGGGCAAGGAGGAGTGGCGCGACGCCCGCTACACCATCCTGCTGGACGAGAACACATTCCAACATTGTCTGCCGCTGCTGATAGCCCATGTGGAGGCGTTGCAGGAGGCGGAGTTCGTAGAGGTGCCTGTCGGCGAGGAGTGCAAGAGCCTCGAGGTGGCGGCGCAGGTGTGGCAGACCCTCCTGGAGGGCGGAGCCGACCGGGGGCATGTGGTTGTCGACTTGGGCGGCGGCAGCGTTTGCGACCTGGGCGGATATGTGGCTGCGGGGTACAAACGGGGCATCCGCCACATCCATGTGCCCACCTCTTTGCTGGCGATGGTAGATGCCTCCATCGGGGGCAAGACGGCCGTTGACTTCGGGGGAGTGAAAAACAGCATAGGCCACTTCTATCCGGCGAGTTTGATCTGCATAGAACCCGATTTCTTGGAGACGCTCCCGCAGGAGGAGCTCGTGAACGGGCAGATGGAGATGGTGAAGACGGCTGTGGTGACTGATTCCATGATGTTTACGCGTCTTCTGTCGTCTTCGGAGATCCCTCATAACCTTATCAAGGAGGTGGCGCGCATCAAGAACCGCGTCGCCAAATCGGATCCTTATGACCTTGGAATTAGAAAGATACTCAACTTCGGGCATACTTTCGGACATGCTATTGAGGTCTACCGGCAACTGCCCCACGGCCTTGCCGTCGGCATCGGCATGCGGGTGGCGATGTACCTCTCGGTGAAGAAACTCGGCCTTGCCGAAGAGGTCTATAATACATACTCCCAGTGGCTTAACGGACAATTGTCCAGTTTCAATTTTCAATTTTCAATTTTCACTTTGAAAGCCATCGAGCAGATGCTGCCCCTGATGCATCAGGACAAGAAGAACAGCGACGGGGAGTTGCGCTGCGTGCTGCTGCAGGAGCCCGGTGCTGCGGTTATCGACGTGACGGTTTCCGACAACGAAGTGCGCGACGCCTTCCTACAGCTTTCGAAAAGCTAATGGTGAACTCTATAAATCTATTACCCCTTGCCCTGCGGGCAGAAATCTTGTAAATCTAGTAAATTTTTGCTGACGCAACAAACGCAAAGCGTATAATTTACGAGATTTACAAGATTTCGCGATGCTGAAGGCGAGCAGGAGAATTATGGATTTATAGAACTCTCCTAAATGATGCCCACCGCCTGCATCAGACGGCGGTAGTAGGAGGCTTTCTCATCCAGCCTCATGGGGAATGCCCTCGAGGAGGAGGGCATGCGCCAGAGACGCATCTCGCGGCCAGCGAGGAGGAAGCTGTTGCTCTCGCCCATAGCTGGCATGGGCACACCATAGTCCTCGGAGAGGACGGAGAAGCTCTTCTGGCCGGTGCACACCAGGTTGTGGCAGAGGGGTATGTGGCTTAGCAGCTGAGGGATGTCGGTTTTTTCCACAATCTGCAGGTCCTTGTCGGAGGCGTTGCCGCTGAGGCGGCGCACGGCAGAGGCGGTGTCGAAGATGGCGATGCCGCGTTCGCGGAGGAGGGCTTCGATGTCCGCCTGGCGGAAGGTCTTGCGACTGGCGTCCACCAGGCGCTGGCTGTCGCCGAAGAACACCTCGCCGAAGATCTCCCACATCATATTGGTGCGGTTGGGATAGAAGAAATCCATGCACCATCGCTTGCGTGGCGGCGGGAAGCTGCCGAGCATCAGCAGGCGGGCGTTGGGCGGCAGGAAGGGTTGCAGGGGGTGCCGCTCGACGGGGGTGGGTTGTGGGTTGTTCATTTTTTCTTTAAGGAGTGAGAGGGAGTGAAAGGGAGTGAGAGGGAGTGAAGGGGAGTGAAGGGGAGTGAGAAGTTAGCATTGCACCTCATGGGGATTATTGTTGAGGGGTTGTCATATCCAGGCGGCGAGCGCCGTCGCCGATTACGACAGGGATGATTTTGCAGTCCACGCCGAAGCGGTCGGCATAGGTGCAGCCAACCTCCTGGGAGAACCGAGAGACTTTGTCGTTGGCAATCAAGTTGATGGTGCAACCGCCGAAGCCGCCCCCCATGAGACGAGCGCCGGTGACGCCGAGGCGGCGGGCCTCGTCGACGAGGAAGTCGAGTTCGGGGCAGCTGACCTCGTAGTCGTGGCTCAACCCATTGTGGGTGAGATACATCTGGCGACCCACCTCGGGGTAGTTGTTGTGCTCCAGAGCCTCGCCGACGGCCTTCACGCGGTCGGCTTCGCCGAGAACATAGCGAGCGCGGCGGTAGTCCTCGTCGGAGAGTGTGGGGCGGAGTGCTTCGAGCTGTTGCCAGGAGCAGTCGCGCAGCGTTGCCACCCCTGCGGCGGCAGCCACGCGCTCGCAGGAGGCGCGGCGGTCGTTGTAGGGCGATCCCACCAGCTCGTGTTTCACGCAGCTGTTGACCAGCAGGAGGCTATAGCCATCTGGATTCCAAGGGAAATACTGATATTCGCCGCTGCGGCAGTCGAGTCGCACGAGGCTCCCCTTGCGGCCGTGCATGGAGGCGAACTGGTCCATGATACCGCATTTGACGCCTACATATCTATGCTCTGTGGCCTGACCGATGCGTGCCATTGTCATGCGGTCCAAATGGCCGTGAAAGAGGTCGTTGAGGGCGAAGGCGAAGCAGCATTCGAGCGCTGCCGACGAGCTCATGCCGGCGCCGAGGGGCACGTCGCCCCCATAGACGGTGTCGAAACCAGCCACTTGTACGCCTGCCGCCTGCAGTTCGCGCACCACGCCGTAGAGGTACATGGAGGCCACAGGACCCTGCCATTCTCCCTCGACGGGGAAGCTAAAAGCCAGCTGGAGGTCGGAAGCGTAGGCGTTGACGGTATTTGTGCCATTGGGGCGGATGACAGCAGTAATGCCCTGTGCCACAGCGCCGGGGAAGACGAATCCGCCGTTGTAGTCGGTGTGTTCGCCGATGAGGTTGATGCGACCAGGGGCGCTGAAGGCTATTCCTTCGCCGCCGAAGCGGGAGGAGAAAACAATCTGCAGATGCTTGGTGTCTATCATAAGTTATTTGGATTTCATGAACTTGAAGATGGTGGTGCTCTTGAACTCCTCGCCGGGGAGCAGACGACCTGTAGATTCCGGCCAAAGGTGGTTGGGGGAGTCGGGATATTGCTGAGCCTCGAGGCATACGGCGCTACGACGAGGATACTTGGTGCCGCCGCGACCGGCTACGCCGTCGAGGAAGTTGCCCGTGTAGAGTTGCAGGCCTGGTGCTGTGGTGTAGAGGTTCATGGTGATGCCGCTGTGCTGACCTTGCAGGGAGGCTGCGGGAGCGTGCAGGCCCGGATGGTTGAGGATGAAGTTCTGGTCGTAGCCGCTGCCGATTACCAGCTGGGGGTGGTCGCACTCGATGTCGCGACCGATGGCTTTGGCTGAGCGGAAGTCGAAGGGAGTGCCGCCGACGTTGGCGGCCTCCGTCAGCGGTATCATGGTCTCATCCACTGGCAGATAGCGGTCGGCGTCGATGCGCAGCAAGTGGCCTTCGGCGGAAGGGCAGGTTGCACAACCTGTAGTTCCGTCGAGGTTGAAGTAGCTATGGTTGGTGAGGTTGATCACCGTAGGTTGGTCGGTGACGGCGTGGTAGTCGATACGCAGGCTGCGGTCGTTGGAGAGGGTGTAGCGAACGCGGACGTCGACGTTGCCGGGGAAGCCGTTGTCGCCGTCGGGGCTTCTCATGGTCATTTCAGCATGGTGTTCGTCGGCCTCAACGATTTGGTAGACAGAATATTGCCAACCGCGGGGGCCGCCATGCAGGCAGTTGGGGCCGTTGTTTTGTGGCAACTGGATGGTGCGGTTGCCAATCTTGACGCATCCGTTGCAGATGCGATTGGCGTAGCGTCCCACAACGGCACCGAAGTCAGACAGGTGGGCTTCCGGCAGGTAGTCCTCCGGTTGCTCGAATCCTTGCACCACCTCTATGCCGTCTACTGCGATGCGCATGATACGTGCGCCGATGTTGGTGAGCTCGACCTCGAATCCCTGGCCGTCAGACAGATGGCATACTTTCAGATGGTTGGCGGTATTTTCCATTACGGATAACGTTATTGTTCCAGAGGGACGACAAGCTGTTCTGTGGTGCGGCTGCGCTGCTCCAGGAGGATGCGGCGGCCGGCGACGATGCGGTCGATGACCTGCTGGGTATAGAAACGGATGGTGACGAGTTGCAGGTTTTCGTTGTAACGCACAAGGAACATGTTCTTCAGACCCTCCACCAGGCGGCCGACGAGCTGCTTGTTGTTGTCCACACAGATGGAGAAACTCAGGGCCGAGTTCTGCATCAGATTAACGCGGATGCCTATCTCGCTGAGCAGGCCAAAGATGACCTGCAGGTTGTCCTCGGCGATGAAGGAGTAGTCGCGTGGATAGATGGAGAGGAGAATCTGATCGTTGCGGAAGATGTAGAGCGGTGTCTCGGGGCTGATGGTGCGGAAGTTGCCGATGACTGACCCTTCGCTTTCGGGGCTGAGGAAGGAGCGGATGAAAAGGGGGATGCCGAGGTTTTGAAGGGGTTTGACGGTCTTGGGATGGATGACGGAGGCTCCATAGTAGGCCAGCTCGATGGCTTCGTCGTATGGTATCTGGTTGATTTTTACGGTGTCGGGGAAGAACTTGGGGTCTGCATTGAGGAAGCCGGGCACGTCTTTCCAAATGGTGACGCTCTCGGCTCCGAGGCAGTAGGCCAGGATGGCGGCCGAGTAGTCGGACCCCTCGCGACCGAGGGTGGTGGTCTTCATGTTGGAAGTGGCGGCGATAAAGCCTTGGGTGAGCGCTACCTGATGTCCCTCTGTCAAGTCGTTGAACAGGTTGCACTCGGCATGGGTGGCCTCCCAGTCCACACGCCCTTCGCGGTGGTGGTGGTCGGTGACGATAACCTGCCGTGCGTCGATCCATTGAGTATTGATTCCAAGGTGGTTGAGATAGTGGGCGATGATGGTGGTGGAGAGCAGTTCGCCATGGCTGACCACCTGGTCGTAGTTATAGTTGTAGTGTTCGGCGTCGGGTGGCAGGGTTGCGCAGAGGGTGTCCAAACTATTGAGCAGGGTGCCAATCTTCTGTTGCACGTCGTCGTCGCCAGGTATCAGGGCGGCGGCGATGTCGCGGTGATAGTCTTCCAGTTGATGGCGAAGTTCGTGCGCGGGAGCGTTGCCTGCGCACCCAGGAACGAGTTTTTCCAGGAGGTTGGTTGTTTTGCCCATAGCTGAGACGACAACCACTAAAGGATCTGATTCCAAGTGGGTTTGCACGATCTGTGCCATATTACGCACGGCATCGGCGCTATTGACCGAAGCTCCACCGAACTTAAATACCTTCATTTTTTTTAAATACTTAACTACTGTCTACTTAACTACTCTGCTATGCCAGCTCCCTTTCCATATCGCGCCGCGAATCCTTTGCCTTGATGGTCTCGCGCTTGTCGTAGTGGTGTTTGCCCTTGGCGAGGGCTATGGTGAGTTTGGCGTAGCCCTGGGGGTTGACGAAGAGCAGTTCGGGCACGATGGTATATCCGCGTTCTTTGATTTTGTTCTGAAGTTTGCGCAGTTCGCGCCGGTTGAGAAGGAGTTTGCGGTCGCGCTTGGCCTGGTGTCCCCAGTAGGAGCCGAACTTGTATTCGGAGATGTGCATGTCGCGCACAAACAGTTCGTTGCCGATGAAGGTGCACCAGGCATCGTTGAGGTTGGCTTTGCCTTCGCGGATGCTTTTGATCTCACTGCCCATCAGCACGATGCCTGCTGTGTACTCGTCCATGAGGAAGTACTCGTAGGCGGCGCGTTTGTTTTTGATTTCTATGACGTTTTTTTCTTCCATAACCGGCATATCAACGCAAAGAATGCTTTTTTATTGTGCCGCAACGGTATTAATATACTATTGGTAGTGTTCCTTGATGCGGTTGAGGACCTCGAAGGTGGCCTCAGCTGTGGGTGTGGCGACGAGAGCCAGGCGGAAGGGTTTGAAATTGAAGAGTCCGCGGAAGTAGTTGCCATAGTGCTTACGCATCTCGAAGATGGCGGTGCGCTCGCCTTTGAAGTCGATGGCGGCCTGGAGGTGGCGGCGGCAGACGTCGACGCGTTCGGCGACAGAGATTTCCCTTTCGGGAAGCCCTTGGAAGGCCCTTTGGCATTGCTCGAAAATCCAGGGGTTGCCGATGGCAGCGCGGCCGATGAGGATGCCGTCGACGCCGTAACGATTCTTGTTATCAATGGCTTGCGCGGCGGAAGAGACATCGCCGTTGCCGAAGATGGGGATGTGGATGCGTGGATTGTTTTTCACCTTGCCTATCATGGACCAATCGGCAACGCCGCTATACATCTGAGCCTTAGTGCGTCCGTGGATGCTGAGGGCCGAGATACCGGTGTCTTGGAGTGCCTCAGCGAAATCGGTAACAGGCATGGAATCAGCGTTGTATGCCAAACGGGTTTTGACGGTGACCGGAAGGTGGGCCCGCTGGACCATAGAGGAGGTGATTTTAAGCATCTTAGGAATATCTTGCAAGATGCCTGAACCGGCGCCCTTGCCTGCTACCTTGCGTACTGGGCAGCCCCAGTTGATGTCGATGAAGTCGGGTTGGGCCTGTTCCACCACTTCAAGGCATTGCAGGAGCTCCTCTTCGTCGGCGCCAAAGACCTGTATGCCAATGGGCCGTTGCTCAGGAGTGAAGCGCATCTTGCGAAAACTCTTTTCGGCATCGCGGTTGAGTGCTTCGGAGGCGATGAACTCGGTGATGAGCAGGTCGGCCCCCATCTCCTTGCACAGTTGGCGGAAGGGCAGGTCGGTAATGTCGTCCATGGGGGAGAGGCCTATGATGGGGGAGTGAGAGGGAGTGAAAGGGAGTGAAGGGGAGTGAGTGGGAGTGAAAGAGAGTGAAGGGGAGTGAGAGGACGATACCGAAGTATCGGTCGCGGTGGGGATATTGTCGGTGTGGCTCATGTTTTGCTATTCGTCAAAGGGTTCATTGTAAAGACTTTGTATCATGTCGTCGTCGAAATAGACCTGTTCGTCGGGGTGTTTGGCGGCGCGTTGGATGGCGGCTTCGAGACCCGTCAGGGCGGCGAAGGGAGCAAACTGGGCGGCCCTGTTTTCCAAAGTCATGCGTGGAAAGTGGGTCGACACATGGTGTGGGAGGTTGATGATATCGTTGTAATCCATATAGCTAAACTCTTGTTGACTCTTAATTAAGCCTTGTGGCCTCCTATCTGACTGTTTCGGTCGCGGGCCGTGGCACCTTCTTCAAGGTCCATCCCTTTGAAGATGGCGTTTTTGTTGAACTTGCGTTTGATGTTGATCACGGCCTCCTGCATGCGGCGTTCCTTGTCGAGGGCGTTCTTTTCGGCCTTGTGATCGCGTTCCACCTGCTCGTAGTCGGTGAACATATCGAGCTGAGTGACCGGGTGGGTGACGCTGCTGTCGTTCTCGTCAATCACCTGATTGACAACAATGGTGAGCCGACGGACAAGCAGTTTGGGGTTCACGCATTGGTCGAAGAGCTGCATGGCGACCTCGGTGAGGATGCGAGCCGACGAGGTGGGGTGGGGGAGGTTGGTGCCGGCGTGTGCCGGTTTGGGCACGTCGCGGCCGTAGTAGTCGCCAACGATGTCGCCGGTGTAGGTGCCTTGTTCCAAGCTCGCTGAGTCATAGTTGACGTAAATGCTCACCTGACTGGTCACCAAGCGGAGGCTCACCAGTTTGAGGGCCATAGCATCGGCCATTTCGCGCATCACCACGCGGGCTTTCTTGAAGGAATAGGGTTCGGAGAGCACCTGACCGGAGGAGAAGGAATTGCTGCGAGGGCGATAGCTCTTGATGGCAGCCATCGTGCAGGGCTCCCAACCCCAGGCGTGGTCGATGAGCAGTTCGGCGTTGACGCCGAAGAGTTTGTACAGAAGCTCCTCGTTGTCGATGGATTGGCGAGCCACATCGCCCATTGTGTGCATGCCGCAGGCCTCGAGTTTGTGTGCTATGCCGCGTCCCACGCGCCAGAAATCGGTCAGTGGCCGGTGGTCCCAAAGCTGTTGGCGATAACCCATCTCGTCCAGTTCGGCGATGCGCACACCGTCTTTGTCGGCGGGTATGTGCTTGGCAACGATGTCCATGGCCACCTTGCAGAGGTAGAGGTTGGTTCCGATGCCGGCGGTGGCGGTGATGCCCGTCTCGCGCAGCACATGCGCAATCATGCGCCGAGCCAGTTCGTGGGCGCTTATCTTGTATGTTCCCAAATAGTTGGTGACATCCATGAACACCTCGTCGACGGAGTAGACATGTATGTCCTCGGGGGCTATGTACTTGAGGTAGATGCTATAGATGCGTGCGCTGTAATCGATGTAGTAGGCCATGCGAGGAGGAGCCACCAGGTAGCCCAAGGCCTTCTCCGGATGTGTAGCCAGCTCGATGCTGTTGGTGGCTTCGCCTTGCAACTGCCATCCAGGGGCGTTGCGGCGTCGCTGGGCATTGACCTGCCGCACGCGTTGTACCACCTCGAACAGGCGTGCACGGCCGCCGATACCATAGGCCTTGAGTGACGGCGTCACCGCCAGGCAGATGGTCTTCTCGGTGCGGCTGGCATCGGCCACCACCAGGTTGGTGGTCAGCGGGTCGAGCCCTCGCTCGACGCACTCTACCGAGGCGTAGAACGACTTGAGGTCGATGGCGATATATGTACGGGTGGCCGGCATGGGTGGCAATAAAAACCTTTGGCAGCAGATAAACGTCTGAAAAGGGAAAATATTGTGTGTCTTCGTTCCCACGGTTCGTCAATAAGAGTGTCTTTCTTTGCGTATGCCAGAGAAACTTTCGCGATTTCCTGTCAGGTGGCTGGGAGATGCTCTTTTTCAACTGATTATGAAAGGGTATTGGTGATTTGGAATTTTTGTTTATTTTTGCAATGAGAAAAAGAATGGACAGAAATGGATAAAGAATTGGTAATCAAATATCAAGAATTTGATTTGGATGCGCTTCCCGGCGATGACGACCGTGAATTGATGCAGCGGGCTGTTGAAGCCGCTGACGGTGCCTATGCCCCATATTCGCACTTCCATGTGGGCGCAGCGCTGCGCCTGGCCGACGGCACGGTTGTGTGTGGCAACAATCAGGAGAACGCCGCCTATCCCTCGGGTCTTTGTGCCGAGCGCACGGCCGTCTTCGCCGCATCGGCACAGCGGAGAGATGTGCAAAGCTATGATGCCCTGGCCATTGTGGGGCGGAACGAGAAGGGCGAGTTGTGTGAGGCGTCGCCTTGCGGTGCTTGCCGACAGGTGCTGATGGAGTACGAGCAGCGTCAGGGGCGACCGATGAGGGTGTTGTGCTATCTGAGAGGCGACCGTGTGAGGGTGTTCCCCAGTGTGGCGAGTTTGCTTCCTTTTTCGTTCGATTTTTGAATGCCGCAGAGCATCGAAGGAGTGTTTTTGTGGGGAGGGAAGCCATTGTAGAGGAAGAAAAATTGATGGCATTCGGTGCTGATTCCATGTATTTTACGAATTTGGAGTTGAGTTAGGAGTAAAAAAAATTTTTCCACAAAAATAATTCTTTGTACTTTTGCAACCTTAATTTAAAGAAAAAATTAAATAAAAATAATAACAAAAAAGCACTTAGTGCGCTAAAAACAACTAAACAAAATGGGAATTATCGGAAGTATTAGAAAACATTCGTGGGTGGCAGTACTGCTTGTCGGTATTGCTATTATTGCGTTCATCCTTGGCGACCTGACCAAGAATCGCGGCGGCATGCCCGACATGGGCTCTGTGAACGGCGAGACGATGACACGTCAGCGCTTCGACGAATTGGTGGAACGTGCCGAGACTAACTACAAAATGCAGCAGCAGGTTGCCCAGGTTCCGGCCGAGATGCAGAGCCGTATCCGCGAGAGCGTGTGGGGCGAGTTTGTCGAGGAGACCCTCTTTGAGGAGCAGGCCAGCAAGCTGGGGCTGCAGGTGACCGCCAATGAGATGGGCGACATGTACACCGGCAAATTCATCCACCCCTATCTGCGTCAGTATTTCACCAACCCCCAGACGGGAGTGTACGACACCATCGGCGTGCGTCGCACCATCGAGAACCTCAGCGCCATGGACACCAACCAGCGCCTGCAGTGGGTGGAACTTGAGAAGGCTGTGAAGCGCGACCGCATGCAGCAGAAGTATGCTTCGCTGATCCTCTCCGGTTTCTATATGCCCAAGGCCCTTGCGGAGAAGGTTGCTGCCTATACTCAGGAGGTCTCCAATGTCCGAGTGGTGGCTTTGCCCTTCCAGAGCGTGAGCGATGAAGAGGTGACCCTTGGCGATGCCGACTACAAGAAATACTATGACGAGCACAAGAACGAGTTCCGCGTGGCCGAAGAGCTTCGCGATATCGAGTTCATTGTCTTCCCCGTGAACCCCACTCCTGCCGACCTGGCCGACATTGAGTCGTCCGTGCAGAAGACCTGGGCCGAGTTCCAGACCATCGAAGACGAGGAGATTCCCTTCTTCGTCAACGGCGAGTCGCACCGCAGCTACGACTCCAGCTATGTCAAAGCCAGCAGCTTCCGTGCACCTCTGGATGCTCAGATCGAGGCTGCCGCCCCCGGCACCATGATTGAGCCCGCCATTGTGGGCAACGAGTGGATGATGGCCAAGGTGATGGGCACCGCCGTGCGTCCCGACAGCCTTCGCGCCAGCGTCATCTATATCTTCAACAATAAGGTGGGTGCCAACATCACCACCCGTAGTGAGGAGCAGGCAAAACACCTGGCCGACAGTGTGCTGGCCATGCTCAATGCCAACCGCATCAGCTTCGAAGATGCTGTGGAGCAGTTCAGCGACGACCCCCAGAAAGGAGAGACCCATGGTGACATGGAATGGCAGCTCGATGGCGGTTACGGTGTGCTGAACGAGCAGATTGTCAACACCCCCGTGGGAGGCCACTTCATCTATGAGCGTCCCGATGGTATCGGCTACTTCATTGTGAAGGTCACCGACAAGACCCCCGCCACCAAGAAATACCGCGTGGCCCTCATTACCCGCGAGATTGAGCCTTCGAAGGCCACCAATGATGCTGTCTACACCGCTGCTCACAAGTTTGCTTCGCAGAACCGTACTATGAAATCGTTCGAGGCCAGTGCCCAGCAGGAGAACCTGCAGGTGCGCAACGACCGTCTGGCCATGATGTCGGAGAGCCTCTCCGGTGTACGTAATGCCCGTGAGATTGTCCGTTGGGCCTTCAACAAAGAGACTCAGCTGGGTGCTGTGACCGACCAGGTCTATGAGTGCGATGGCGCCTATGTCATCGCCACGCTGAAGGAAATCTACAAGAAAGGCTATGCCACCCTCGAGCAGGTGCGTCCTATGATTGAGCAGGAAGTGCGCCGCGACAAGAAAGCCGAGATGCAGCTGGCCCGTGCCGAAGAGGCTGCCAAAGTTGCCAAGGACATCAACTCCTTCGCCACCAAGGTGAACATGCCCGTTGACACCCTCGACAGTGTGGCCTACGGCAACAGCTATTTCGGCAAGTTCGGTATGGAGCCCAAGGTGCAGTCGGTCATTGCCGCCACCAAGAGCGGTATGACCAACCCCGTCAAGGGTGCCAGCGCCGTGTACATGGTGCAGGTGGACAGCAAGGCTCCGGCTGAGGGTATGAACGCCGACATGATGCGCGTGCAGCTCGAGCAGGGTTACCGCAATAAAGTCCGCCAGATTACCGAAGTGCTTCGCATGAAAGCCAACATCGAGGATACCCGCAACGAACACTTCTAAACAATAGTAGTCAAAAAGAAACATCCATCAGCGAGTCAACAGGTCTACAACAAGCAGACTCGTTGACTCGCTGAGTTTTACAGGCCGTTGTCGATGAAGATAAAAGAATGGTGGGCCAAGCTGCGTAGCAAGCCCGTGACCGACGTCATCAAGCACAAGCACCGCTTTGTGGTGATGGACACCGACACCTTCAAGGAGAAATTCTCCTTCCAGTTGTCGGGTATCAATCTTTTTGTCACCATCGGCATCACGGTCATTGTCTTCATCCTCCTTACCACCGTCCTCATTGCCTTCACGCCGTTGCGCGAATGGATTCCCGGCTACACCGACAATGCTATGGTGGAACAGACCTATGCCAATGCCCGCAAGATTGACTCGCTGGAGACCCTGCTGTCCGAGCAGGAATGGATGGTAGGGACCATACAGGCTGTGTTGTCGGGCAAGGAGATGGGGCACGAGGCCGATTCCCTCTTGGCGGACACGTCGTCTACGCTGCAGCAGATGGCCGCCGTTTACCGACGTTCGGAAGAGGACTCGTTGTTGCGTCTCGAGGTGGAGCGAGAGGATAACCGCTACGAGGTGAAGACCTCGTCGACGGTCTCGGTGCCCAATGCCGAGAGTTCTCCGGCCCTGTCGCATCTCTTCTATCCGCCCTTGAAAGGGAAGATACTCAAGACCTTCGATGCTACCAGCCGACATCTTGGCATCGACATTTCCGGCACTGCCGGACAGCCTGTCTACGCCGCTTATGGTGGCACTGTGGTTTCGGCCCAGTTCACGGCCGATGCGGGCTATGTTATTACTATTCAGCATCCAGGCAACGTCATCACTGTATATCGCAACACCAACATGCTCCTCAAGCATCAGGGCGACGCCGTCAGGGCGGGCGAACCGGTGGCTTATGTGGGCACTTCGGGCATGCAAGAGCCGGGACCTCATCTGCATTTTGAGATGTGGGTCAATGGGGCGCCTGTCAACCCCGAGGAATATATCTCATTCAACTAATCAATGAATACTACCGCTACGAAAAGAATTGCCATATTAGGATCCACGGGTTCCATAGGTACCCAGGCGCTCAACGTCATACGTCGTCACCGTGACCTTTTTTCTGTCGAGGTGCTGTGTGCC
The DNA here is from genome assembly GCA_902775135.1 of uncultured Bacteroidota bacterium. Taxonomy (GTDB): domain Bacteria; phylum Bacteroidota; class Bacteroidia; order Bacteroidales; family P3; genus Colimorpha. Next base: position 98,396 of record CACYKY010000006.1, on the reverse strand, counting down.
GGCAGCAATGCCGACCTGCTCATACAGCAGGCTTTGGAGTTTGAGCCCAATGCCGTAGCCATTGCCGACGAAAGCAAGTATAGCCTCGTCAGTGACACCCTTCAGCCTCGTGGCATCAAGGTCTATGCCGGCGAAGGTGCTATAGCCGACCTCATGGAGATGGAGACTGTTGACCTTGTGTTGGCGGCCATCGTAGGCTTCGCCGGGCTGCGGCCCACATTGCGAGCCATCGAGCACGGCAAACCCATAGCTTTGGCCAACAAGGAAACCATGGTGGTGGCTGGCAGCATTGTCACTGCCGCAGCCATGCAACACCGTGTACCCATACTGCCTGTTGACAGCGAACATTCGGCCATCTTCCAATGCCTCATTGGCGAAGGAGCCATCGACAAGATACTTCTCACAGCCTCCGGCGGACCCTTCCGAGGCCGGACGCGGGAGCAGCTGAAGGACGTCACCCTTGGTCAGGCGTTGAACCATCCCAACTGGAAAATGGGCCGCAAGGTGACTATCGACAGTGCCTCGCTGATGAACAAGGGACTCGAAGTCATTGAAGCCAAGTGGCTATTCGGTGTCGATGCGAAAGACATCGAGGTGGTGGTGCATCCGCAGTCGGTGGTGCATTCCATGGTGCAGTTTTGCGACGGCAGCATCAAAGCCCAGATGGGCATTCCTTCCATGGAGACCCCCATCCAGTTGGCGTTCTCATATCCTGAGCGTATAGAGAGTTACCTGCCGCGTCTCGACTTTGCCCAGTATCCTACCCTTACCTTTGAAAAGCCCGACCGCCAGACCTTCCGCTGTCTGGACCTGGCCTACCAGGCCATCGAACGTGGCGGCAACATGCCTTGTGTGATGAATGCAGCCAACGAGGTAGCCGTGCAGCAATTCATCGACGGCAAGATACGATTCCTCGATATAGCCGACCGTGTAGAGGAGGCCATGCAGAGAGCCACCTTTATTGCCAACCCCACCCTTGACGACCTTTTCCAAACCGATAAAATTATTAGAATGCAATGAACTGGCTAGCCCTTATCCTCAGCCTTTCGATTCTTGTGGCCACCCATGAGTTGGGCCATCTCGCCTTTGCCAAGTTGTTTCATACGCGTGTGCGCAGGTACTATATTTTCTTTAATTGGAAGTTCTCCATCTTCAAAGCCAAGAAGTTTGACGGCAAATGGCATTTCCTATGGTTCAGTGCCAAGACTCCCGACAGTTGGGACGAGAAGAACCTTCGTCCCGAAGACCAGGACAACACCCTCTGGGGCTTGGGATGGATACCCCTTGGAGGCTATTGCGACATTGCCGGCATGATTGATGAAACCAAGGACAAGAAAGACCTTGAAGCCGAGCCGCAGTCATGGGAATACCGTACCAAACCCGCATGGCAGCGTCTCTGCATCATCTCGGGTGGTGTGTTGGTGAACTTTGTTACCGCCATGCTCCTCTATGGTATCATTTTTGCCCATTGGGGCAAGGATGAACTCCCCATGCACAACGCCACCTATGGATTCCAGTATGCCGATGTGATGCTCGACGAAGGATTCCAGAACGGCGACATTATCAGTGCCATCGATGACTCTGTGGTGGACGACTATGTACAGGCCAACAAGATGCTTCTCCTCGGCGATGCCCGTCAGGTCACCGTGCATCGTGGCGACTCCACCCTTACCCTCAACCTCAGTGGACACTTGGCGGAGCGAGTCAGCATGGAGCGTGTCAAACAGCTTATGGCCCTCCGTACCCCCTTTATCATCAAGTCTTTTGTCACGGGATCTCCTGCCAAGAATGCCGGCATGATGGTCGGCGATAGTGTGGTGAGTGTTGATGGACAGCCGATGTTTGTCTTCCAGGATATCATTGCATATCTAGCCGAGAAAGCAGATCAGACGGTGATGGTGGGCTTCTATCGCAACGGGCAGCTCGACTCGTTACCTGTCGCCGTCACCAGCAAAGGGAAACTGGGTGTGCAATGCGAGAATGACATGGCCAAGATATTCCCCTCAGATCTCCTTGTCCATACCGACTACACTCTGTTGGAAGCCATTCCGGCGGGCATAGCCCATGGCTGGAACCAGCTGGTAACCTATGTTTCCAGTCTCAAGATGCTCTTTGCTCCCGGCGGAGTGCAGAACTTGGGTGGTTTTGGTGCTATGGCCGATCTTTTCCCCGACCATTGGGAGTGGCAGGCTTTTTGGACACTGACGGCCCTCCTGGCCCTCATTCTGGCCTTCATGAACGTCATACCCATCCCCGGTCTTGATGGCGGACATATCCTCTTCACCCTTTGGGAGATTATCACCCGTCGCAAGCCTTCGGACAACTTCCTCTCGTATGCCCAAAACATCGGCATGTTCCTGTTGTTGGCTCTGATGATATTTGCCAACGGCAATGACATCTGGCGTTGGTTGAGTGGCAAATTCTAACCTCCGGCAATGAAGAAAATAGATCGTCTCATACTTCGCTCCTTCATCGGACCCTTGGTGCTCACTTTCACTCTTTCGGTGTTGGTGTTGCTCATGCAGTTTGTGTGGAAGTATGTGGACGATCTGGTGGGTAAAGGACTTGATTTCAGCGTTATTGCAGAACTCTTGATGTATGCTTCCGCCACGTTTGTCCCTATGGCTCTGCCCATTGCGGTGCTTTTTGCCTCCATCATGACCATGGGCAACTTCGGAGAGAAGTATGAGCTCGTGGCGATGAAAGCCGGCGGTATCTCCATCAGCCGAGCCATGCGGCCTATGGCCATTGTTGTCTTGCTGCTCACCGGCATGGCCTTCTACTTTGCCAACAATGTGATGCCCAGTGCCATGCTCAAGTATCGCATGACGCTCTACGACATTACGCGCAAGAAGCCCGCCGTCAATATCCGACCGGGAGAATACTATAAAGAGTTCGACGGTTATGTCATCCGTGTCGGTGCCAAAGGACGCGATGGACGTACGTTGCAGGATGTCATCATCTACGACCATTCGCGGGGTATCAATGAAACTACGGTTATTGTTGCCAAGCGGGGCATAATGCAAGCCTCTGCCGACAACCGTTACCTCAAGTTCACCCTCTACGATGGCTATTCTTATAACGAAGATGCTTCGGGAGACAACTACCAAAGCCGTCCGCTCACTTCCATCGGCTTCCGCCAACAGTCGCTCAATTTCGACATCTCTTCTTTTGCCTACAACAAGAGTGTCGAAGAGAACTTCAAGGGAAGCTATCAGATGATGAACATCAACCAGTTGGACACTTCTATTGTTGGCTTGCAGCAGAGCCTCGAGGAGCGCATAGCTCAATATCGGACCAATATGTTGGCCAACCTTCGAGCCTGGTCGAAATACAGTGTTGGCGATACCATTCTTCATGCAGCGAAGCCCAAGTCTGTCGATAGTCTTCTCTACAGCCTGCCTGGCAAGGATCGTCGCAGCGCCCGTCTTCATGCCCGCAACGCTGTCATCAGTGCCCAGCAGGATGCCAAGATGTATGCCGATATGATTGAGAGCGATCACGAGTACATCAACCGCCACTATATTGAATGGCACCGCAAGTTCACGCTCTCTGTGGCCTGCTTGCTACTGTTCCTAATCGGAGCCCCCTTTGGTTCCATTGTCCGCAAGGGAGGATTGGGATTGCCTTTGGTGGCGTCGGTAGGATTCTTTGTGCTCTATTATGTCGTGGGCATGATTGCCGAGAAGGCCGTGCGTGAGTCGGCCATTGGACCCGAGGGTATGTGGATATCGTCGTTGGTCATGTTGCCCATCGGCATTGTGCTGACGCTTCAAGCCACCACTGACTCCTCTTTCTTCGACGGATCTTCTTGGCGCAAGGTTTTCCGCCGCCTTTTCCGCCGAAAGCAGAACTAACTAAGAAGTGTTAAAAAATCATAAAAACACACCTCTCATGTCACCTTTTGGCAATTTGGTGGTTATTATATATACAGAGAAGCTGACCAAAATGGACATAAAAAGGAATCCTAAATATGAACTGTTCGAAGGCTTGCTCAAGCGGCACGTGGGGGGTGACTTGTTTTTTAGGGGGAAAAAAACACATGTATAAACTAAAATAAAAAGGATGAAGAGCATGAAGCAATTTCTACTACTTGGTATGGCGATGCTGATAGGCATGACGAGCCATCACGTGCAGGGGCAGATGATTATCGACACGTGGAGTTTCGCCACGGGTGTGGACACCACGCTGTGGATGGACCTTGGGGAGGACTACACTGTGCTGTTCAGCACCAACAATGGCTATCAGAACTATGCCAGTTCGGGGCTGCGCGACATCGGCTTTCCGTTCACGCTGGGTGCCACGACGCACACCAAGTTTTCGACCAATGTCAACGGCACGGTGCGGCTGGGCACGGCCCAGCTTCCGAACAAAGGTTATATTGCCGAGCCGCTGGGGCAGCACATCAATGCCGGCCCTCGCATCGACGCCCTGGGCCGCGCGGGCATGATCGACACGGGCTGCTACATGCGGTCGGCCGTGCTGGGCGACAGCGGCAGCCGGGTGCTCGTGGTCGAGGCCCGCCTGCGGGAGTATGCCGACATGGGGTCGGCCGAGGGCCACTATGTGCACTTCCAGGTGCAGCTGTTCGAGGCCGGCGGCCTGCGCATCGTCTATGGGCAGGTGGACTCCGGTGCCATCTATGGCAGCTCGCAGAACGGCGTGGCCGCCACAGGCAACAACTCGAACAAAGACGTCATCTTCTTCGACTTCGCCGCCCAGCGGGCGGTGCGCTTCAACGGCAATTGCACGCTGCGCAACGCCGCCGAGGACTTCCCGACCCGGGGCCGCTGGTATATGCTTGCACCCGACCCGACGGCATGTCCCCGCGCTACGGCATCGACGGTGTGGGTGACGAACTACAGCGCCGCGGGCGTCGAGCTGACGCAGTCGACGACCAATGCGCACAACTACCGCTTGCGCGTGTCGGGCACGGACATCGACACGCTGTGGAATGCCGCCCAGGCCACCTTCACGCTGCCGACGCTGAATCCCCGCACCGACTACACCCTCTCGCTGCAGACCCTCTGCGGCAGCGACACCAGCAACTTCCCCTTCAACATCACTATCACCACCGGCTGCGGTGCGGTGGTGCGGCTGCCGTGGTCGACCGCTTTCCCCAGCCTCAGCCACTCCGACTGCTGGGACATGCCCTACGTGAGCGGCAACAATGCCGACTTCACGCGGCGCTGGCGCCAGACGTCGACCACGGCCTATGTGTATTGCCCCGAAGCCGCGGGCACCTACAACTCGTGGCTCATCTCGCCGGTGGTCTACCTGCCCGACGGCGACGGCATCACCCTGCAGTGGGACTACCGTGCGCTACTGAGTTCGGCCGGGGTGGCTCCGCACGTGGAGCTGCGCGTGGCCCCTTGTGCCGAGGACGGCACGACGGCCGACGGCGCCTGGAGTACGCTCAGGGTGCTCGACGGTGAATATCAAAGCTATACCACCCTTGTTGCCAACCTCGACGCCTGGCACGGCCAGCGGGTGAGGGTGGCATGGGTGCGCACCGGCGAAGGCGGCGGAAGCGCCTATGTCGACAATGTGTCGCTCTACCGGCAGCAGGAGCCGCGGCTGTTGTGGGAGGTGCCGACGGTGGCCTTCGCGGGCGACACCACGCTCTACACGGCCCGCATGTTTACCGGTGTGGACAGCAATGTGGCATTCACCTGGCATTCGAGCCTGCTGGACAGCACTATAGCGACTACAGATTCGATGGTTTCCGTGGTGTATCCCAACGCGGGCATCGACACGGTCACGGTGGTGCTTTCCAACGCCTACGGGAGCGACACGGCGACGGCCGTGGTCGAGGTGGACGACTGCCGCACGGTGACGACGTTGCCCTGGAGCGAAAACTTCATGGGCAGCTACGCCTGCTGGACCATCAACGGGTGGCAGCGCGCCAGCAGCACCTCCGCATATAACGAGAACGGAGACCTTATCAGCCACGACAACGTCATGTATGCCAACAACACGGGCAAGTACATGCTTACGCAGCCTGTGACCATCCCCGCCACGGGGGTGGAGCACCTCAGCCTGTGGGCCGAGGCCGACGGGCCGCTGATGGTGCGTGTGAGCCCCACGGCATCGACCAACACGGCCAGCTACACCGACACGCTGCTCACGGTGCCCAACAGCAGCCGCATTGAAATCTATTGGCGCACGGCGGGCCTCGCGGCCTACGCCGGGCAGACGGTGCGCTTCGGCTTCTTCAAGACAGCCGGCACGCAGGCCTTTGTCAGCCAGGTGAAGGTGGACTACGACACCCTCCCCGCCCTGGGCAACATGGTTGTGCCCGCCATCAGCCGCACCGACAGCACCATCGCCTGTAGCGTGGAGCTGCTGCATGGTGTCGGCGAGGGGCTGACCTACACCTGGCGTTCGAGCCTGATGGACACCACGTGGGTGGACACCGGAGCGAATGGTTCCCATGGCTTCAACGTGACCTACACCATCGGCGGGACGGACACCATCACGGTGGTGGCCGCCAACGCCTACGGCAGCGACACGATGGTGCGCACCGTCCAGGTGATGGATTGCCGCCCGGTGACGGCCCTGCCGTGGAGAGAGGATTTCGACGATGGCCTCACCTGCTGGTACCTGACGCAAAACGCCACCTACCACCGTTGGGAAAGAAGTTTTCATTACTATGGCCCTGATTACTATGCCTGCTCGCAATGCAACTTCTCCGAGTCGTTGACCACGCCGGCGGATGCGTGGATGGTTTCGCGTGCCATCACTCTCCCCGCAGATACGGCGTTGGCGGTGCGCCTGTTCTGGGAAGTGGCCATATCGTCGGGCAACAACCTGACAAACAACTATCGCGTGATGGTGAGCACCGCTGCCGACTGCACGGACACCACTACCTACGTCGAGTTGTATCACGACACCCTGCCGCTGCCGAACCAGAACAACATGGCCCAGCGCAGCGTCAGCCTGACCCCTTATGCCGGCCAGACTATATTCATCGCCTTCCGCAACCAGCCTCTGGTGCGGCGCGCCACAGCCCTGATAATAGACAAAGTGGAGGTGCGGGAGACGGCAAAGCCCAGTCTCTTGCTGGCGGCCGACAACGAGACGTTCTATCATGGCGACACCGCCACCTTCACCGCCACCCTCCAGGAGGGTAGCGACTCGAACCTCGTCTACACCTGGCATTCTTCGTTGCTGGATTCGACGTGGGTGGATGCCGCAGCCGGTGGGCAGTGGCGGTTGACCTACGGACTGACTGGCGGCATGGACACCGTCACCCTCGTGGCCACTAATGCCTATGGCAGCGACACGGCGATGGTCTGCATCAGTTCCGTCATCGACAGCCTCCCCTCCATCAGCCACATCGCCCATGGGGCCGCCTTTGTGGGCGACACCACGGAATACACTGTGGTGGATAACCGCAGCGTCGTTACCGGACAGACCTATACATGGCATTCCACTTTGCTCGACACATCAATCGTGCTCCAGTCTTCACAAGCCGCTTTCCGTTTGGTTTACACCGCTGAAAGCAACGATACGGTGACAGTCGTCAAGTCGAATGTCTTTGGTTCGAGCACCAGTAGCGTAGTGGTCGCCGTGGGCAGCCATCCGCTGCCCGAGGTGTCGCTGACGATTCCCGCGAAGGTGGAAGTCGGCGTGGCGGCGGAGTTTGCAGCATCAATCAACGATTGCTCCGCCAACGGTCGCGCCTTCACGTGGCACTCCACGTTGCTGGACACTACCGTCGCAACACTTCTCCCGACGCTTGCGCTGATGTACGAGGCGGAGGGTACCGACACGCTCACGGTGATTGCGTCCAACGCCTACGGCGCCGACACCGCCGTGACAGTGTTTGAGGTGGTTGACTGCAGTGCCCGTGCCATCCCCTACACCGAGGACTTCGAGGGAGTGACAGCCACACTTTCCTCCGAGCAGGGCAACCTGGCCGACTGTTGGGACTACAGCTGGAACGGCAGCAATGCCGCCTACGGCCCCCATGTTATCACCACCGGCGGCTACCAGTACATCAGTGACATCCCCGATAACGCCCTCTTCTTGGTGGCGGGTAGCTCGACAGGCTACGGCAACACCGCCGAGGTATCGCTGCCGCGCATGGCCGACAGCCTCCAGAACCTCTCGCTGGCCTTCGACTACCGCTTCGAGAGTTCCAGTTATGGCACCCTCACGGTGGGCTACTATAACGCAAACAATGTTTTCACCACCGTCAAGACCATGCCCGCTCATAACGGTAGCTACCGTCGCGATACGGTCAGCTTCGCTGCCGCCACGGTGCCCGATGCCGCGATGGTGCTGCGCTGGTACTATGGCAGCTCGTGGTACGCTGTGGTCATCGACAACATCGAGGTCTTCCACGACGCGGCACCCCACGCCCCCGCCACCGTCACGGTGGACAGCATCGGAATCACCCACGCCCGTGTGAACTGGACTGCGGGTGTCAATGCCACGGCCTATCGCGTGGTGGTTGACGGGGTGGTGGACACCACGGTTAGCGGCCTCAGCGTGGTGCTACACGGCCTCGCGGCACGCACGCAGTACACGGTACGGGTGGCCAGCCTGGCGGGCAATGACACCAGTAGCTATGCCACGGCGCAGTTCCTCACCCGGTGTGGAGAAGTCGACCTGCCATACGCCAACAACTTCTCCAACGGCGATGCCTCAATCGACTGCTGGACTCACTTGAACGTCAACAATTATGTGCAGAACGAATATCTGGTGATTACACGCGGCACCTTCATTTATCCCTCCCTGATGTCCACACCGGTCATAAACCATCCCGGCAACGACATGGTCGTCAGTTTCCGTCTGAAGAAATTCGGTACATCGTCAGACAACAATGGCATTCTTGTGGTTGGAGCCATGACCGACCCCGCCGATTCGACCACCTTCGTCGCCATCGACACGCTTACCGCCACCGACAGCTGGACTGCCTGCCGCATCTCTACGCGAGGCCTCGACACTGCCCATGTGGCCATAGCCTTCCGTCCGGGGATTGGCACCGAGGGCTATAGCGGCGTTTGCATCGACGACCTCGGCATCGACGTCCCCGTGACCTGTGCTCAACTGCTCACTGCCGAAGCTACCGTGCTGGACGCTCGTTCGGCCTCCCTCAGCTGGCAGTATGACAACTTCGGCGCCCAGTCGGCAGAAGGCGTGCTGGTGACCCTTCATGACGTCACCTTGGACGACAGCACCGCCTTCGTTGCCCACGGTACCGACACTACACTTGTCTCCCCATTCCTCTATCACAGTTATCATGCCGAGTTGCGGGTCCTCTGTGGCAGCGATACCTCCGAAGCAGTGAGCCTTGATTGGGAACCCCTTCCCTGCACAGCACCCCAAGCAACTGCATCGGCCGACACCCACAGCATTGCCTTGACCTGGCAGCGCTTGGGCTCGGAGAATCTCTGGGTGGTGGAATACCGTGCCGTCGGCAGCACTGCCTGGAACACAGCGGGTAGCACCGACTCTACTACATTCACCATCGCCGGCCTCACCCAGGCTACCCACTATGAGATGCGCGTGGGTTCGCTCTGCTTGGAGGGCGACACGCTCTATGGCAACACCTTGACGGTTGCCACCCTTTGCGGCCGCTTCGGGCTGCCTTACTGCCACGACTTCTCCACTGGCCAGGTCGGCTGCTGGTTTGTGCCAAGTGGCGTCGTGTCATCCGCTAATTCTTATAGCGATGGCGGCGCCCGCATGGACGACTACATGGCGCACCCGCGTCCCATCACATCACCCGAATTCGACCGCGACCTCAATGGCCTCATCGTACGCTACACCGTCAACTCCAATCGTTTCTTCAGTCCCATGATAAAGGTCGGCGTCAGCGATGCCAACGGACAGAATGCCCTCTGGCTCGACTCTACCATCGCCGCCGACGGCACGCATGAGTATTCCTACTCCTTCGAGAATTTCACCGGCACGCAGCGCCACATCATCTTCTATGGCGACTTTATCACCTCTTTGATTCGTGTGCAGGTGGATGCCATCGGCAGCTGCCAACCCGTGAACGACCTGCTGCTGACGCACCTGTCCGACACCGCCGCCACCCTGCAGTGGTCGCCCTCGGTGTGGCCCGGCCAGTGGGCCGTCTACCTCGACGGCGCGCTGCAGGGCACCACCAACGACACCTCCTTCCTTCTCGACGGCCTGCAGCCGCAGACGAACTATGTCGCCTCCGTCAGCCAGGTCTGCTCCATCGGCGATACCGCTGTCAGCTGCAGCCTCCGTTTCTCCACTCCCTGTCAGCCGTTCACGCTGCCCTACAGCATGGACTTCGAGAACGAGTACCGCCTCGACAGCATCTGCTGGCGCACCATCCTTTACCCCTACTCCAGCTATCCTAGTGCCGACATCTACGGCACCTCCTCGCGCAACCTGTTCTTTGTCGTCGTCAACTCTGGAGATAATACAGAAAGCTGCGACCCCAACTATCGCAACTTCGCCTGCTCGCCACTGATCGACCCGCAGGGCCATGGTGTCGACATCAGCTTCCATGCTTCGCTCTGGTCGTTCGACGCCACCTCCTTCTTCGAGGTGGGTGTTATGGCCGACGTGGCCGACACCGCCGGATTCATCCCCCTGGGCAATGTCGCCCCCTCCTCTTCCAACTCCACTTACATCAATCATCAGTTCACCGTAGCGGCCGCGGCCTTGCCGCAGCCCTTCTCTCTCGCTTTCCGCTTCGGCGGCACCCTTGTCCGTTGCTATATTGACGACATTTCCATCACGGCATCGATACCGGTGACACACGAACTCTCTCTCTCCGTCAACGACACGACGATGGGTAGTGCAACGGGCGCCGGCACCTACGTAGAGGGCACCAATGTCACCATCGCCGCCACCCCCAACGAGGGTTACCATTTCGTCATGTGGAACGACAGCGTCACCGCGCCTGTACGTACCATCAAGGTGGAAACTGACACCCTCTTCACGGCCTTCTTCGCTCCCGATCAGCATACAGTTACCGTTGCCTCCAGCGACGAAGGTGCCTGCCGCACCTATGGCAGCGGCACCTATGACCACGGGGATACCATCGAAATCGGCTATGTGGCTCTTGACACCGTCACCGAGGGAGGCCATTGGATAATTCTCGGCTGGGACGATGGCAATGCCGACAATCCGCGTCAGGTAGTCGTCACCTCTGACACCACCTTCACCATTCTTTGTCAGTGGGTTGGCGACAGCGTAGGCATCAACGACGCTCCCGAAGTCAACAATCGACGTGTCAACATCTATCCCAACCCTGCCACCACCACTGTCAGGGTGGAATGCGAAGGATGGAATGCGGAAACCGCAACCCTCCTCGACCTCAACGGCCGTGTGGTATCCATTCAGACGATCCAACAATCAAACAGTCAGGCAATCATCCTCGACATCAGTATGCTCCCGCGCGGCACCTACTTCCTCCGCCTGACGGATGAAACCACTACGGCAATCCGCAAACTTATTCTACAGTAACAACCTGACAACAAACGCTGTCGCCCTGCTTAGGGAGCAGGGCGACAGTTTTTTTTACCCAGCCACCGCCCTACAAGCACGGAGCAACCTGCATAGCTTCGAGTAATTCGAGGCATCCGCCGTTAAAAAAGGTCATGCGGTACAATAATTATCTACAGACTACGTTATGAATACAAAATAACGTTTCTGATGAAAGAGATACACGATTTCACGATTCTTGAACGACGTCAGCTTGGAGAGAGTTACTTCTCGCTTGTGCTGGGTCACGGAGGCATGATGCAGCACATAGCACCCGGCCAGTTTGTGGAGTTGCAGGTGGAGGGAGAGCCCAAGGTGATGCTGCGTCGCCCCATCTCTATCCACGATGTGGACGAGAAAGAGGGTACTATGACACTTCTAATCCAGATTGTCGGCAATGGTACCCGTCGGCTTGCCGAGCTGAAGGAGGGCGACAAGCTCAATGTTGTCTATCCCCTTGGCCATGGGTTCAGCTTGGACCTCGCTGCTGGCAGTCGTGCTGTCCTCGTAGGTGGCGGTGCCGGTACAGCTCCGCTGCTGCATCTTTCTAAAGTACTGAAAGCAAAGGGTGTGGATTGTACCATCATCCTTGGCGGTCGCACGGAGAGCCTCATTCCTGTGCGCGATGCTTTTGCTGCCTATGGACGGCTCTGCATCGCCACCGACGATGGATCCCTGGGACATCATGGTTTGGTCACCCAGCATCCTGCTTTTGGTGAGCATTATGATATGGTCTACACCTGTGGTCCTACGCCGATGATGAAAGCTGTGGCCCGCAGTGCCGCCGAGCGTGGACTACGTTGTGAAGTGAGTTTGGAGAACATGATGGCCTGCGGCGTCGGCGCCTGCCTTTGCTGTGTCACCGACACCGACCAGGGGCATCGCTGCGTCTGCAAGGACGGCCCTGTTTTCGATATATCCACCCTTAAAAAATGGTACCAATGTTAAATGTCAACATACACAATCTTAAGTTGAAAAACCCGGTGATGACGGCTAGCGGCACCTTCGGATATGGCGAGGAGTTCGCCGACTTCATCGACCTCAACCGTCTGGGTGGTTTTGTCGTCAAAGGAACCACTGGTAGCCATCGCGAGGGCAATCCCTATCCCCGCATGGTGGAGACCCCTTCGGGCATGCTTAATTCCGTGGGTTTGCAGAATGGCGGTGTGGAGAAGTTCTGTTCCGCGGTTTATCATAGAATCAAGCATTTAGACACCAATATCATCGTCAATGTCAGCGGTTCTTCCATCGATGAGTACTGTTCTGTGGCCGAACAAATCGATGCTTTGGAGCACATTCCCGCCATCGAATTGAACATCAGCTGCCCCAATGTGAAGTGTGGCGGTATGGGCTTCGGCACCAGCCCCGATATGGCTGCGCAGGTGGTCAGCGCGGTGCGCAAGGTATACCATAAGACGCTGATAGTAAAACTTTCGCCCAATGTTACCAGTATTGCCGAGATAGCCAAAGCTGTCGAAGGTGCGGGTGCCGACAGTGTGAGCCTCATTAATACCCTGCTCGGCATGGCTATCGATATAGAACGCCGTCGTCCCTTCATGGCTAATGTCACGGGTGGCTTGAGTGGCCCTGCCGTGAAGCCTGTGGCTGTTCGCATGGTGTGGCAAGTGGCTCATGCCGTGAAGATTCCTGTGGTGGGTCTGGGCGGTATCTGCACTGCCGAGGATGCTATCGAGTTCATGATGGCTGGCGCTACAGCCATTGAAGTGGGCACGGCCAACTTCATCGACCCTGCCGTCACCATCAAGATTATCGACGGCATGGACCAGTGGTGCAAGAAGCATGGAATCAGCGATATCAACGAGATTATCGGCATCATATGATATTGGTAGCCGACAGCGGTAGCACCAAGACCACGTGGATGGAGGTAGAGTCTGGTAACATGATAGTTACCGAGGGCCTGAACCCCCACTTCACCAGTGAGGAGCAGTTCATGGCTGCCTGCGCCACCGTGCGTCAGCACCTTTCAATTCTCAATTCTCAATTTTCAATTCACTTCTACGGCGCTGGCTGCGGTCTCCCTGTCCAATGCAAGAAGGTGGCCGCATGGCTCTCTAAAGCTTTTGGAACAAGCGATGTACATGTCGAGACCGACATGCTCGGCGCCTGCCGTGCCACCGCTGGTGTCCAACCTGCCTTGGTGGGCATTCTTGGCACAGGCAGCAATGCCTGCTACTACGACGGTCGCCAGATTGCCTATCGATCGCCCAGCACAGGGTACATCTTGGGTGACGAGGGGTCGGCCAATCATGTGGGTCGGCGCCTATTGCAGGACTACCTGACAGGGTGTATGCCAAGGAATATATCTTCCAGGTTCTATGATGCTTACCCTATGACGGGTGAGGAATTTCTTGATGCTGTCTATCACCAGCCAAATGCCAATCGTTTTTTGGCGTCGCTGGCGAGGTTTGCCATTGAACACATTAACGATGACTATTGCTCGTCGGAGATTCTGTTCTGTCTAGATGAGTGGTATAACTATCAGCTGGATCATCTTTTAAAGATTTCTCATTGCTCGGTGCTTTACCTTGTTGGAGGGTTCGCTGCACGCATTAGACCCCTTGTTGAATTGGTCGCCGAAAACCATGGTCTTGAAATCAAAGGGGTTGTCGCCGACCCCATCGAGGGCCTTCGCCAATACCATATTAAGAAGATTTAACAACCTAAAGAAAAATATAAATTGCGAAAGTGCGTTTTTAGCAAAACAAACTAATAATAGATACTAGAATGGATTTGACAAGCATCTTAGTGATTTCCGGCAAGCCGGACCTCAGTGAACTGGTGTCGCAGACCAAAGGTGGCGCCATTGTGAAAAACCTCGTCACGGGTCAGAAATACCCTGTCTTCAAGAACGACCGCATCAGCTCGCTGGGCGAGATACGCATCTTCACAGACACCGACGAACGTCCCTTGGAAGACGTCATGCAGGCCATCTATAAGCATCTCGACGGCAAGGCCACTGCTTTCGACCCCAAGAAAGCCGACGGCAAGGAACTCTTCGCCCTTCTTGAGGCTGTGTTGCCCGACTACGACCGCGACCGTGTCCACGCCTCCGATGCCAAGAAACTCTTCGCCTGGTACAACATCCTGCTTGGCGCAGAGAAGATTACCTTCGACGAAGAAGAGAAAAAAGAAGAGAACGCATAAATGTGTGAATGTGTAAATGCGTGAGTGATGCTTTGCACATCAGGTTCGCGAGGCATACTAGCGCAAGCCACTAACACATTAGCGAAATAACACATTAACACAATCAGAATGGTTTATACTGACAAAGACAAGCAATACCGTCGCTATACCGTCACATCGGCGTTGCCCTATGCCAATGGTCCTGTGCACATCGGCCATTTGGCCGGTGTCTATGTGCCCGCCGACGTCTATGTGCGCTATCTCCGTGCCCAAGGAGAGCAGGTGATGTTCATCGGCGGCAGCGACGAGCACGGCGTTCCCATCACCATCAAGGCCCGCAAAGAGGGCTGCACGCCGCAGGACATCGTCGACCGTTACCACAAGATTATCAAGGACTCCTTCGCCGAGTTGGGTATCTCGTTCGACATATATAGTCGCACTTCCAGCAAGGAGCACCACGAGACCGCCGCCGCCTATTTCAAAAAGCTCTATGAGGAAGGCAAGTTCGTAGAGAAAGTGTCGATGCAGTATTACGATGAGGAGGCCCAGCAGTTCCTGGCCGACCGTTACATCACCGGCACCTGCCCCCATTGCGGTAACGAGCACGCCTATGGCGACCAGTGCGAGGCTTGTGGTACCAGTCTCAATGCCACCGACCTCATCAATCCCAAGAGCGCCCTCAGCGGCAGCAAACCCGTGCTGAAAGAGACCAAACATTGGTTCCTCCCGTTGGACCAGGACGAACCTTGGCTGCGCGAGTGGATTCTCGAAGGCCACAAGGGCGACTGGAAGACCAATGTCTACGGTCAGTGCAAATCATGGATTGATGCCGGATTGCAACCTCGTGCTGTCACGCGCGACCTTGATTGGGGTGTGAAAGTGCCCATTGAAGGTGCCGACGGCAAGGTGCTCTATGTCTGGTTCGACGCTCCCATTGGATACATCTCGTTCACCAAGCAACTCAAGGGTGACGACTGGGAGAAATGGTGGAAAGACAAGGACACCAAACTGGTACACTTCATTGGTAAGGACAACATTGTCTTCCACTGCATTATCTTCCCTTCGATGCTCCACGCCGACGGCAGCTACATCCTGCCTGCCAATGTGCCTGCCAACGAATTTCTCAACCTCGAAGGCGACAAGATCAGCACCTCGCGCAACTGGGCTGTCTGGCTGCATGAGTACCTGAAGGATTTTCCTGGCAAACAGGATGTGCTCCGCTACACTCTTTGCAGCAATGCCCCTGAGACCAAGGACAACGACTTCACCTGGAAGGACTTCCAGCTGAAAAACAACTCTGAACTGGTCGCCATCCTCGGCAACTTCGTCAACCGCACCCTCGTGCTCACGCACAAGTTCTACGGCGGCAAAGTGCCAGCTTGCGGTCCTCTCGGCCAAACCGAGCAGGAGTTGGTCAAGGAACTGGGTTCCTTCCCCGAACGCATAGGTCGCAGCATAGAGACCTACCGTTTTCGCGAGGCTCTCGCCGAGATGATGAACTTGGCTCGTCTGGGCAACAAATACCTTACTGACCGTGAGCCATGGAAACTCGTCAAGACCGACCCCGAGCTCACTGCTACCGCCATGAACCTTTCGCTCCAGATTTGTGCTAACCTGGCCATTCTCTGTGCTCCCTTCCTGCCCTTCACGGCCGACAAGATGCACCGCATCATGAACCTTCCTGCCATGGGATGGAAAGACGCCGGACGTGCCGACCTCCTTATGGAAGGTCATCAGATTGACCAGCCCGAACTTCTCTTTGAGCAGATTGGCGACGAGGCTATCCAGGCCCAGGTGGACCGCCTGCTGAAAACCAAGGAGCAAAACGCCCTTGCCGCTTGGCAACCCTCCGAGGTCAAGTCAAGCGTCACTATCGACGATTTCGGCAAGATGGACATTCGTGTGGGCACCATCCTCGAGTGCACCAAGGTCCCCAAAGCCGACAAACTCCTCCAATTCAAGATAGAGGACGGCATGGGCACACGCACCATCGTTAGCGGCATTGCCAAGTTCTACCCCGAGCCCGAGAAACTCGTCGGCCGTCAGGTGTGCTTCATTGCCAATTTCCCGCCGCGCAAACTCAAAGGTGTAGAGAGTCAAGGTATGATCCTCAGCGCCGAGGACAAGGACGGACGGCTGGTCCTCCTGCAGCCCTCCGACATTGTCACCCCAGGTTGTCAAGTGGGTTGACCGAATACTCCTATAAAAAAGAGCGGACCGATACTCTGTCGGTCCGCTCCTTTTTTGTTTTTTACTTATTATCGGCCTTGGCCTTCTCTCTCTTTTTGACTTTGTCCTTTGGAGAGTCGCTGACCACCTTGGTGTCGTATCCAATCTTTTTCATTGCCGACTGGATGTTCTCTTTGGTGGTTTTCGAGGCGTCGTAGGTCACAGTGACGGTTTGCTCTTTGACGCTGGTCTCGATCTTGACAACGCCCGTCTCGAAACGCAGGTTTTTCTTGATTTTGTTCTCGCAGTTCTCGCAGTGCATCTGTGGCGTGGGAGTCATCACAAGCACACGCAACTCTTTGCCGCCAAACATCAGCAGGAGGCTGGACAACATGATTAAAAGTGTCTGTTTCATATCATTGTTTTTTATAATTTACCAATATTCATTCGCAATCCGGCGTAGGCCATGATACCATGCACAGGGCCCCAAACGAGTGTGGGGTCGAAGGAGGAAGACCAGGGATTGGCGGCGTTGACGACGGGGTTGGGCTGACGATAGTTGGTGAGGTTTTCTCCACCCACATAGAGGGAGAAATGGCGGAACTCGCGCGTCACCTGCAGGTTTAGCTGCGGGTAGGCAGGGAAATCGTGGCCGGTCACCAGGGTGCCATTGGCATCATAGTATTCCGGCACCCTTCCCGGGCCGTTCATTTGCAGCGTGAGGTCCACCTGCCACAATCCCATCATGGGTTTCCATCCAAGGGTGAGAAGACCCTTGTAGCGGCTCTGGAGGGGTTTCTCCAACAGTTGTCCTCCATAGGTGCAGCGAACATAGTTGTATCGGAAGGCGGCCAAGAGGTTCAGCTCGTCGGTGATGTCGCAGGTGGCGTCGACTTGGAAGGTGGAGGAGAAGGAGCGGCCGTCGAGGTCGGCAATGGTGATGCGCGAGGGGTCGCTATCGTAGTCTGTTACGGCCTGGTGTTGGAACTCGGTGTGATAGAACTCAGCGTTGACCAGCACGTTGCGGTTGGCGACGGGGATGGTGAAAGCACCGCTGATGCCGGTGTTCCATGCCTGTTCCTGTAGGGGGTCGGAGGTTACATTCAGCGTGCGTCCCGAGCTGATCAGGTAGTGGTGCTCGGCCAGGGGATAGGTGGTGCGGTAGCCTTTGCCCACGGATCCACGGAAGGTCACCCAGTCATTGACCATCCATTTCAGGTGCAGGCGCGGGGTGGCGAAGGTGCCGAAGAGGCTGCTGCGGTCGGCGCGCAGACCTATCATGGCTGTGAAGTGGTAGTCGGGCTTGAAGGTGTATTGTATGTAGGCGCCAGGGGTGATTTCTTGGGAGGCAAGCGGCAGGGGATGCGAGGAGAGGCTTTCATCCATCTTGTCGGCCACGAGGCTGAGACCGGCGGAGAGGCTGTGGATGTCGTCGAAGTCGTGTTCTAGCATCAGTTGCGATGTCAAGGAGGAGTGCTTGTTGGTGTAGTTCTGAGAGGGCCGAGTGGCGTCCTCGGGATGGTCGGTATTGCCGAAGGCGCCGTCCAGTGTGTAATGCACGGCAGTGGCCGTGAGGGCAAGGTTGGTGTTGTGCTCGCTGTCCAACAGGATGGCATGCTTCATGTAGGTCTCCATGCGTCGGCTGTCCACTAAGGCACGGTATGGTATATCGGCTGCGGAGAGGAGCTGTCCGCCTTCGCGGCTCTCGTCCACCAACCCAAGACCGGCATGCATGATGTAGCGTCCGTTGACGTATTTCCATCGGTTTTGGAGATTCAACTGGCGCAGGGCAGGGGAGTCATGCCATCCGTCGCTGTCGGCGTCGTGGTGGGCGAAGTCCTGCTCATAGTGTGCCAGCAGCTCGGTGCTGAGGTGGCGGTTAAGGTGCAGATTGGCCACCAGGTTGCCTTCGGCCTTGAGGCGGCTGTCGCCGTAGAGGTTTAGTACCAAGCCCTGTTCCTCGTCGGGCTTGAGATATTCTACGTCGATCTGGCCTGTGATGCTTTGGAATCCCTGCTTGACACTGGAAGTGCCCTTGCTTACGGCTATGCTTTTCATCCATGCCCCGGGCACGTAGCCCAATAGGTAGGGCTGTGCGGCGCCCATGGCCATGGGAAGACCTTCGACGAGCATCTGTACATACTGCCCACTGAGGCCCAGCAGTTTGATTTGGCGCGCTCCGACGGCCGCGTCGTTGTAGTTGACGTCTACCGACGGATTGGCCACGAAACTCTCGCCGAGGTTGCAGCAGGCGGCGCGGAAGAGCTCACCTTGTCCAATCGCGGTGCCATTGACTGCACCGCCCATGCGAGTCACCCCCTCGGACCGCTGCTGATGGATGGAAACCTCCTCCAGTGTGCGCTTTCGGTCTATGGTATCAGGCTGCTGCGCCATTCCTATAGAAGATACTAATAACGTAAGTATCAGTATAATATATCTATATATCCTATATGTTGTCTGTCTCATATTCGACCGCAAAGATACGAAAAAAAAAGAAAACAGGCGTCGCCATCCCTCCAAAAACCACTGCCCACCGATAGGTCAGTTTCCGGATAGTCATTTCTTTTTTTCAGATGGAATATTCCGCATTTGCTTGAGGTACGTCACAATAGTAATAGAAAAAAGAAGTATGTGTCTAACAGGGGTGGATGTAAGGAAGAGCCTGTCATGCAGAACTTTATAAACGGCGGATATTGCCATAGAGGAAAAATATTTTACGTTTGGGGAAATTTCCTCAGAAAAAGGTTGTACTTTTGCATCAGAAAAGGAATGAGATTTTGGGAAAAAGAACGCGACGAATGGAGCGAACTTTTCTTTAAGGAGAAGGGAAAAAGAACGAAGAACAACAATTGAAAATTAACCTAAAAGAAAGGAGTAACAATATGAAAACCTCAAAGTTGATAGCCCTGGCAATGGTAGCCCTGACGCTGAGTTTTACTCCAGCGATGGCTCAGAGAGGCGGCGGTGGTGGTCGCAGCGGTGGCGGACATAGTTCGTCGTCGATGAGTCGCTCTTCGAGCTCTAGCTCTGGTAGCAGCCGCAGTTCCTTCAGCAGTGGCAGCAGCCGTAGCAGTAGTTCCTACAGCAGTCCCAGCCGCAGCTCGTCCAGTTCCTCAAGCCGTAGTTCCTACAGCAGTCCTAGCCGCAGCACGTCGAGCTCTGTGCGCAGCTCGTCTAGTCCCAGCCGCAGCAGCTTCGGCGACCGCAGCCGCAGTACTTCCAGCTCTTCACGTAGCAGCTTTGGTGACCGCACTCGTGGTGCCTCGGGTACTCCCAGTCGCAGCACTTATGGCGACAGTCCGCGTTCGCGCAGCACTGCCACCCGTAGCAGCGACAGTCGTGAGCCTATGAGCCGTACGAGAGTCAATACCCCTTCGCGTGGCGAGGGTGGCAGCGGTGTCCGCACCCGCGGTGGCGACGCTACGGTTGGTCGCGGCGGTGTCTCCGGTACGCGTGGCGGTGCCACGGTGGGAGGTCGTCCCAACAGCAATCCCGGTGCACGCAGCGTAGGCTATGCACGCCCCGGCCGTCCCGGCCCCCTGCCTCCTAGCAGCCGTCCCATACACCCCGCCCCCTACTTCTACCACCCCTGGCACGGCTATGTGGTGCACTGCCACCCCGTCTTCTGGGATCCCTTCCCTCCGCGTCCCTGGTACTGGCCCGGCTTCTGGCTCTACTGCAACAGCTACTGGTATGACTACCATGTCACCGATGTCGTCGTGGTTCGCGACTATGTGCAGCAGACCTACAATGTCGATATGGTTACCTACGGCATCAGCGGCGATATCATGTACGCCATCGTACGTGACGGCGGCGAGACCTACCTCCAGGTCTATGACAAGGACGACCACCTGATTGCCGAGCAGAAAATCAATCGCAAGTATTGCAACCTCGTCATCGACGCCGAGAGCGGCGGATGCTGGATAAGCAAGAAGCACGACAAGGACCCCTTGCTCTTCCTCTGGAGCGACGGACAGCTCCTCATCTACGAGGCTGACTGAGAATGAAAGAATATATGCAGAGCAGTGGCCGCAGCGAATGCTGCGGCCACTGCTTTATGTTGTGCCACTGCTTTTTTTGCTGGATTCGAAAAAAAAATGTATTTTTGCACTCAGAATATAAACGTTAATCATCCATTATACAAAATCCATCATCTTATGAAGAAGATTATTCTTTCCATGTTTTTCGGCCTTCTGTCGGTTGGTGGTGCCCTCCGTGCCCAGGTGCCTATTCCGTTGCCCAATAGCAGTTTTGAGCAGTGGGACAGCCATGCCGGCTACAACGTATCTGTGCTTTTCTTCAACCTACCGGTATACAATGCTTATACCACTCCTTCCAGCTGGGACTATCTGTCCTATCCTGTCAATCAGTCGGTGGCTTTCATGGGCATGTCGGTGAACATCAACACCTCGATACCCGTCGTGCTTGCTTCGGCCGACGCTGTTGCGGTGCCCGACGGCAGCAACGCCGTCAAGCTGCAGACCCTCATGATTAGCGATATTGTCAATTCCACGGTACTGAGTCTCGCCGGCAGTTCAATCGACACTTCACTCACCTCGCAGGTCATCCCCTCCATCCTCTCGACGGGACAGGTCGACATCGATGCCTTGATTCCCATCATTTCCAATCTCCTTTCGGGCGGCGGCGACCTCTTGTCCATGCTGCCTACGCTGCTCGCCATGGATGTCAATGATTTCATCACCGGCGGAATATCCCTTGGCGGACTCCGACCGGGTCGTCTCACCGGCAGCTATAAGTTCCATTCTGCTGTCGAGGGCGACAATGGCGGTGCCATCATGCTGGGAACCCACTACAACACCACTACGCATCAGCGCGACATCGTGGGTCTCGGCATCAACCTCGCCATGATCGACACCTCCGTCTACACCCCTTTTGAAGTGGAATACCTGCCCTTGAGCGCCTTCGTCCCTGGCTCGCCCAATGTGCAGCCCGACTCGCTCATTGTGGCCATCGTCTCCTCCGCCAATGCCAACATGCAGCAGGGCTCCTGCCTGTGGGTCGACAATCTGGTGCTGTGGTCGGCCCCCGACACCTGTGCCGACGTCAACTCCCTCATCGCCGTGCCGTCTATTCATGAAGCCGACCTGAGTTGGAGCGTGAACGACACTGTCGATGGTTTCGAAATCGAATATGGTCCCACGGGTTTCGAGCTGGGCAACGGCATCGCAGCAACGGCCTCCTCTACGACGGTTACTCTCAGTGACTTGGAGCCTGGTACACAATACGATGTCTATGTCCGCACCCTCTGCTCCGACACCATCTATGGCGACTGGAGCACCACGCAGTTCACCACCCTTGCCGACACCTGCGCCACGGTGCTTGGATTGACTGTGCAAAACACCGTCTACGATCTTTTCCCCATGATGGAACTTCAATGGAATGGCAGCATGCATCCCGACCATTGGGAGGTGGAATACGGCCCTCAGGGCTTTGCTCTGGGTACTGGTACAAGGGTGGAGACCGAAGAGACGTCCTTCGGAATCTATCCGCTGGAAGAATCGGGTGTTCTGAGTCCTAACACCTGGTACGACTTCTATGTTCGCTCGGTATGCTATGATGATGTCTATGGCGAATGGGACTCTGTGCAGTATCTCACTTTCTGTGCCCGTATGGGAGCGGTGACTGTCAATAGCGATAACCTTGCTGCGACTGCCGACAATCGTATCAGTGGTTATAGTATCGTCTGGGAGGATAACTCCGACAACCATAGTTGGGGCGTTTATTATGGCATCTATAATTCAGAATATCCTGATATTAACTGGGGAACCTATGTTGGTGTCGACACCCAGAGGTTCGAGTTCCCACCGCTCTCTCCCGGTGTCACGTATAGTGTCGAAATCACCCCTCATTGTGGTGACGGAAACTTTGGGGATACCAAGTGGGTCAACTTCACTACAGCCACCCTCACAGGTATCGGAGCATTTGGAGATTCAAAAGACAGAATTGAGGTCTATCCCAATCCCGCCCACGGCCAGTGCGAAGTTTCGCTGCCCGCTGGACAGCCTGCCGAGTTGCGCCTCTTCAGTCTCGAAGGACGACTGCTGCAAGCATTCGACGCCATGGGTGAGCCTGTGGTGTTGCAGTTTCCCTCGCAGGGCGTCTTCCTCCTCCAGGTCATCACCCCCGACAGCATCCAGACAACGAGAATCGTCAATGAATGAAAAAGAAATGCCCGTTGCTTTCCAAAGCAACGGGCATTTCTCTTTATTGTGTTTTCTAGCTTGACTATTGCAGCTTGGCTAAAGCCTCTTTGATGCGGCGGAGGGCTTCGCGGAGGAGGTCCTCGGAGGTGGCATAGGAGAGGCGGATGCAGCTGTCGTCGCCGAAGGCGGAGCCCATGACGGTGGCCACGCCGGCCTCGTTGAGGAGGTAGAAGGCCATATCGGTGGAGTTCTCAATCTTGGTGCCGTTGTAGCTCTTGCCATAGTAGGAGCTGCAGTCGGGGAAGAAATAGAAGGCACCCTGTGGCAGACGGACTTTGAGGCCGGGAATGTCGCAGAGGAGCTTGTAGACCATGTCGCGGCGCTGCTGGAAGATATTGCGCATGTCGATGATGTCCTTCGAGGTCTTGGGGTCCATGAGCATGGCGCAGACGGTTGCTTTCTGGGCGATGGAGCATGTGGCGCTGGTCACCTGGCCCTGCAGCTTGTTGCAAGCTTTGGCGATGACGGTGGGAGCGGCGATGAAGCCGATACGCCAGCCGGTCATGGCGAAACCCTTGGCAACACCGTTGATGGTGATGACGCGGTCCTTCACCTCAGGGAACTGGGCAATGCTCTCGTGCTTGCCCACGAAATTGATGTGCTCGTAGATTTCGTCTGCCATGACGAAGAGGTTCTCGTGGCGGGCCACCACCTCGGCAATGCCTTTCAGCTCTTCCTTGGTGTAGAGCATGCCGGTGGGGTTGCTGGGGCTGGAGAACATGATGAGTTTGGTCTTGGGGGTAATGGCGGCCTCGAGTTGTTCGGGAGTAACCTTAAAGTCGTTCTCGAGTTTGGTCTTGACGTAGACGCACTTGCCTTCGGCCACGCGGACAATCTCTTTGTAGGAAACCCAGAAGGGGGTGGGGATGATGACTTCGTCGCCGGGGTTGACGAGGCACTGCACAAGCTGGTAGATGCTCTGCTTGGCACCAGTGCTGACGACAATCTGCTCGGGCTTGAACTCAAGGCCGTTGTCGCGGCGGAATTTTTCGCAGATAGCTTCGCGCAGGTCGGGGTAGCCAGGCACGGGAGGATAATGCGTGAAGTTGTCATCGATGGCTTTCTTGGCAGCTTCCTTCACCACTTCGGGGGTGTTGAAGTCGGGCTCGCCGATGGAGAGGCTGATGACGTCTTTGCCTTGGGCTTTCAGTTCGCGGGCTTTGGCGGTCATGGCGAGAGTCTCGCTCTCGGCCATATTGAGGATTCTATTTGACAGGATTTCCATAATGGTAATATTGTTTGATTGTTTGATTGCGTTATTGTCTGTTTTGCCGGAAGGTAAAGAAGTTGTTTGCCACGAAGTTCCATACCATTACGACGGCTGTGGCGATGATTTTGGCAACCCAGAAGTCCCAGTCGAGCGTGGTCTCGACAAAACGTGGCACGATGCTTATGTCTTTCAGCAGGAAGACAATGAGAGAGTTCAGCCCCAGACCGATGAGCGATACGAAGAAGAACTTGACATATTCGATACCCACCTCCTTGGAGGTGCTTTTCCACGTCCATACCCGGTTGAGGAAATAGTTGCTGGTAGCAGCAAGGGTGAATCCAATGGCGTTTGCCAGCAACTCCGGCATGCCGAGGATACCTTTGCAGAAAGCCGTAATACCAAAGTCGATTACGGCGCCGCTGGCACCGACTACTCCGAATTTGAGGAACTTCAGGATGAGCGGTTTGAGGTCCATTTAGTTGAAGACTTTCTCTTCGGGGGAGTGTATGATACCGGTCTTGCGGACTTTCTGTTTGCGGTCGCGAGCTTTGGATTTGCTGATGCGGGGCTGCGGTTTCTTCACACGCGGAATAATCTGCACGTCGCCGTCCTCGTTGACTTCAAGGCCATAGACCTTGCGGGTGTTGAGGTTGCATTTGATGTGCCAGAATCGTCCGCATCCGCCGCGGGTGAGGATGACGTCGGAGGCCAACTGCTCGTCGGTCATATTTTCGTCCCAAAGGCCGCTGAGCCAGATGATATGGTCGCCACGGTCGTTGGTGAAGCCCACGTATTGACGGCGGTATTTGCGCATGTGTTCGTCGATGATGGGGCACATGCCGCCTTGGTTGTAGTGCTCACGGTTCTCGTAGGCGATGCGTTTCTGGACGAGATATTCGGCATCGGCAATCTCGGCGTCGGTGGGAGTGAAGCGGCCATCTTGTCCTTCGACGGTGAAATCGACCTCCACATCTTGATGGAACGACCATCCGTGGTAGTTGTTGCCCCACACCTCAGCCACTTTCCATTTTTCCACTGGTTCGATGTATTCCTGAGCGCTGACCATAGTGGCAAAACCCATGATTACAAGCGCCAAAAGCAGTTTCTTCATCTTGTTTTTTCTCGTTAGTTTTCAAGTGCAAAAATACTCATATTTCGCCATTCCCACAAATTTTTTTTTCGGAATGCAAAAAATGTAGTATATTTGCATTTTGAAATTAATAACGCAACAATAAGTAAAATAGTATATATCATGAAGAAATTTGTCACAGTAAAAGAGGCCGCCGACAAAATTCAGGACGGCATGACCGTAATGGTTGGTGGTTTTCTCGGCGTGGGTAACCCCATCGCTCTCATTGACGAGCTCGTGGCTCGCAATGTCAAGAATCTCACCATCATCTGCAACGACACCGCCTATCCCGAGGTCGGTGTCGGTAAACTCATCACCAATCATCAGGTGAAAGAACTCATTGCCACCCACATTGGCACCAACAACAACACTATCGACCAGATGAACGCTGGCGAGCTGAAGGTCACCTTGCAGCCCCAGGGCACCCTAGCCGAGCAGATCCGCGCAGCAGGTGCAGGCCTCGGTGGTGTGCTGACCCAGACTGGCCTCGGCACCGTCGTTGAGAACGGCAAGCAGAAGGTCACCGTCGACGGCAAGGAATATCTCCTTGAGAAACCTGTCCATGCCGACGTCGCCATCATCGGCGCCAACATCAGCGACGAGGAAGGCAACCTAGTCTACAAGGGCACCAGCCAGAACTTCAGCCCCATGATGGCCACCGCCGCCGACACCGTCATTGTCGAGCCGCAGGAGATCGTTGCCACCGGCAGCATCGCCCCCGAGAACGTCAAGACCCCCGGCATCTTTGTGGATTACATCATCAAGAAGTAACGCGCCAATGCGTTAATGCGTCAAAACGGGATTGCTGTCAAAAAAATGTTGGCGGCAGTCCCGTTTTTTTTTAATAAAAAAACATCATGCCAAAGACCCTGATGATGCTTTGTACAATGGCGTTGCTGCTTACATCCTGTTTTCGCGAGAACAGGACCACCCACTACCATGTGGAGACCGAGGCCTACACCCTCACCGTCGATGGCAAGCGCCTCGTTTCCCAACAGCAAGCCGATGCCTTCCACAAAGACACCTCCCTCGGCGACACGGTTCGCATGTACGACGATGTGACGGGTCTGGCTCTGTTTCTGCAGATGATGTCCGAAGGCTGGGTCAAAAAGGATAAACCAGCCCTCTTCAAAGGCGACTACGTGCTCAGCCTCGAGATTATCCATCATCCCGGCAGTGACCGGGAGGCCAACAGCGCCGCCGCCCTTTTGCAACTGCGCGATTGGGGCTATATCAGCATCGACACCATCCATCATACGGAACTCGCCATTGTGCGCAGCGGTACCAGCCTGTCCGACTATAAGGACGGGAACGACTACGGCAGTAGCACCTATGACATCACCATACCAAAGGAGATACTGGCTGACACCATACAGGAAAACACCACCTTTGGTGATTGGTTCGACGGTTGGTTCGATGCCCGTTTTGCTACTCACGAAGAACTTTTCTCCTTCCTCGACACTCATGGCTACGACACCATCCACACCGGCACCCACACATCAGTCTATCCCCACGCCCGTCGCTCCTACGACAGCAAGTTTATGTGTGTCCTATAGATTCATCAGATACGCCGTTTTGGCGACAGGGTAAAAAAAGATTTGGCCAGACGGCTGAATTTGTGTATCTTTGCAAGCGTGAAACCATAGCGGATATGGGTTATGGGTTATAGGTTATAGATTGGAAATCAATAGTTAAACAAAATAATATATAAACAATTAAAACAGAAAAAAATATGGCAGTTACTTCTATGCTCCGCGTTCGCATGAGCGCCAAGGACGCCCACTACGGCGGAAACCTCGTTGACGGTGCCCACATGGTCCATCTCTTCGGCGATGTCGCCACCGAGCTCCTTATCAAACAAGACGGCGACGAAGGTCTCTTCTGCGCCTACGACATGGTCGAGTTCAAGGCTCCCGTCTACGCCGGCGATTACATCGAAGCCTACGGCGAAATCACCCACGTCGGCAACACTAGCCGCAAGATGAAATTCGAGGCCTACAAGGTTATCCGCACCCTGCCCGAAATCAGCGCCAGCGCCGCCGAGGTGCTCGAGGAGCGCATCCTCGTGGCCCGTGCCACCGGCACTTGCGTCACCCCCAAGGAGTGCCAGCGCTACAACAAGTAAGTGATAGAATGCCTGCCGCAAGGCAGCCCAAAGCCCCGCATCCATCCTGTGCGGGGCTTTTTTTTGTGCTCCCCGGACTGTCTGACAGGGTTTTGTCCCGTTCTGTAGAGACGCAGCGTGCAGCGTCTCCTGCCCATGCAGCCCTTGATGCCTGGCGGCACCATGCGGCGGGTAAAGGCAAAAAAAATCCCCGCACGCCACCGTGCGGGGATTCCGTTAGGATGGGCTGCAGGAGTGCCTGCGGCCCTTATGGGAGTGTTACTTCACGATGAGCTTGCGGATGGCGTTGACCTGCTCGCCGGTGATGCGGACGAAGTAGGCGCCCTGGGCGTAGCCCGTGAGGTCGATCGTGAGGGTGTTGTTGTCGGCGGTGTACTCACCCATTGCGCGGCCGTTCATGTCGACTATCGTAACCGTGGCCTGGCCATCGAAGCCCGTGAGGGTGACGGTGGTGGTGGCGGGGTTGGGGTAGAGGGCAATGTTGGCGGAGTTGACATCGTTGATGCCCTCGGGTTCGCTACCATCGCTTTCGAAGTTGGCGGTGAGGGTGATGTCGGCGGTGAGGGTGAAGGTGTAGGGGTTGTCAGAGGAGACAACGTTGCCGTTGGAGGTCCAGTTGGTGAAGTGGTAGCCGGCATTGGCAACGGCCGTGGCGGTCACTACGGTGTTCTCCTCGACGCTACCGGTGTGGTCGGCCGAGGCAGAGCCCATGACTGCGTTGGCGGTGTTGACGGTGACGTTGTAGTAGGTGGGCTCAGGCGTGCTGCCGTAGGTGCTCAGCTGGCGGATGGCGCTAGCGGTGGAGCTGTCGGTGGCGGAGCAGAGGGCCACAACGTACATGTCGTACACTGTGTCGGTCACGAGGCCCGTGAGGTTGACGCTGTTGGTGTTGACATACTGGCGCATCCAAGAGGTGCCGCCGCTGATACGATAGTAGAAGTTGTAGTTGGAGGCCGTGCCGTCCCAAGTAGCGGTGGCGGT
Organism: uncultured Bacteroidota bacterium; assembly: GCA_902775135.1. Classification (GTDB taxonomy): domain Bacteria; phylum Bacteroidota; class Bacteroidia; order Bacteroidales; family P3; genus Colimorpha. The sequence continues at coordinate 69,936 of CACYKY010000006.1, read as the reverse complement.
GGTCTCGGAGGTCATCTCGGCATGCAGCTGGGTGGGACGCGGGCAGATGGCTCCGTCGGTGCAGCGGATGTAGAGCTCGTAGCCGGTGTGGCACATGGTGCCGCTGACGGTGAAGGTGATGGTCAGCGAACCGGTGGTGGAGGTGGCAAGGATGGTGTTGAGCAGCGTGTCGCGACCGTTGACGGTGTTGTAGGTGTAGAGCACGTCGCCGGTGGTGCCTTCGCCGTCATAGACGGTGAGGGTGGCGGGATCCATGCCGAAGCCGAACTTGCCGCCAAAGATTTGCAGCTGGCTGCCAGCGTTCTCGGTGCGGAGCACGAGCTCGGTGCTGGTGTTGCCCAGATAGCCGGCGATGGGGCCGCCGTTGTCATAGACCACGAAGCCGCAACCGGTGACGGTGTCGGTGGTCTGGTCCATGATGATGGTGCCGGCGCCGAATTCGTTCTTCACCCAACCGCTGTGGTCATTGGCGCTGCACTGGCTGCGGACGAAGAAGTTGTAGATGCCGCCGCCCTGGACAGCTCCGATGGGCAGGGTGTAGGTGGTGTCGTAGACAGTGGTGAAGAGGCTGTCGGGCATCGAGGCAAGGGAATCGATGTCGACGGTGACGGTGTCGACGTAGACCTGCCATTCACCGGCAAAGCCCTGGGGCGTCCAGGTGAAGGTGGTGTTCTCGATGTCGTCCAGATTGTGTCCAACGAGGTTGTCGACGGGATAGCAGTCGGGGAGCTCCTCGATGTTGATATTGTCGATGAGAGCCCATTCGCCCCAGTTGCGGTACTGGGCGAAGGCCACACGGGCAGCACTGGCAGGCATGTTGTAGTTGGTGAAGTAGATGGTCTTGCGGACGTGGTTGTTGCGCGAGAAGTTGGCATCCTGGATGGTGTCGAGCCAGGCGAGCAGGGTGCCGCCGGCATCGGCCACGCCGATGAGGATACCGTCGTTTTCGGCGATGGTGCCGACCTTGGTGTCGAATTCAATCTTCAGCTTGGAGATGGCACCGTCGAGCTCAGGCACAACGACATATTCGCTGCCGCCGCCGTGGTAGGGGCGCAGGAAGACACCGCCGTCCCAGTGGGTGGCGCTGACGCTGGACCAACCCCAGCACGGAGGCATCACATCGTTGGCGTAGGCGTCGAAGTTCTCGGCGTAGGGCACGGGAAGCAGGGTGCAGTTAGTCTGGAAGGACGAGGAGACCCAGAGGGTATCGGTTCCGCAGAGGAAGCCCACGCGGACCTCGTAGGCAGTGGCAGCGGCGAGGCTGTCGATGGTGTAGAGGGTGTCAGTGGTGGTCTCGGCAACGCTCCAGGAGCCGCCGGCGAGGCGATATTCGATGGCGTAGATGCCGGTGACACCATTGGTGTTCCACTCCAGGGCAACGTCGTCGGAACTGGGTGTAGCCACAAGGTTGGCGGGGTACATGCAGCCTTCGTCGAGACGGATGTTGATGTCGTCGATGTCGGCGGAGCTGTAGGTATCGGTGGAGATGTAGCGGAAGGCAATGTGGAAGATGGAGTCGTGGTAGGCGGTGAGGCTGGTGGTGTTGAATTCACGCAGGGCGTAGTCGCTGGCACCGCTGATGGTCAGCAGGGGGATGAAGGTGGAGGCGTCTGCGACGTCGGTCATGACGCCGGCTTCAAGGTTAACGCTTCCGCTGTAGCCTGTTGTAGTGGCACCCCAGAAGGAGACGTAGATACTGTCGCCAGACAGGGGTACGCCTTCAGTGGCAATGATGCTGGTGTCGTTGATTTCTTCAAAGCGGACAGCATTGTCTCCACTGTGGGCGTGGGAGTCGTAGACGGCGGGATAGGTCTCGCCCCAGTAGGAGGTACCGGTGGCACCGGTGCTGTTCCAGCAGGAAGGCAGGTTGCCGAAGGTCTCGCTCTCGAAATCATTGGTGTAGGGGAGGGTCATGACGCCGCAGGCGGTGCGCACGGTGATGGTGCGGGCCGAGGAGGTGTCGCCGACAGCGCAGACAGCCTTCACGCTGAAGGAGTAGGCGGTGTTGGGGGTGAGGCCGGTGTAGCTCTCGGTGCCGTAGAGACCAGCAGTGTAGGCACCTCCATCGAAGGAGATGAGGTATTCGGCCACGTCGTCAAGTTCGGTCCAAGCGAAGGTGATGCTATTGGAGTCGATGGCGGTGGCCATCACGCCGGTGGGAGTGAGGCAGGTGGGGCAAGCATCGAGGATGCTGTCGCTGTGGTTCACACCACCGTTGGCGGAGTTGTAAACCTCGCTGCCGGCGCCGTCAAAGATGACGTAGCTGGCCTCGTAGTCATAGGAGCCGGTCTGCCAGTTGAAGGTCACGGGTGCGCCGGAGCAGACACGGATGGTGGCGGTGTCGTTGTGGCCGGAGGAGGGCATTGTGTAGGATGCCACCTCGGTGCCGTATTGGAAGAACTTGATGGCAGCGCCATTCCAGCCGTCGCCATAAGAGTCGTCGGCGGCAACGACGATGTCGCACGAGCCGTTGGCACAGTCGGTGCGGAAGTCGATGCTCTGCCACGACGAGGTGTCGCCGCTGCAGTTGGCAGCCACGTAGGCGGTGTAGCCTGTGCTGGCCTCGAGGTTGGGAATGGTGAAGACGGTGTCGGAGGCATCGTAGACGATGCTGTCGACCATGACAAACCATGCCGACTGGTTTGCATCGGCAGACCAGTGGATGGTGGCATCGGTAGCGGTGACGGTGTCGACAGCAAGCAGTGCCACGGGCACGCAGTCGGGCAGGACCTCGACATTGATGTCGTCGACATACCAGTAGTAGTTACTGACATTGGCGTTGTGGCGGAAAGCGATGTAGGCGCCTTCGGGAGCGACGTTGAACATCACGGTGCGCTCGCCGTAATCGACGCTATAGCCATCGACAAAGTCGGTGTAGTTGTAGTTGGCCAGTTCGACAAATGTGCTGTCGACGGTGGGGTTGGTCATGTAGCCCACCGAGAAAGTACCACAGGAGGCGTAGTCGCCCTCGGGACGGGTCCAGAAGGTCATCTGCAGGGTGTTCACCTCTTGCTCGAAACGGGGCATGACGGCGATGGTGCTGTTGGAGCCACGGAAATCGAGGCGCTTGTTACCACCATGGGCGGAGTAGTTGCGGACGAAGGCGGAGCCGTTGAGGTTGTTCCAGCAGAGGGGAGCCGCATCCGAGGTGTGGCTCTCGAAGTCTTCGACGTAAGGCAGCGGCATGATGCCACATTCGGTGCGGGCGCTGATGGACTGGGCTTCGGAGGTCTCACTGCCGCATTCAACGGCCACGCTGAAGGTATAAAGGGTGTTGGCGCTGAGGTCGGTGACGGTGTAGGTGGTGCCGTTCACACCGGTGGCAACCACGGAGTCGCCAACCATGACGGTGTAGGTGGCACCGCCGTTCAGGGTGTCAATCCAGCTGAGGGTGATGCTGGCGCTGTCGGAGGCGCTGACGGCAAGGTCGCTCACGCGCAGGCAAGAAGGAATCTCGCCGATGTAGATGTCGTCGAGGCCGCCAATCTGGGCAGTGCCATAGGAAGCAGTGTTGTAGCACAGCCATGCAATGCGATAGTTGGCGGTGGCGTCGAGGGAGGCGGTGTTGAACTCATATTCGTTCCATCCGTTGACACCCTGGATGGTCACCATGGGGATGAAGGTGCTGGTGTCGCGCGGGTTGGTGATGACACCGGCTTTGATCCAGCCACCCTGCAGGTTGGCCCAGAAGCGGCAGTAGATGTTGTTGCCGGTGGCATCCATCGTGGGTCCGACCACCAGGTTGTAGCTCTGGTCAGAGGTGGCCTGGAGGTACATGCTATATTGGCCATTGGCGGTGTGGTTGAACACGTAGTTGACCGAAGGATCGGTGCCGGCGTGGATGGTGCTGTCCCAGCAGGGGTACCAGGCACCGTTGAAGGCAGCGTCCTCAAAGTCGACAAAGAAGGGAAGCGTCGTGGCGCCGCAGCCGGTGCGGAAGCCGTAGACGGGCGAACTCTCGGCATCGCCGTCAGCGCAGTTGGGGGTAATCGTCACGTTGTACAGCGTGTTGGCATTGAGACCTGTTAGGGTGGTGGAAGTGGTGGATGCAGTGACGTACAGGGTGTCGGTGGAACTGTTGGCCCAGTAGTTGACGGTGTAGGTGGCGCCGGTGTTGACATCGTCCACCCAGTGGATGTACAATTCGTCGACGGAGGCGCTGTCGAGGGCGACCTCGGTCACACGGAGGCAGGAGGGAATCTCGTTGATGTAGATGTCGTCCACCATGGCAAGGGCGCCCCAATAGCTGGTACCATAGCCCATCCAAGCGGCATAATAGGTGGAGTCGGGATCGAGAGTGGCAGTGTTGAATTCATATTCTGTCCAGTCGCTGCCGTTTACATTCACCAATGGGGTGAAGGTGCTGGTGTCGTTAGGGTTGGTCATGACGCCGGCTTTGAGCCAGCCGCCATTGATCATGCGGGCCCAGAAACGCACATAGATGTTGTTGCCTGTCAAAGGAATAGCACTAGTGGCAAACATGTTGTGGTCATAGTAAGCCTGCATGTACATGGCGTATTCACCATTGGGAGTGTGGTTGTCGTTGTAGTTGACAGAGGGGTCGGTGTTGTGCATGAGGATGCGGTTCCAACAATCGGGCCAGGCGCCGTTGTAGGCGATGTCCTCAAAGTCTGCAAAGTAGGGAATTTGCATCTGACCGCAGGTGGTACGGAAAGTGGCGCTGACAGGCATTGAATGGTCGTCGCCGCCGCAGTTGGCAATCACCTCGAAAGTGTAGGCCGTGGAGGCGTTGAGGTTGGTGATGACGGCTGTATTGGTAGTGGAGGTGGTGGTGAGGGTGTCGGTGCCGTTGTTGGCCCAATAGTTGATAGTGTAGCTCGCCCCGGAGTTCAGGGTGTCAGTCCAGCTGAGCGTGATGTTGTTGCTGTCCACATCCGAGGTGGTGATGTTCTCTACACGGATGCAAGTGGGAGCGGCTCCGATGACAATGTCGTCGAGTCCCACGCCATATCCGTAGTGGGTAGTCATTTCGAAAGCAATCTGGTAAGTGGCGCTGGTATTGGGAAGGGTAATGGTCTCTTCTGTCCAGCTGCCAAAGGCAGAGGAATAGTTTTGCAGCAGGGTCCACTCGCCGGTCGGAGAGGTGCGGTAGTAGATGTTCAATTCGTCGATGTCTCCACCCCAGGAGCGCTGCACATGCCAGAAGTTGAGCTGGGCATTGGTGATGTCGCTGAGGTCCAGCAGGGGAGTGACCAGTTTGGCACTGGTGCCGCTATAGCTGGCGATGTTGACCTTGACGTTGTAGGTTCCGGCATGGGCGCCGGTGCTTGTGCTGTAATCGCCGGTGGCAACCGACCATGTGTTCGAGGTGCCGTCCTGCGTCCAGCAGTTGGGCATGCTCCCGGTCTCAAAGCCTTCGGTGAAAGGCGTTTGTGCCGTAACAGAGACTGCTGTGGAGCAGTCGTCTGTCTGTGCCTTGGCTAGCGACGGTACGAAGAGTAGCGCCGCTAAAGCCACTAAATTGATAAATTTTCTCATGTTTTAGTTTATTGATTAATATATAAATAGGTTAATTGTTAGTTTCAAAAACAATCTACAAAAATACGACTTTTTTGGGATATGACCAAAATTTAGCCATATTTAACAGTCGTTAACGTGTAAAGGGACTGAGGGATAGGGCGCTATTTTGGGTCACCGGAGTGGAGTTCGGCGAAGCGTCGGTTGGCGAGGCTGAGGGCATCGTCGGCATTGATGCCGTGCCGGCGTCCCCAGTCGATGAGGTCGAAGAGTTTTTGGCCGAATTCCTCCTCGGTCATCTCGCTGGGCTCCTGCGTGTTCTCGGTGCTGCCAGACACCTTTTCCTGCATACGGACGGTTTTGACGAGCGTGGGCAGCGAGGCAGGGACGCCTTCGAGGACGTTCTTGCGCCCCTCGCGCATCTTCAGCTGCTCCCAGTTCTCTCCGTGGTAGTTCTCCTTGTCGTAGATGAAGGGGTGGCGGGAGATGAGTTTGTCGCTGATGGCGTTGTATACGTCGGCGGTGCTGAAAAGGCCTTCCTCCTCGGCTATCTTGCAGTAGAAAAGGATGTGCATAGCCAGGTCGCCGAGTTCCTTCATCAATTGAAAATTGAAAGTTGAAAATTGAGACTTTGCCGACTCTTCGTCCGCGTCGCCGTTTTCAATTTTCAATTTTAAATTTTCAATTTGTACGATGGCTTCGCTCAGTTCGTGCACCTCCTCGATGGTGAGGTAGCGGAGCGACTTCATGGTCTGTTTCCGGTCCCACGGACATTCTTTTCGGAGGGTGTCCAGAATGTCCGAAAGTCTTTCAAATGCGTCTGACGTCTTCGATTCCATCGATGGATTTCAGTTTCTCAATCAGGCCGTTGAGGCCTTCCACATTGTTGACATATAGCATGATGATGCCGCGGGCCACGCCTTCGGAGGCTTCAAGTGTGATGGCACGCATGTTGAGGTCCAGCTCCTCGGAGATGTGGCCTGTAATCTCCTGTAGGAGGCCTTTGCGGTCGATGGCGGTGAGGGATATGCCGGTGAGGAGGGAGAGCTGTTCGCCAGGACGCCATTTGGCACGGACGATGTGGTTCTCGTGGTTGGCCATCTCGTTCATGGCTTCGCGGCAGTTGGTGCGGTGCACCATGATGCGGTCGCCCTGCACGATGCCCACCACCTGGTCGCCCTGCACGGGCTTGCAGCACGAGGCTGTCTCGGTGGGCAGGTGCTCATACTCTTTGTCGAGCAGGAAGGGGGTGTTCTCCTCCTTGTAGTGGTCGAGGAAGATGAGGTTGGGCTTGGGGCGTGCCTTGCCGAAGCATTCGGCCACCTGGTGTTCGGTGACGGCGCCGACGGCCAGGTCGTAGAGCACGTCGATGTCCGACGCGTTGCCGAGGAAGCGTTTCAGCTGGCCCCAGTTCTGGGGGTTGTCCTTGAGGTGCAGCTTGTCCATGTAGCCCTTGAGGCGACGGCGGCCTTCGGCGGCATACTCTTTTTTGTGTGAGCGAAGGAAATCCTTGATGGCCTCTTTGGCATGGGGGGTCTGGCATTGGCCTAGCCACTCTTCCGTGGGCAGGGTGTTGGCGGTGGTGAGCACCTGCACCTGGTCGCCGGTGTGGAGGCGCTCGTTGCGGCTGACGACGCGGGCGTTGACCTTGGCTCCGATGCAATGGTCGCCGAGGTCGGTATGGATGGCGTAGGCGAAATCAAGTACCGTACTGCGACTGGGTAGCGTGATGGTCTTTCCCTTGGGGGTGAAGAGGTATATCTCTTTAGTATAGAGGGCTTCCTTGAATTCCTCCACCAAGTCGAGGGCGCTCTTGTCGCTCTGTTCGAGCGAGGTGCGTATCTGCTGCAGCCACTCCTCGACGGGGTTGTTCTCGATGTTCTCCTCGGGGTGCGCCTCTTTGTAGAGGAAGTGGGCCGCCATACCCTTTTCGGCGATGGTGTCCATACGCTCGGTGCGTATCTGTATCTCCACCCATGTGCCTATGGGAGTCATGACGGTGGTCTGAAGACTCTCGTAGCCGTTGTTTTTGGGGTGGGTAATCCAGTCGCGGAAGCGTGTGGGGTTGGGGTCGAACTGCTCGGAGATGAGGGCGTAGACCTTGAAGCACTCCTCTTTCTCTTTCTCGCGGGGTACGCCGTGGAGTATGATGCGCATGGCGTAGAGGTCGTAGATTTCTTCGAAGGAGACATGCTTGTTCTCAATCTTCTTCCAGCAGCTGTAGACCGATTTGACGCGGGTCTTGATGGTGTACTGGAATCCGTGGGCGTCGAGCATCTGGCGTACGGGGTCGACCAGACATTTGTGGAGTTGCTCACCGGTACCCGCCGTAGCGGCTATCTTGGCAGCTATCTCGTTGTATTTCTCGGGGTTGGTGTATTTCATCACCAACTCCTCCAACTCGGTCTTGATGGTGTAAAGTCCCAGCCGGTGAGCCAGGGGGATATAGAGGTAGGAGGTCTCGGAGGCTATGATGAGTTTCTTGGTCTCCTTCATCGACCCGAGGGTGCGCATGTTGTGCAGACGGTCGCAGAGCTTGAGGAAGATGACATAGGCGTCGTTGCACATCGAGAGCAGTATCTTGCGATAGTTCTCAGCTTGCTTGCTCTCCGACTGCTGCAACACCATCACATCCTCAATCTTTGTCACACCGTCGACGATGCGTGCCACGCGGTCGCCGAAAACCATGCGCAGCTCGTCGAGGGTAATGTCGGTGTCCTCCACCACATCGTGCAGCAGGGCGCAGATGACGGCCGTGGGGCCGAGTCCCACCTCCTTGGCGGCGATGAGGGCCACCGCCAACGGATGGAAGATATAGGGCTCGCCGCTCTTGCGACGGGTGCCGGCATGGGCTTTCTTGGCCATTTGGAAGGCACGGAAGATATTGGCCTCCTCGTCCTTTGTGAGGGGCTTCAACGCTTGACAGGCTTCGATGAGTTCTTCGTATTTGGCCTGTATGTCGCGCTCTTCTCGTTCTTCGTCAATGACGTACATTATTCTTCAGCGTTCTGTTTGTCTTTCAGGGCCTGGCGGATTTTGCCTTCCAGCTCGTCGCAGAGCTCGGGGTTGTCGCGCAGCAGTTGTTTCAGGGCCTCGCGGCCTTGTGCCAGCTTGGCGTCGCCGTAGCTGAACCACGAGCCGCTCTTGTGGATGATGTCGAGGTCAACGCCGAGGTCGATAATCTCACCCAGCTTGCTGATTCCTTCGCCGAACATGAGGTCGAACTCGCACTGGCGGAAGGGGGGTGCCACTTTGTTTTTCACCACGCGCACCTTCACACGGTTGCCGATGTTCTGGTCGCCGTCTTTGATGGCCTGCGTGCGGCGGATGTCGATACGCACCGAGGCGTAGAACTTCAGGGCGTTGCCGCCGGTGGTGGTCTCGGGGTTGCCGAAGAGGACGCCAATCTTCTCGCGCAGCTGGTTGATGAAGATGCAGCAGCAGTTGGTCTTGCTGATTGTGGCGGTGAGCTTGCGCATGGCTTGGCTCATCAGACGTGCCTGGAGACCCACCTTGCTGTCGCCCATGTCGCCGTCTATTTCGGCCTTGGGGGTCAGGGCGGCCACGGAGTCGATGACGATGATGTCGATAGCGCCGGAACGGATCAGGTTGTCGGCAATCTCCAAGGCCTGCTCGCCGTTGTCGGGTTGCGAAACGAGGAGGTTGTTGATGTCTACACCCAGTTTCTTGGCGTAGAAGCTGTCGAAGGCGTGCTCGGCGTCGATGAAGGCGGCAATGCCGCCGGCTTTCTGGCATTCGGCGATGGCGTGGATGGCCAAGGTGGTCTTACCGGAGCTCTCGGGGCCATAGATTTCGATGACTCGGCCGCGGGGGAATCCGCCCACGCCCAGGGCCATGTCCAGGCTGATGCTGCCGGTGGAGATGACGTCCAGCTGCTCGTCGGGACGGTCGCCCAGCTTCATGATGGAACCCTTGCCGTAGCTCTTCTCAATTTTGTCCAGCGTGCTCTGCAGTATCTTCAGCTTTTCCAGCTTCGTTGCATCCGCGTCGTTCACTTCTTTTGCCATAATGTTCAATCGTTTAATGTGTTATTATTTATGTTTGCTTATTGTCGATAAGTGCAAAGATACACATAAATGTCGAAACGGCAAAATGTTTTTTGCCGTTTCGTGAATAAAAGTTTATATCCCAAGGATTTAAATGGTATATTCCTGTCGGTGCATTTCTTCCCCGCAGACCTTGAAGACAAAGGTATAGGTGCCGTGGTCGAGGCCGACAAGGTTGAAGGTGTTGTATCGATTGCAGATGCAGTCAACCTCGCCACCATGTCCGCATTCGTTGATGGTTACTATAGAGCCTTCCACATCGATGTCGACCGTCACGTCGTGCAGGTCGCAAGGAACCATCCATCCCATGTGTGCGACAATCAGATTTCCTTGATTCCAATACACCTTCCATTGCTCCTCATCCTCTTCAAATTTGGTGTCAAGGCAACCCGAAGTAAAAACATCGGTTGCATGGGGAACCCTGTTTTCTTTACTGCAGCCCGTTAGCAGCAAGGTGCTCAGGGCGACGACAGCCATACTTTTCATAATGTTGTGTGACATAATCATAGTTTTTTAATGAATCGATTTCTCTCTATCCGGATGGGGTCAATTACCCCCATACACTATAAAGAGTACGAACTGCCTTTTTGGGCTCACACTTTTAACATTTTTTCTTACCGCACGAGGGAGCGGATGCGGCGGGCCGACTGCCGGATGCGCTCTTCGCTGACGGTGCCGTCGGCGACGAGTTTCTTGATGATCTTCACCACCTTGGGTACGATGTTAGGGTCGTAGTGGCCGCCGTTGTTGCTTAGACACAGCAGGTCGGCGCCGGCCTCGAGGGCCATGCGCACGGTCTGTTCCAGGCTGTACTGGCCGCTGATGGCACCCATGGCCAGGTCGTCGGTAACGATGACTCCATGGAAACCAATGCTGTCGCGCAGGTAAGAGGTAATCTTCGGCGAGAGGGATGCGGGCAGGCCCGCAGGGTCGAGTTGGCGGTTGATAACGTGGGCAGTCATCACCATGGTCTGCTCGTCGAGGCCGCTGTTGCGGTAGGGGGCCAACTCGCGACGCTGCCAGGTCTCGGTGACGTCCACCAACCCCTTGTGGGTGTCGCCCTTGGCGCTACCATGACCGGGGAAATGCTTCAGACAGCTCACAACTCCTTGGGCGCGCTGCTCATCGATCCAGAGGGCGCAGCAGCGGGCCACCACAGCGGTGTCGGCCGAGAAGGAGCGTCCCATGCCTCCGATGACGGGGCAGGAAGGGTTGACATTGACATCGGCCACGGGGGCGAAGTTGAGGTTGATGCCGAGGTCGTGGAGCAATTTGGCGGTGAGCCGTGCATAATGGCGCACGGTGTCGGGGCCCAAGGTCGCGCTTTTCTGTGCCGACATGATGTTGGGAAATCCGTAGCGTGTGCTGAGGCGGCTGACGCTGCCTCCCTCCTGGTCGATGCCGATGAGCAGGGAGGGGTTGAGCGCGCGCAACTGCGCACAGAGGGCTTTCACCTGCTGGGCTCCCTTGATGTTGCGGCCGCGGGTGCCTGTGGGGGCGTCGTAGTCGAAGAGGATGACGCTGCCCACATAGTAGTCGCGGATGTCGCGCCAGATATGGTTCGTGCTGTCAATTGCCGTTCCGCGGAACCCCACCAGCAGCATCTCGCCGATGGCCTCGTCGAGGGAAATCGAATCATTCTGAGTATTCTGAATACTCTGAGTATCCGGATTACTCGAATTATTCTGATTACTCTGACCGCAAGCCAAAAGCCCCAGAAAAGTTGTGATAATAAATAAAACTTTCAATTTTCAATTCTCAATTTTCAACTTTCAAACGGTATTCTGTGCATGATACTGCGGCCGAGGGTGATCTCGTCGGCGTACTCCAGGCTGTCGCCCACGGCGACGCCACGGGCCAACGTGGTGACTTTCACCCCCAAGGGCTGCAGCTGCTTGTTGATGTAGTAGTTGGTGGTGTCGCCCTCCATGGTGGTGGGCAGGGCCAGGATAACCTCCTCAACAGGTGCGGGGTCGCCCGTCTGCACACGGCGGATGAGCGAGGCTATCTCCAGGTCGGAGATGCCGATACCGTCGATGGGCGAGATGACACCTCCCAGCACATGGTAGAGGCCGCGGTACTGCTGCGTGTTCTCCACAGCCATCACGTCCTGAACGTTCTCCACCACGCATACGATGCCTTTCTGGCGTTTCTCGCTGCTGCAGATGGGGCACACCTCGGTGTCGCTCACATTGTGGCAATAGCGGCAGTGGTGCAGGTGGGTCTTCAAACGCTTCAGGCTCTCGCTCAAGTCGCGCACCTTCAGCTCGTCTTGTCCCATGAGGAACAGCGCATAGCGCAGCGCCGACCGTTTTCCCACGCCCGGCAGACTCGCCAGCTGCTCCACTGCCTCTTCCAGTATTTTCGACGGTAGGTTCATGCCATTAGCAGAGGTTCATGCTCCGCTTGATGCTCTCAATCTTGGCGTCGAGTTCATCGTTGGTCTTGTCGAAGCATTCGGGGCAGCAGAGCTCGCCTTTGACGCCGAAGTAGAACTTGATCTTGGGTTCGGTGCCACTGGGACGGACGGTGATCTTGTTGCCCTTGTCAGTGAAGAACTGCAGCACGTTGCTCTTCGGCAGGTTGATCTTGGTGACCTTGCCGCTGACGAGGTCCTTGCTCTCAAGCACCTGGTAGTCCTTGATGCATATCACCTTCTCGCCGTCGATCTCGGCGGGCGGGTTGTTGCGGTAGTCGCGCATCATCTGCTGTATCTCTTCGGCACCGCTCTTGCCCTTGCGCACCACGCTCAGCAGCCCCTCTTTGTAGAAGCCGTATTGGCGGTAGATGTCCACCAGCACGTCGAAGAAGGTCTTGCCCTGCTCCAGCGCCCAGGCGGCAATCTCGGCAATCATCGAGCAGGCGGCCACAGCGTCCTTGTCGCGCACGAAGTCGCCAATCATGTAGCCGTAGCTCTCCTCGCCGCCGGCGATGAAGGTCTCAATGCCTTCCAGTTCCTTGATCTTGGCGCCGATGAACTTGAATCCGGTCAGCACGTCGTAGATCTTGATACCGGCACGGGTGGCAATGTCGGCGGGCAGCTCGCTGGTGACGATGGTCTTCACCATGTATTCGTTGCCGGTGAGCAGCTGCTTCTCCTGCCATTGCTTGACGATGTAGTAGAACAGCACGCTCATGGTCTGGTTGCCGTTGAGGAGCATCCACTCCCCGTCGGGGCGCTTCACCGCTACGCCCACGCGGTCGGCGTCGGGGTCGGAGGCAAAGACGATGTCGGCGTCGATCTCCTTGGCCAGGTCCACGGCCATCTTCATGGCGGGCTTCTCCTCGGGGTTGGGACTGGGGGTGGTGGGGAAGTTGCCGTCGGGCACGGCCTGTGCCTCGACGACGTTGACGTTGGTGAAGCCCAACTGCTTCAGCATGCGGGGAATGAGCACAATGCCGGTGCCGTGCAGCGGGGTGTAGACAATCTTCACGTCGTGGTGCTTCTTGATAACCTCGGGGTTCAGCGCGTTCTTTTCCACGCGGGCCAGGTATATTTTGTCAAGCTCCTCGCCGATGGTGATGATGTTCTTCTCGCCGCCGCTCATCTTCACGTCGGAGACGGACTTGATTTTCAGCACCTCGTCGATGACGGCGGTGTCGTGGGGGGCGGTGAGCTGGCAGCCGTCGCTCCAGTAGGCTTTGTAGCCGTTGTATTCCTTGGGGTTGTGGCTGGCGGTGAGCATCACGCCGGTGTGGCAGTTGAAATGACGCACGGCGAAGCTCAACTCCGGCGTGGGACGCATGCCGTCGAAGAGGTAGACCTTGAAACCGTTGGCGGCGAGCACGTTGGCCGTAATCTCGGCAAACTCGCGGCTGTGGTTGCGGCTGTCGTGGCTGATGGCGGCGCGCAGCTCTTTCTCGTTGGGGTTGACTTTCTTCACATAGTTGGCCAAGCCCTGGGTGGCCATAGCCACCGTGTATTTGTTCATGCGGTTGGTGCCGACACCCATGATGCCGCGCAGACCGCCGGTGCCGAATTCCAGGTGGCGGTAGAAGCTCTCGTTGAGTTCGTTGGGGTTGCTCATCATGTCGCGGATGGCCTGCTTGGTGGCCTCGTCGTATTCGCCTTCGAGCCAAGACTTCACATTCAGCTTGGCACTTTCGTCGATGTTCAGGGTATTGATGTCCATGGTATAATGTGTTTTTGTTTTTTTATTGCATAACTCAAAAAGTGTTTTTTTATTGTACGAACGCATTTTTTATTTGCACGGATGCTTTTTTTTGTGTAATTTTGCAAAATCAAACTTGTGATATGAAAGTCGCCGAAGCCATAGACCGTTTCCACAACTACATCGCCCACGAGCGCCGACTGGCCCTTGGGACGGTGCACAACTATATCGGCGACCTCGAGGATTTCGCCCAGTGGCTTGAGTCCCAGCAGATCACCGACCTCGACGACCTCACCGCCCGCGAGGTGCGCTCTTGGCAGATGGACCACATGGACCGCGGCGAGAATCCCGGCACCGTCAAACGGCGTCTCTCGTCACTGAGCAGTTTCTTCCGTTACCTGCGCCGCCATGGTCTCTACGACCGCGACATCATGGCCAAGGTCTCTGCCCCACGCCAGCCCAAGCGTCTGCCCGTCTTCTTCAAGGAGAACGAGGTGGAGCACCTCTACGACGAGGGGCTCTTCGCCGACGACTTCCTCGGCCAGCGCGACCGCCTGATGCTTCGCATGCTCTACGAGACAGGCATCCGCCGCTCCGAGCTGGCGGGTCTCCGCGTGGCCTCGGTCGACTTCTCCGCGCTGACCATCAAAGTGCTGGGAAAGAGGAATAAAGAACGAATCATACCCATAGAATCTGAACTTGCACACAATATTCAACAATTTCTTGCGTTAAAGGAGCAGGAAAAAGGAGTGAGCGAATGGCTCTTCGTGGACCGTAAAGGCAGGCAGATCAACACCAACGAGATCTACCGCGTGGTGAGAAAATACATGACCCTTCTCTCCAACGCCGACCGCATCAGCCCCCACGTGTTCCGCCACAGCTTCGCCACCCACATCCTCAACGAGGGAGGCAACATACAGGCCATCAAGGAGCTGCTCGGCCACGAGAACCTGGCTACCACCGAGGTCTACACCCACGTCACCCGCGAACACCTGCAGGAGGTCTACGCCCACGCCTTCCCTCGCGGCAGAAAAAAGAGACAATAATAACAACAAACCCAATAAAAAAGGAGGATATTATGAACACTATCATCAATTCGGTGAAATTCCGCGCCGACGAGAAACTCGAGAAGTACATCAACGACAAGGTGGCCAAACTCGACCGCATGATTGACAACGCCGACAAGTGCGAGGTGACCCTCAAGGTCGAAAAGCCCGAGAGCAACAACAACAAGATTGCCGAAATCCGCCTCTATGTGCCCGGCAAGGACCTCTTTGTGACCAAGCAGGCCGACTCCTTTGAGCAGGCCGTCGCCGACGGCGTCGACACCCTCAAGGTGCAGATCGAAAAATACAAGAACGCCTAATCCGCCTTCTGCGGAACCATCCTATGAGCGGGGCGACATGCCAATGCATGTCGCCCCGCTTTTGTATCACTACTTTTTATGGTAATTTCTATTAATTGCCCGTAGGGCATTTCTTTCAATAGCAAATATTTAATTATCAACAATTATACCCCATAGGGGTTTTCTTTTAAACGTATTTATAGAACATCCTTTATGTCATCAAGAATTAGAGGATTGGAGAATTATTAGCATCTTTATCGGAGGAGGAGGATGGAGCCCGAGGCTTCCATGGTGGCTCCGGGACGGGTGACGGCATGGTAGTGGAGCACCCACACATAGCTGCCCATGGGACAGGGGTCGCCGCTGAGGGAGGTGCCGTCCCACGGCTCGGTGAGGTCGCTGGTCTGGAAGACAAGCATGCCGCGCCGGTTGTAGATGCGCAATTCGCCCTGCAGGATGCCGGTGGTATGCAGCATGAAGGTGTTGTTGTCGTCGGCGCCGGGGGTGAAGGTGTTGGGCGCTGCAAAGTTGCTGAAGAGCACGGGGATGAGCGTTATCGAGGAGTCGGTGCAGTGGCCGTCGCCTACGGCGAGGGTGACGCGAACGGTGTCAGCACCTTCGGGAGCCGTGGAGTGCAGGTGGCGCGAGGTCTCGGCCTGGCGGATGCCGTTGACGTACCACGCGCGCTCGGCATACTCGTAGCTGTTGTCATAGGCGTCGAATTCGTTGGCTGGCGACACAAGGGCGATGGGAATGACCCTCATCTGGGCCACAGGCTTTTTCTCCGGCCCCAGGGTGACGCTGGTGGTCGCTGGGCAGTGGGGCACTTCGGCGTAGTCGGCATAGAGGGTGTATTCGGTGCTCTGCAGCGGATGGACATCTATCGCGGCGTTGTATTCCTGCCCGTCGAGGGAGGGGTCGTAGGGCGAGGCCGACCACACCAGGTACGCCACATCGCTCTGTGCCGTGATGTGGTGGTAGAGGCTGTCGCAGTCGTAGTCGTGGGCAATGGTTATTTGCGGCAGGGCGAGGCGTGTCAGGTCGAGGGCCAGCACGCTGTCGCAGCTGTGCATGGTGCCCAAGGTGTCGGCATAGTAGCCGCCTTCGGTGAAGGTGTGGTCGCGGAAGAGGTACTGGCTCCCCATGCAGAAGGTGTCTGTCGTGAGTTCATAGGTGGAGTAGTGGACCGTGAGGTCGAGGGTGACCACGCTGTCGCATCCCCGCGGGGTGGACAGGGTGTCGAGGGCACCGAGGGTGTCGGCGAGGTAGAGGTTCCCGTCAATCCAGCGCAGCGAGTCGCAGACGGTCAGCTGGTCGGTGGCATAGGAGCGCGGCACAACGACCAGGTGCATCGTCACCAGGCTGTCGCAGCCGAAGTATGTGCTGTCGGGGTGCAGGTAGACGCCCGTGGAGTCGAGGACGGTGTCGAAGAAGGGCTGCCCCACATCGTGGCAGAGGGTGTCGTAGTGGTGTATGTCGTAGGTGGGCATGAGGGTCAGGTTGAGGGTGAAGATGCTGTCGCACAGCTCGGTGGTGGTCATGGGACGGGTGCGGCTGATGATGCCCTCCTCCTGCTCGATGGCAATGGTGGTGTCAATCCATAGGTACTCGCTGGCGCTGTTGCAGATGGAGTCGTCGCGGTGGATGAAGTAGGCCGGAAGCACATGGAGGGTATGGCTGAGGGTGTCAGGACAGCCGTTGGAGTCTACCGTGAAGCAGCTCACCGTGGTGTCGGCCAGGGGGGCCAGGAGCAGCGGACTGCTGCCGCCACCCTGCCAGGTGTAGGAGACGGCGTTCAGCACCCGCAGGGTGTCGGCGCCTTCGTTGCTGCAGCGGCGGTCGCGTCCCGCGAGGGAGGCCTCGGGGAAGGGCTTCGTGATGTGGATGGTGCGTCGCAGGGTGTCGGTGCATTGGTCATCGGCGATGCCGGCAATGAGGGTGATGTCCATCCTCCCCGTGTCGGCGAAGTGGAAGCTGAGGCTGGCGGCGGTGGAGGTGGTGCTGTCGGGCAGCAGCCACAGGCCTGTCTCGCAGGGTTCGCCGGTCCCCAGGGGGTTGATGCCGTCGGGCGAGATGGTGCTGTGGTTGCTCAGCACCAGGTCGTACTGGCAGCCGCTGGCGCTGAGGGCGGTGTCGATGATGGCCAGCGGGAAGCGCGCGCCGGCGAAAGCGCTCATGGTGAAGCGGCACGAGGGGTTGTCCACGAAGGAGAGCTCACAGTAGTAGGTCTTGCTGTTGTCCGACGCCACCCAGATGCTCGCCGAGTCTGAGAGGGTGGTGTTGTCGGCGTTGGAGTACCAGCGGTAGTTGAATCCCGAGGGCACGGTGAACCGGTTGCTGGGCACGTTGCTGCAGCCTTCTGAGCGCATGCGCTTCGACGAGCAGCCCAGGGTGAAGTAGGCGTAGCCGAAGTGGGAGCCCTCGCCGCAGTCGTTGGTAATCAGGCGGATGAGGATGGTCTGCCCACCGTAGGGGCTGAGGTCGAGTCCCACGGTGGTCCAGTCTTTCCACAGCACCTCGTTGGCGGCCTGGTGCCACTCCTGCGCACTTCCGCTCCCGCCGCCCACGAGGGAGGGGTTGGCGATGAAGTCGGCCATGCTGCACGAGTCGATGAGTTCGTTGTTCTGGTTGAGTATCTGCAGGCGGAAACGCGGCTGGAGGTCGGCGGAGTGCTCGGGGTCCTGCAGCACGGCGGCGTAGCGCAGCACGAGGAGGTTGAAGTCGTTGGTGTCGATGGTGAGGGCGTAAGTGATGCTCTCGGCCTGCGGGGTGGCGGTGCCGCTGGCGGTCCAGTTGCCCAGTCGCACCGAGGCCTGCTCCCCTTCGGGGACGGTGCGCAGCAAGCCGCCGGTACGGGCGTCGCGCTCCGTGGTGTCGAAGTGGACGGTGTGGCGCGACAGGGCGCTCAGGTAGCCCTTGTCCACCACGCCGGTGTTCTCGTTGGGATTGCTGTAGGAGCCGTATTTGCAGCTGACGTAGGAGGCGTGGAGGTCGGTGTAGTCGATACAGCCGGTGCCGCCCTTGGGGGTGAAGACCAGGAAGGTGTCCGCCACGGGGATGCGGCAGGTGGCGCCGCAGGAGGTGTAGCCGACATAGAAGGCATAGTCTGTCAACGGGGCGAGGCTGTCGATGCGCAGGGGCGAGGTGGTGGCCGTAACGGTGGCGCCCTCGCCGGGGGCGAAGCCCAGCGGGCCGTAGTCCACGTTCACCGTGGGACTTCCCTGCTGCTCCCATTCCAGCACCACATGGCCCGTCTCACTTTCTACCATCGCGAAGTTGTAGGCCGCGCAGGTGTCCACCGAGAGGTGGTTGATGCCTATCCATCCGTCGCCGTCTATTTTCAGGGCCAGGAAGCGGCCGTTGCCGTAGTAGCTGTCCAGGGAGTGGAAGAAGCGTTGCGGTCCGGCGCCTTCGGCTTCGAGGCGGGCCAGGGAGTCGAAGGTCGAGGGGTTGCCGGCATCGAGCATGGTGCCGAGGGTGACGGCGGGCGACGAGGGCAGGGTCTGTGCCACGATGAGGAGGTTGAGCGACTGCAGCGAGGCGATGTCAAACTGCGGCATGACCAGGTAGCGGCTGTGGCCGTCGGAGATGCTGTACCATCCTTCGGGGACGGGCGCCGTGGATGCCACCTCGAAGGAGGTGCAGTAGGGCAGGGGCAGGGGGTCCGAGAGGGTGGCCACCTCGAAGGTTTCGCGGCAGCTGCTCCCCAAGGAATCGCAGGTGAGGGTCAGCCGGTACAGGGTGTCCGGCAGGAGCTGCAGCACGAGCGGCGGCGTGGTGGCGCGGACGGTGGTGCCGGCATCGCTGCCGGCCAGGCGGTATTCTATGAAGAAGTCGCCGTCGCTCTCGTCGGCATCCCAGCTCAGCTCCACCCCGCGGCCGCCGGGTTGGCCCACGGTGAGGGTCTGCGGCAGGGCGCAGCGGTCGAGGTGGAGGCGACGCAGGCCTATGGTTCCGTTGCCCGTGGCGGTGAAGGTGGGACGTCCGGGTCCCGCCAGACGCAGCCGGAGGGGCTGCCATTGGCCCGAAGGCACGTCGACGGTGTCGCCGTCAACAAGCAGCAGCACCTCTTCCGAGGAGCGTCGCACCTCCAGGTCGGCCACAAAGCTGTTCTCTACGAAGCGGGGCAGCCTGACGGTGGCCGTCCGGTAGGGCGTTGCGGTGAGCACCACGGCGCTGTCAATCACGCCGACGCCGTTGCCGGTGAGGCTGTTGCTATGGGAGGTCCATCCGTCGGGCAGTCGGTCGGCAAGGGGGGTGCAGTAGGGCAGGGTGGCCGTCAGCGAGGTGCGCCATTGGCTGGGGCTGTAGCAGGGGGCGAGGTCGCCCGAGCAGAGGGGGTAGACATCGTAGAGGGTGGTGTCGGCAAGGACGAGGGTGGCGCTGTCGGCCACCGTGACGGTGATGCCTGTGCCGGGGGCGAAGCCCGCGGGGCCGTATTCCACGTCGCCGTTGCCTTCCACCACCAGACGGTTGTCGTCCGTCAGCTGCATCGTCGGCAGGGGGCAGGCGGTGGCTGCCAGACTCGTCAGCGACACCTCGCCGCCTAGGGTCCGCAGGCCCAGGAAGCGGCCGTTGCCGTCATAGCGGTCCAGCGCCACATGCACCTGCTGGCGTAGGCCGGCAGCAATGGCTACGGTGTCAACGGCCACCAGGTGCTCCCAGTCGCCGTTGCGCTCCATGACGCCCACCTCCAGCTGGCAGGCGCCGTCAAGGGTGAGGTATAGGTGCAGGTGGCTGAGGGTGTCGATGGCCAGCTCGGGCAGTTGCATGCGGTGGAAGGTGCTGTTCCCCAGGCAGAAGGGCAGAGGGGCTTCGGCGGGCATGGTGATGCGCGCCGGGGGCATGCAGGTCAGCGTGGTGCTGTCCTCACGGGTATATATCCAGTATTCCGCTTCGGGTTGCAATCCGTTCAGCGTCAGTCCTTCGGGACCTATGGTGGCGGTGTCGCCGTTGCCTTGCATGAATCCCGCCGGGCCGTATTCGATGGTGGCGGTGGTGCCACCTGCAAACAGCGTGTGGGCGCTGATGGCCGAGAGGGTGGGGGAGATGCCGCGTGTGGCGGCCAGACTGTCAATCGTCATCTGCGCCTCTATCTGGTTCACCGAGAAGCAGCTGACGGCCAGGCGGTGCTGTGCCGGCAGGTCTATGAGGGAGGCCATGCGCTGCCAGCGCCCCGCCACATCGGGGTAGAGGGTGTCTGTGGCCACGAAGGTGTTGGGGTCGGCATCGCTGCCCACATAGCCCACCGCCAGCCGCGCGTTGGTGCCGCTGGCCATGAGGCTCATGCTCAGCTGCAGGTTGCCGCTGTGCGACAGCAGGGGCAGCACGGCGATGCTGCGGTTGGTGGCGGCGGCATGTCCTTTCAACCGCAGGCTCTTGCTGCTGCCGGTGGCGATGGCCGGCGAGGCGTTGTAGGTGCGTCCGATGGTCCATCCCGACGGCATGCCCTCCGGCGGCGCCTGCTCGAACTGCTCGCAGTAGGGGGTGGCCTCCGAGGCGCCGAGGACCACCTTGGTGCTCAGGCAGAGGGTGTCGGTGCCGCAGATCGGTGTGAGGTATATGTCGTAGTTCTCGCCGGGTGTGATGTCGGGCAGCGCGAAGGGCGATGTGGCCACTTCGTGGCTGGTGCCGCTGCCGCGGAGGAAGCCCTGCGGGCCGTATTCTATTTTCATGGCCGTGGGGTTGTGCAGCCCTTGCCATTGCACCGTGCCGGCGTCGTCCACCGATGCTGCGCCGATGCCGCAGGCCGCCACCACAAGGTCGTCGACGAAGTAGGAGCATGCTCCCGAGCCTTTGATTCTCAATGTGATGTATCTTCCCTGTCCGCTGTATCCGCTCAGGTCGAACCACAGCCGCTGCCATTCTCCCGGACGTGTCAGCGCCATGCTGTCCACCGCCACGAAGGTCTCCGTCGAGTCCGGCGCATGCACCACGCCCACGGTCACCGTGCCGGGTCCCAGGCCTGCCTCGTTGGAGGCGTAGGCATAGAGGCTTACCGTCAGCGAGGCCACATCCTCCATGGGCGGCAGCACCATCATGCCGCTGTCCGTCAGGCCTATGCTGTGGCTGCCCGAGTGGTAGTTGCGGTCGCTCACGGCGGCGTTGCCCTTGGGGCGGTGGAAGAGCACCGTGCCGGTGCTGTAAGGTTCGAAATCATGACAGTAGGGGGTGCCCACAATCCCTTGGCGGGTGTTGATGGTGCTGACTATCAGCTGGTCGTTGTCTATGCGTCCCGTGGTGCCGCTGTAGTAGGTGCCTCCCGGCCCGCCGCATTCGCAGAGGGCCCTGAGGTAGAAGCGGTAGGAGGCATTGGGCGTCAGCCCGGGGATGACGGCCGGCGAGGTGGGGAAGGTGTCGCGCAGCGCGAAGTCCTGTCCCTGCACCTCGATGTCCATAGCGGCCACACCGTGGCTCTCCCACACTATCGTGGCCTCCGTACTGTCGAGGTTGGTGATTCTTACCGTCGTTGCCGCGCAGGGTTCCAGGCAGAGGTCGTCGACGAAGACGCGTGTCTCGCCGCTGCCGCCGCCCACCAGCATCAGGGCCACCCCTTGGTGTGCGGTGCCGAGGTCCACCAGGTGGTGGCGCCACACGTCGCTTTGCGCGAAGAGGATGGTGTCGCAGGGCACAAAGGAGTCCATGTCGGCGATGTCGGCCAGGTGGCCCACCAGCAGCATGGCCCCTGCGGGCTGCAGGGTGGCGTTGGTCCAGAAGGCTAGGGTGAGGTGGCTGCTCTCTGTGGTGAAGTCGGGCAGCAGCGCCACCGTGCGGCGGCTGGCTGTGGCCGAGAAGCGCAGCGACTTGCCCGGCGAGCGGTTGCGCTCGGTGCTGACGATGGGGTACTCGCCCAGCTCCGACCGCCGCCGCCACGACGAGGGTATGTTGTTCAGCGCGTCGAAGTTCTCGCAGTAGGGCACCGCCGTCGCTCCTGCCGCCGTCTGCAGGTGCACCGTCTGGTAGGAGCATCCCTCGCTGTCGCCCGCGGGCCGCAGGTGGAGGGCATAGTAGGTGTCGGGAGTCAATGCCGTGAGGGTCAGACTGTCCTGAGCCCTCAAGAGGGTGCCTGTGCCGGGGGCGAAGTTGGCGGTGCCCGAGGCCACCGCGCTGTATTCCACCTCCACGCTGTCGCCCCAGAGGGTCTGCCAGGCGATGTGCGCCGAGGTCTGGCCGATGGCGCTCACCGCTGTCGTCGTCACCGCGTCGCCGTGCACCGCGAGGGCGTCGAGGTCCCAGGGTGTGGTGCTCCGCAGGGCTATCATCTTGCCTTCGGGGATGAGCAGGGCCGACAGGTGGCGGCGCCAGCCGCTGCCCCCCGTGAGGGTGTCGGCGGGCTCGAAGGTGCTGTAGGGGTTGGTCATGAAGCCCACCTCCAGCATGCCGCTGCCGTAGCCGTAGCATTCCAGCAGCAGGCTGTCGTCGGTGCCTATGCGCGGCAGGGCCACCAGCGAGGCCGCACCCAGGTGCAGCCCCCGGCTGCCTTCATACGAGGTGGTGCCTGTGGCCGCCGTCCCTTGTCCGCACACCCATCCCTGCGGAAGGGTCTCCTCCTGTTCGAAGTCCACACAGTAGGGCGCCGCCACCTCGTGGTCGAAGGTGGTGATGCCGTGCCGGTCGTAGGGGCTGCTGTTGTCGCCGCAGGCGGGAGCCACAATCAGGTCGTATGCTGTCGAGGGCGTCAGCCCGCTGAGGGTGAAGGGGTTGGTGGTGGCGCCGACGGTGGTGCCGCTGCCGGCGGCGAAGCCCCGCGGGCCGTATTCTATCGTGATGCCTGCCCCTGCGGCCAACGCCAGGGTGTCCCAAGCCAGGGTCACCGCGCCGTCCGTCAGGTCGTACATCCTCACGTTCTCTATCAGGCACCGTGCCACCCGCACGTCGTCCACCCTCACCGTGCCTGTGCCCACAGCCATCAGCGCCAGGTAGCGCCCTGTGCCGCCGTAGTCTTGCAGGCCTATGGTATGCTGTTGCCAGGAGCCGTCGCCGTCGAGGGTGTCCACCGCCGTGAAGCTCTCGTTCTCCAGCGCGTATTCCATCACCCCCACCAGCAGGCGTGCCCCTGTGGGGGCGTGTATCCGCAGGGCCAGGGTGAGGTCGCTCAGCGCAAGCTCCTCCGCCGTCAGCGGCAGCACCGCCAGACAGCTGTCGCCCAGGGTCAGACTGCCCTGTTCCACGATGGGCTGGCAGGCTGTGGGGGCCAGCCATCCTTCCGGAAGGGTTCCCGAAGCGAAGGGTTCGTAGTATGCCGCCGTGAGGCCGGCTCCCGCCAGGGTGCTGACTGTCGTCTGCTGCATGGTGCCGCCGGCGCAGCCCACCCTGAGGGTGTACTCCGTCAGGGGCTGCAGGCCCGTCAGCGTCAGCGGCGACACGGCGTCGGCCACCACGGTGCCGTTGTATTCCAGTCGTATGGCTCCCGAGCCGTAGCGTTCCCAGCTCACGGTGAGGCTGTTGTGTCCCAGGTGCGTCACCGTCGGTGCCGAGGTGCCGCAGCCTTCCAGACGCAGGTCGTCGATGTAGCAGCTGCTGGCCTCCACCTGGAGGGCGCGCTGCAGGCGGAAGGCCACGCGGCGTCCCGTACCGCTGTAGGCGGCGAGGTCCACCATCACCTCCTGCCAGCGTCCGCCTTGGGCGGCATGCAGGGTGTCCAGCGGCACGAAGTGGCGCGTGTAGCGCCCCGTGTCGTCGCACACGCCCACCTCCAGGGCCACCGCCGTCGAGGCGGCGTAGTACTGGAAGCGGATGTAGTAGTCCTCCGTGAGGTCCACATCGGCTTCGGGACCTATGGCCATACTGTAGTGGCTGCCGCTGAGGGTGCCGCTATAGAGCATCAGCGCCGTAGTGCCGCTGTGGTGCTGCGTGGTGTCGAGGTGGGGACGGGGACCGAGGTCGTAGTTGTGCGACGCCGCCCAGCAGGCGGGCATCAGCGTGGCGCCGTTGCCGTAGGAGTCGAAGTCCTCGTTCCATGGTGTCGCCGCCGGGCCGCACCCTGTCTGGGATGCAGCCGTGCCGGCCACCCCCGCCATGAGAGCCATTATTATAAAACGCAATATGCGCATTACGATTCTTTGTAACGCGCATATTGCGAAATTATTGTGCAAGGTCTCCTTTTTCTAGTAAAACTAGTGAAACTAGTTCAACTAGTAAAACTAGTTCAACTAGAAAAAACTAGCCCAACTAGAAAAAAGACCAGCCCCCGCTTAGCCCAGTCTCTTGAACTGGCAGGTGAAGTGGCGCATGAGCTCGGCTTCCCAGGTGATCTCAAGACCGCGCTTGATGCTGTCGCGACGGTCGTAGACATTCTTCAGGGCAGCGGCGATGACGTCCATGTGGTTGTTGGTGTACACGCGGCGCGGGATGCAGAGGCGCACGAAGTCGTTGCCACCGAAGCGGTTCTCGCGGGTCACGGGGTCGCGGTCGGCCAGCACATAGCCAATCTCGCAGGCGCGGATACCGGCCTCGAGGTAGAGCTCGCAGGTCAGCGTCTGGGCGGGGAACTCCTCCTTCGGGATGTTGGTGAGCACCTTGTCGGCGTCGACGAAGATGGCGTGGCCACCGGCGGGACGCTGGTAGGGGATGCCGTACTCGTCGAGCTTCTGAGCCAGGTAGTGCACCTGCTTGATGCGGGTCTCCACCATCTCGAACTCGATGTTCTCCTTCAGGCCGACGGCCAGAGCGTCCATATCGCGGCCGTTCATACCGCCGTAGGTGAGGAAGCCCTCGAAGGGGATGCAGAACATCTTGGCGCCCTCGTACCAGTCCTGCTTGTTGGTGGCGATGAAGCCGCCCATGTTCACCAGGCCGTCCTTCTTGGCACTCATGGTCATCGAGTCGGCGTAGCTGAACATCTCCTTGCAGATCTCGCGGAGGGTCTTGTTCTCATAGCCTTTCTCGCGGGTCTTGATGAAGTAGGCGTTCTCGATGAAGCGGGCGCTGTCCACGTTGACGGGCACACCGTACTTGTGGCAGAGTTCGCAGGTCTCGCGGATGTTCTGCATGCTGACGGGCTGGCCGCCGACGGTGTTGTTGGTCACGGTGAGCACCATGAAGGGCACGTTGCCCTTGTTCTCTTTCAGGATTTTCTCCAGCTTCTCCAGGTCCACATTGCCTTTGAAGGGCACCTCGAGCTGGGTGTCGTAAGCCTCCTTCACGGTCACGTCGATGGCGAAGGCCTTGCGGCTCTCGATGTGGCCCTTGGTGGTGTCGAAGTGGGCGTTGCCGGGGATGATGTTGCCGGGCTTCACCAGATAGCTGAACAGCACGTTCTCGGCTGCGCGGCCCTGGTGGGTGGGGATCACGTAATCGAAGCCCGTGAGCTCGGTGATGGTGTCCTTCATGTGGTAGAACGAGCGGGCACCGCCGTAGCTCTCGTCGCCCATCATCATGGCTGCCCACTGGCGGTCGCTCATGGCGCCGGTGCCGGAGTCGGTCAGCAGGTCGATGTAGACGTAGTCGCTCTTGAGCATGAACACGTTCTGGTGGGCCTCGTTGAGCCACTTCTCGCGCTGCTCGCGGGTACTCTTCTTGATGGGTTCAACCATCTTGATTTTCCAAGCTTCTGCAAAGGGTAATTCCATAATTGTAAGGTTTTTGATTGTTAATATGTTAAAAATTCATAAATCTGCAAAAATATGCGAAAGCGAAGCCAAAAATGGCTTTTCCCGGAGTGAAAAAAGAAAGAATTGTGTTGCCAACCCTTACCTTTTACCTCTTACCTCTTAACAAAAGTAAATGTCTCTCTTCTTGACGTTTAAGAAGAGTTTGTGGAGGGTCATATGAGGATTGTACATAGTCATACTACGGCTGCAAATATACAAAAAAATTTTAATCCTCGTGATTTTTTTTAAAATTGGTTTATGACTGTCCGCGCCAGCCGGACAGCCATCTCAGGAGTTCCAGGGTGTCGGGAAGGATTGTCTGAAGTTGTAGCATCGGTAGTCTTCCTTTCTGGTGTGTGTGACCAGGCAAATGAACGAGAGCGCTTCGGGACGCAACGACCGTAGGGTCTTGCAGTCGTGGGCGATACGGTCGAGACCGTAATAATCCCTCACAATGCGCCAGTCGTCAAGTTCCCCATACTCCAGGACGCGCTTTATCATCTGTGCCGAGTTTTTCTCGGCATCGAACGTCTCCTTGTCGATGTCCCAGAAGAGGTGTGGCGACAGGCTTTCGGTCAGCGTGCTTTTATGTTTTGCCGTATCCATTTCAGGTTGCAAAATTACGAATAAATATCCAATTGACCAAAAAAAACTTACCATTCGTCCTCCTTATGCTACCAACACCGTATCAACACCGTATCAACACCGTATCAACTCCGACTCACCTTCGACTCCTGCACCCCCGCCCGACACGCCCCTCAAAACCCCTCGCCAAAATGTTAAAAACCCTTAAAATGCGCCTTATCTACCCCTACCTAACTCTCACTAAACCAAGGGTTAATAAAGGGATGATAAAGAGAGGAGTAAGAGGGGAGTAAGAGGGGGTCCCTTGTTGGTACTGATTTTCAGGCACTTGACTTTGGGTTATGTTAAGCAGAATCCCTGCTCTTCGCCCGGCCTCCGGATGTATGGATTTCCGCTCCCCAGTTTTTTTCCTCGCGTGTGTGTTTTTTTTTTGTATTTATGAAAAAAAGTGTATCTTTGCATTTTGGACTATGTATTGATGTATTGTCTAAAATGGTAATACTCAACGCAATATTATATAATTTTAATAATGCCGCTTTGCTAGAAGGGCGGAAAAAATGACAAAAAGTAACTAACAGAGGAAAACAACAGACAAGTAAGTAAAACCACGAACGATATGACCGACGAAACAATGAGAGAAAGAATCAAAGCCAATGTGCTGGAGGTGGAGCCTTCGGCAGAGGTATGGCTGTATGGCTCTCGCTCACGTGGCACCGCCCGCGAGGATTCCGACTGGGATGTCCTCGTTCTGTCGCCGCGCGACACGTTGTCGGTCAAAGAGGAGGGATACTTCATCGACCACATGACCGACCTGATGATAGAGACCGGCCAGGTGGTGCACCTGTTCGCCTATGGCAAGAACGACTGGCACAGCCGTCACCGAATCACACCATTCTATCAGAACATCACCCGCGAGGCAATAAAACTATAAAGAACAAAACACGATCAACCGGCAAGACCACGAATAGCACGAAGGAACAGCAAGGGTAAAGGTATGAACACCACCGAGAACCGCAAAGAGATAGCATTTGGTTGACGAACTGGTGATTGAAATAAAAAAGAAAACAACAGACAAATGAATAAAACCACACACGATATGAACAAAATCATGCAACGAATGAAAGGTTTGAAAAGAGCGATAGTGCTCGCGGGGCTGATCCTGGCGGGCCTGGCGCCGGCATGGGCGGCCAAATATGTGTTTGTCTACAACAATGGCTACCTGTCGGTGAACAACAGCGGGCAGGTGGCCAACACCACCACGTTTTCTGCAGGATGTGTGTGGACCTGCGTGTCGAGTACCAGCACGTTGACCGAGACAACGCTGAGCACCACCTCGCGCTACCTGTACACCGTCGTCAACGGTACCCGCTATTGGATGGTGGTGACCGGCACTATCACCGATGGTATGGCCATCAGCGTCAGCACCACGGCTCCGGCTAACGCCTATTGGAGAAATAGCGACAACAGACTATTCTTTTATAACAACACAACCTACTATGTCTACTATAGAACAAGTTGGAAAATAAGTAGTTCACAAAGCACTAGATATAACCAAAGGAATAATCAAAACTTGTATTATGCATATACTACCGAATACCGTTCCACCACCACAGCTGGCACTAACCAGGCTCAATCCACCAATACTGAGTACGATTTGTCTGCTGCCACCATCAGCCCCTCTACGGCAAGTCTCTACAACGGTGAGAACCAGACATTCAGCCATTCCGAGGCTACGATGACCACCACCACAGTAACCATCCCTGCACACGCCGTTTTCAACTCCAACCAGCACTACTATTACGGCGGTTCCGGCAACGCCTACCTTACCACCAATACGGAGGATTTTACTACCAGAGTAACGGGAGACCCCTCTTCGGCAGGTATTACCTATGAATGGAATCTGAGTGACATCACCTATGCCACAATAGGGGTCAACACGGGCGTGATGACTGTCAACTCGGCCCCCGCCACCGACCAAACCGTCACCCTCACCCTCAGGACCATCCATTCGGGTCAAGGTATTCAAAAGACAACCACGACCACCGTGCGCATCATGGCCGAAACGGCCAATCCCGAGATATCGCTCTACGGCACCAATCAGGGTCAGATCAGCTGTGCTACCCCTGGCGCCACCATCTACTACACCCTCGATGGCAGCACCCCTGACGCGTCGAGTACCGTCTACAGCGGCCTCTTCACCCTGCCGTCCAATCCCACTACCGTCAAGGCCATAGCCATCCGCGACGGACATGCCTCGGGTGTGGTCACCCAGAGCCTCACCAGCCGGGTGGACAAGCCGACCATCACCATCGACAACAGCGGCCTGGCCACCGTTGCCTGCGCCACCGATGGCGCCACCATCTACTACACCACCGACGGCAGCACCCCCACCACCTCGTCGGCCACCTACAGCGCCCCTGTGCAGCTCTCCAACCCGCAGACCATCAAGGCCATCGCCGTCAAGTCGGGCTATACCAACTCCGAAGTGGCTACTGCCGACTTCATCACCAGCGGCGTCGGTGGCGGCAAGGTGATCCTCGACGACCGTGAGGACCATGCCTGGAGCTACTACAGCGACGCCGACTGCCCCATCCGCAGCCTCTCGCCTGCCGACGTGAAGATCACCTACTACGGCGACGGCATCATGATGAACAACGCCGACGACTATACCGCCGGTACATCCAACTATGTTGAGCCTGGCGACAACGCCAACTATGTGGGCGGCGCCAAGACCAATGTGGGCGAGAACGAGAACACCTTCATCTACTTCAAGACCCTGGAGCGTGGTGCCAATACCCAGACGGCCTATACCTTCAGTTCGGGTAGCCAGTCGGCAGCGGCTTCGCGCTGCCCCTACACCACCATCCCCAACCCCTTCCAGGTGAGGCCCACCTATGGCACACCGCCGACATCGGGCAGGGCTGATTGGACCGGCTGGCGCGGATTCCAATGCTGGCGACTTAAGAGCGTCACGGGTGGCGCCGTCTATAGCGCCGCCAGCGGCGGCACAGCCCTTGCGCTGAATGCCATCATCAATGCGGAGACCCAGATTTACTTCGCCCCCAACAGCGAGTACGGCATGGAGGTGGAACTGGAGGCCGTATGGGCCATTGCCTATTTGGTTTATGCAAACGGTAACGGCAACTGGTCCGTTCCCAACCATGCAGGTTTAGGCTATGAACGCAACTTTGTGGTCCTTTCCTCAAATAAAGATTTCTATTTCGCTGGCGGTGGTGGAAACACCAATGGAAATATCACGGATGTCAACCGACCGTCAACCATCTCTCCTTACCTCCCCAATGGTACATCGGGTAATAATCAAATAGGACGAGTTCGCGGAAATAATAATAATGTCATTACGCTACAGGCCAATACCAAGTTTGAGAATGTGCAGTTCACCAGCATGAGTGGCAATACCATGACCGCTGCCAACCATAGTTTGATTATTGGCCGCGGATGCTCGGGTACAATAAATTATGTCAGTGGAGTAAACGGCAACGTCACCTCGCCCAGCTATACCATACGCCTTGAGAGCGGCACCATCAACTACCTCTCATTCCTGAGAGGCTATTCTACCACAGGAGGTACACAAACCGATAATGGTAGTACTCTTGGGGGAACGCCAAACGTCAAAGGCGTCCTGGGATGCGACTATGACCGGGCGACGAACTCAGGCGTCACGAACAACCTGATAGTAAACAACGGCGCCTTTTATGGTTATGGTGTGAGCGAAGCCAATGGAATTGCCTATTCGGATAAATCTTTTGTCGTCCATGTCAAGAGTGGCAAAATAGGCAACAGCTTCACGATAAACAACTCCTATACTGCCGATGCAGCACAGGCCTTCTATATCGGCATTGCCGCTAACCGTGTCCGCGGACACCGTATACTGTATATGGAAGGCGGTGAGGTGGCTTCAATCGCCGGCGGCATCGACGCCAGCCAGAACCAAAACAACAACTCCGTTACTGTCCGCATGACGGGAGGCCATGTGCGTGGAGCCGTGTACGGCGGCGCCGCCCGTTCGGCAGCCTACGGAAACCGCAATCTGATTGTCACCGGAGGGTCCATCACCGGTTGGATTGGTGGCGGCTGCAACGGCGAAGCCTATCCCGCAGGTCAGACGAATGAAGATACCTATGGTGGTGTCACCAATGGATCCACCAAAGTCTACTTTGGAGGTACTGCCGCGTGCGGCGGTACGGGAAGCGACGTAAATATTAATGGTTCAGTCGGAGGTATAGTCTTCGGTGCCGGCAAGGGTGTTGAAGGCAACACCACCAGCGGACGTATGTCCCAGGGTACTACCGTTGTGGTGGCCGACGAATGCAACATTGAACGCAACGTGTACGGCGGCGGCAACTTCGGTTACGCCCAGACGTCGACCACCGTTTATGTCTCCGGTGGCACCGTCCAGGGTAGTGTCTTTGGCGGCTCGAACCAGAACAATGGTCCTGCTATTAATATAAAGATGATAGGCGGCCTGATTGAAGGCGGCCTCTATGGCGGAAGCAACACCACGGGCACCATCAGCAACAGCGTCACCATGCAGATCGACGGCGGCCAGGTGGGTACGCCTTCCCAGCATGCCAATATCCATGGTGGCGGATTTGGACAGGCCACCCGCGTCAGCCAGAATGTGGATCTGACCTTGGGTTCCGGATGCGATGCTACCGACGGCGTGACTGTCTACGGCGACGTCTATGGCGGCTCCGCCCTGGGCTATGTCAACGGCACCTCGGCCACCAATACCTACCACACCTATGTCACCCTCTACAAGGGCACCATCTACGGCGGCCTCTACGGCGGTGGCTTGGGTAGTTCTACCGTTGCCGCCAACGTCTACGGACCTGTACAGGTGAAGGTCTACGGCGGCAGCGTGCGTCCCAACGACGGCACCGGCGAGAACGGCTCGGGTGGCGTCTTCGGATGCAACAACGTCAACGGCACCCCCATGGGCTCCGTGACGGTGGACCTCTACGGCACCGACCCCGCTGAAGCGGGTCAGACATTCGCCCTCTACGCCGTCTACGGCGGCGGCAACCGCTCCGACTACACCGGTACGCCCGTGGTGACCATCCACGGATGCGACAATAATATAGAATATGTATATGGCGGCGGCAACGCCAGCGACGTGGCCGGTACCAATGTCACCATCTGGGGCGGCCACATAGGCAACGCCTTCGGCGGCGGCAACGGCTTCAGCACCACCAACAACCACACCAACGCCTCTGCTGCCCACTACAACCCCGGCGCCAACATCACCACCGGCGGCACGCACCTCACCATCCATGGTGGCCAGGTCGACGCCGCCTTCGGCGGCAGCAACCAGTACGGCCGCATCAACGGCGGCATCAACGTCACCGTTGTGGAGGGCGTAGAGTCGGGCAACGACCCCTGCAGTGGCAACGCCTATGCCGCCTGCGCCAACAACGTCATCGGTGAGCTCTACGGCGGCGGCAACCAGGCTCCGGCACAGACCAGCGGCGGCGCCTTCATCACCCCCAGCGTCACCATCTCCTCGTGCGACATGGAGATCACCAACCTCTTCGGCGGCGCCAAAGCGGCCGACCACGGGGCCGACATCAACCTGGTCATCACCAAGGGCAAGTTCCAGAACGTCTTCGGCGGCAACAACCTCGGCGGCACCATCACGGGCAACGTGACCCTCACGCTCAACGGCGGCACGATGATCAACGCCTTCGGCGGCAACAACCAGGGCGGCTCCATCACGGGCACCATCACCGTGACGATGGACTCCACGGGAACGGAATGCCCCCTGAAGGTGGAGAACGTCTACGGCGGCGGCAACATGGCCGCCTATGAGCCGAGCGACAACACCATCACCTCGCCGGTGGTGAACATCGTCAACGGCACGGTGCGCAACGCTGTCTTCGGCGGCGGCTTGGGTTCCGCGGCCGGCGTGACGGCCAACCCGCAGGTGACCATCGGCGGCACGGGCACCAAGCATGTCATCGTGGGCGGACGCCTCATTGACGACAGCGACGACGGCGAAGGCAACGTCTACGGCGGCGGCTCACAGGCCGAAGTGGTGAAGACCAACAACAACAACGGCAACACCCACGTCATCCTCACCGGCAGCGCCCACGTGAAGGGCAATGTCTACGGCGGCGGCAACCAGGCCGACGTCCAGGGAAATACGAACGTGGAACTGAGATAGATTATAGTTAATAGTTAATAGATAATAGTTAATAGTTAAAACAATCTATTAATGATTAGGGAATCTCGTGTAAAAGGAAGACAATAAGAATGAAACATACTAAATTATATACTATGAAGCGTACGATTGTTGGCAAGGCTGCTGCGGTGGCTTTGCTGTTCATGCTTGGTATCAATGGTGCTACGCAGGCGCAGGTGGTGGTGAACGGAAGTGTGTTCGGCGCCGGCAAGGGTGTATATCCCGGCGTGGATGTGGCCCGCGTGCACGGCAACTCCACCGTGGAGATGACTACCGGCACCGTGGACAACAACGTCTACGGCGGTGGCGAGTTGGGCGCCGTCAACGGCAACGCCGACGTGACCATCAGCGGTGGCCATGTGGGAGGCAACGACCTCTCGAGTTACAAAGGCTTTGTCTTCGGTGGCGGCTCCGGCACCATCTTTGACCCCACCTATGCCAATGTCAAGGGCAACACCCATGTGACTATCAGCGGCGGCTATGTGCACAACACCGTCTTCGGCGGTGGCGAGCTGGCCTCCGTGGGCACCTTTAACTTGGCTGCATCTGCCGATGCCACGAACGACATCGTGCTCGGCGAACCCGTCAGCTGTGCCAGTGGTACCGGCCGCAGCCTAGTGGAGATCAGCGGTGGCCAGATAGGCCACAAGGACGCCACCTTGCGCGTGGATATCGGCTATGTCTTCGGTGCCGGTATGGGTGTCTACACCGACCCCCATGCCGTCCACGAACCGGCCCCCTCGGCCGACAACGCCCGTTTCGGCTATGTCAACACCGCCGAGGTGCGTGTCAGCGGCTCGGCCTTCATCGTGGGAGCCGTGTGGGGTGGCAGCGAGAATGGCCAGGTGCTCGACAGCTGCGGCGTCATCGTCAGCGGCGGCCAGATCGGCAATGGCTATGACTGGACGAACGAAGAGGGTAAAGGCCTCTATACGGCTGCCAACTGGGACGAAGCCGTTGCAGCCGTCAAGGCCCAGGATGCTACGCGCATCAACGCTATTGCGGGCCTGATGCCCGAGTGCTACCACTGGAAATACGGCCGCGATACTCTCATCAACGGCACTCCCACCAAGCACTACCTCCCCTACGATCGCTATGCCTATGAAACCGGCGACACCACAGCCTCCTACAACCCCGGCGACGGCCACACCTTCTTCGGCAATGTCTTCGGCGGCGGCTCGGGCTACTACCCCTATGCCACCGACAATAGAGGCTCGGGCGGTTCCTTCACCACCGAATTCTTCAAATTCCAAGGCCGTGTGCGCGGCAACACCTATGTGGTGATTACCGGCGGCCATATCCTCACCTCGGTCTATGGCGGCTGCGAGTATGCCGACGTGTTGGGCAACTGCCGCGTGGTGATGACCGGCGGCACCCTCGGTCTCCCCCGAACCATCGACTCCATCACCGACCACCCCGTTACCAGCTACCTCTTCGGTGCCGGTAAGGGTGACCAGCGTACCGAGTTCAACATGCGTACCAATGTGCAGAATGTCAACGTGAAAGTCAGCGGCGGTCTCATCTTCGGTTCCGTCTTCGGCGGCGGCGAGGATGGTCACGTGCTGGGCGACGCCAAGGTGACCATCGACAGCGCTGCCTGGGTAGGCACCTGGGGCACCTCGTATGTCGACGGCAACATCTTCGGCGGTGGCCGCGGATTCGGCGGCACGGCCTACACGGCCGGCTCCATCGGCGGCAACGTCGAAGTCAATATCAACAACGATACAGTGGCGGGCACTCCCGTGAGGCCCACCATGCTCGGCTCCGTCTACGGCGGCGGCCGTCTGGCCTCCGTGGGCTCCTACTTTGTGGCCGTGGGTGACCCCAATTATAGCCAGCTGCAGAGCGGCGACGACCACGGCAATATCACCCTCAACATCACCGGCGGCACCATCGGCAACCTCCGCGAACTCAACCACCCCGCCTTCAGCTCCTCCGCGAGTTACAGCGTGGGCGATGTGGTGGCCTACCAGAACCAGATGTACAGCTTCATCAGCGCACATAGCGGCGCATGGGATGAGGACGATGTGACCGACATCGTGCACACCACCGGCGGCAACGTCTTCGGCTCGAGCATGGGACGTCTGTTCAAGCTCGGCGCCACCGACGAGACCGACCCCAACAGCTTCCTGCGCATCTGGCCCGGTATGGCCAAGTGCAAGAACACCGAAATCAACATCAGCGGCGACGCCACCATCTATAGTAATGTCTACGGCGGCGGCGAGCTGGGCTATGTGATGAATAACACCAAGGTGACCATCGACGGCCCCGCGGTGACCATCGGCCACGGTGTGGCTACCGGCACCACCGACGCCTGCTACCTGGGCTCCGTCTACGGCGGCGGCTACGGCAGCGAGAACATCACCGAGCACACCAACGACACCACGAGCATCGTCACCACCAACGGCTTTGTTACGGCGGCCATGCATGCCGGCCGCGTCTACGGCAACACCGAGGTGGAATTGAAGAACGGCCATGTCCTGGGCAACATCTACGGTGGCGGCGAGCTGGCCTCCGTGGGACGCCGCTGGATGCACATGACCTACGCCTACGACCCCTCAGACCCCTATAAATTCCAGCATCCCTACGACGGTACCGCTGCGACCTACAACTACGAGGTGAACGGCGAGACCTACACCTCCTACGGCTACAACGCCAATATCGGCAACACCAAGGTGACCGTCAGCGGCGGTATTGTGGGCGAGGTGACCAATGTCACCGTCGGCGCCGACCGTGTGGCAGGCCACACGACCGGCCGCACGGGCTCCGTCTTCGGCGGCAGTAAGGGCCGTCCGGGCTATTATGATACAGTTAACCATGTAGACCTCGGCTTCTTCTATACCCGCATGGCCTATGTCGACCAGACGCAGGTCAACATCAACGGCGGTCAGATTGCCGCCTCGGTCTTCGGCGGCGGCGAGAACGGCCACGTGCGCTACAACGCCACCGTCACCATGACCGACGGCACCGTGGGCCTGGTGCTCGATCCTACCGAAACTGTTATCGACGAATATGGCGAGAGCCCTGTAGATATCTTCCACGGCAACATCTACGGTGGCGGACGCGGTATCGATGTGGTCCAGGGCAACTACCTGGGCGAGGCTTCCGGACAGGTGTTCGGCAACACCATTGTCGACATCAGCGGCGGCACCGTGCGCCACAACGTCTATGGCGGCGGCTCCATCGCCTCGGTGGGCACCTACGTCAACTACCCCATCGTCCCGGGCGACCACGCTGAAGCCACTACCGGCAAGGCCACCGTCACCATCCACGGTGGCGTGATTGGTTCCACCGGCCGCAACAACGGCTTTGTCTACGGCTCGGGCCGCGGTGTGGCTTATAGCGGCTCCGACTTTGCCCACAAGGCCTTCGTCAACAACACCGAAGTGAATATCCAGACCGGCGCCGATGTGCGTGGCTCGGTCTTCGGCGGCGGCGCCAACGGCCACGTGATGACCGACACCAAGGTGAACATCAGCGGCGGCACCATCGGCTTACGAATCGACAGCGACGTCGATAGTCACCCCTGGACGCAACCGGTGGCCCACACCAGCGGCACCTATGGCGCCGGCGACGCTGATCCCTACACCGGCGGCAGCGGCAGCGGCTGGGTGAAATACCCCACCAACAACCCCTCCGACCCCAACTATAACGACTACGTCTCGCAACTCGGCGAGAGCGCGGTGACCCACTTCCACGGCAACGTCTACGGCGGCGGCCGCGGTGTGGACCGCCACGACGGCAACTTCAGCACCAGCGCCGGCCGCGTCTACGGCAACACCAATGTCGACGTCAGCGGCGGCATCATCTACCACAATGTCTATGGTGGCGGCTCGATGGCTTCGGTGGGCTACTATAACGAAGTCCCCATCACCCCCCACTCCTCCATCCTTAGCGGCGGCATCGCCACCGTCACCATCCGTGGCGGCCAGATAGGCACCACGGGCAGTAACAACGGCCACGTCTTCGGCTCCTCCCGTGGTATGGCCGGCAGCGAATTCTCCCACTTCGCCTTCACCGAGGACACCTATGTCAACATCCAGAATGGCGCCGACATCCGCGGCTCCGTCTTCGGCTCGGGCGAGAACGGCCACGTGCTCAACAACACCTATGTCACCATGACCGGTGGCACCGTGGGTCGTCCCCTTACTGTGGCCTACACCGTGCTGGGCGACGGCACCGAGCTGCAAACCGGCGAAGCCTGCACCTACGAGACGGGCGCCGATGCAGCCGTCATCTTCCGCGGCAACATCTACGGCGGCGGCCGCGGTGTGGACCGCCACAACGGCAAGCTCAGCCTCAGCGCCGGCACCGTCTACGGCAACACCCACGTCGACATCAGCGGCGGCACCGTCACCCACAACGTCTATGGCGGCGGCTCGATGGCCTCGGTGGGCTCCACCCTCTATTTCAATGGCACCGACACCTCCTCCTATGAGCCTGTCCGCAATGGGACATCGGAGCCCCCCGTCTATTACGACACGGTAGGCAAACCGGAGCGCTCGCACCGCTACAAGGACTCCCATGGCGAATACACCTCTCGCATCCCTGTGGAGACCCCCTGTACCTATAAGTACAAGACCAGCGCCGATGCTACCGACTACACGAGCGACACGCGCGTTGCAGACCCCGTGACCGGCGACTATTACGACTCCACCATTTACCGCTGGTGGGATCCCGCTACCAGCGACTATACCGCCACGAGCAAAACCTATTATGACAATGTAGGTGCCGACACCATTACCGGTATGGCCATCGTCACCATCCGTAATGGTGCCACCATCGGCAACGCCGGCAACTATGTCGTCGACCGCAAGGGCTTCAACAACGGCCGTGTCTTCGGCGCCGGCCGCGGTATGGCCGGCGGCGCATATGCCGCTCGCGCCAACGTCTTCAACACCGTCGTCACCATCGAGGGCGGCACGGTCAACGGCTCCGTCTTCGGCGGCGGCGAGAACGGCCACGTCCTGCTGGACACCCGCGTCACCGTCAACGGCGGCACCATCGGCCACAACATGAACGCCTCCTATAGCGCTGTTGAAACGGCGTTCAGCGGCCAAGACGACATGATCGCGGCCATGAAGAGCCGTATGGCCAACGTCGGCAACGTCTACGGTGCCGGCCGCGGATGCGACCTGGCCCATGACGGAACCTATTCCATGAGCGCCGGTTACGTGCGTGGCAACACCGTCGTCAACGTCAACGGCGGCACCATCCACCGCAACGTCTACGGCGGCGGTTCGATGGCCCTTGTGGGCGACTACGGCCTCCGTGGCACCGAAGACCACATCCAAGACGCCAACTCCGGTCTGGCCACCGTCAACATCCACTCCTCTGTGGGCGACGCGAACGACAACGTGGCCTTCGGCGGCAACGTCTTCGGCTCGAGCCGCGGACGCGCCAACGACCCCGACAACCCCGATTTCGACTTCGCCGATATGGCCTATGCTTTCAAGACCCAGGTCAACATCGGTAACGATGCCGGCGACGAGGCCCTCACCGTCTACCGCAACGTCTACGGCGGCGGCGAAGCCGGCCACGTAGACCGCGGCGGCACCACCGTCAACATCAAGAGCGGCACCATCAAGGGCAACGTCTTCGGTGGCGGCATGGGTGCCTCCTCCTCGCCCACCGCTGGTATCGTCGACGGCAACACCCAGGTCAACATCGGCCTCGAGGCGCAGACCTCAGGCAACAATGTCGTCATCGGCACCGCCGGCGACGAGAACACGGGCAATGTCTTCGGCGGCAACGACGCCGGCTCCTCGCCCCTCGGCGTGATGCAGGTCGACGTGTGGCACACCGGCCACACCCCTGCCAACACCTGCCCCACCATCTCCACCCTCACCGACAGCGACAAGGCAGCCCTCCTGAACGAGACCAATGCCTCCAACAGCGCCAACTACGCCCTGCTGGGCGTCTACGGCGGCGGCAACCAGGCCAGCGTGCTCACCGGCGACCTCTCCGTCGACGCTCACGGCTGGACCGGCACCGCGCTCACCAAGCTCAACAAGAAGTACATCACCCAGCGCCTCGACCCCGGCCACAACGGCAACCCCGCCTGGGCAGGCGACACCTCGCGACTCTCCAAGGTGGTGATCCACTACTGCGATGAGAACACCGTGAAGTATGTCTACGGCGGCGGCCGTGCGGCCAACACGCTGCAGAACGATGTCACCATCGAGGGCGGCCGCGTCTACATGGCCTTCGCCGGCGGCGACGGTCACACCCAGGACGGGAGTGGCAACTACCTCCCCGCCAACGTCAAGAAGTCCACCGTCGCCAACATGACCAGCACCGGTAACGTCGCGGTGCGCGTCCAGGGCGGTATCGTCTACGACGTCTTCGGCGGATCCAACACCAGCGGTATCATCGAAGGCAAGACCTCCATCGACCTCACCCCCGTCAGCCCCTGCGAACTCATCAACAGCGAGACCTTCGCCGGCGGTAACGAGGCTGTGGGCAACGGCGGCACCATCGACCTCGTCTGCGGCACCAAGTTCATGAACTTCTACGGCGGCGCCCGCAACGCCGACATCAACGGCGATATCGTCCTCAACGTCCGCGGCGGCGAGTACGACACCATCTTCGGCGGCAACAAGGCCGGCGGCGTCATCGACGGCGACGTCACCGTCAACTTCTACGGCGGCAAGACCAAGTGCCTCTTCGGCGGCTCCAACAAGGGCGGCAACATCACCGGCACCATCACCGTCAATGTCAACATCCAGCCTGACCCGAGCTGTCCCGATGTGCGCCTCGACTACGTCTACGGCGCCGGTAAGGACGCCTTCTACTCGCCTACCAACTCCAGCCTTGTGTCGCCCTGCGTGAACATCATCAATGACGAAATCACCACCGACGTCTTCGGCGGCGGCCTCGGCGAGACGGCCACCGTCACCGCCAATCCCAAAGTGGTCATCGGCACCGACACCGCCGCTGGCGGCCGCACCTATGCCGTCACCATCCTCGGCAACGTCTACGGCGGCGGCAGCGCAGCCCCAGTGGTTGGCAATCCCACCGTCCAGACCCGCAGCCAGGGCGACAACAGCACCGACCCCGGCACCACCCAGTGCGCCACCACCCTCAACGGTAACGTGTTCGGCGGTGGCCTCGGACCCACGGCTATCACCACCGGTAACACCACCGTCGATGTCCGCGGCAACCGCACCACTGTGGAGGGCAATGTCTACGGCGGCGGCAACGCCGGTAAAGTCACAGGCAACACCAATGTCATCATCGGCGACTACGAGTAGCCTTGATGCTCCACACAACAAAAACAAATCCCCGCACGGCACAATCCCTTGCGGGGATTGTTTTTACCATCCATTCGGTTGGGGAACATATTTGTTAATTTCTTGTTAATTTTTGACAATATGGAATTTTTTTGTATATTTGCAGATTGGACGTATTGTGGACTCATGATATAACTTTTTATATATCATGTTTTTGGGTGCAATGTAGGTATGTGAGAATGGGCTGCAGGCGTCCCAAAAAACGAAAAATGAACAATATGACAGAGATGAAAAAGACAGATCGACATATGCAGATAATCATTTTTGGTATGAAGCCGAAACAGATGCTTCCGTTGCTCTTTTTGCTGGCAGCAGTGGTGCTGCCCATGAATCTGCGTGCCCAGGAGAGTTCCACGGGCACCTACACCCTCACCAACGGTACCCACATGTGGCTGGAAGGCCCGGAGGGCAGTGAGCATGAGGTGGCTGTGCTCCACGACGGGGATTGTTATGGTCCTGAAATCCATGCCAACACCCCTGTCAACCTGCATACCCATCAGGGCGATTTCTATCTGGCGCTCGATACCAGCGATGCCGCCAATCCGAAGATTGTCAACATCCCCACCAGCAATTTCACGCGCGCTTGTGTGTGGAACCGTAGCGGCATCACCGGCTACTACTACCAGGAGTGGGGCAACTACCGCTACTACCTCATCGGTGCCCGCAACAGCCTGCGTATCGAGAAGGTCGAGGTAGGCGCCTCGACGGCCTACTTCTCCAAGTTCTTCAACTGGGATATCGGTGCCGCCATCGAGGAGATTACCTATCGTAACGGTGACCGCCACGAAGCCTACTACTGGATTATGTTCGACACCGTGGGTACCGACAATACCCCTAAAGACGGTGTGTGGCGTATGTCGGGCGACACCTATGCACGTCCCGAGAGCCGTGTGCGACGTCACGACCTCAAGGAAACCTACTGCGATCCTCGCGTTAAAAGCATCGACGGCCACGACACCATCTTCGAGCCTGCTGGCCAGGGAGCCATCTACCTGCCCGTCGAGGCCACCTATCACGACATGACGGTGAACTTCCCCGCCGGTCAGGGACTGACGGGTCTCACCCTCGACAAGACCGTTCTCAAGTACGGCGACCAGCTGGTGGCCACCCCCGAGATCAGCGTCCCCGGCACGGTGCCTGTCACCCTGGGCTACTACGAATATGTCGAGGAGATAGACCGCTATGGTATGAACTCGAACTATCGTTACCGCAGCGACCCGGGCTTCGGCAGCGCTGGTACCCCCACCACGCGCACCTACTACTTCTGGGACAACCTTCCCACCACTCGTCAGACTTCCACTCCTCCGTCCGTGAGCCACAGTGTCGCTATAGCCAAGAAGCAATACGACATCACCTCCAGCGCCCTGCGCTGGGTGGACACCGCCACCGTTGGCGACAATTTCCAGGTGACCTGTAACAACGTGCCCAACCGCGGTACCAGCGGCTGGATTTACCTCACCGTCACCTACAACAACGGCGTTGTGCAGCGTGACAGTGCGCACTTCGACTTCTCCATCGAGGTGGCCGCAACCCCCTTCCCCGAGCCCAAGAACGCCCCTGTGGTGAAAGGCTATGTGGTGGGCGGCGGCCGTATAGCCAATGTCAGCGGCAACACCAATGTCACCGTGCACAGCACCGACTCCATCTACGCCCTCTACGGCGGCAACGACATTGCCGGATGGGTGCAGGGTGAAAATGGTGCCACCATCCAGCTCGGCACCTCGAAGACCAACGCCACGCACCCCGTGCATATCGGCTATGCCTACGGCGGCGGTTGCGGCTTCTACACCTACCAGGGTATCAACCCCGGTGTGGTGAAGGCTTCCGACGGTGTTACCGACTCCCTTGTGGACTCCTACATTCACAACGGCCACCAAACCAGCCTTGAATACCAGGCCTACTTCTTCAACGGCAAGGTCTACAAGTGGAACTCGCTGCCCAGCGACTACGCCACCTATGCCGCCCAAGCCATTGAGCATGGCGACCACACCTACCTGAATAGCGCTGCCTGGGACAACAGCAAGCTGGTGACCGACGTGGAATTCAAATACCGGCCCCAATATCTCTGCGATGGCTCCTACGACCCCAGCCAGGTCGACGCCTCAGAGAACGGCAATGGTGGCTCCTGCATGACCGATAAGCAATATCTTGGAACCGTGCCCTACATCAAGACGGCCCATATCACCGTCGGTGTGCCCATTGAGTCGTTCTTCCCCGTCAACTACGACGCACTGTCGGATGCCGATAAGCTGACTGCCGAGCTTGCCGCTGTGAATTCTGCCAAGGCTTATAATGACAATATCCTTATCGACTCGCTCTTTGGCGGCGCCGAGAACGCCTTTATCGGTGTCACCTCCAACGAGCTCAGCCACCCCGAGAATGCTGTCTCCATTGATATCCACGGAGGCACGATCTACGCTGTCTTCGGCGGCAACAACTACGGCGGCTCTGTGGCCAACACCTCGACGGTCTTCGTCAACGTGCACGACACCAAGACCACCCCCACCAAGAACATCCAGAACACCTACTTCACCGGCTACGGCCGTGAGTACGGTATCCGCTACCTCTTCGGCGGCGGCAACTTGGTGGACGGCTCGCATGCCAACGTCACCATCAACGGCGGTATGATCGACACCTGCTACCTCGGCGGCAACATGGCCGAGGTGCTCCGTCCCTTTGGTACGGTGAACTGCACCGGCGGTCGCTACATCTTCGACAACGACTCCATCACCAAGCAGTGGGAGGGTGGCGTCCTGGTGGACAAGCCCCTCTACAATCCTTCGGCTGGTGCTGGCCATGAGTGGGACAACTACGACAACCTTGTCAACAGCAACCCCGACCGCTTCAATGCCGAGATAGGTCGCTACAATATCCGCGTGCTCTTCGGCGGCAGCAACAAGGCAGCCATGAGCACCATCAGCCAGATCAACCTCCTCTCGGGCGGTATCAGCAGCGTCTACGGCGGCGGCAACGCCGGCGACATGCGCTACAGCGAACCCACTACCAGCCTGCCCCAGTGGGTGCAGGACAGCTCCGTGGTGGGCTTCTCCGGATGGAAGTATCAGCGCCCGAGGGTGATCAGTACCATCGTGCATAGCGAACCCCGTTCGCGCATCATGGTGGAATATATCTACGGCGGCTGCCGTATGGCCAACGTCAAGGGTTCCACCATCCTGTGGCTCTCCGGCGGTGTCTTCGGCTATGCCCACGGCGGCAACGATATCAGCGGCGATGTGGGATCGGAAATCAACGAAGGCTCCTATGCCGTTATCGACCGCAAGGCCGTGGTGCTGCAGGATGTCTATGGCGGCAGCGACGGCTACTACCACTGTAGCGACAAGAACGGCCGCTACATGGAGGGCTATGCCCTGAGAGACGCCAACGACGAGGCCTACGACCCCTACGACGAATATGTGGGCCAGCTGGTGCCCACGCACAACAACACCAACCTCTACCTCAACGGTGGCAAGGTGCTCTACTCGGC
This sequence comes from uncultured Bacteroidota bacterium, assembly GCA_902775135.1. Taxonomy (GTDB): domain Bacteria; phylum Bacteroidota; class Bacteroidia; order Bacteroidales; family P3; genus Colimorpha. Next base: position 26,782 of record CACYKY010000006.1, on the reverse strand, counting down.
CTACGGCGGCGGTGTGAAAGCCCACGTGGGTTTTGCACAGGAGGCCTCGCCGAAAATCAATGTGCGCGACTCCAACATCGTGCGCAACCTCAAGCATGACATCCAGAAAGGATCCATCCACATGCAGATGAACGGCAACACGGTGGTGGGCAGCGAGGTTTACTCCGGCTTTGGCAACGCCTATGGCGGCGGATACCTCTCCTACCTCTACGGCTGCGGCTACGCCACCGTGGGTGGCAACACCAAGATTCTCGGCTCCCTCTACGCCGGCAACGACTGTATGGGTTCGCTCAACAGCTTCGCCGCCTACTCCATCCCCGAGGTGAGTTACCGGGAGATAGAGTCTGGCAATCATAATTTGGTTACGGTGCCTGGTGTCTCGGAGGCCGACTTCCGGGCTTCCGACGGCTCGCCCCTCAACTACCTCTCCGGTTCGGAATACAACGCCCTCTACAGCACCTACCTCCTCATCGAGGACACCCCGAAGATCAACTGCGTCTATGGCTCCGGCAACGGTGACTACGACTACACCGACAAGAGCAACCTCGGTGTGGGTCCTGTGTGCCACTTCGAGTACAGCGAGGTGACGCCCCTCCAGGAGTCCGTCTTCATCGACATCAACACCGAGGACGGCAGCATGATCGACACCGTCTTCGGCGGCGGCAACGGTGTGGGTGTGATGAACAATGTGGAAATCCTCTTCAACAGCAAGAGCCCCAATGACCTCACCGTGGGTACCATCTTCGGCGGCAACAACCAGGAGAACATGGAGAGCTGCGTGCCCGACATCATCCTCAAGAAAGGTACCGTGAAGAACGTCTTCGGCGGTGGCAACTCCGGCAGCATGAATGGCTCGCAGGACTTCACCGACGTGTGCGACGAGGAGGTCAACGGTGTGTCGACCTATGTGCTGGTGAATACCGACCAGGTGACCATCCAGGACAGCCTCTTCGGCGGCTGCCGCAAGGCTGACGTGCGAGGCATGGCCTTCATCGACATCCGCAACACGCAGGCCGGCGGTATCAACTACGTCTACGGCGGCAACGACATCAGCGGCAGCATCAACGGCAACACCCGTATCGACGTCAGCGGTGGCAAGGTGAACAACATCTACGGCGGTTCCAACGGCCGTTACGACTACGCCTTCCTCGGCAACGACGACTTCGCTGTCTATGCTTTCGGTTCCGACCACTCCGACCCCGACAACCTCATCTCCGCACACAGTAGCGGCTCGCCCTTCGTGGACTCCACGACGGTGCACCTCTACGGCGGTATTATTAATAATAATGTATATGGCGGAGGCTCCATGGGTGACTGTCGTGCCACCTTCGTGGATGTCAACGACATTGTCTGTCCCGCCAAGCTGACTGCCGACCTCACCATCAACGGTGCTGTCTTCGGCGGCGGCGAGGGCGACTGGGAGCACCTCCAGAAACCGCACCGCGGCAATGTGGCCAAGCCTGAGCACAGCGACGGTGTGGAAGGCGGCACCTATGTGCACCTGCACCACGCCAGCAACCTCTCGTCAGCCACAGCCTACGGCGGCGGCCGCGGTGGCGATGTGGAAAATAGCAACATCATCGTTCTCGACACTTGGGACCAGCCCTTCGACGCTATCTATGGTGGCTGCTGGGGTTCGCACGTCTTCGGTACCGCCACACTCACCATGCAGGGTGCCGACTTCGGCGGCGCTCAGAACGCCTTCCAGGTCTTCGGCGGCAACGACTACACGGGCAATGTCTTCCGCAGCGTCCTCAACATCGAGTCCGGCAAGTACGGCTCCATCTATGGCGCCGGTAACGGCGACTACGACTACACGGTGCAGCCCGTGGCGGGCCACTCTGTGTGGATCCCCTCCAGGAACACCCAGCCCAACACCGAGTTTGTGGAAATCAACTTCCTCGACGGTCATGTCGACTCAAACCTCTTCGGCGGCGGCCTGATGGGAACCACCTGGCGCATGAAGACCAACGACCTCGGCGAGCATATCTATAATCCCGTGGATGAGGGTCCTGCCGGCATCGTGAACTACCGTATCCCCGACACCAATGTGACCAAGGCCAACGCCTATGACGACCCGCTACAGTACTCGTGCATCGTGGTCAATGTGCATGGCGGTGTCTTCGACAACAATATCTATGCCGGCGCCAGTGGCAAGACCGACCAGCTGGTCTTCGGCCTGAAGGTGCTGAACATGGACGGCGGCGACGTCAAGGAGTCGGTCTACGGCGGCAGCCAGCGTGTGAACGACGGCTATCCTGCCGAGTGTAAGGGTTTGACAGCTGCTGAGGAAGCAAGCCATGTCGACCCCATGACCAAGACCACCCTGCGCCCCTCTTCGATTATGAATATTGCCGGCGGTATCATTGCGGCATCGGTCTACGGTGCCGGATATCAGGGCAACACCTTTGGCTCGGTGTACGTCAACGTAGGCGCCGAGGCCATTGCCAACAGCAAGGTGTGGGATCGCGAAATCGCCGGTGCCGACGACGCCTACGCCATCTTCAAACCCGGCGAGACCGGCAGCCTCTCTCCCGCGCTGACACCCGGCCACGTTATCCTCAACACCTCCATCTATGGCGGCGCCAACTGGGGTAGCAACGACGGTGGTTTCGACTTCCGTGTTCCCGGCTTCTTCGGTGGCGAAAGCCGCATCTACGTCGACGGTGAGGGTTACAACACGTTAGGTTCTAGCACCAGCCCCCTGCCCATGATGGATATCGCCAACTCCATCATCGGCTCCGGTACCTCTGTGCAGGGCGGCGATGTGCATAACAGCATCCACGTCTACAACTACGGTGCTGTGGACTACAACTCGTGCCACGCTACGAAGACCCTGCGCTCCATCCAGCGTGCCGACGAACTCTACCTGTGGAACACCGCCATCTTCTACGATGGTGCCACCGATGCCGCTTCGGCCTATCCTTCGCAGCAGCTCACCATCAACCGTGTCGACACCGTGAAGGTGCGCGGATACAACGTGATGGACCTCAACGCTGTGATGACCGAGGTGGCCCAGCTGCACTACTACGAGGATGCCCTCGACGGTGCCGGCAACCTGGTGCATACCACCAATCAGGAACTCATCGTCAACGATGCCAACCAGTGCCGTCGCGACATCCAGGTGTGCGACCGACTGAGAGTGATCGACCCCGTGACGAACAAATATGCCGCCTTGGTGGTGAACAACGGTGTCAACGTGGACATCTTGACCACCGACGGTGGTTATGGCTTCGTGCAGGGCTTCGGCTACCTCTTCGCCGAGACCGGTACCAACGCTGTGGTCACCGCCCGCGCCAAGTATGGCAGCATAAATGTCGACGACGGTGGCTTCATGTCCTCCTGCGCCGACTCGAACCTGGTTATCAGTGAGCAGAGCGGTACGTCGCTGGTGTGGGACAACTGCACTGATGCAGGCATCAACTGCAACCTGGCAGAGTATCCCTACAACAACTTCCGCGAAAGATACCGTGTGTGGTCCGTCGGCCAGGGTAAGCGTACCCGTTTCGCCGTGCTGCTGGCCCACGCCCAGCCCGAGCTGCTGCCCCAGGACGACAAATACGTGAAACTCTTCGACAGCGATGCTAATAACGGAGCAGGCAAGAACTACTCGCTGGCTCTGGCCCATGCCGAACTCGTGCTGCCGCCCACCACCCCTGGCCACTACTATCGCCTGGGTGCCGACGGTGTGACCATCGAGGACGACAATGCCATCCTGCGCTTTGTCGACAAGACCTGGCATCCTGTCAGCTGGGCCAGTGTCGGCGCCGATAGCGCTGTGGTCCAAGCCAATCCCGGCGAGGGCTCCTGGGAGACCCTGGTATTGGCAAGTGGCTCAAGTGCAAGCGACTTCCGCGGTGTGGAAAACATCCTGGACAACCCCGCCACGACCTTCGGCCTGATGATGACCTCGGGTAGGAATTTCGAATCCCCCTCGGCGAACACCTACACACAGCCTGAGACCTATTCGGGCACATGGAACCAGGGTGGCACCGCCATCTCCGGCAACAACCATGTGAACATCATAGAGAACTTCTACTCGGCCAAGGTGGGTGAAGCTGTCAACGCTTCGCCCGTCATGGACCTCTACCTGACCTACAGCACCGACTTCTCGAGCACAATGCTTGGCACCGTCTACTTCACGCTGGACGAGTACAAGGCTGTGCCCAAGCGTGCCGGCTACGACGGACACGACATCACCACGAATAACGGTCCGATTGTCAGTCCGACGGTGTACCTCGACTCCAACCTGCACCAGCCCATCAACGTGGCCATCACCATTGCCACCCTGCTGGAGAAATTCAAGGATATGGAATACGACCTGCTGGCCATGTTCAACGAAGGCCGCAGTAACACCTTCGTCCGCAAGGCCGTGCTTCCCGCCACGCTCCACGCGCGCGAACTTTATCTTGATTCCATCTCGTGGTGGCCTGAAAATTGCAGCGAAAACAAATTCCTGCTGACGGGCAATGTTGACGAGGTGCTGAACGCCAGCGATCCGAATGTCTTCTGCGTGGGTATCCAGCCCATGGACAACATCTCGTCGAGCCTGACCTCCACTGTGGGTTGGCACATCATCAGCCAGGACACTGTGGTGGACCTCTTCTCGACAGCCATGCCCTTCACCGGCGCCAACTATAGGGACAAGATGCAGTACAGTATGAAGTCCGGCTCCTCCGCCACCTGCGCCAAGTACGACACCATCGGCCTTGTTGGCCAGGGTCTGCGTATCGGCGAGCTCGACGGTCGTGGTCTTGCGGCACTGAACATATCGTTGGCCTACGATGGCAACAAGGTTTATCCCGACGGCGTGGTGGGTCACCTCGACCTGCACTTCACGGCTTACAACCCTGTCGATACCAGCGGCTTCAACATCCGCGTCAACGTCAAGTGCCGTACGGTGGGCGATACCATCTACATGGCATCGACGAACAACCTTACCCGCTGCGGTGTGAACTTCACTCCCGGCTCGCTGGCCGATGTGGATCCGGGCAATACGCAGAAAATCGGCAAGCGTCCGAGTAAATATCTGCAGAACTTCATGCAGGCCTTCGATGCCAGCATCTACCAGGAGGGCGACGTCATCGCCATTATCGACACGGTGAAGATCACCGATGCCGTCTCCATCCGCGGTGTCGACTACGCCTCCATCCCTATTATCCGCTATAGTGGACACCACCACGAGTTGCCCGGTGAGTGCGGTGCGTTCCGTGGAACGATGTTCGACGTGAGTGGCATTGACGGTGTCTTCACCACCTCCTTCATTGACTTCGACGGTAGCGATGTGAGCCGTATCACGGGTGTGGCCACTTCCGCCACCTATCCTGAATACTGGAACGCCACCCTGACCATTCCCAACTACGACCCGGCCAAGCGCCTCGACACTACCGTTGCTTATGGACCCATCATCGCTGTGCATGACGGCGGCACCGTTTCGCTGGCCAGCGGCAGTGTGCTGCACGACAACTACAACGCCTACACCGGCGACAAGGTGAAGCGTAGAGGCGGTGCTGTCAGCGTGACTGCCGGCGGCAACCTCATCCTCACCAACAATGTCACCATCGAGAACAACTTTGTCCCCAACCAGGGAACCCTCTATCCCACCAATGGTGCCATCTATGTCGACAAAGGCAGTGTGACCCTCGACCCGTCGCACAAGTCGTCGGCTGTGGTCATCACCGACAACTATCTGAATGACGGTTCCAAGTACTGGACCGACTTCAACGACCGACAGAGCCATCTGGTGCGCTTCACGGTGGACACCAACTACACCAAGAACTTGACCAAACGCAATCTCTTCCTCACCCGTACTCCCGACAGCGAGGATGGTGTGATGAAGGACGACCAGAGCGATGTGATCGACATGATCTCCGTGCTGCCCGACAATACCCTCATCGGTATCAGCAAGTGGTTCCCCGGCGAGCAAGTGCGCGACACCATCCGCTTTGCCTTCGGACATAAGTTCACCGACCTCCTGCAGGCCACCCACACGAACCACAACTTTATCTCCGACGAAGGCTACAATGTCTTCTATGAGTACAATGTTCACAACTCGTATATCTTCCTGCACCGCTGCGCCACCTTCCATCACCAGATGGCCGGTGTGAGCCTGCCTTACAACAACGGTGGCACGCTGCTTTCGGGCGACGTGCTGAGCTACCTGCCCTTGATGTCCGCCACCTGCCCCACCGGCGGCGACGCCATCGTCTACCGGGTGCAGGGAGGCTTCTTCCCCTACACCTACACATGGAGCGGCTCGTCCGACCAGACCCGCACCACCGATGTGGTCAACAACACCATCATCAGCCAGGTGGAAGCCGGCAACTACGACAACTACAAAAACGCCATCAGCGATACCCTCTTCACGCCTTATGTGTCGATGACTCCCGAAGAAACGACCGAGGAGTTGACCTATCATGTCGAGGCCCAGGATGTCTCGGGCTTCTGCACCCTGAAGAAGGATATCAAGGTGACCCTTACCAAGACCTCCGCTGCCGATCCGGACCTCTTCGTGGTGACTCTTGACGGAGGCCTCAACGGTTGGGAAGACACCAACTACACCACCAAGGCCATTGCCACGCGTAACTACAAGGCTATCCAGATTACGCCCAAGGTGTGGGTGGACCGCAGTGCCGGTACCATCGACGCCCGTATCGTTGGCTACGACAACGACTATGTCTACCAGGAGGTGACCTCTACGGATTCTCTCACCGGCGACCCGGTTGTTACGAACCACGAGCTTGAGGACCTCCTCTTCTGCGAGGGCGACCTTATCCGCCTCACCACGACGCCCAGGGATCCTTCGAAGAAATTCATCATGTGGGACTTCGACCCCTACTATTCGCAGACCGCCAACTATGTGGTGCCCTCGCGCAACAGCGACGTGGTGGCCTACTATGGTCCCGACGGCTACTGGAAAGACCAGGTGACCACCGAGGCTACGGCCCATGCCGTGCACGATGCCAACTATGACTACACCACGCGTGCCGCTGCCGGCGACGCCGCTGCCGGCTACGTGACCACCTACAATGGCGATGTCCACATCTACAACGAGAACGGCTTGGCTTGGCTCATCAGTATCGTCAACGGCTACAACGGCCAGCAGGTGCGTCCCTTCTACTTCAACAAGGTGTTCGTCCACCAGAAGGACGACGACACTCCCTACGACATGAAGGACTACCTGTGGACGCCTGTGGGCACGCAGCAGTATGGCTTCCGCGGCCGCTTCATCGGCGTCGGCAAGCCCAGCGTTGTCACCGACTCCTCCACGGCTCCTTTGGCCAGCGGAGAGCAGGTGGTGATCCGCAACATCATCGTCAACGAACCGTCCCTCTACCAGGTGGGCTTCTTCGGCAACCTTGACACCGCCCAGATCAGCGGTATCAAGCTGGAGGCCGTCTTTGCCCGCGGCGGCCACTATGTGGGCGGCTTGGCCGGCCGGTCGGTCTACTCGAAGATTGACAACTGCGCCGTTTCCGACGAGGTTGAGGACGCCAGCACTGCCAGTATCCTCACCACCCACTATGTGAGTGGCGGCGTCGTCGGACGCTCCGAGCACGACAATATCACCAACAGCACCTCGGCTGCCAAGTATGTGGGCGACGCCGTCTACAGTGGCGGTATGGTGGGACATGGTACCTCGTCCACCGTCAGCAACAGCGGAGTCCTCAATATCTCGAAGCTGTCGGGTCTCTACATCGGCGGTATTGCCGGTTACCTGGACGGCGAGGCTCCCCGCACCCGCATGCTCTTCTTCATGAGCGAGGGCTCGCCCTCGGTGCTGAGGAACAACTATGTGCGCTTCCTCGGCGAAGGCAAGGGCCAGCAGCGTGTGGGCGGTATTGTGGGCTATGCCGAGAACACCATCCTTGAGAACAACTACGCCTACGGCCTGTTCCGCAACTCGGATGTACATGGCGGAGTGGCCGGCGCCCTGAGTTCCAATGCCGACGCCAACCACAACTACTTCGCTGCCTCCGACGCCAGCCGTGCTGTGGGCCTTGCCGCCGTCAGCGCCACCGTCAGCGAGAATGTCTCGTTCAGTGGCAGAGGCAACCAGGTGACTACCGACCGGAGGGTCTACGGAGTCAACAACCTCACGCGTGTCCTCAACCGCTGGGTCCGCCAGCAGAATGCTGTCGGCGGCGAATACAAGACTTGGCGCAGCGACCTTGAGGAGGTCCACGACGGCTATCCCATCTTCGGCATGCCCGACATGATACCCGTCCACGACACCCTCTTCGTCGACGGCTGCGACGAGGTGGAATACGAAGGAATCCTTTACCATGAGGATGCCGAGTTTGCCTACTCCTTCGTCGACTCCATCGAGATGGTTGACAGCACCCTTGTCACCCTCATCCGCCTGCACTACGGCACCAGCACGCAGCTGAGCGACACCGCCCTCCTCGGCGAGGACTACAATGGCTACGGCTTCTATGTCTCGGCCACAGAGTCGATGCTGCTGCAGCGCTCCCTCGACAGTGCCGGCTACGCCACCCTCATCCTCACGGACACCCTCCAGACCGCCTTCGGCTGCGACAGCGTCATCACCCTCAACCTCACCTTCCATTCCGACGGAAGCAACGAGGATATTGTCGAGGTGGCCACCACCACCGAGGTCAAGGTCTACCCGAACCCCACTGTCAACATCGTCAATGTTGAAGCGGAGCAGATGTCGCACGTCGAGATTTACGACAACGAAGGCCGTGTGTTGCAGAACCGCGACACCTACGATGCCTCGCACGTCACCCTCGACCTGAGCTATTATCCCTCGGGTATCTACTATATCCGCGTCCATACACCCAATGGTATCACAATCCAGAAAGTTATCAAGAGATGAAGAAACCATATTTGAAACCCCAGTTGGAGCACTACTCCTATTTGCCTGAAGAGGGCTACGCCAACTCTGTGGCCCTCCACACCGACTATGCCCTCATAGAGGGTAGCGACGGATCCACCCTCCGCGCCTCCGAGGAGGTGACCGAGGTTACCGACGACGGCGGCGAGTGGATGGCCGGCGAGTGGAGTATATAATAGTATAATTGATTGAACAACTACGAATCATCATGAGAAAAGCTTTCATAATCATGTCGGTCTTGTTCGCGACCCTCTTTGTGGCTTCCTGCGAGAAGGAGAAAGAGGGGACCGGCTCGTTCAAGTTCAACGCCACCATCGAGAACCTGGATACCGACGACAACGCCAAAGTTAATCTGGTTGACGAACAGTGGGTCTACTGGGAGGTGGGCGACAATATCAGCCTGGCCTCCGACAAGTCGAGCAGCCAGGTAGTGGCCACGCTGACCAATACCGGCGGACCCAACTACCCCGACTTCAACGGCACATTCATCTCGGAACTCCCCTGGTCGTCGAAGTATTTCCTGGGACTCTTCCCCTACAGCGAGAACAATGTCATTACGGGCAGCTCGGAGTCGAAGGATTTCAGCGCCCAGATAGAGCTTCCCGCCGTGCAGCCCCTGCGCAACGACATCACCTTCGCCCGCAAGGTGTTCCCCATGGTGGCCTGGTATGGCGGCCATTGGGATGAGAGTGCCGGCAGCGTGGCCTACAACCTCGACTTCCATTCGCTGGCCGGCATCGTGCGCCTGCAGTTCCTCAACTCCTCCTCCGATGTGAGCAACATCAAGGAGATCCGCATCACCTCCACCGACGGCAAGCAGCTCAAGGGCATGTTCAACGTCAGCAACTACAAGACCGACGCCCCCTACCTCGTTCCTACTGGTGCCAGCGGCAACAACACCGTTACCCTCTCCTGTGGCGAAGAAGGACGTCCCTTCGGCAACGACGACCTTGTGACCTTCTACCTTGTGCTGCCCGCGTTCGACCCCTCGGTTGCCGCCAACAGCAACTTCGCCCTCCAGGTGGAGATAGAGAACATGAGTGGTAGTGTGTGCTCGCGCAACTTCACCGCCAGGGTGCGTCGTACGGGTATCACATACATGCGAGCCCTCGACATCAACGACTGGTCGGGCAACACCGCCGTGCGCCTCTCGGGCAACGGTACTGCCGAGCGCCCCTTCCGCATCTATTCCGCTGCCGACCTGATTTACCTCCGCGACTGCTACAACTCGCCGTCGCGCACCATCAACAAGCAGCCCATCACCGCCAACACCCACATCTGGCTCATGCGTTCGGACATAGAAATCAACTCCACCACCTGGAACCTGGGCATACAGAACTTCATCGGCCACATAGAGGACAAGTCCAATGCCGCTCGACCCGGCATCACCTCCACCTCGATCCACCCGCTCTTTGAGAGCGTGGGCGCCGACGGCATCGTGGAGCGCATCACCCTCAAGTCCGAGGTGAACTACTCGGGCGAGAATGCCTTCTCCCCCTTCTGCATCACCAACAGAGGCCTCCTGAAGGACTGCATCCTCACCTACCGTCCAAGCAATCCTACGGGCGTTGTCTCCTCCTCCTTCGCCGACCTGGCGGGCATCTGCGTCACCAATAACGGTGGCACCATCCAGGGCTGCCGCAACGAGGCCAACCTCAGCGCCTCGGGCCGCAACATCGGCGTTATCTGCCACACCAACCAGAACAACGGCGTGGTCAAGGAGTGCGAACTCAATACCCCCTTCTCCGTGAACCGTGCCTCCTGCGTCGGTGGCATTGTCTACGACAACAATGCTGACTGCGTGGTGCGCGACTGCTACTATGCCGTATCCATCACCTCCAGTACCTCGCGCTGGGGCGGCATCGTCTATCAAAACCGCGGTACCGTGGAGCACTGCTATGTCCACAACACCATCATCACCACCCTCTCGCTGGGCGGTATTGTCAACAAACAGCTGGGAGGCAAGATCGACTATTGCGACTGCCGCGCCCAGCTCCATTCGCCCAATGTGGGCGGCATCGTGGACACCATCTCCGGCGGCCAGATCATCAACTGCTTCGTCAATCATGTCAATGCCCAGATAGTGCATACCTCCTCGAGCGCTCCCAGACGTTCGGCTGGCGGCATAGCGGCCTATCAGCTGGGTGGCTCCATCCAGAACAGCTACGTCAACATCCCCCACATCACCACCCAGGGTACTGGCGGCATCGTGGGCGGCGCTGTGGGCACCTACACCAGCGGCATTGTCAACAACGTCTATTGCTTCGAGGAAACGGCGGGTACGCCCCTCTTCTTCGGCTCCTATCCCTCCGGCACCTATGCCAACTGCTACCTTGTGGACGGCACCCAGACAGGTATCACCACCAAGACCGCTGCGGAAGCCAAGTCCGATGCCTTTGTCACCACCCTCAACAGTGGCGTGCCTTCGGGCGGCAAGGGCTGGCAGCTCTCCGGCGTCCCCGTCCTCGAGACCTACACCGTGACTCCCTGACGCGAGACGTTTTTCTCCGCAATTTCCTATCAACTCCTACCTCAAGGTAGGAGTTGATTTGGTTTAAGGGCCTTAGGGGCCTTAAGGGCAATAAGGGCTTTAAGGGCATTAGGGGCCTTAGGGGCTTTAAGGACCTTAAGGGCATTAGGGCTTTGGGGGCTACTGTAGGAGTAGGGGGCAGGGGATTATAGGGACTCTTTCAGCTCCACGAGGAAGTTGCGGACCTCCTGAAGCTGCTTGACGACCTCCATCTTGGGGTCTTCCAGGGGGCGCTGGCGCATCTGCTCGCGAGCCCCTTCGAGGGTGTAGCCGCAGTCGCGGGTGAGGTATTTGATGCGTCGCAGCAACTCGATGTCGTGTTCGGTGTAGCTGCGGCTGCCGCGACGGTTCTTCACGGGGCGGATGCAGTCGAACTCGGTCTCCCAGAAGCGGAGCACCGACGGCGCTTCGCCCAGCATCTCGGCCACCTCGCCGATGGAATGGTAGAGTTTGTTGGTGTCCATGATGATATGTTTAATACGAATAGTATCCGTTGTTTTCCTGATAGCTTTGGCGCTTCTCGTACTTCACGTCGTGGAGGGTGTCGGCCTTGATATTGATCTGGAAGAACCAGCTCTGATAGTAGCCGAAGGGCACCCAACTGAAGCGCATCTCCCAGCAATGGAGGTCGCGGTAGATGTCGACGGTGGTGTAGGACATGCCCTTGTTGACGAAGTCGTAGCCCGTGGTCATAGCGATACGCCAATTCTTGGTGAGACTCACGTTGCCCGAGACGTTGATGCTCTGCACCGTCTGGCTCTGCATGTCCATGATGCTGGCCACGAAGGTGTTGACATAGCTGAAGGTGTAGCTGATGCTGAGGTTCCAGGGGACCGAGAAATCCACATATCCGCCGGTCATGAGTACGGGGTTGTAGTTGTAGGGAGTTTGGAGGATGGCGGTGGTGGGGTGGCCTTGGTTGGGGGTGGAGCCCTCTTTCTTGAAGGTGTTGTTGTTGATGCTGAAGGAGAGTTGGGCGCTCCAGGTGGCGTTGTCCTTGCGGAAGAGGCGGTGTTCCTTGTTCCAGAGGAACTCGTTGTGGAGGCGTCCGGCGCTGTCGATGACATAGGGGCTGAAGGAGCCGTTGTAGTTCAGCACCAGTGTGCGGAAGAGGGTGGTGCGGCCGCTGACAGCGAGAGGGGAGAGGTTGAGGGAGTCCTTGGCGAAGTCGTAGCTCATGGCGAAGGTGAGGTTCTCGATGAGGGGGATCTTCTTCACCTCGGCGGTGGTGTCGAAGGGATTCTGCCATTTGACCTCGAGGTTGTTGCCTATGGAGAGGCGGAGGTTGCCGCTCTGGCCGTCGGGCGGGCCGCCGTAGAGGCTGTTCTGGAAGATGGAGTAGCGGTGCACGTAGCCAGAGGTGTCGGTGTATTGTTTCCACCATCCGAAGCGTTCGGCGCCGAAGTCGGGGTGGTAGCTGAAGGAGAGGGAGGGGTTGATGACGTGACGGAGTGCCTTTAGGGGGCCGTACTTGTACTGGAACATGCCGTAGATGCGAGTGGTCAGCGAGGAGGAGAAATTGAAGTCGCGGTTGGCGCGGAAGCCGAAGAGGGTGTCTGTGGTGACGGCGCCGGTAGAGGCGTCGTAGCGCTTGTCGATGGTGCTCCAATGCCAGCGCTCGTTGTAGGTGAGGGAGTTGGTCCAGTTGAAGAACTTGAGCACCTTCACGCTGCTCGACAGCGGGATGCTGTGTTGGATGCCGTACTGCATGGCGTTGAGGGTTTGGCGGGTGAAGAGCTCGCTGTCGGCAGTGGTGATGTTGTTCTCGGCGTTCATCACATAGGAGAGCGAGATATTCTCCCACCAGCGGTAGCCGCCCACGGGGTTGGCGCGACGCAGGGGATAGATGGTGATGGAGGAGAGGGAGATGCTGGGGAGCTTGATGTTCATCACGCCGGTTTGCACGTTGTAGCTCTCGCGAGCCGAGAGCGCGAGGTTGAGGTAGGAGCCGAGGCGTGTGGTGTAGCTGATGGAGGAGGTGGTGGTGGAGTTGAAGTAGTCGTTGCGGTTGGAGGTATTCTTATTGTAGTTGCGGCTCTGCAGGTTGACGTTGGCCGAGAAGCGGCTGTAGGGGTTGGACTTGGCGTCCTGGTCGTGGGTCCAGGTGAACTTGAAGTCGGTGTACTGGTTGAAGGTGTTGCTGTCGCCGCGGATGCCCTCGTAGGTGATGCCGTAGCGGGCGTCGAAATTGCCCTTGTACTTGTAGCGCTTGTAGTAGTTGCTCTTGGCCTCGAGGGCCCAGGAGAGGTTGGTGTAGATGTCGCCCAGGAGGGAGAGGTCCCAGTTGTCGCCGAGGGCGAAGTAGTAGCCGCCGTCGCGGAGGTAGTAACCGCGGTAGTTCTGCCAACCGTAGGAAGGGATCAGCACGCCCGAGGTGCGAGAGTGGGTGATGGGGAAGAAGGCGAAAGGCAGCGCCACAGGGGTGGGCACATCCTCGATGGAGAGCCAGGCGGGGCCGGTCACAATCTTGTCGCCGGCGATGAGCTTGCTCTTGGTGAAATTGAGTGCGAAATGGGGGTGGGCGTAGTTGCAGGTGGTGTAGCTACCGCCGCTGAGGAACATTACGGAGTCGTTGATTTTCTTCACCTTCTGACCATGGAGGAACCCTTCGCCCTCCTGGGTGATGACACCCTGGATGATGCCCTTCTTGGTGTCGTAGTTGAAGGTGATGGTGTCGGCGTGGTAGTCGGTGCCGTCCTGCTTGAAGAAGGGGCGACCCACCACATTGCCCGCAGTGTCGGCGGTGCCGTGGGCGTGGAGGGTATGGCGGTCGAAGTCCACCTCCACGCGGTCGGCCATGAGGAGCATGCTGTCGTAGTCGATGGAGCCGTCGCTGTAGAGGAAGGCGCGCCGCGAGGTGAGGTCCATAGCCACAGAATCTTTGGCCTTGTACTTGATGACCTTGTCCACAGCATTCTTGGACACGGCCATCAGCGTGTCGATGTCCTGCTGAGCCGAAGCCTCGTGGGCGGCGGCAACAGAGAGCACCGCCAGCAATGCCAGCGCCCACTTTTTTGCTATGTTTTTTGCCTCTTTCAAGCCCGTTTTAAAACATTATTTTGAACATTCAAAATATCTTCGTATCTTTGCATTTTCGATTTGCAAAGATAAGATTATTTATGCAAATCAAAAAACAGAAAATTATTATATTGAAAATGAGACGCTTATTAACCCTATTCCTCGCTATGACCCTTATTGGGGCACCTGCTTTTTCACAAAAAAAAGACACTTATAAGGTACGCACGGTGGTCATCGATCCGGGTCATGGTGGAGCCAAACCCGGAGCCCAGGGGGGACGCACCCAGGAGAAGCACATCACCTTGGCCATTGCCAAGAAATTTGGCAAGCTGATTTCCGACAACTACCCCGACGTAAAGGTTATCTATACCCGCACCACCGATGTGGACATCTCCCTCGCCGAGCGTGCCCATATTGCCAATCGCAACAAAGCGGACCTCTTCATCTCCATCCATGCCAACTCCCATCCCACCGCCGCCCCCACGGGTGTGGAGACCTTTGTGATGGGCCTCTCCGAGAGTCGCGCCAACCTGGAGGTGGCCAAAAAGGAGAACGCCGACATCCTGCTGGAGGCTGACTACAAGAGCAACGACGCCTACAAGGGCTTCGACCCCAACGCCCCCGAGAGTTTCGTTATGCTGGCCATGTTCCAGAACTCGTTCATCGACAAGAGCCTCAACCTGGCGCAAGCCATCCAGAACCAATACAAGCAGAACCTGAAGACCATCAACCGCGGAGTGAAGCAGGCCGAGCTCTTTGTGCTCTACAAGACCACCTGCCCCTCGGTGCTCACGGAGGTGGGCTTCATCAGCAACCCCTCCGAGGAGGCCTTTATGATTTCCGACGAAGGGCAGGCCAAGATAGCCATCTCGCTCTTCAATGCCTTCATGACCTTCAAGGCCACCGAAGAGGGCACCAACAAGATAGCCAACCCGAAGATCAACCTGCCGGGCTATGCTTCGCCCAAACAGGAAAAACCGGAGCCCCAGGCAAAGCCGGAAAATCCGGAAAAGCCTGAATCTCCGGAAAAACCCGCCCCCTCGAAGGTCCCTGCCACCGACACCGTCACCATCGTCCTCAGCACCGACACCGAGCGCCCTGTGCCCACGCGCGAACTCGCCCCCCGTATGGAGGTGGCCCCCGAACCCCAGCCCGAAGCAAAGCCGGAGCCCAAGGTAGAGCCGAAGCCGGAGGTGAAGCCTGAACCCAAGCCGGAGGTGAAGCCAGAGCCTAAGGTAGAGCCGAAGCCGGAGGTGAAGCCTGAACCCAAAGTTGAGCCGAAGCCTGAAGTGAAGCCGGAGCCGAAACCGGAGCCCAAGCAAGAGAAGCCTGCCGGCACCACCCTGTCGGCGCCCAAGAACAGCGCCACCAACGCCAACGAGTTCTTCACCGTGCAGTTCCTCACCTCGGGCACCGAGCTGCTGGAAGGCGACCCCGCCTTCAAGGGCATCACCAACGTGATGACCTCGCGCAACGGCCAGCTCTACTGCTACAGCGTGGGTCGCTTCGCCACCTTCACGGAGGCCAACGAATACTGCAAGGAAGTGCAGCGTTGCACTCCCTTCAAGGATGCATGGGCCGTGCGTCGGCGCCTCACCCAAACCACGCAGAATGCCCAGCCCGCTCCGAGTGCTCATGCTACCGAGAGTACGCAGAAGGCTCCTGCTGCCCAGAATGCGCAGAGCGCCCAGCCCGCAGAAGCCAAACCCGCCAAACCCGCCGAGCCCGCCAAACCCAAGCAGGTGGCTCCCGAGGACAAAGGCACCCATTACCGCATACAGATATTCACCGCCAGTCGCCAGCTCAAGGTCGGCGACCCCGAACTCAGCGGCATCCGCGACATACACTTCTCCAGAAGTGGCAAGTACTTCATCTACAGCTGTGGCAACTACACCACGCTGGCCGAGGCCCGCAAGCGCCTGGCCACCATCAAGTCCACCACCCCCTTCAAAGATGCCTATATCTACGGCATCAAAGACGGCCGTCGCTTCAAAGTAGAGTAAAAAAAGGAAGCTATTATGATCGAGATAAAAGACATCACCAAGACCTTCGGCGAGCAGCATGCATTGGATCACGTCTCCTTCCGTGTTGCCAAAGGCGAGATTGTGGGGTTGCTGGGACCCAACGGTGCCGGCAAGTCCACCTTGATGAAAATCATCACCTGCTTCATCCCCCCCACCGAAGGCGAACTCACCGTCTGCGGACACAGCATTTACGACGACGCCCTTGCTGTGCGACGCCACATAGGCTACCTGCCCGAGCTCAACCCCCTCTATCCAGACATGTATGTGCGCGAGTACCTGCGCTTTGCCGCAGGCCTCAGCGGCATCAAGAACCGCAAGGAGCGTGCCGACGAGATGATAGAGCTCACCGGACTCACCCCCGAGGCGCACAAGAAGATTGGACAGCTCTCGAAAGGCTACCGCCAGCGCGTAGGACTGGCTCAGGCCCTCATCCACGACCCCGAGGTGCTCATCCTCGACGAGCCCACCACGGGTCTCGACCCCAACCAGCTGGAGTTCATCCGCACCCTCATCCGTAGCGCCGGCAAGGACAAGGCTGTGCTCCTCTCCACGCACATCATGCAGGAGGTGGAAGCCATGTGCAGCAGGGCCATCGTCATCAATCGCGGCCGCATTGTGGCCGACGAGGACATGAACGGCATGAACGCCAAGAAGCTCACGGAGCAGTTTCACAAATTGACAGAGGAGTGACTCCCGTCCCTCCCTTTCACTCCTAAAGAAATAACCCTATGACAAGAACCGAATTAATCAGCCTTATTCGCGAAAGAAAATCTTTCCTCTGCGTGGGTCTCGACACCGACCCCGCCAAGATGCCTGCCCACCTGCGCGACGCCCAGGACGGCATCTTCCTCTTCAACCGCGCCATCATCGACGCCACCATCGACCGTTGCGTGGCCTACAAGCCCAACCTGGCCTTCTACGAGGCCCTCGGCATTGACGGTCTCCGCCAGCTGAAGCTCACTATGGACTACCTCCACCAGCTTGGCAAACCCGTCTTCACCATCGCCGACGCCAAGCGCGGCGACATCGGCAACACTAGCGAGCGCTATGCGCGAGCCTTCCTCGACCCCAAGGGCGACTTCAACTTCGACGCTATGACCATCGCCCCCTACATGGGTGCCGACAGCGTCACCCCCTTCACGGTGTACGACGGCAAGTGGGTCATCCTTCTGGCCCTCACCTCCAACAAGGGAGCCTTCGACTTCCAGCTCACCGAAGACAAGGAAGGCACGCCGCTCTATCAGCGCGTCCTCGAGAGCTCCAAGCAATGGGGCAACGAGGAGAACATGATGTACGTTGTGGGTGCCACCAAGGCCGAGATGCTCACCGATGTGCGCCGCATCGTCCCCGGCTCCTTCCTGCTGGTGCCCGGCGTGGGTGCCCAGGGTGGCAGCCTCGAGGAGGTGTGCAAGTACGGGCTGAACCGCGACTGCGGCCTGCTCGTCAACTCCTCGCGCGGCATCATCTATGCCTCCAACGGCACCGACTTCGCCCAAGCCGCTGCCGCCGAAGCCCAGAAGTTGCAACAACAGATGGCCGCCGTACTATGAACGAGAGTCCTGTCCTGCTCCGCACCCTCCTGGTGCTGAGCATCGTCTATGGCTCCATGATGGCCCTTTCGGGCATCATGATGGCTGTGGCGCTGCCGTCGCTCGACGCCATCTATCGTGCCAACCAGTCGATCCTCCCGACCGAGGCGTTCACCATGTGGGAGCGTGCCGCCGCTGTTCCGCGCCTGCTCTATGCCGGCATGGGCCTGTTGGCCCTGTGCTCGGTGATGGGTTGCGTGCTGATGTGGAAGCTCCGCCGCACGGGATTCCACCTCTACGCCATTGCCCAGCTGCTGATGCTCGTGCTGCCGCTGCTCTTCATGGGCAAGGGATACATGGGTATCGGCGACCTGATGTTCACCGCCCTCTTCCTCTTCATCTATTACCGTCAGCTGAAGAAGTTAGGGGCCTTCGATGACGATGAGCAGCCGGTTGAAAGTGAGGAATGAGATAATAACGCTAACCTTTTTCGTTGATTTAAATTTATTTAGGGGAGGGCTTCGGCAGCTCCCCTTTTAATCTTCTTGTTGGAGACGCAGCTTGTCGGGTTGGAGACGCAGCTTGTCGGGTTGGAGACGCAGCTTGTCTGCTAGGAGACGCATCACGCTGCGTCTCTACGGGTGGGGGTGGGGTGCTGTTAGGCACCGAAGATGTGTAGCCAGCCGTTTCAACGGCTGGGTATTAAAGGGCAGCGAAAAAAATGCGTGCCGTCAGGTACGCGATAACAAATGTTTACCTGGTTTGGCAGAGGTGGGGGCGAGGGGGGGGTGGCGATGTGGTTGTTGAAAAAAAATTTTGTTATCTAAGAAAAAAAATGTATATTTGCAGTTGGTTTTTTCCATGATGTGAAAATGCCAAAATGGTATAACGTGTTAAATATGAAAACTATGGCAGAATGATGTGTGGATTCCCGTCGGAGGCATTCCGCTGACGAGAGAAAGAAAGGAAAAAGAGGTCAGAAAACAAAATTACAAACCAATAAAACACACACAAAATGAAAAAACAACTATTAATTGCCTTTGCCCTGGCGCTATTGGTGCCATGGGTGTCGCAGGCGCAGACGACAACGCCGGTATCGACGTTTCCCTACAGCTGCGACTTTGAGAGCGCCTCGGAGAATTCCGAGTGGACGCTGGACAATGGCACATTCGGTAATGAATGGGTCATTGACACGGCGGAGAACAACACCACTGGAGGCAGCACGGGCCTGTACATTTCGAACAATTCCGGTGCCAGTTCTGCCTACACTGTGAACGCAGCTGAGGTGGTGTATGCCTACCGCGAACTGGATTTGACTCCTGGCGAGTATTCCGTCTCCTTCGACTGGAAATGCTACGGAGAGTCGACCTTCGACTACATTTTGGCGGCCGTTGTTCCCTCGACGGTGACGCTGACTGCAGCCTCCGCTTTGCCCACAGGCGTGAGCTATACGGGCATGACCGCAGCGGGCTGGATGAACATTGGCCCCAACAATGGCAACATCAAGATGAATTTGAAAAACACATGGCAAACTCAAAACTCTTTCTTCTCTGTCAGCGAAGCTGGCACCTACAAACTTGTCTTCTTATGGCGCAACGACGGTTCAAGCGGCACCGCTCCCGGAGGATGCATCGACAATGTGACGGTCGACGCTGCCTTGTGTGCACGCCCGGTGAACCTGGCAGTCTCCGGTATCACCTATGAGAGCGCTACCCTTTCGTGGTTGTCCCCGAGCGGCAATACTTCCTTCCGTCTCTATATGAGCACTCAACCTGAGTTTGGTCTTGATACCTGTACGTATCAGACTGTAACTGATACCTTTGCAACTATCACTGGTCTTGACCAGCTGACCACCTACTATTGGACTGTTGTCTCCGACTGCGGTAGCGACGGCGTGTCGGGCATCTGTGGCTATGGCCAGTTCACTACGCTGCGCGATTGCGGTCCCGGCTATGTCAACATCAACAATCCTATCGGCAACGGCACCAGCTCTTCCTATATGTATTTTACATACAATTATAATACTAGCACCTATGCCCTAGGTCACTCTGCCAATATCTACACCGCTGAGGAACTGGCCGAGGTTGGCTTGGAAACCGGCAGCGCCGACATTGGCGGCCTCAGCCTCCATGCGGGTTCCACCCCTGGCGTCACCCCCTTGAAAATATATATCGGCGAGACAACGCTCAGCGAATTTTCCGGTGCCACTGACACTGTGGGCCTCAGCAATATGATGCTGGTGTTTGACGACAGTATCAGCAGCGTTGCCGGAGAGTGGGTCTACATCAACTTCGACAGTGTGTTCCACTATACAGGCAATGGCAATCTGATAGTCTACTTCTATCGTCCCGGCCTTCCTACTGGCAACGGAACCTACTACTATACCACCACATCGCCTGTCTATCGTTCGTTCTACGGCTATCGTAGCGCCACTTCGACATCGAATCTCTCGTTCACCCGCACCTACAACAGGGTGAATATCAAGTTTGACATGTGCTCCGAGATTCCGAGCTGCACACGTCCCACCGACCTCACCATCAGCACCACCACTACTAGCGCCAGCCTCGAGTGGGAGGGTTGCGACAATGCCACCGAGTATCTGGTCACCTACAGCATGAGCGGCCTCAACCCCGTCACCCTGACTACCAGTACCCCCTCCATCCTCATCGACAACCTTGTTTCCGGCACCACCTATGAATTCGAGGTGAGAAGCGTGTGCGGCAGTGATACCACCTTCGCCACCACTGAGAGTGCCACTACGGAATGCGCTGCCCTGAGCACGCTTCCGTATGTGCAGACTTTCGAGGGAGCCGAGACGAGTAACTCTTCGAGCGCCACGTTTGTCAACTGCATGTTCCGTCTCAACAACGGTACCACTTACTTCGGCTATCCTTATGTCAGCGCCACTTCGGGCTACAACCACACCCCTGGTGGTAGCAAGGGTACCTATTGGTATGGAAGCACCACTACCGGCACTTATGGCGACTACCAGATTATGGCCATGCCTGCTGTGGATACCATCACCTACCCCATCAACACCCTTCAGCTGCGCTTCTGGGCCCGCGCCACCAGCACGACCTACCATCCCGTGTTCCAGGTGGGTGTGATGACCGACTCGAGCGATGCCACCTCCTTCGTCCCGGTGCAGACCATCTCTGTGGAAGGTACGACCTATGCTGAATACACCGTGGCCCTGGGCAGCTACACTGGCTATGGCCAGTATGTGGCCATCCGCGCCCTGCGCCCCTCCAGCAGCTGGTACGCCACCATCGACGACATCACCCTCGAGGAGATGCCTCTTTGCCCGGGTGTGACAGATATCCAAGTCAACGCCACTGTGAGTAGTGCATTGCTTTCCTGGAATTGGCAGGAGGGCTATGAGGCTCCTGCCAACTATGTGGTGACCTACGACAGCGTTGGTTCCACCGGCAACCCCTCCACCCTCAATGTGACCACCAACAGCGCTATCCTCAGTGGCCTTGCCCCTGCCACCACATACAAGGTCTATGTGCAGGCCGACTGCGGTGCCGATGGCTTTGGTCTGATGGACAGCATCGAGTTCACCACTGCTGACTTCTCTTGCGCACAGCTTGATCCCACCACTGCCGACACCATCCAGATTGGTAACGGTACCGGAACGACCTATTATCTGCCTATCGGTAACTACTATCATTATAGTTACACCCAGCAGTTGATACTTGCTAGCGAACTTAACGGCGCCAGCACCTTCACCGGCATTGACTTCCAGTATGCCTATGGCACACCCATGAGCAGCAAGACTGATGTGACCATCTACATGGCCAATGTGTCGGCCACTTCGTTGAGCAGCAGTTTTGTGCCCTACGGCAGCAACTTCCAGGAGGTCTACTCCGGCTCGCTCAACTGCACTCAAGGATGGAACCACTTCGAGTTTGACGCCCCGTTCTCCTATAATGGCACCGACAACCTCCTCATCGTTGTTCACGACAATTCGAATGCCTACAATGGTTCGTCTTACATCTTCAATAGCCACAGTGCCAGCGGTATGGGCCGTTATGTACAGAACGACAGCAATCCGTACGATATCGCCACTGTTTCCGGCGGTACCTCCTATGCCTTCCGCGCCAACATGAAACTCTATGCCGGCGAGTGTCTGACAACGGCCATCTGCGCCGCTCCCTCGATGATGGTCGCCGATGTTGACGCCTCATCGGTTACCCTCGCATGGGCACCTGGTGCCGACGAGACCTCGTGGGATGTCGACTACCGTGTGGAAGGTGACACCACGTGGACCAACGCCGCTACTGCTATCAGCACCAACAATTACACTGTTACTGGTTTGACTGATGCCACTAACTATGAGTTCAGAGTGTCGTTCACCTGCAGCGATGCCGAGAACACTGTCTATGCCAGTTATGCCAACGCTACTACCAACTGCCTGCCCAAGACGATGCCCTACACCGAGAACTTCGACGGCATCACCACCAGCACTACCGCCACCAATGCTGGAGTAATACCCACGTGCTGGGATTTCACGATGACCGGCACGTCGACCTACCAGGCCACCTCCTATCATCCCGGTGTCTACTACAACGCCAACTATGCTGCCAGCGGCAACTACAGCCTCCGCCTCTATGGTGTGAGCATTGTTGAGCTGCCCGAGATGGGCGCTTCGCTGGATAGCCTCCGCCTCACCTTCACCGACACCATTACCAGCGCTTCCTACGGCCTCATCGTCGGTGTGATGGACAATGGTTCGTTCCTCCCCATCGACACTATCGAACTCGAAACCGGCACCCGCAACTATGCCGAGGTCTTCTTCCGCAACTACACCGGCAGCAGCCGCACCATTGCCCTTAGGAACTACTATACCACCAGCACCTCTACCTACACGAGCTACCACTACATCGATGACATTGCGGTGGACTACATCCCCGTTTGTGCACACGTTGACAGCCTGACCGTTGACTCCATCGACCAGACGACGGCCACCATCAGCTGGGTGCCCGTCAACGAGGAAACTGAATGGATTGTCAGCGACGGTACCAACACGGCCACTGTCACCGCTACCAACTACACCTTCACCGGCCTGACGCCCAACACGAGCTACACCTTCGAGGTGCGTTCGGTGTGCGGAGCTGGCGACACCAGCGAGGCCGCCACAATCCAGGAGCGCACGGCTTGCGCCCTGATTTCGACGACGCCTTTCGTTGAGACCTTCGAGGCGCAGCCCACCGGCACCTCCTCTACCAGCAGCAACTTCATTCCCTGCTGGACGCGCCTCAACAACGGCACCTCCTCAGGTGGATATCCTTATGTGTCCAACAACACCACCTACAACCACACCCTCGGCGGCAGCAGAGGCCTCTACTGGTATGGTTCCACCACCACTGGCACCTATGGTGACTATATGTATGTCATCCTCCCGCAGATAGATGTCACCGCACTGCCCGTCAATACCTTGCAGCTCTCCTTCTGGGCCAGAAGCAGCAGCACCAGCTATAACCCCGTCCTCGAGGTGGGTGTTATGAATAGCAACAGCGACACTGCCTTCGTGCCCATTCAGACCATCAACATCGGTGGTAACACCGAGTGGACCGAGTTTGTCGTTCCCTTCGACAGCTACACCGGCACCGGCAGCTTCGTGGCCATCCGCGCCCTCCGTCCTTCCAGCGCATGGTATGCATACGTTGACGACATCAGCCTTGACGTCATCCCCGCATGTGCACGTGTTGAGGAGCTTACCGCCACCAACGTCCTGTTGAACAGCGCCACCATCACTTGGGCCGACACCAGCGACAACACCGCTTGGAATGTGGAGTACGACAGTGTGGCCTTCGTTCCTGGCACCGGCCACATGACTGCCATCCATGTCACCGACACCTTCGCGGTCATCACGGGTCTTGATTCGGCCACTACCTATCACGTCTATGTCTATCCCGACTGCGACGGCGATGTCTACTACCGTCACGCCACCTTCACCACCCTTGTCGTTGCCCCGGCCACTGTGCCCTACAGCTGCAACTTTGAGGATGCCGGTGTCAATGGTTGGGACCTCATCAACGGCAGCCAGGTGAACCACTGGATGGTGGGCAACGCTACCAACAATGGCGGCAGCCGCTCGCTCTACATTACCAACAACGACGCCGACAATGCCTATACCATCACCACCCTCAGTTTTGCCTTCGCTTCGCGCACCTTCAGCCTGGATCCCGGCAACTATATCTGCTCGTTCGACTGGAAAGCCTGGGGTGAAAGCAGCTTTGACTTCATCCGCGCCGCCCTGGTGCCCGCCAACACCACGATTGTGGCTGGCCAATACTGCGGCTTCGACAATACCTCTGCCATGCCTGCCGGCGGCATCGCCCTCGACGGCGGCTACCGCCTCAACCTTGATTCCACATGGAATACGCAGGTGACCGAGTTTTCGCTCGACGCATCCGGCGTCTACAAGCTGGTCTTCCTCTGGCGCAATGACGGCAGCAGCGGCACCCAGCCTCCTGCAGCCATCGACAATGTGTCGCTGGTCGTCAACACCTGTCCCCGTGTGGAGAATGTTGTTGCCAACCTCTCGGCCAACAGTATCGACCTGAGCTGGACGCCTGGTGGCACCGAGACCTCCTGGCAGGTCACCGTTGGTACCACCTCCACCGTTGTCAACACCCCGGCCTACACGGTCACCGGACTTGTGCCCGACAATGACTACACCGTTTCCATCCGCGCCATCTGCGCTGCCGGCGACACCAGCTTTGCATATACCGAGACGTTCCACACGCCTTGCTATGCTGTCAGCCTGCCCTACAGCGAGGACTTCGACGCGCTGACTACCGGTACCGCCACCAGCAGCCTCACCGTTGTGCCTGACTGCTGGAGCTACATCCTCACTGGCTCCGCCACCTATCAGACTCCCACCTACTATCCCGGCGTCTACTACAGCAGCTCCAACGCCCACAGCGGTTCCTACAGCTACCGTCTCTATGGCGAGGGCTATCACATGCTGCCCCCGATGCCCACTTCGCTCGACAGCCTGCAGCTCACCTTCTGGGACTACACCTCCAGCGCCTCCTACGGCCTTGAGGTCGGTGTGATGGAAGGCAACACCTTCGTGCCCGTAGAGGTCATCAGCACACCCACCTCGACCCACGTTGAGCACACGGTGTACTTCGGCACCTACACCGGCACCAGCCGCATCATTGCCTTCCGCAACTACTACACCACCAGCACCACCCTCAACTACAGCTACCACTACATCGACAATGTTGAAGTGGACTACATGCCCACCTGCGCCCCGGTGTACGATATCCACGCTGTCAGTGCTGGCGTTGACGACATCGTTGTCGACTGGAGCGACATGACCGCTGGCGTTTCGCAGTGGCAGGTGCGCTACGGCGTTGGCAGCAACACCACTACCATCAACGCCACCTCGCACCCCGTCACCATCAGTGGCCTCGACACTCTTACCACCTACCAGGTCTCCGTGCGTCCCATCTGCTCCGCCACCGACACCGGCGACTGGAGTGCTCCCGTCAGCCTCGGCACCGAGATGTGCGACAATGCCTCTGTCGCCTACACCGGCCAGACCACCGGCACCGGCTACTACACTCCCGTCAATAACTACTACCATTTCACCCTCACCGAGACCATCATCGACAGCGCTGAGCTGGCCGGCATAGGCGACATCTCCGCCATTGCCTACAGCTACGCCCACACCACCGCCTCGACCGACAAGACCGATGTCACCATCTGGATCCAGCCCACCACCAAGAGTGTCTTCACCGGCAATACCGACCTCATCCTGCTCGACACCACCACGGCTGTCCAGGTCTATAACGGCGCGCTCAACTGCAGCCAGGGTTGGAACTACTTCGACCTCGACACTGACTATGTCTGGGACGGCCACAGCAACCTCGTGGTCATCGTCGACGACAACTCCGACGAGTACGACGGCAGCTCCTATGTCTTCAACACCTCCAACTGCACGGGCTACAAGACCCTCGCCTGGTACAGCGACAGCCAGAACCCCGATCCCACCAGCACTACATTCTCTGGCAACAAGTCCTACTATCAGTACCGTGCCACGATGAAGCTGGTCTCCTGCTCCTCCGTCTGCCGTGAGCCCTCCATCGACACCGTCCTGGTTGGCGAGACCACTGCTGCCCTCAGTTGGACCGGCCTTGCCTCCTCCTACGAGGTCTATGCCATTGCCGGCGCCTGGGATGAGCCCACTACGGGCATTGCCACCACCGGCACGTCCTACACCTTCACCGACCTCACTCCCGGCACCGAGTACTCGGTTGGCGTCCGCGCAGTATGCGAGAACGGCACCAGCGAATGGGTCTATGTCACCATCACTACCGACGAGCATCCTTGCTATGCTCCGAGCGACCTCACCGTCAGCGAGGTGACCTACAGCAGCGCTGTCCTCAACTGGACTCCCGGCGAGGCCGAGACCGAGTGGGAGATCCACCTCACCGGTACCAACCTCGACACCACCTTCAATGTCACTACCAACCCCTACATCCTCACCGGTCTGAGACCCGGCGTTGAGTACTCCGTCACCGTCGCCGCTGTTTGCAGCGCCACGCAGATTAGCGATGCCACCGCTGCCCAGACCTTCACCACGCCCACCTGCCAGCCCGTTAGCGGTGTGACTGTCAGCGACCGCACCACCAACAGCGCCACCATCAGTTGGAACGCTCCCGCCGGTGTCAATAGCTTCGAGCTTGAGTACGGTCTCTCCGGCTTTGGCCAGGGTGCCGGCACCCGCGTCACCGTCACCGGTACGAGCTACACCCTCGCCGGCCTTGCGGAAGCCACCATGTATGACGTTCTCGTCCGCAGCGTT
>CACYKY010000005.1 GCA_902775135.1 uncultured Bacteroidota bacterium | reverse complement strand
AAACGAATTTGATATGGCAAAACAGACAGACGGAATCCTCGGGGGATTCAACGGCAAGGTAGGTACGGTGGTGGGTTACCGCTGGAAGGGAATTTGGTGCGTGCGCTCGCACAACGCCCTTGCCCGCAATCCGCGCACGGAGGCGCAGCAGGCGCACCGCGCGATGTTCAAGGCCGAAGTGCAGCTGGCCGGAAAGATGCGATGGGCGGTGAACGTGGGCCTCAAGCTCCCGGCCGACGAGATGAACATGACTGCGCAGAACCTCTTCGTCAAAGGCAACCAGCACGCTTTCAGCTCGGTGGATGGTTTCTTTAAGGTCGACTATGCCGCCCTGCAGGTGAGCTGCGGCCCTGTGGCCCCTGTGGCGATGACGGAGGCGTCGGTGGATGAGGACAACGTGCTGAATATCAAGTTCGAGAAGAACCCCCTTAAACGTTCCTGCGACTCGCACGACAGCATCTTCTTCTGGATCTTCAGCGAGGAGCTGCAGGAGGGATATCTCTCCAATCCCGTCTACCGGAGGATGCAGAAGGCGGCGGTGGCCCTGCCCGATGAGTTTCAGGGCACTACGCTGCACGTCTATGCCTTCGCGCAGGACGAGCAGGGGCGCTGCTCGGAGACGGGGTACATGAAGCCCGGTGATTCCGGAATAGCCGGATTCTCCGGAATTTCCGGAATATCAGAAGAATCCGCAATGGCGGAAACGGTTGACCCTGAGACGGGTGAGATTATGCGAGGAGGGAGCGGATGGCCAGTTCGTAGCCTTGAAGACCAAGGCCGCAAATCATACCGCGACAAGCGGAGGTGACGAGGGAATGGTGGCGGTAGTCCTCGCGGGCGAAGATGTTGCTGAGGTGCACCTCGACCTTGGGAGCGGGGACGGCCAGGAGGGCGTCGCGCAGGGCAACGGAGGTGTGGCTGTAGCCGCCGAGGTTGACGATGAGGCCGTCGGCGGAGAATCCTGCGTGCTGGATGTGGTCGATGAGCTCGCCCTCGACGTTGCTCTGATAGTAGCCAATCTCGACATCGGGGAAGGCCTCACGCAGCTGGGAGAGAAGCTGTTCCATCGTGGTGGTGCCGTAAACCTCGGGTTCGCGGCGGCCGGTGAGGTTGAGGTTGGGGCCGTTGATGATTTCTATTTTCTTCATGTCGCTAAGAACGAAAAAAATGCACTATTATTGCGCCTTTTGTCCAGCGGAAACGAAAAAAAGTAGTAACTTTGCATCGGAAAACGACCGACATGCACCCATACATATTATTATATAAGACGCTGTTTCCGTGGAAGTACCGCCACTATATGGAGTTGGCGGGAGGCGACTGCGACAAATGTCACGAGACGCTGCTGCACGGCACCTTCTACGAGGAGTACGACCTCTACCGCTTCGGCGACAAGAGCGAGGCGGAACGGCGGGAGTACCTGACCGACGCCGAGCGCGACAGGATATGCCGGAGGGTGAACAGCCGGTCGGGCGAGCGTACGGTGGCCGACAAATGGAAGACCTACCAGCGGCTGAAGCCCTTCTATCGGAGGCAAGTCATCCTGCAGAAGGACAATGCCTCGCGGCAAGCCGTCATCGCCTTGGGCGAACGGGAGGGACGCCTGGTGGCCAAACCCGCCAACCAATGCGGAGGTCGCGGAGTGGAGCTGCTGCAGGCGCGTACGCGCGAGGAGTGGGCACACCTGCTGGCGGAGCACGACGGATGTCTCTTCGAGCAATGCATCCATCAGGACGAAGCAACGGCGAGGTGGAATGCCGATTCGGTCAACACCATACGTATCAATACCTTCCGCAAGGGCAACGAGGTGGAGTTCTTCACCTCCTTCATCCGCACCGGCCGCAAGGGGACCTTTGTGGACAACGGCGCTCAAGGGGGCATCTTCGCCTCCATCGACGAGGCCACAGGAAGGGTCATCACCGACGGATACGACGAACACGGCAACGTCTTCCTCTCCCATCCCGACAGCGGCACACGCTATCAGGGCGAGCAACTGCCGCGATGGGAAGAGCTGCTGACGCTGGCGCGCAATATGGCGCTGGCGATGGACGGTATGACCTACATAGGGTGGGATATAGCCCTCACCCCCGACGGATGGGAACCCGTAGAGGCGAACCGCGGGGAGTTTGTAGCTCAGCAGGTTACGCTCGGACGCGGAATGCGGAGGGAATTCATGAAGAGGTGCGGGATTGGCACTCGAGGATGATGAAAGGTGCCAGCCAATGGGTCAGAGGCAGCAGCAGCGCCCCATTGAGCAAGCGCGAGACGATGCCTTTGATACCGCTTCGGAAACCGTTGTAGAAACCTTTGTGGACACGCAGGTGGGCGCCGTAGGGCGCCAGCAGACGGCGGTAATCGGCTACGGGGAGGATGCGCTCTGTCCAGCTGCCGGTAGCGGGGTCGCAGGTATTGTATCGGTCCTTCAAAACAACCGGTTGGTTGTCTCTTACAGCCTTCAGCACATCGTCGAAGACAAGACCTCGCGTTCGGTCGGCCCATGTGAGGGCTGCGGGATGCGAGAGGTCGGGGCGTTGGGTGAGGATGAAATCGCGCCGTTGTAGACGGAAGAGCGACTCGTCATTCTTCATGATGCGATGAAGGCGACGCTTTACCCAAGGGTTGTAGGGCGTTGAGCCCGTGGTGAACAGCATCGGCATGCCGGGATTGACGGCATAGAGGTCGGCGAAGAAGTCTTCGAGACGATAGATGTGCTCGATGACATCCATACCCAGCAGGACATCGGGGCGCACGCCGTTATCCTCGCACCAACGGCGCAGAGCGGAGGAGTCGCCCATGAGCACCACATCGGGGCCCTCCCCTACCGCAGCAGATACAACTTTTACAGCTTCGGCAGCTTGGGGGTTGACGTCGACATACACCACCCTACCAACGCCACAACGCTTGGCAGCCATACTGAGGAATCCGTGTCCGCCGCCATAATCCACCAGCGTCAGCTCGGAAGGCGCCTTCTTCCCCGCACGCAGCATGCTATGCAGGCAACGGCCGTAGATGGACATGTAATAGTCGAGGTCGGGCAGCATGCGCAGGATGTAGCTGCGGCTATAGTCGCTCAATGGGAGCTTGCCATAGTCGAGGGCTTTGAGTGTGGCGGTGAGGCTGTTCATCTTGGTAAAAAAAAGAAAGCCGCTCCGCATAAGCGAAGCGGCTTTTCTATGATGATTCCTAAGAGAATCGATTAGATGATACCCTGAGCAACCATAGCTTTGGCAACACGCATGAAGCCGGCGATGTTGGCGCCCTTCACGTAGTTGATGTGGCCATCAGCCTCGCGACCGTGCTCGACGCACATGTCGTAGATGTTGTTCATGATGGTGTGGAGGTTCTTGTCGACCTCTTCGGCAGTCCAGTTGCGGTGCTCAGCGTTCTGGCAGATCTCGAGGCCAGAGGTGGCAACACCACCGGCGTTGACAGCCTTACCGGGGCCGAAGGGAACCTTGGCGGCCTGGATGGCGGCAATGGCGCCGGGCTGGCAGCCCATGTTGGAGACCTCAGCAACATACTTCACGCCATTGGCGAGGAGCATCTTGGCATCTTCCTCGGCGAGCTCGTTCTGGAAGGCGCAGGGCATAGCGATGTCGCACTTCACAACCCAGCTCTTCTTGCCGGCGGTGAACTTGGCCTGGCCGGGGAACTTGTCGGCCATATCCTGAACTTTGTTGCGGTTGGAGGCACGCATGACGAGCATGTAGTCGATCATCTCCTTGGTGATACCGTTCTCGATCTCGCAGACACCGTCGGGGCCGCTGATAGCGACGACCTTGGCACCGAGTTCGGTGGCCTTGATGGCAGCACCCCAAGCAACGTTACCGAAGCCGGAGAGGGCGATACGCTTGCCTTCCATCTTGTCACCTTTTTCCTTCACCATGCGCTCGACATAGTAGACAGCGCCGAAACCAGTGGCCTCGGGACGGATGAGGGAACCACCCCAGCCGTAGCTCTTGCCGGTCAGAGCACCAGTGGAGTGCTCGCGGGCGAGTTTCTTGTACATACCGTACATGTAGCCAATTTCGCGGCCGCCAACTCCGACGTCACCAGCGGGGCTGTCCTGATCGGGACCGATGTTGCGCCACAGCTCATAGACGAAGGCCTGGCAGAAACGCATGATCTCAGCGTCGCTCTTGCCCATAGGATCGAAGTCGGCACCACCCTTACCACCGCCGAGAGGCAGCATGGTGAGGCTGTTCTTGAAGATCTGCTCGAAGCCGAGGAACTTCAGCATGGACTCGTTCACCTTCGGGTGGAAGCGGAGACCGCCTTTGTAGGCACCGAGGGCGGCGTTGTACTGCACGCGGTAGCCGAGGTTCACCTGGGTCTGACCCTTATCGTCAACCCAAACAACGCGGAACTTGAAGATACGATCGGGCTCGACAATGCGCTCGACGATCTTGGCAGCTTCAAACTCGGGGTGTTTGTTGTATTCCTCTTCGATGGTCTCGAGGACCTCGCGGACGGCCTGCAAATATTCGTTTTCACCAGGATGTTTGGCCTCCAGGTTGGCCATGATTTCGTTTACTTTCATGTTATTCAATTTATTATGTTAAACATTGATTTTATTTGAATACCGCAAATGTACACTTAATTTTTCAATTGAAAAAATTTTTTTTCGAATTTTAACAAAAATATTAATAATAGCAAGTGTCTACAAAGTTCTTAATGCGGGGTTTGACATATTCGCGGTCCTCCATGAAGGCCATGTGACCCACATTGTCGAGGAGGAGGATTTCGGAGTGGTGGGGCAGCATGGCTTGTGTGATGGCAATTTCGAGGGGTATGCGGTTGTCCTTCTTGCCATAGACGAAGAGCACAGGGACTTCCAGCTGCTGAAGGACGCCAATGCGCGAGGGGCGTGCAAGCATGCCCTTCTGGGCGGCGATGATGGACTCGGCGCGGGTTTCAAGGCATTGGTCCTGAAGATCTTTGATATCCTGCGAGAGCGCCGTGCGGTTGGAGTCGTCGAAGAGTGTGGGGACAAAGTTGACGATGTAGGAGGCACGATTTTCGAGCACCTGCTCGCAAACCGCCTTGCGGCAGGCCTGATGATGCTCGCTGTCGGAGAGGGCATGGGAGTTGACAAGTCCCAAGCCGCGAAGGGTATACGGATACTTCTCGGCGAAGGCCAAAGCGACATAGCCACCCATGGAATGACCCACCATAACACATTGATCGACACCGGCTTCGTCGAGCACCGTCTTGACAATGCGCGCCATAAAATCCATCGAATGGACTTCGGCAAAAGTCTCGCTATGACCATGTCCGGGAAGGTCGATGGTGATGACGCGAAGATCGTGCATATAGGAGAGCACATAGGAGCTCCAGACGTCGAGACTTTGCAGGAAGCCGTGGAGCAGGACCAGTACCTTGCCGTTGCTGCGGCCCTCGTCGCGATAGTGAACGGCGCGGCCGTCGACCATAATGATGCGGTGTTGTTCCATAATGCTAAGGTTTTATTGTTCTCTGAAACGGACGGCGACGCCCGATTTGCCTTTCTTTTTGACGTTTACGTTGCCATAGGCCGAGATGATGACTCGGGAGTTGTCGATGCCCTGATCGGCCAGGAAGTCGCGGATGAGACGGCCACGCTCGAGGGAGAGATTGTAGCAAAGCTTGTCATCGGTACCCGCCACATCGATGCAGAACTCGGCGATGCCGTCGGGGGTGTGGCTGAGGAACTGCGCCAGCTGTTCGAGCTGGAGGCGTGCCACGGGAGTAAGCTCAGAACCAGTGGCATCGAACTCTACGGCATAGAGTGGCACAGGCTTGTCGGAAGCCACCATCACGGGGAAGGTGTAGCCTTTGAGACGCTGCTTGGATTTCTCCCCCGGCTTGATGATGACGGCAGGCACAAAATAGAGCCCGGCGTCGCCCATGATGGCATAGGTCTTGCCCTTGTGGATATTGACGGTGAGGGTGTTGCTTTCACCCGAGCAATCCATCACCTGCACCACCGACTGCTGCGTCATGTCGGCAACACGGACACGGAGCAGGTTGGACTCCATACCGAGGATGTCGAGGGTGTAAGGTTCATAGGAGTTGGAGGCATCGTGCCATGTGGGGAAACTGAAGGCAGAGAAGGCGCCGAGGCTGGAGTTGACGGAAAGGAGGATGCGCTTCTCGTCGGGGCTGAAGCTGAGAGAGGTCTCGGTATAGCCAGAGTTGATTTCCTTGCCGGCATTCTGGGGTGTTGACCACGAGGTCCAGTCCTGCAAGCTCGTGCGCGTGGCTACATATACATCGCTGTAACCCAAGCCTCCACGGCCGTCGGTAACGAAATAGAGGGTCTTCAGGTTGCGGCTCATGATGGGAGAGCGCTCGCAATAAGGCGTGTTGATTTTGGAACCCAGGTTGACGGGGGTGCCCCAGATGTTATTATTATAAGGTATGAAGTAGAGGTCGGTAGCCAGAGCCGTATCGCCGTGGAAGTAGGCGCCGGAGGTCTGCAGGTTGTAGCCGTTGGGACGGTCGGAAGCCAAGAGGAGGCCGCTGCCGTCGGGCAGCATATAGGCGTCGGTCTCGATGTAGTCGGTATTGACAGGATACGGAGGGATGTCGGTGATGCGCCAGGAGTCGCCATCCTTCTCGGCCATCATGATGTTGCCATCGGAACCCAAAAGCATACGGGTGCCACCGGCATAGAAGCCGAAGAGGGTGAGCCCGTCGGTGTTGAGTAGCGACGAGAAGGATGCCTCGCCGGCAGGACGCCATTGGCCACCTTCCTTGACAGCATAGCAGATACGATGGCTTGCACCGGCGGTGCGGGTGAAGTAGAGGCGGCCGTCGGCCTCATTGAGGCAGGGATTCATCACATGATAGGTGGCAGAGAACTCCTTGGTGAGACGGCGCCCGGTGGCGGCAGCCGAAAGGATGCGTTGCAGCTCCTTGTATTCTGCATTGGAGAGATTCTCGAAGCAGATGTCGAACTTGCGTACACGGTCGAGGGCAGCCTGGTAGTTGTTGGTGGTGAGCATCACCTGAATCATGCGCTGCAGCGGGACAATGGCGATCTTCTTACCCATCAGCTGACGCACATAGCCTGCATAGCGGTTGTATTCCACCTCGAGGAAGTCCTCCATAAAATTGATACGGTCAATGATCTTGGCCGACTCGAGGTCGTTCTCGACGGCGCGCTTGTAGGGGAAATCGGGATTCTCGCGGTCGAAACGCTTGATGGGTTCTCCGTTGCCCTCGGCAGCATGCCACGAGTAGTAGAGATTATAGATGTCGTTGTAGGCGGGATCCAGTTTGAAGTGTTCCAGATAATAGCGAGCAGCGGCCACATCCTGTTCCTTGGTCAGCAGGGAGCGCATCTCGGACAAAGCCTTGTCGGCCAACGAGATGTCGGAATAGGTATTGGCAAAGAGGGCATAGTCCATAGCGGTATTGCACTTGGCATAAGTCACCTCGAGGAGGTTGTCCAGCCGGTCGCGGGCCTGCTGGCTCTCGTCGCTGGTGGGATAGCGGTCGAGGAAGGCCATGTATCCGGCCACGTCGTTGCGCTTGCTGGCAACGGCATAGGCCAGACGGCTCTTCTGCTTCTCGGCGGCACGCTGAACAGAGGGACTGAGGGGATAGCGGGCAGCAATGGCGTCGGCCTGCTCTTCCGTGGTGACGCCCTCGAACATACCGGGTGCCAGGCGGGCCACACGTTCTTCCATCTGCTCAGCCTCGGTGGTGCCTGGGTAAACCTCTATGAAGTGATAGTAGGAGTCGGCGGTACCCTTCTTCAGGCAGTCGTCATAGACTTGGTTGATGCGGCGCTGACGGAGCAGACGCACCAGCTCCATATCGATGCCGAAAGCATCGAGGTAGGTATCCAACTCCACGCCCGACATATCGGTACGCACCTCGATGGTATTGTAGGCTGCGTCGATGATGGCCTGCTTGGTCTGGCGGATGGAGGTGAGGGTGATGCCGTTGCGCACCAGACGTCCCAGCTCGCCCGTATGGTCGTCCTCGATGAGCTTGATGTGGCAAGCCTCAGCGCGCTGGATGTATTTCATGGCCATGGGCAGGTTGCGCATGGGGTGGGAGTTGTCGAAATAGAACTGCGCCAGATTGAAGAGCGCTTCCACATTGTCGGGCGACTTGGCATAGGCTTTGTTCAGCTTGGTGAAACGGGCCTGATAGTCGCCTATCGAATCAAGCAGCACGCTTTGGCCCATCGTGACGGTGGCCAGCATGCAGCATCCCAATAATGTCAACAATCTTTTCATTATCACTATTTTATTGAGCTCAGAATATCCTTGAATTCAAAATCCATCTCCTCGAAGGTGTCCTTGGTGGTCTCCAGGCGGAACTCTACCGAGGTTCCACGGTCCTTGAAGTAGGTCATGTAGAACTGGTAGTCCTTCTGGTCGGAAGGGTTGGTGTAGGCGCCAATATAGCCGATGCCGCCTTTCGCGGGGAGCCCCTCGCCTTTGGAGTACTCTTTCAGGGCCTGGAAAGGCTGGGCCTCGTAGCGCTCGTAGGCCAGTTCGAAGAGGTCTCCGTCATAATCCTTGTTCACATAGATACGAAGGAAGGGCAGCACGGTGTCGCCCTCCATGTCCACCAGCACATGGCCGGTATAGCAGTAGAGGTAGATATCGCCTCCCTCGGCAAGTTCGAAAGTGCGAAGGTAGCGCCAGTCCTCGCCGTTGAGGCGGTAGGTGATGCTGGTGCCGGGAATGGTCAGCTGGGCAGAAGCCGCAGCAGCTGAAGCCAGCAACAGCAGGGTGACAAGGATTTTCTTGATATGGTTTGTTTTCATCGATCTATTATTTGGTTATAAAAGTTCAACAATTGGTCGGCGAGATTGCCTTCGTTGTACCGCTCGGCGATGAGGCGTGCGGCGGCCTGTCCCACGCTGTCGCAGAACTCCTCATCATCCAGGCAGCGCTTGATTTGCCGTGCAAACTCCTCGGGGGTGTTGGCAATGAGGAGATTCTCGCCATCGGTATAGTCGATGCCCTGGGCGCCGACGGTGGTAGTCACCACCGTCTTGCCGACAGACATGGCCTCGATGATTTTCACGCGTATGCCGCTGCCGCTGAGCAGGGGCACTACGTTGATTTTCTTGCTGCCTATGAAATACATGGCATCAGGCACCTCGCCCACCACGGAGACACCCTCTATCTGGGCCTTCATCCAGCGTTCGGGCATCTTGCGGCCTGCCAGATAGAGTTTGGCGCGCGGCACCTCGCGGTGCACCACAGGCCATATCTCATCGAGCAGCCAGCGGATGCTTTCCTGATTGGGCAGCCAATCCATAGCGCCGATGTGGAACAGCGAGTCCGGCTCAGGGTCCACATGCGGCATATCCTCGGGTTGCACGCCGAAGGGTATGACTGCCACAGGCTTGCGGCATCCGTTGTTCCTGAAATACTCGGCATCGTTGTGGGTGATGCACACGATGCCGTCGTAGTCGTTCAGATGCTCCAACTCGTAGGCACGCAAAGTCAGCGAGAGATGCTTCAGATACCAACGCTTGAAGGGGTTGCTGCAGCTCTGCGCCACACGCTTCCAGATGAGGTGCTCCACATTGTGAGCCCGCAACATCACCTTGGCGTTGGAATGCTTGCGGATGAGAGGCACATAGGGAGTGAGAAAGATACTCTCCACATGCACCACATCGAATTCCTCAGCCTGCAGTATTTGGCGCAGCTTGGCGGCGAAATCGGGATTGATGTATCGTTTGACGTGGTACGACTCGCCGCACATCATGGCGCCCAGTGCCGGAAGGGGTTTGACGGAGAGGTCCACATAAACGGCTTCCAATCCGGTCTGCCGCAGGTAGTCGTCACCTATACGTTCCTCGCGCACAGGGTGCTTGTCGGTCTTCACAGTCAGCACCTTCACCTCGCAGTCCCTGGACAGCAACCCTTGGGTGATGCTGTTCATGGCCATAGTACCGCCGTCGACGGGCGGATAGGGAGGCTTGTTGCAGAGCTGGAGTACCTTCATATCAAATCACAACGCAGAATCCACGTTTTTATTGTGTCCGAATCATCATTCTGTCGGCAGGGCCTTGAAGCCCATACCGAGAATTTCGGAGCTGTCCATGATGTTCACGAAAGCCT
Source organism: uncultured Bacteroidota bacterium (assembly GCA_902775135.1). GTDB lineage: Bacteria > Bacteroidota > Bacteroidia > Bacteroidales > P3 > Colimorpha. Next base: position 185,202 of record CACYKY010000005.1, on the reverse strand, counting down.
TGGGGTCGATGCGATGCAGGTTGCTCTTGAGTTTCACCATGTCGGCACGGTCGAGAGTGACATAGATCATCTTGCGCTCGTTGCCTTGATAGAGGCCGGTGCCGGTGAGGCAGGTGCCGCCACGCTTGAGGTCGTTCAGGATGTACTCGCGCACGGTCTCCATCTCGTCGGTAACGATGAACATGGTCTTGTAGCTCTTCATGCCGTCCACCACGAGGTCGATCACCTTACCCTCGATGTAGATGATGATGATGGAATAGATGGGCAGGCGGATGTCGCCGAAGGCAATGAAGGTGCTGATGGTGATGATACCGTCGACAATCATGACGAGGGTGCCGAGACTGATCTTGGTGTACTTGTGGATAATCATGGAGATGATGTCCGAGCCGCCGCTGGTGGCACCACTGCGGAATATCATGCCGATGGCCACGCCGTAGATGAGGCCGGCCACCACGGTGTTGAGGATATAATCGGGCTTGAACCACACGCCGTGTTCTTTCAGCGCCACAAAGCCGTCGAGACTTTCGGGCTCAGAGTAAAGCACAGCACCGTCGTGGATGACAGGAGCATAGCCCCACACCAACTCAAGCAGATAGGTAAAGCCGAAGATAAGGAACGTGGAGATGATGGTCTTCAGACCGAACTTGGGACCGAGAATCCAGGTGCCGATGATAAGCAGGGGCACATCCATGCAGATGGCATAGAGGGCAATACGGCCACCCCAGAGGCTGCTGAAGACGTTGGAGAGGCCATAGGTGCCACCGGGAGCCATCAAGTAGGGGTTGACGAACATCACATCGCCGATAGCAAACAGCGCACTACCCAAAATGAGCAGCAAATAGGCCATACACTCTTGTTTAAAGTTAGTTTTTTTATTGATATCTGCCATAATTTATTTATTATTAATACATAAAGTCATCAAAACCCATGCGGGCTGATTTGCAAAGATACAAAAAAAGGTTGTACTGGCAAAATTAAATTACAGCAAGGGGGCGCGACTGACGTCGCGCCCCCTACCCTTCAGAGCGACCTCGAACCCGCGATGGTGGGTGCCGGTTGGGTGGTTGGTTATATTATTGGTTTTGCGGGCATTGTACTTTCGGATTTGTCGTAAATCTTGCTTTTTTGGCACGGATTTGGCACGGTTGCACCCCGATTATTACATTATTAATAAGGGCGTTGCGCCGTGGTCGCCTTATGAATGAGGCGAGCAGGGCGCCGGGCTGTACGCCTTAACCTGCGGTAACGTGCTGCCATCCCTAACGCGTTTTTCGGGCCCTCTCAGAGGGCTTTTTTCTCCACTATGGATATGAGCCTCGAAAGCTCTCCCAGCAATTGGGCGTTCTGGGCGGTTAATTTGGCCACAGAATCGCTCAAACTTTCTACCGTGGGTAGTAGTGGGTCGTAGGAGATGTTGATGTCGTTGCCGTTGACATTGACACCCACGGCTGTCGAGTGGCTGATGTTGCCCACCGACTGGGTTGCGGAGCGCAACATTTCACCCCTCCCGAGCAGCAACCAATCGGAATTGAGGTCGGGAAACATCATCAAAATTTGCATAATTTTATCGGTTGAAAGGGCGCTTTCACCCCCTTTTCCGCTGAAATTAGATTGTACCGTAGAAATTTTTTTATAAAATTCCATCTTCGGTATTCCTTGACTTTCTGCAAATTGCAACAATCTTTCTTTAACAGTATCCATATTTTGATAAAATTATTTTTGTCAGTATCAAAATTTGCATTATCTTTGCACCGTAATTTTTACAAAAGTAGTAAATATTTCCAAATTGGAAAAAGAAAAAGTATGGACACAGAAAAAATGATCAAAGTGACCACCGAGATAAGGGTGGAGCTGATGAAGGAGTTCCCGGTGAGCGAGAAGACGGTCTACAACGCGCTGACATTCGCCACCGGCGGCTACGCTGCCGAGCAGATAAGGCGCAGGGCGCTGGAGCTTGGCGGAAAGCTGATGCAGGAGGTAAAGGACACCGCCGAAGCATCGCCGAAGGATGAACGAGTGACGGAAGGAGGCGCAGAATGATGTTCCAGCTGACCTGGGAGCGCGACGGCGTGGTGCTGGAGTGCCACACCGACCTGCTGAAGGGCAGGTTTGAGTGGGTGCGGCTTCGCAAGTTCCTCACAGAGGGTGACGCACGGCTGTTCCAGATGATGCGCTGCCCGAAGATGACGGACAACGAGGTGAAGATGCTGGCCAGGCAGTATGTGGGCAGCGACCACTTCGCATACATTGCCGGACGCTGGGCGAAAACGATAAGATAGAAGGCTATGATCTGGATGATAACAGTACACAAGGGGTTTGTGAAGTCCTTTCTCGAAGGAGAGAAAGACATCGAGATACGCACGAGGGTTCCCAAGGCCCTTCAACCGGGCGACATCATCGTGGTGGCTCAGTCGGGCACACACAATAGGGTGGTGATGCGGATGTCGGTGATGTCGGTTATCAAGATGGGACCCGGTGAAATGTTCGCCAAGTACTGGAAAGGCATACAGCTCAACTACCTCGCCTACGACGAATACACGAGAAAGCACGAGTGGGTGTATGGCATCAGGGTGAAAGACGTGGCTAAGATGGAAGGAGAGCTGCACACCTCCGACTTCGGCATCAGCAAAGCCCCGCAATGGTTCAGGCAGGTAAAAGAGACGAAAAAGGTTCTGGACTACCTACGAGACAAGGAGATGTTAGGGCAAAGTTAGAGTTAGGTTAGAGTTGAAAACCCACAATTAACAATAATATTAATCAATTAAAAATCAAACAAAATGCAAAAAATGACATTCGACGAGTACGTCAACAAGCAAATGGAACTGCGCCGCATCCAGGGAGAAAACAAGATGAAGCACAACGGCATCATCGAAGACATGCGCCACAAGCTGGAGCTTGAGACTGAACAGGCCCAGAAGGAGTACAAGGCCAAAGTAGAAGAACTCCGCAAGGGCTTCCGCGCCGCGAAGCTCGAAGAGGCCGAGCGCTACCGCCAGGAACACATCAAGGTTGAGACCGAGCTGATGCGGGTGAAGAACGAGTGGGAGATGCAGCAGATGGCACAGTAAGAGACATTCCCCCGCCGCCGGGCATAGGGGCAACTATGCCAGCCCTGGTTAAACCTCAATCAGTAAGTTGCCTGGAGGTCTGATGTGGGCGGTGCTACGAGTGGTGAGAACCCACCGGCGGGGAAAGAAATTCCTAGGCTTCAATGAGAATTGTAGCAGGGTGCAGGTCGACGAGAGCCGCCTGCATCCACCAAGAAAGAGACAACAGTATTAACTCAATTAAACAAAGAAGATATGATACCACAGAAATGTATCGACAGAAACTGCCCGCGCAAGGGCATCGACGGCAAGGGGACAGACGTGTGCATCCTCTACCAGGTGAACGAGAAGAAGGAACTGGCTGTGCTGGACGTGTTCAACGTCAGCGAAAAGCAATGCAAGCAGTTGAGGGCAAGTGCGGAAGAGATAATGAGAAAACAAGCGGAGCAGAGATTTGGAGAGGTGAAGGAGATGGCAGTTAAGCCCATCGAGGGAGAAAGGAGCGAGGAATGAGAAGTCTGGTGATGAAGCACTACGGCTGGTGGCATCTGCTGAAGCTGCGCCTTGGGAAAGGAGGTCTCAAATGAGCAAGCCCGCGAAGGACCCCTTCCTGCCGGAAGACAAGCAACCCCTGATGGAGTGCTGGACGTGCGGCCACTACCGGAGCCGCGAAGAAGAAGGATTCCAAGACTGGGTGCGCGGAAGATGCGACCACACCGGATCCTCGGTGGTACCACCGAGACACGTGTGCGAAGCCTGGTGCAAGAAACGCAAGGCGAGAAAGGAGGATGAGGAATGAGCTGCGATTGCATTAGCCGTCTAGAGAAGAAGCTGACCGAAGAAATGGTCAAACGGTATCCCGATTGGGAGGTGGAAGAAAAGGTGAAATTCACCGAAAAGGAACTTATCCTCGACAGCAAGGGAGCAGTAGTGGTTCTCGGCAACCCGGTACTGGGTAGGGTGAGAAGGGGAAAGCAGATAAGGAAGTTCGAGACACAGATTCTGCCACAGTATTGCCCATTCTGTGGAAAAAAGAAAACGGAAGGAGGTGAGGGATGAGCGAAAAAAAAGACGGCGTAATGGCCGAGAATCACATGCCCGAGTTGGTCAAGAAAGTTTGGGCAAGCAGGATAATACCCAGTTGGCAAATAAAAGAGGCAATCCGTCCGGATTACCTACAAACAGCCAAGAACGAGATGGTCACCAGCCTTGTTAATTATCTTATCGAAAAGGATTACCTGCGAATCAAAACAGAGGTATACGACTACGGAGTGCATATCGAATGCAAAATTTTCGTTACCCACCCCGATAACATAACGAAAGGAGCTGAATAATGGATATGTACACCACGCCCAAGGAGGGCACCTACAACTACAAGTCGCCGAACTTCGACGGCACTTTCAATGTCCAGCAGGTGAAGGTCGCCGTGCTGGGCGAGAGTGAGAAGCAGTATCTCATCCGACTCATACTGCCAGTGGGAAACCACAGGCAGAATGACCAGATGAAGGTACGCAAACATAACGTGCGGATGCACGGTATGATTGCAACGGAAAGCATACCGGCAATGCAGATGCCAGACTACCGGAATGCGTGGTGGCACAACTAATACACAAGCACAATGAAAGCAGGATTTTGTAAACTCATCGGCTGTCCGCGCCTGGTGACAGCCACAACGAGCAAGGGGTGCAAGCCCTTCGCACAATGCAACCAGCAGATGCCGGACACGGCACCCTATTGGGAGGACTGCAGCTCAGTCAGCCACGAAAGATGTAAAGAGCTGCGCAAGGCCCTGAAAAAACAGAGGGAGGTACGGCAATGAATTTCAAAGACGTGTTTCACTTCCGCATTATGTGGGATTTAAGTGAGTTCGCCGAAGGTCTGTTGATTGTTCTGGCATTCGGATTATGTTTGTTCGCCTACAAAAATTTGGTTAAATTCTTTGAAAAGAAGAAAGGAGATGGGGAACGGAGATCCCAAAAAGACAGGGAGGAGGTGCAATGATCCGACTGCTTTACATCGACCTCTTCTGTGGTGCCGGTGGCACCTCGACAGGTGTAGAGCTGGCCACCTTGCACGGCGAGAAATGCGCCAAGGTTATCGCCTGTGTCAACCACGACGCTCACGCCATCGCTTCACACCTCGCCAACCATCCCGAAGCCAAGCACTTCACCGAGGACATCCGCACTCTGGAACTGTCACCGCTGGTGCAGATCACCGGCGAAGCACGGCGGCAGCACCCCGGAGCCAAGGTGGTGCTGTGGGCCTCGCTGGAATGTACCAATTTCAGCCGTGCCAAAGGTGGACTGCCGCGCGACGCTGATAGCCGCACGTTGGCAGAACACCTCTTCCGCTACATCGAAGCACTGAAACCCAATTTCATACAGATTGAGAATGTGGAAGAGTTTATGAGCTGGGGAGCACTCGATGAGAACGGCAAGCCCATCAGCAAGGATGCCGGGCGCGATTATGTGCGCTGGTGCGAGAAGGTGAAAAGCTACGGATATTCCTATTCGTGGCGGCTGCTGAACAGCGCCGACTTCGGTGCTTATACCAGCCGCAAGCGTTACTTCGGTCAGTTTGTACAAATAGGGTTGGCAGGAGCCTTCCCCACCCCGACACACGCCAAGCAGGGTGGCGGCCTCTTCAATATGAAACCGTGGCGGCCTGTGCGCGAGGTGCTGGACTTCGACGATGAAGGAGAAAGCATCTTTGGACGGAAGAAGCCGCTGGTGGAAGCAACCCTGCGCCGCATCTATGCCGGGTTGGTGAAGTTTGTGGCCGGTGGCCATGAATGTCACCTGCTGCTGAAATATAACAGCGTCAACGGCAAGACTGGCGTACACACGCCGCCGTCGATTGATGAGCCGTGCCCCACCGTGGCGACACAGAACCGCCTCGGAATGGCAACGTGCCATTTCCTCTCAAAGCAGTTCAGCGGCCAAGATGCCAGCAAGAACATCAGCGTGGAAGAGCCTGCCGGGGCCATTACCACCAAAGACCACCACGCCATTATTACCTACTATGGCAATGGCCGTATGGCTTCCGTCGACAGCCCCGCGCCTACTGTCACCACCCACGACAGAGTGGCCAAGGTACAGGTGCGGTTCCTCGATGCCCAATACAAGAGCGGCAAACCCACATCTGTAGAATCCCCAGCCGGGACATTGACCACAAAGCCGAAGCACTCACTTGTGAGCTGCTTCCTGATGAACCCACAATACCAGTCGGCAGGTGGCTCGGTTGACAAACCCTGCTTCACCCTTATAGCCAGAATGGATAAGATGCCGCCATACCTGGTGCAGACCACAGAGGGTGTTGGCATTGAGGTCTACCAAGAAGACAGCCCGATGACACGAACCATCAAGGAGTTTATGGCCGCCTACGGCATCATCGACATCAAGATGCGAATGCTGAAGGTATCGGAGTTGCTTGCAATTATGGGTTTCCCGCGTGGCTACAAACTCGTTGGCACACAAAGCGAGCAGAAGAAATTCATCGGCAACGCCGTAGAGGTGACCACAAGCCGCCGTCTGTGTGAGGCGTTGGCAGAAAGGAGCGCAGTATGAGCAAGATTGAAGGACTTCCACACGGTGCCTGCAGCAGAGTGGCTGCAGAACTGGGCGTGAGCGCCAGCCTGGTGCAGGCTGTGGCCAGGGGCGAACGGAACAACGTCCGCATAGAAGAGGCCCTGCTGAAGGTGAAGAGAGAGCACCTGGCACGGATGAAACGCATAGAGCGAATAAAGGCCAAGCTCAACGAACTGAAAGTTGGTGAAATAGACACACGGCAGATATGATACCATTAGAACAAATCCAGCATATAAAACAGGAAGCGGACCTGAAACAGGTGGTGGAAAGCCTAGGTGTGGAGCTGCGCCGGGCAGGAGCCAACTGGGTAGGCCGCTGCCCATTCCACAACGAGAAGACCGGCAGCTTCACAGTACATCCAAGGAACAACCACTGGAAATGCTACGGATGCGGAGAAGGCGGCAACGCCATAGACTTCGTCATTAAGAAGAAAGGGTGCGACTTCATCGAGGCTGCCAAATACGTGGCCGACCTGATGGGCTACACACTGACAGACGACTACCACGAGACTGCAGAGCAGAAGCAGGTGCGAGAGAGGAAGATGCAGCAGGTTGAGGTCAACAAGCTGGCCGTGGTGTGGTTCCAGCAGCAGCTACGATCCAACAAGAAGGCGAAAGCCTACGTCGAGGAGAGAGGCTGGAACGAAGAGACGGTGCAGCAATGGGAGATAGGTTATGCGCCGGACGACTGGAACGCCCTCTTCGACTGGCTGAGGAAAGAGAAGCACGTGGCATACGATACGCTGACACGCAGCACCCTCTTCGGCAAAGGCAAGAACGGCACCTACTACTGCAAGTTCCGCGACAGGCTGATGTTTCCTATCCTCAACAGCAGCGGCGACCCGGTGGCATTCAGCGGCAGGCTGGTACCGTGGCACGAAACCAAGGAAGGACAGAAAGAATCAAAGTATGTCAACAGCAGCGGCGACGAACAGGCAGCCGACAATATATATATTAAAGGTGAGACCCTCTTCGGCTGGAACTTCGCAAGGGCCGAGGCAGCACGGCAGGGGGAGGTGGTGCTGGTTGAAGGCAACCCCGACACCATCAAGATGCACCAGATAGGCGTGACCAATGTGGTGGCCGCCTGCGGAACGGCACTCACGACAAAGCAAGCGCAGACACTGGCCAAGAGTGTGAGACGTGCTGTGCTGCTCTACGACAGTGACAAAGCCGGACAGAAAGCCACCGAGAAAAACGGACGTGTGCTGCTGGAAGCAGGCGTGATGGTCTACACGCTGACCATACCCGAGACAGTAGACGAGACAACCGGAGAACTGAAAAAGCAGGACCCCGACACCTATTTCGAGAGCGCTGAGCAGTTCCGTGAGTTCTCGAAGTCAAGGAAGAGCTGGTTTGTATTTGTGGCCGAAAGGCGCAAGGAGGAACTTGGCAAAGAACCCGACCCTGCAGAGGTGTCGCAGGTGGCAGGAGAGATGGCCAAACTGCTGCTGTCGAGAGAAGAGGGTGAAAGGATGGGCCACATTGACCAACTGGCAAAGATCATCCCACCAAAGAAGGTATGGAATGCCGCCCTGAAGCAGGTACAGCAGAAGACCACCAAGGAGCTCAACAGCCAGGGATTCACCAAGGAGCAGCAGCAGATGATTGACGACTACGGCTTCTTCGTGCGCGACCACTGCTATCAGATCATCAGCGACGTGAACGGAGGCTACCGCCAGGTGAGCAACTTCGAACTGGAACCACTGTTCCACATCGAGAGCACCATCAACGCCAAGCGACTGTACCGCCTGATGAACAACAGAGGCGTGGTGCGCGAGCTCGAGATTGCCCAGCGCGACCTGGTGAGCCTGTCGGCATTCAAGACCAAGGTGGAGAGCTTCGGCAACTTCCTCTTCACCGGCAGCGATACCGACCTCAACAAAATCAAGGCATACCTCTACGAGCGGACAAAGACCTGCCGAGAGGTGGAGCAGCTGGGATGGCAGAAGGAAGGCTTCTGGGCGTGGAGCAACGGAGTGATAGACGACAGCGGCGAGATGCGCAGCATAGACGAACTGGGCAGCGTGGAAGTAGGGAAGCAATGGTACTACCTTCCGGCACTGAGCAGCTTCTTCAAGGCCGACACGCAGCTGTTCCAGTTCGAGCGCCGATTCATACACACGGCAGGACGCGCCGACCTCTACACCCTCGCCAGCAAGATGCTGGAGGTGTATGGAGAAAACGCCATCGTAGGACTCGGCTACTATATGACGACACTCTTCCGCGACGTGGTGTTCAACAAGTTCAACCACTTCCCCATCCTCAACCTCTTCGGCGAACGCGGATCCGGAAAGACAGAGATGGCCATCACGCTGATGCAGCTCTTCGGCAACCAGGGCAGCGGCCCCAACATCAACACCGCCACCATACCGGCTGTAGCCGACCACCTGAGCCACTGCCGTAACGCAATGGTACACCTCGAGGAATACAAGAACTCGATGGAATACGAGAAGATTGAGATTCTGAAAGGCGCTTTCGACGGCATCGGAAGAAGCCGTATGAATATGGACCGGGACAAAAAGAAAGAGATGGTGCCGGTGGACTGCGGCATCATCCTCACCGGACAGGAGAGCACCACGGCAGACAACGCCCTGTTTACACGTGTCATTTACCTCACAGTGAAGAAGCGGGTGCACACAGACAAAGAGACAGAGGCATACAACGACCTCAAACAATACGAAAAACAGGGGCTGACCTGCATCACCAACGAACTGCTGACGCTGAGAGACTACATCCTGGCACACTACGAAGAGAATCTGGCAAACACCGAGGAGGAACTGAGACAAGCCGTCAACACCAAAAGGATGGAAGACCGAATCCTTATCAGCTGGAAGATGGTGCTGGCAATGCTCAGGACAATCGGACAGAAAGTGACGCTGCCGTGGAGCTACGAACAGGCCATAGACGTGTTCGCCAAAGGAATGGAGCAGCAGCAGGAAGCCGTGACCGAGAGCAACGCCGTGGCCCAGTTCTGGAGCGTGGTGGAAACACTGCTCACCAATGGCGACATAGAAACCAACTACGACCTGAAGCTGTACTTCAGCAAGAGCAACATCAAGTGCTACAAGGGGACCGGTGCAGGACGAAAAGAGCTGGAATACTCGCAAACACTGGATGTGATATACCTCAACACCAGCCGCGTATTCAGCCTCTACGCCAAGCAGATGAAAGCCACCCAAAGCAACAAGGCACAGACCGCCGACACCGACAGTATGATCCGAATACTGAAAGCCCAAGACGAATATATGGGCGAATGCGTTAAGCAATTCCGTGTGCCTACACGCCTGCGCGACAACCCAAACGACGGCAAGAGCTTCACAGAGAGCGGCAGCCAAATAACAGCCCTGCAGAAGGCCAACAGAAGCCTGGTGTTCAACTATGCAAAGCTGGTGGAACTCTACGGCATCGACCTCAACGTTCAGAGCAACATCGACGAAGACAGCGAGGCGGCAAATGCAGAATTACCTTATTAAGAACAAACCAATACTCAAAGAAAAATGGCAAAATATGTTTACATCAGCGGACCTGTAACAGGTCGCAGTTTTGAAGAGGCAAAGGCAGACTTCGACAAAGCAGCCTATGAAATCAAAAAGAAACACGGCGATGCTGTGTTCGTGGTAAACCCATTCGACTTCTGCAGCAAAGGAGAAGACTGGACCTATGCGATGAAGAAATGCATTGTCAACCTCACCACCTGCAACTACATCCATATGCTGCCCGGATTCGAGCAGAGCAAGGGTGCAAGGCTGGAGATAACCATTGCACAGGCATTGAACTTCGGAGTATGCAACGAACAATACGAGCTGGTGGACTATGGCGAATGATGAAAGACAACACCAGGTGGCAGAGTATGCCCGGCGCGCCTACAAAGAGCTGCGCTGGGCAGCAAACAATATGGCTGCTATCTATGAGATAATACGCCCGACGGATATGCCACACATAGAAGACCCGAACCAACTGAAACTTTTTGAAGATGATAATGTACGGACTGATGGATAAAGAGACATTTGAAAAAGAGGTGCGCGAGCTACGTTACAGACAGCGCCGTTTCTTCCGCTGCCGGAAAGACGATGCCGACCGCCCCAAAGCACTCGATCTAATGAGAGAACAGGAGGCCAAGGTGCGCGAAGAGGTGGAATTTGTGATGATGATAAGACCCAAAGGCAAAAAGGCCGAGAGCAAAAGAGAACAGTTTTTCCTCGACGTGGCCGATATGATGGCAAAACAGAAGGAATGGATGAAGCAAGGCGGCGGCCATTGGTATATGAACCCCGCCAAGGAAGCCGAGAAAAAAGTGGACGATCAGCTGAGGGAATGGGACGAGGAAAAGAAGGCCGAACGGCAGCGAAAGGCCGAAGAGGAAGCAAAGAAACAAACATCATTATTCCTATGAGCGAAAAAATAACAATAGAACTGGCATTACACCCGATAGCGTGGAAGATGCTGAAAAAGGACTACCACTTCGACGGCAAAGCCGTGGACGTTGGCAGAGGATGGCTCTACTACCTCATACTGCAAGGACTGGAAAGACAGCAGGTGCTGACACCTATGCGCGACAAAAGCCGTATGCCGAAGAACCTCGTGAAAGGGAAGATATACATACTCTACGAGGATAGCCTGCGATATGGCCGCTATATGAGACTGCCACGACAAGCGAACATCAGCCGTGTTCTTTTTAAACAGAAGAGGGAACAGCTATGCCTGCAGGTGGCCATATTCCATATCGCAACAGACATAGAGCGAAACAAACTGATGCGCCATTTTCTGGAAAAAGAGGATATCGAAGAAGACGAACTGAGCTTCGAGGCACTAAAAAAACACTACCAAAGACACTACCGACAAAAAGAAGATGCAATAATACACGAAATCAAAACATTAAACGATTAAGAAAACACATTTTAGCACAATTATTTATGGTCAAATTGTCCCTAATACAAATTATATGGAAAAAAATTTAGAAAAAAACCCGTTCTGCAGCGCAATGGCGGGCGTTAAAACGCTGCATTATGTTGACATCAAGAATGTTGCAACAATGACACCAACAGAGGACGGTTGGAACGTCACATTGGCATCAGGACACTACTGGAGCAGGATCCATTTTAAGAACGCCAAGGTGAACACGGAAAGCGTGGGAGAGTGTTACCGCCACACGGTGGAAGTCACAGTTCCCGCCAAAGGCGGTGTACCGGTACGCGACCTGATGACGCTGGAGCGTGGCCGCTACCTGGTAAGAGTGACAGACAACAACGGAGTGAAGTGGCTGATGGGCGACACAACGGCACCAATGCGTATGACAATGAAAGACAACAACGACGGAAGCCCTGAAGGAGAGACAGCCTACAACATAGCATTCTCGGCACTCACAGCCTTTCCACAGATGATGATGAGTTAGTTTTCATTGTGTTATTAGTTAGTGGAGAGAGTCGCTTAGGCGGCTCTCTTTTTTCATATATATATAATATGTATAGACAGCCCATCCGTTCCGCATTCCGGCCCAACCAAACCGGCTCTTCGAGCTGCCCCGGTGCGGAACGGATGGGCTGTGGCTGACGCGGCAAAATGTCAACAACTTAGAGATGACACGATTGTATCTTTGCAGCAAAATCAGCAATATGAAAGTATTCAACATCATAGAGAACCCCGGCGACGTGACCGTGGAGATACAAGGCGAGATCGGCGGCAGCTGGTGGAGCGATGGCGTGACGCTCAACAGCGTCAAGCAGCAGCTGGGCAACGTGGCCAGCACGAAAAAGAACGTCATCGTGAAAATCAACTCACTCGGAGGCGATGTGGATGAGGCTCTGGCCATCTACGAACTGCTGCTAACAATGGGCGACAGAGTGACCACCGAATGCTACGGCCGCTGCGCCTCTGCAGCCACCATCATAGCTATGGCAGGCGCAACACGAAAGATGAGCCGCTACGCGCTCTTCCTCATCCACAAGTGCTGGAGCGGCGTGGTAGGCAACGAGAATGTGCTGGAGGAGGAACTGGAAGCACAACGCGCCATCAACAGCAGACTTGTGTCTATCTACACCGACCGAACAGGAGGCAAGAAAGAGGACATCGAGGCGCTGATGGAAAGAAACAACGGCGACGGTGCCTGGCTCAACACAGACGAATGCCTGCAGTACGGCTTCATCACGGAGGAAATCACGGCTACGGCTGCCGACAGCGACTATTTGAAGACAAGGATCCAAAATATGTTCAACTTAAAAAATAGACCCATGAAGAAAAGCATCATGACCTATGCGGCCATTGCCGCTCTGTTGGCCGTCCAGGAACTGGATGCCAACAAAGAGGGTGCGTTCCTGATGGACGACGACACCCTGAAGAAACTCAACGATGAGCTGCAGAACAAGCAGAACGAAATCGACACGCTGAAGTCGCAGAAAAAAGCTGCCGAGAACGCCAAAGCCACCGCCGAAAGCGAGAAGGCTGCCGCCGAGACCGCCAAGGCCGACGCTGAAGCCGCAAAGAAAGCCGCCGAAGACCGCGTCAGCGAGCTGAAGAACCTGCTCGACAAAATCCCTGCAGCCACCAATTCGGTGCTCGGCAAGGACACCAAAACCGAGGACAAGACAGGCTGGACCGACAGCGAGAGCTACAAGAAAGCCTGCGCTCAGCTCGGCGTTGAGGAGTAGTGAACTGAGTATTAACAATCAAAATTATCATTACAATGGCAGAAATTGTTCAAGAGCTGGTTACCGCTTTCGGTAACTACTACATCAAAGGCCAGAACAACATGAACCGTCTGGTCAAGAAACTGATGCAGGGCAGCGAGACGCTGAACCTCCCCGGCATCCGCCACATCAACAGCACGGAGACCGTCTACCAGACGGCCAACGTGGAAACCACCGAGGTGATCCAGGGCTACCAGCACGGATTCACGCCCAAGGGCGACACCGAGTTCCACCCCAACACAATCATCCTCCGCCCGATGAAGGTCGACAAGCAACTGAAACCCGACGTGTGCTGGGACAACTGGCTTGGCTTCCTCAGCGCTGACAACAAGCACCCGAAGGACTGGCCCTTCGTGCGCTACGTTATGGAGGAACTTGTGGGCGCTCAGATCGAGAACGACCGCGAGATGAAGCTGGCATACACCGGTCAGTACCAGGCACCCACCGAGGGAACCGCCGGAGATGCCGTGAACGCTATGGACGGCTTCAAAGCCATCCTCACAGCCGCTGCTGCTGCCGACCACGTGTACCCCATCCACAAGGTTGCCGACATCGGTGTGCTCAACGCAAGCGACATCTTCGACCAGGTCGAAGCCTTCGAGGATGCCATCCCCGGCTTCCTCAAGAAGCAGAATATGTACATATTCATGGCTCCCGAGATGGCAACGGCATACTTCCGCAAGCTCCGCGCTCTCGGCTTCTACGACGTGAGCAGCGCCAGCGGTCTGAGCGACTATGTCGACAAGACCAAGCACCTCGTTCAGGGCGCTCCCTGTATGACCGGTTCGACCGACATCTGGGCAACAACCCCGGGCAATATCCTCCACCTCACCAAGCGCAGCAGCAAGAACTTCGATATGCAGGCCTTCCACCGCGATGTCGACGTGATGTGCGACTGGTTCGAGGGTCTCGGATTCACCGACAACGACCTAGTGTTTGCTTCCACCAACACCGTCGGCTGGAAGACCGACGGCAGCGCCGTGGAGGAATAAAATGTCAAACCTTTAAAGCATAGGAGATTCAACAATGAGTGATTGCACACTGTCTATAGAATCGCTGGCAAACACCGAGTTCTGCCAGAACAATATGTCCGGCGTGAAGACTATGTACTTCATCCCGAAGGACGACGTAACCGCCATCAACGCGGTGCTGGCCACCACGAAAACCAGTTTCACGGACTACGTACAGATCGGCTCCACAGCTATGGAAGGCAAAGCCTTCACCGTAGCCACAGGCAAGGGCTTCGCCAAGCTCTACTGTGCCAAGGACCTCGGCGAAATCAAATACGCCGTCCAGGGTGCCGGTGTCGGCAGCCGTTCGCTGAAAGCCACCCTCGAGGTGTTCCATCCGGGTATGAAGCGCAAGCTGCTCGGTTTCCTCGGCACGATGATCAACCAGGAGCTTATCATCGTGGCCGTCCAGAACAACGGCGAGATCCACCTGATGGGCGACCTCGAACGCGGTGCCGAGATTGCCGACGGCGTGGAGGCAACAAGCGGCAAGGCTGTCACCGACCAGAACGGTGCCACCCTGCAGTTCGAGTGGGACACCCCGATGCCGCAGGTGTTCTACCCCGAGTGGAGCCCGGAAGACAGCACCAACGGACTGCCGATGATATCTGCAGCCTAAGTCACGGCCTTCGAGCCATAGCTGTTAAACAGTCGCAAGACCTCGGCATTGCCGGGGTCTTTTTTTGTGCCCAGTGGCGTAATTTTGGAGTGAAAATTTTTTGATATTTTCAGCTGAAAAACGTTGTAATAATTGTAATAATTGTAATATTATTGATATACAATAAATTACATTATTACAACATTGTAATAAATTGTAATATTCTGTAATATTTTTCTCTTCAAGTGGTAAGTTTGGGCCATTTTGACCCCAAATTGTAATAATTGTAACATTTTTTGGAGGTTTGTAATATTATATATCGTTGACAATCAACGATATTACAAATATTACAATTATTACAAGGAAAAGTGTGTCTACAGATTGAAAAAAAAATTATTTCCATCTGTCTCTGAACGTGCGAACGGATATATTTATCTTTGCAGTATGAATATAGATATAGAACAATGGATATCGGACCCTCAGCGCGACTACAAGGCTGGTGTCAAGATGCTGGAGATGGCCACCAATAACAGTCAGTTGGTACGAGTGTTCTCGAACCGCTCGCCTCGTTTTGCTATGGGCGACCTCGTGGCAGAACTGCGAAAGGTAGGTGGTAGTTTAAAGAATTATGATGTTAAAGAAAAACCTTCCGCTGTTCCTGCCGTACCACCTGTCGTTGAGAGCGCAAAGCAGATGATCCACGATACGTGGGTAAGGCTGTCGAAGATTCACCGCTCAATGTTTGAGACAGGGGAAAGTAACGAAGATGCCTCTGTGAAAAAAAGACTGGAACTGATGAAGGAACGTGAGCCACTCATCGAACGCTATAACTCTATCTACGAGGCAAAGGAAGAGTATTTCGCTGGTCGGGTGTCTGAAGAACAGCTGAAAGAGGTTATGGAAGGTAAGACTCTCGACCAGGTGCTGCATCCTGAAACGCCCAAAGTCGAAACGCCTATGCAGCAGATGTCCGATTTGCAGCTGGCTAAAAAGGCCAAGGCAGCGAAAGCCGCCATCAACAGGGCTAAGAACCAGCTGCGCTACCAGCAGGACACGGCCGCAAAAAAAGAAAATCCAATGCCGCAATGCCCGAAACGAAAGGAGATTGAAAAAAAACTTACTGCGAAACAGGATGAGCTGGCCAAGCTGGAATCAGAACTTAAAAGAAGGGGGTGCTAATGGATTTGAACTTCAACAACGATGCACCTCAGGCAGCAGATGAGCAGCAGAAAAAGAGCAGTGATCACTCGCACCGTAGGACAACGGCCTGCACCACATTCTCAAAGCAATATCTATATAGACGCGGCTTCTCCGAGGCGCGTCTGCTGGAGGCAATGAACCTTGAAAAATTTGAGAAGGGGCAATGCTGGCACTTCATCACGGCAGGCGACGTGGACTCGCTGTCGTTTCTGAAGGTGGTGCTGATACACCAACCAAAGCTGCACTACCTGCTCTTCTCTACGTGGTGTATGGCTGCTGAGGATATCCTGCAGTTCAGCGAGTGGATTGAACAAGGTGTCATTGAACATCTTGACTGCTACGTTGGTGAGATATTCCCTAACCAATACCGGGTGGAATACCGTATGCTGAAGGATCTGGTGGAGCGGACACAGTGCGGTCGTGTTGCCGTGTTCCGTAACCACTCGAAGATATATGCGGGATGGGGCGACGACTTCCACTTTGTTATTGAGTGTTCAGCAAACATCAATACCAATCCTCGGACAGAACAGGGCACTATCACTATCGACGATGGTGTGTGCCTGTTCTATAAGGAATATTTCGACGGAATCAAAAGCTTTGAATGATGAAAGAACTGACCGAGGCCGATATGGCCAACATAGAAAAGATGGGTGGTGTGGGCTTCTCCTACAAGGAAGTTGCTTTGGCACTATCTATTCCAGAAAGTGAGGTGCGTGAAGAGTTTGAGAATCACGAAGGCAGAATCTACCAGGCGTGGATGAAAGGCCGACTGCAAACGGAATTGGATCTGAGACTGACTATCCTTCGGGAAGCTAAGAACGGCTCGTCGCCGATGTTAGGTAAACTGCAGAATATACTGCAGACAACAGATGAGGAACACGAAAAACTGATATATTAATGAGGTACTTACCAATGGAAAGTGTGACAAATATTGACTTCGAGATTCTGCAGGACTACATCAACAATGGCAGCTCGAAGGCTTTGGATCCTGACCACAAGAGAATGCTGGATATTTGTGTGGCCTGCTATGGGTTACTGCGGGATTTCCCACAGAAGAATGTATGCATCCGCAAACTTATGGCGTTAAAGAATCTGCCTGAAACAACGGCTAGAAGATACGTCGACTTCACTCGAAAGACGTGGGGCGATTACCTCAGTTTCAGCCGCGAATTCCTTGAGACGTATTTCATCGAGAAACTGATGCACGAGATATCGAGACCGGGTGCTTCGGAGGCGGTCCGGTCTAAGAACCTTGCCACATTGGAGAAGTACATCGAGAGCCGACCGGACAAACAGGTTGACCCACACCTGACTGAGTCCAACCAAATCTACATCCAAGTGAACCTCAACAACAAGACATTTACACTGCCGGAGAAAACGCTGGCCCTGCTGCCTGTCGAGGTGCGACAACAGATTCTTAACGCTATGAACAACGGCACCATCGACGACGATGGCGCTGTGGCTCTGCTAGAAAACTGATTGCCTATGGCTGACGTGTATCTGTATGGCAACAAGGCCCAGCTTCCGAAGCTGCTGCTACAGGCACCCTGCGAGGTGTCGGTGGAAGGTCGCGGCACTGGTAAGTCGTTCGACATCGGTTTCAAGATGGATGCCATCATACGCTATATGCCACGAGGCATCTGCACCATTACAGGCAAGACATTCGGACAACTGCTGACAAGGACGCTGCCTTCGTCGCTGAAGCTGCTCAACCAGATGGGACACCAAAAGGACTACGACTATGTGATTGGCCGTAAGCCACCGGCAGACTTCCTCTCATCATACGAGCAGCTGAATAAGTTCGACAACGTGATATCGTTTCGGAACGGTACCCGCTTTGTTCTGATATCACAATCGGAACCTGGCAGCGGACGTGGTGCCAACTCGGACTACGAAATTGTGGATGAGGCTCTGACTATAGACCGAGAGCAATACAACAACGAAGTGTCGCCTACTAACCGTGGCAACAATGAGTTCTTCGGGAAGAAAAGTGGCAACCCGGTACCTATGCACCACGGCTTCAAGTACTCGACATCTATGCCGGTGACAAAGGAAGGTCGTTGGGTGCTGGAGTACGGCGAATATTATTATAAGGAACGCGGTGTGCGCCTGTTTGATATCTGGAACCGTGTGGTGATGATGCAGGTGGACCTGCTGCGTGTGGTGGAAGAGTATAAGCAGACGAAAAACAAAGAACTGGTGCCTGAGTTCCGCCGACAATGGAACGAAATTGTCAGGCTCAAACAGCAGATGGCTCCATTCGTGTCGAAGGACGGTGTGCTGTTCACGTTGTCGAATGCATTCGACAACTTGGAGATGCTGACTTTCGACTATCTACTGAAGAATCAGAAGCAGCTGCCGTCGCTCATCTTTATGACAGAGATTATGAACCTCTTCTACGATAAGGTTGAGGACTGCTTCTACTCTATCCAGGAGCGAAAGCACGTCTACTACAATCACTACGACAACGACCAGCTGCGCGGTGTGATGTCTCAGCCGGGCTTCGACTTGTCGGAGGAGGAATTCAGGTCTTCTGTCTATGACAAGGACTGCGACGCTTCTTCACCTCTGGAACTGTCGTTCGATTGGGGCTCGAAGATCTGCGTGATGCAGGTGTCTCAACCTCGCCACTGGGACTTCGTGAATGGTTGCGCTTCTGACCAGGTGTGCCAGACGATGATCAACGAGTTCTACTGTAAACCGGATGGAAGCGACAATGTTGTCATTGACAACCTTATCGGCCAGTTCTGTAAGTACTACGAGCAGCATTGCTGCAAGACTGCTGTGTTCTTTAAAGACAAATACGGCGACCATAAAAACCCTGCCGTGATGAATAGCCGGACATACAACGATATGGCTGTGGAGGTGCTACACCGTCACGGCTGGTCTGTCGTGATGAAGGAGCACAAGGGTATGGAGCCGCCTCAGTCGGACAAGTACGTCCTGTGGGGTATCATCCTCAGCGAGCAGGATGATAACTACCCTCGCTTCCGTATTAATGGTGACAAGTGCCACTATACGCTCATCAGTATGAACAACGCCAAAGTGAAACAGGTGAAGGATAAACTGGAGAAGGATAAGTCCTCTGAACGCCCGGACTCGGGTGTGCTGCCGGAGGAGGCCACCCACTTCTCCGACGCTGCCGATAAGATTATGTGGACTAAGTTCGGCAATTTGCTGGGAAGGAAGAAACACGGTGGCTCGGGTATTCTAAGAATAGGCGGTAGAAATATTTGATTATATTATATATAATAATGCGTGGGGCGTTCCGGCATAGCCGTCGGGCTGTACGCCTTAACCTTTGGTAACGTTGCTCCCATCCCTAACGCGGCGGCCAGGCACAACGTCACTCGCTCGGCAGACTACTTCGTGGACTGCTGAGTGTGTGAAGTAGAGCCTGGCCGCTGGCAGTCTGCCATTCTGCTGTCGCTGGACGTTCTCAGGTTCTCTGTCCGGCAACGGCAGAGAGGCAGACTGTAGCAAGGTGTGGCAAAATCGACACATCTTCTCTGAAGAGCTGCCAATATTGCCACGGAGTTGCACACACATTCTCACTCCGGCATCCACCACGGCAAGCGCTACTCTACTTGCTGTTGTGTCTGCCTGATAGTGAGAGAGTGTGTGATTGAATGACCGAAACGGAGTGCCACCGAAGTGTCGGAAGCACACTGTTTCGGTGGACGGAAGCACCGGCTCTTGTCGCTGCGCTGTCGCCATTCACGCTGACAGAAGCCACTCACAAGACCATCACAATCTGTCGGCGATGGCAACGGCTGCGCTCCTGGCGTGTCGCTGCTTCCTCAGCGGTGAGACTCACTCTCCCTGACGGTCGAGAGGGTCTCGGATGTGTGTGTCCGAAATAGAGTGCCGTCTTGCTTCGAGAACTCTGTGCCTCGCTATTCGGAGCAAGCACTGAACGCTAACACCACAGAAACCTCTTGCTGCATCGGCACACAATTTCGGTGGAAGGCAAGAGTGTCGCCTATCGGCAACACACTTGCTGGAATAACTGCTGCACAAAGGCAGCGCAAAGGCGGGTCGGCTCTCGCCCCCCCCTCCCCCCCTATTCACATTTCGGTAAGGGCATCGCTCTTGTGCGAACGCTACTCGGTAGGGCGAGCCCCCGCTTTCGAAGCACATTAATCGCGTAGCGTCACATTTTTGAACCGTCTGGTCAGTTTTTTGAACAGTTATTGTGGAGTTTTTAACATTTCGATGGAGTAGAGCGATGATTTTCCCGGTTTGTAGATATGCTGTCCCCTGTATAACGTCTTGAAAGGTCTATTTTTGCAAGTATGGAAAAAGATAAAACGATACGCAGGGTCGACGCTGTGCGTCAGATGGAGGTCCGCGAAGACCAGTATGGTAAGCGGGTGCTTTTCAGCATCCAGTTTTACAACAAGGATGGCGAAGTTGTAACGATGAGCCACGCCTTCTGCGCCGGACTGAAGGCTAATATGAAGAAGGAAAGACTTCGCGGTGTGCAGCAATGCGACGCGGCTGGAAACAAAATCGGGCACGTGGTGCCGGTGAGTATCGACAATATCAGAATGTTTAACAATCAAATAGTAGTGCTATGATACACGTATTGCTTGATAATGGCCACGGCGAAAATACAGCCGGAAAACGCAGCCCAAAATTGGAGGATGGCCGCCAGCTGCTGGAATACCGGTGGGCGCGCGAAGTGGTGCGCCTCATCGCAGGTATGCTCGAGGCGGAAGGTATAACCTACAGCATCATCACGCCGGAAGAGTGGGATGTGTCGATGGAGGAACGCTGCCGGAGAGCCAACGCAATCGCAAAGCAGTCGAAGGTGCCGACGGTGTTCCTGTCGGTTCACTGCAACGCGGCTGGGAAAGAGGGGAAATGGATTGAGGCTTACGGCTGGAGTGCCTTCACTTCACGCGGCGAGACCAAAGCTGACCGCCTGGCTACCTGCCTCTACGATGCAGCAGCCGAGATTTTCCCGAAGGACAAAAGACTGCGCCGCGATTTCAGCGATGGCGATGCCGACTGGGAAGCAGGGTTCTATGTGCTTCGCCACACCACGATGCCAGCCGTACTGACGGAGAACTTCTTTATGGATTGCCGCGAGGAATGCGAGTGGCTGCTGACTGACGAAGCCAAGGAAATGTGTGCCCGTGTTCACGTGGAAGGAATTAAAAAATATATGGTATGAAAAAGTTTTTTGTCATAGGATTAATATTGTTGCTGGCTCTTGCAGGGTGCAGCCGCAAAACGGTTGCACCTGTCGTGGAGCCGGTGTACATCCACGACACAACAGAGACGGTGCGGATGGTGCACGACAGCACCTATATCGACCGCTGGCACACCCAGTGGCTCAGCGGCGACACGGTATTCATCCACGACAGCATCGACCGCTGGCACAGTGTCATCAAGAATGACACCGCCTGGATGTACCGCGAGGTGCCTGTGCTGCAGAAAGTGCCTGTGGAAGTGGAGAAAAAACTGTCGTTCTGGCAGCAGCTGCTCATCCGTGCCGGATGGATCCTTATTATAGTTGTCGCTGGTGGTCTGTTGTACCTCGGTTTTAGAGTATGGCAAGGAAGGTTCAAGTAAAAGATGTGCACACTGGCCGCCGTGGTATTCTCGACAACTCGGAGTACAACGGCAAAATGCAACGGTGGAGCACATCGGTACAACAGATGGCAAAGGCGAAGGCCTCTGCTTTCAGCAAGGGAAAGAAACGAAGCCACACATACCTGAGTGGACCGAAAAAAGGCACCGTGGAACCGGTGCTGCGCAACCACATCCAGTACCAGCTCAAAAGCGACGAAGGAGAGGTGGCAGGCGTGGCTTTCCAGTTTCCTGTGCACGGCATTTTCAGGGAATATGGTGTGGGGCGAGGGACTCCGAGAAATATGGTGGGGCATACTTCTCGAAGGATGTCGGACTGGCTCAGCGGCACTCTGGAACGCAAAGAAGATGAATTGGCTGATATTGTGGCCGAACAACACGCCGATAAAGCTATCCGTGTGTTCGCTGGTGTCAAAAAATAGCTGTCCCTTCTTTAATATATTATATGGTATATCTTTGCAGTAAAGAAATCAAGATATGGCACTGACGATTAACGAAACTCCTTTCCTGTTCGGCTGGGCTCGCAACCGCGCCCGGCTGAAACTGCTATGCAGCAGCATCCAGCAGTCGTCAGGCTCTCACGCTAACTTCAAGTTCTACTTCTCGACACTCGGCAGCTCTGGAACTCACGTGGTGCTGGTGGTCGATGGTCGTGAACTGGTGTATACCATCGGCAGCGGCTCGGATCAATATCGGGCAAACAGCCTATCGGCACTCATCACAAAGATGGGAAATAACTTCTATGTGAATGAAGTGTTTACAACGACTATAGATACGAACAATATGACGCTGCAGCTCTACGGCACCTCCGTCGGCCACCATACGGTGGAGATATACACGACGAATGCAAGCGGAAAGCGTGACGGCGGAGAGGCAAGCCTTGTCTCTTCTGTCAGTCCATACTATGAAGGACTAGACAAGAAAAACAAGGACAACTACGCTGTTACGGCAATGGCGGAAGTGACGGTGAACGACTACAACACGTTGAAGACGCTCACAACGGAGCCGATGGTGTTCCACCCTGATGATAACAACTACGTGTCGGTGCCTATGGATATGCTCGCAGGATTTATCCCTCAACCGGACCTGCCAACAGGCACCAACTCTCCTTGGCAGCTGCTGACTAACGCACTGATGAAGTATAGAATTCGCTATGGCGAGATGTGGGGCAGCGACACTCCACTGGTTCAGAGTATGGCCTGGACCAACTATTTCTATGCTCTGTGTGGGGAGATGACGGAACGATATGCTGCAGTCAATCTTCCAGACTGGAAGAGCGGCCAAAACTACCAGTTGGGAACAGACAACAATATCTTCTGGGTGATTGGACAAGATACTGGTGAAGTGCAGTATGTGAGACAAAGTCAGCCGGAATGGATCTATGGCCTCTTCTATCGAAGCGGTATAGATGTAGGAACGCCTGTCGGCAGTAACTACCGAGTGACGGTGACGATGACAGGGAAGAAGAAGGATGGCTCAACGGTGAGCAACAGCAACACCTACACCCAGGTGAACGGACAGGTGTACCGCATAGACGTGAGGCCATCACGATTGGCAAGCGAGAATCTGCTGTGGTACACGGTGACGGTCAGCACGTCGTGGGGCAGCTGGTCACGGACATACCACGTGCTTCCCGATATGTATGAGCAGACAAACCTGCTGCTGCAGGATAAATACGGACTGCTTCGTGTGGCTGTGTGCGGGAGATTGAACCGCGAAGTGACTACAGAAGGCGAGGAACTGGTTATGGATCGTCGCAGGTATCTTGACGTGAAAAGGCACGAGGTATATGCTGCGACATTGGATGGACTTACCCGAGAAGCGGCGGCTCGCATAGGCCGCTCGGTGGGTAACGAGTATCACTATATACAGAACCAAGGCCGTTGGGAACGTGCAACAATAGAACCGAACAGCTTCACTGTAAGGGATGCCGACAACGATATGCTGGCTGTAGAACTGAAACTGCGCTTCGTGGAAGACCAGCAGGAAAACCTCTCCACCGGCCCGATGAACCGCGCCGAAGGTGTGGTATTCAGCGATGATGAGAACCAGGTGGTGAGCTTCGATGTGATTACTGATCCGATAGACAATAATATTTTCTGACAATGGAACAGATACCCAACATACAGCAGGGAATGACGCAAGGGCAGGTCTTTGAGATTATCAACAGACTCATAGACGCTTTCAATGAGACTGATGGAGCTATAGTGGAGAGCCTGACGGATGGAAAAATAGACTATAACAAGCTGGTAAACCGTCCGACAATCAATGGTGTGACACTCGAAGAGGGTATTCGGCAGGCTGACCTTGACATTGACGTGGGAGCTGATGCCGTCAATAGGATAATGGAGATGGAAAGCCGAGTGGCGGGGACAGAGACTGCCGAAACTCAGCAGCTGGAAAAGATTACCTCATTGGAGGCTTTCAAGACGACATACAAGTCCTACGTCGACACGCTGCGCTCGCAACGTACCTCGGACCGCTCGGATATCGACACGCTGCAGACCCAAAGGACAACAGACAGCGGACGTATCGACCTGCTCGACCAACGGTACAGCGCAATACATACCACACAGACCAGCGAGCAGCAGAAAGTGGCTACGCTGCAGACGGAAATTGTCACGAAAGCGAAACAAAACGACTTCTCGCAGGTTACTCAGCGTCTCATCTCGGCTATCAACCGCCTGAATATTGTCGCCAACGCAGTTATCCTGCTCGAGAACAACGGCTGCACATTCGGAAGAAAGACGATACACGATGCAACGGAAGGTCAATGTATATCGGATGTTTCGAACAGCTTCGACTTTGATAATTAATACTTAATAATATGCAAGAATCTTGTAATTTGACAATAGCAAGCCTCAGCACTCCGAAGTTCTGCGACAACGTGAAGAGCGGTGTGCACAGACTGCTCTTCGTGCCTAAAATGGACGTGGAGGCTATCAATGCGGCTATCGCCTCTCTGCCCGAAAGCTTCGAGGATTATGTGGTCATCGGCTCAGAGGCTATGACACAGAAAGCTGTGACACTGAAAAGCGGCTGCGAGTTCGCGGAGATATACACACAGCGTAACCTCGGCGAACTGAAATATACCACACAAGGAACGGCGAAGGGTAACCGCTCATTCCACGTCTCTTTGGAAGTGTTCCACCCAGGCTTCCGCCGTAAGGTGCTGGCTTTCCTCGGCATCGCCGCCAATATGGAGTTCATCCTGCTGGCAAAGCTGGAGAATGGCGAATGGCATATTCTCGGCGACCTCGACAGAGGTGCGACCATTGCTGATGGGGCTGAGGCTACCAGCGGCAAGGCGGCTACGGACCAGAACGGTGCCACGCTGCAGTTTGAATACGACTGCCCAATGCCACGTGTGATGTTCAGCGGTTGGTACCCGGAACACCCTGTCTACGGTGTCGAGATGTTCCGCATCGCTTGGCTGCTGGCTGATGAAAACGGCGTAGTTCTGACGGATGAGAACGATTTGCCTCTAGAAATACCGTGTTTGTAACCTATTTTATTCATTAAATCATAAAGCTTTATGAGTACATTTAACGTAAGAAGAGCCTCATCGCTGCCTGTCTACGACGGCGACGCAGGCAATGTTCAGGTAATCGGTGTCCGTAAGGACAACGGTGAAACCGTGCAAGTAGACCAGTCAGCCGTAATTTTGGAGGCTTTCCTTAAGACTTCCAAACCTTACTACGGCATCTGCCAGAAAAACTGGCGCAGCTCGCTCAGTCAAGAGCTCGAGGCTGTCAATCCGGAGCTGATGACTCCTTCTGCCCAGCCGTGGTGGGAACGCATCCGCTCGTTTGTCGAGAAGGGTGACGGAACCGTCAACTACTACCTCGACAAAAACGACAGCCGCTACAAGGAAGGCGGTACTGCCTTGGCTGACCTCACGGGTAAAGACGGCAACGTGATGGTGGAAATCCCCAGCCACTGGCTGCGCGTCGAGTACCGCGACGGCGACCGCTATCGCCTCTACAGCGACTTCGAGCTGCCCGGCTTCACCTACATCCCTCGTATGGTGATTGGCAAGTTTATGGCCTCGCTGTATACCGGCTCAACGGTAGCTAACAGTGCATTGGTCCAGAACGCCCTCGTGTCGAACTGCCTGCTGAAATGGGACAACATCAGCTATATGCAGTGCGCAAGCGGCGACGAATCGCCTATCCTGCGCCATATCGTGCAGAACACTGAAGGCACCATCAACTACCGCACTCCGTACTTCGGTCAGTTCGACAGCACGATCGAAGGGAACGAAGGCCTCGTGGCTGACTCTGCCTGGCATACGCTCGCAGAAGCGTGTCGTGGTGGCAACGTCACCGGAACCACTACCGACGAAACGTTCCACAGCGAGCTGGGTATGTGTCGCACCGGCATCAGCCGTACAGACTTCCGCGCTGCCGCCAACCTCGTCAACACGGCGTTCAGCGTGAGCGACAAAGACAAGGTGTTGCACACCGGCTCCTTCCACGTCCTCAACGAGCTGGCCTGGGGTGCCCGCTGCAAATACCTCAACTACGACATCCAGAATGTCGCAGCATTCGGAGAAGGTACAACCGAGAAGCTGACCTCGACCGAATGGCAGAATTGGGGCGCTGCTGCCTATGAGCCTTTCATCCCCAACGGCGTGACCGCTCCCCTCGGCGACATCACCGGCTATGTGACCTACAAACTGGAGATGGCCAACGGCACCGAGAAGACCATCAAGTGCGGATGCCTCTTCGGAGTGGAACTGCCTATCGCCTACATCTGGCATAACTGCGACGACCTGCTGGCCTACAATGACGGCGCGACCTTCAAGGCCTACTGGTGCGACGACCCGACGCACTACTTCACGCCTGCCGACAGTGGCGCTGAAAGTCTCGCTGCAGCCAACGGCTATGTGAACATCGCCAATATGCCGATGACCGACGGCTACCTGGCTCGCGAGTCAATGGCTGAAAACGGCCTGTCGCTGCCGATGGTACAAGGAGGTGGTGCCGGTGCTGCCGCTGGTGTCGGTGACTACTACTATCACGGATCTGGAGCTGGCTGGTTCGCTGCTTTGCTCGGTGGTGATGCGGATTACGGAGCGAATGCGGGCTTCGGCTATCTGTATGCGCGTTACCGTCCTGCGATTACGGCTGCGTCTTTCGGGGCCCGCCTGTGCCGTAATTAATCGGCAAGGCGAAGCAATGCGGAAAACGGTGTGCGGCGCGCGGCGCGTGCCGCTACACCATCCGCAAAACCAAATACTGAAACGGATAAGAATTAATTATGAATAACAAGGTTTCATCCACAAAGGGCTGGTTCGCTGCTTTGCTCGGTGGTAATGCGAATAACGGAGCGAATGCGGGCTTCGGCTATCTGAATGCGAATAACCGTCCTGCGAATACGAATGCGAATATCGGGGCCCGCCTATACCGAATAATCTGAAATATTATATGTGGATGTGACCTCACCCCTTGGTGAAATAGTATAAATAGAATATAATGAGTTCTAGTAGCTTTTAGCAAGAGACCTCGAAAAATATTCGGCACAAAAATAAGACACAGAGTATGCCCAACTACCTCTACAGCGACTTCGAAGACTGCCTCTTCCTCTTCCCAAAGACGAAGAAGGTACGCAACGTGTATTGGTTGCTGTACGAGCCGGACAACCTGCTGCACTGCATAGCCAAGTCGCAAGTAAGAAAGCACAGAAACAAGGCTGTCATCAAGTTCAACGAGAACTTCTATGAAAACCTTGACTATCTGTACTGGCTGCTGCGAGAACGTCGCTACACTCCTGGTCCACTACGCGAACGCCGTATCTTCGAGCCGAAGGAACGGCTGCTGAAAATACCTCCGTATTTCCCAGACCGCATAGTGGACCACTGTGTGGTGAGCGTGGCTGACAAAATCCTGAGTCCGTCTCTCATCAAGCATACCTATTCGTGTATCAAGGGCAGAGGCATTCACCGCTGCCTCGACGATATCGTGGCCGCCATACAACGCGACCCGGCCGGTACAAGATATGCACTTATTATGGATATCCATAAATACTACGACAATATCGACCACGAGGTGCTGAAAAGGAAGTACCGAAAGCGTATCGGCGACGAAGATCTGCTGGAAATTATGGACCGGATTGTGGACTGTAACGGCAACAAGATAGCTCTGCCTATAGGCCGTTTCACAAGCCAGATGTTCGCCAACTTCTATATGGCCGACTACGAACACTACGCGCTGGAGCTGCTGCACGTCCACTACCTGTTCGTGTATATGGATAATATACTGATACTCGGCGACGATAAGCAACGTCTGCACGAGGTGTTTACACGCTCGGCTATGTTCCTGGCCACTCACGACCATCTGGAGATAAACCCCAGCTGGCAAGTGTTCCCTATCAGCAGCCGCGACATCGACCACGTGGGATTCCGCATATCTCCATTCGACGTGCGTCTGCGCAAGGGCATCCTCTACCGCTTCTTTGAGAAGATGCAACGTACTAAAGAAAAGTACAACCTGCAGTGTGAAGACGATATCAAACACGCATACCCTTCGGAGTATGGATGGCTGATACACTGCAGCAAACAACACAAGGAATTTTTAATCAACAAAATTTTAAATCAATATGGAAAAAAAGATCATCAAACTGCATGAAGGGCTTGTCGCTGACACTATGCCCGAAACTTTCGTGGAGCTGCAGGACGGCAAGGGCGGCTTCGTCTACAACTTCGGCGTGGAGACTGTCACCGAAGAGGTAACCGTGGAACCGGAAGAGGAAGGCGACGAACCTCGCACCGAGACGGTGACCAAGTACCGCCACAACTCGCTGGTGATGGCTGCCCCAAAGACGCAGAACAACATCATCGAGACGCTGCTTACCGAGAAGTACCCCGGCCACGTCGAACAAAAACTGTTCAACGACTACCAGGCTGCCAAGGAGAAGGTGCTGCCTACCTCGGCCAAGGATGGCTATCTCGCCTTCCTCGCTGACCGTAAGGCTATCAAGGAAATGGTTGAGGCCGACTGCACCTCGTTCGGTATTCCTAACACGCTCTAATCTATGTACGACTTTGAAGACAGCGACACCCAAGGAAGTATGTTCGACGTGGAGTTCTGCTCCATCGACGACGTAGTGAACTGTGTCGCCGTCTACAAAGGTATGAAGGAACATCCAACAAGCAACGGTCCTCGCAAACTCATCGCCGTGACGATGCCGGACGGAACGAACACGGCATTCCTCACCAGCTCGAAGAAAATTATCGAGCAGGTCGAGAGCGTCAAGGACCGATTCCCATTCCGGGCAATGATGAAATGCGTGGCATACGGAGGTGCATTCATCGGCTTCCGGCTGTTCTCTCCTAACAGCGAGGTGACGGATGATGACCGACGGCTGTTCCAACAGTACAAGAAAACAAAATTCAAGAGGTGACAAAAAGAAAGGGCCGTCCTGATGGGCGGCCTTCTCTTTTTGTTCTTTAGAGGAATGAGTGTACTGGGTGTTGTACTTTCATTTGCGCTCCTTCAAGGCTGGCACCGCCAAAATTTGTGCCGTAGGTACTCGCATATATAAGACTTGCACCACGCAAGTCTGCAAATTTCATATCGGTGAAGTCAAGGTTTGCATGGTCAAGGTTCGCACCTTTCAGGTCGGCATACGACAAATCCATTTCGCTCAAATCAGCGAACTCCAGCGTGTCGGCCTCAATCGTTGCAAGCAGCCTTCCGTGTATGTCCTTTATCTCTACCATTTCAAGTGCAAAGGTACGAATTATTTTTGATTCCACCAAATTTATTTCACATTGGTGTCCCCTCTCTTATGCTGTAAGGTATGTATTTTTGCGGTAAATAATAAGGAATATGGCAAAGAATATTAACCGAAAAGTGACCATTTACATCAATGGTCGTGAGGTCGAAAATACGATTCAATCTATCCGAAATGAAGTGGTGAAATTGGAACGTGAGCAAAGAAAACTGCCTATCGGCAGCGAGGAGTATCTGAAAAAGGGAAAGGAAATTGCCGAACTTAAGACAATACTGAAACAACAAGAAATAAATGTCCAAGACCTCGGCAACGCTTGGAAGGATGCGACGTTCAAAATGGCGGAGTATTCTAATATTCTTATGGGTGTTCAGTCCTCCTTCCAGATGATTGACCTCGGTATCGGTAAAATTAAAGACCTCGCCAAGGATGCTGCAGCTCTCGATGATGCCTACGGCCAGGTGATGAAGACTACCGGTCTCACCCACGAACAGGTGGAGCAACTCAACGAGGCGTTCGAGAAAATGGACACAAGAACGAGCCGTGAGCAACTTAACCAGCTGGCATACGAGGCTGGCAAACTCGGCATTCAGGGCGTGAAAGATGTGGCCGCATTCGTAGACGCATCGGACAAAATCAACGTCGCCCTTGGAGATGTCCTCGGCGACGGCGCAATGGTAACCATCGGCAAAATGGCAGGTGTCTATGCCGGCAGTACCAAGGAACTTGCCGATGCTACAGGCGACCTCAACAAGCAGATGCTGGCCATCGGTAGCGCAGTGAACGAGCTCGGTAAACTATCCACGGCAAACGAGCACTACCTTGTGGACTTCGCCGGACGTATGGGTGGTATAGCCGTGCAAGCTGGCCTGTCCGCCGACCAGATACTGGGCTTCGCTTCGGCACTAGACCAAGATATGCAGAAAGTTGAAATGTCTGCAACCGCATTCCAGAAGTTCATCGGTCAGATTATGAAGAAGCCGGAGGAATTTGCAAAACAGGCAGGAATGGCTGTGGCTGACTTCTCGCAACTGGTGAGAACAGACCTCAACGAGGCGCTGTTCCGTGTGCTGCAGGGGTTCAGCGGCAAAGGTGGCTATGCGGAGCTGGTCAACATCTTCAAGGACCTCGGACTTGACGGCGCTCGTGCCGCCAGCGTCATCAGCGCAATGTCAAACTCCATCGACAAAATCCGTGTCGCTCAATCTGCCGCCAACGAGCAACTTCGCAGCGGTCAGAGTATTCTTGGAGAATACGACACGATGAACAACACGAGGCAGGCACAGGCAGAGAAGGCAAAAAAACGCTTCGAGGAAACGAGAATAGAACTCGGTAACGAGTTATACCCTGTACTTATCAAACTGCAGCGGTCTGGAACGGTCCTAATGAAAGGTGTGGCTGGAACTATTCAGTTATTCAAGGAAGCGCCCGCACTTATTATCCCGGTGGTATCAGCCATCATAGCTTGGAACCGCTACCGCTTGTTAAGCATTGCCACAAGTGGAAAATTAACGGACGTTCTGAAAAGATTGGTCGGTATAAGTAAAATAGAGGCTGTGACAGCTGCCTTTCAAGAGAAGAGTGAGAGAAAACTGACTGCTGCGAAAGAGGCTGCAAGATTAAAAAGTCTGCAGTCTATGCTCGCAACAGAGAAAGAAACGCTTGCAAGACAGTTGGCATCAAAACAAACTGTTGTTCAAGAACTGGCAACAAAAACAAAAAACAGGGTGTATTCGCTAGAGGTCCAGGTGACGGAACAGGCAACACGTGCTGAACTGGCTCACGCAGCAGCCACCAAGGCTTCGAGGTCTGCGTTAATGTCTGTGCCGTGGGGAATGATACTGGCAGCTGTATCGGCTATAATTGTAGGTGTTACAAAATTAGTAAAGAAAACCAATGAGGTGAAGAATGCAGCGAAAGAGATAGCAAACGCCGGTGCAGAGGCTGAAGCTAAAGTGCGTGTGCTTCAAGACAGGCTAGAGGAATCTAAAAAGGGAACTGATGACTACAGGAAAGCTTTAGAGGAGTTGAAGGAAATGTACCCGGACATCGTAAAGCAATTTATGGACGAAAAAGGTGCTTTGGATGATGTAAAAGGTGCTTTGGAGGCTGTGAGTATTGCATCGAAACAGGCAGCGATGGACCAAATGTATAATCAAAAAGCTGGTGAAATATATAGCAATGAGGCGAAGAAGATTCAAGAGGCAATGGCTGTGGCAAGGGAAATCTCCCAGAAAACAAGCCTGGCATTTTGGAAAGATGGTACAACGAACGCACAGAGAGAAGAGGCCTGGCGGAGGTACACGGATTGGGTAAGAAAGGCTCAGGCAGGAACGGTGAGTTGGGATGATGCCATTAAAGGAGCACAAAAGGATTTAGGTGAAATGGGGTATGTGCTGACATCAACCTTCGGATCTGGCAGCAATGATATGATTTATCAGATGCGTGAAATGAAGAAAGCTACCGAAGAAACGGATGGCAAAGTGAGAGAGTTAAATGAAACGTTAAAAAATGTATACGGTTATAATAATCAAACGACTGCACCGGCTGTGAAGTCAATAAGGGACATTGAGCTTGAAATCAAAAATCTGGAAGCTCGTAGCAGGTTGACACAAAACGAGATTGATAGACTGAAGAAGAAGTTGAAAGGAGAAAAGAATGAGGCAAGTAAAAATGTTATTTTACTGAGGATAAAGGAATGGTCAGCTGAGATCGACAGGAGCAAAAAGAAAATTGAGGAATTAAAAAAAGAATTGGAGTCCCAGAGAAAAAAAGAAAATCCAGAAAGCAACACATCAAATCAGAATTATTCTGGAAAAGAAACTCCTGCGCAAAAGAAAGCACGTCTGGCACAAGAGGCTTGGGAGCGGTTTGAAAACAGTTACGACCGCCTAATGGAAAAGATGGAGGCAAAAACGACAACTGGTGCCGCCAAAGTGGTTGCCGATGTCGACAACGGACTTCAGAAAATGTATGACGATCTGCAAATGGTGCTAAAAAAACATCCGGAAGCACAGCAGAAAATTGACAAACTGCAGGAGAAGGCAGTCGCTTGGAAAAAAGAGCAGCTCGATCAGTACATCAAAAAGATGACTGACGAACTTGCCAAGCAGCAGGGCAAACTCAAAGAAACGGACGAATCCGGCAATGCCTACATCAACAAGATGATGGAGGCGCAGCGGAAGTTGGTCGAGACGTTTACAACCTACGACAACGCCATTGCTCAGGCAAATGCCGACATCACCACTCTCGAAGCACTCCAAGCCAAAGCGTCCGGAAAAGAGGCGGATAATCTGAAAAGTCAAATACAGAACCTCAGAGACCTCATTGCCCAGTATGGCATTCTGAAAGGACAGATGCAGGCGCGAGTATTCGACGCTATCGACACCAGCGACGTGAAAGCGTCACGCCTAAGTGGTGATGAAACACAATGGGGTGCCGACGTACAGAACACTGTAAACGACAGCAAGAGCGTCTGGACCGGTGCTCTCTTCGACAAGGCGGACTTCGAGGCCTATGGCAAGGCGCTCGACGATATCCGCCTAAAGTATGAAAAGCAACAGAAGGCAATAAGCGAGGCTAAGGCCGCCAACGATGCTATGCTGGAGGTGCTTCGTGCGAAAGCGAAGGCAGACCCGGAAAACGAGGATCTGAAAGAGAAGATATCTCTTAGAGAGCAAGAGGCGCAGCGTCTGGCCGATGAACAGACCAAACTTGATGGCCTTCTGCAAACAGCCAACGAAGCTGCAAAAAAAGACGCTTTCGGACAGGCTATAGACAAATGGATCACCGGAATTGACAAATTTGGAAGCGCGGCAATTGAGATTTGGGGCAATATCAACAAGATTTTCGACAACATCAAGCAGCAAGAGTTGAATGGTCTCAAAAAGCAGCACGAGGCGGCCACCAAGGAATTGGATGAGCAACTTGCTGAGGGTATCATCTCTCAAGATGAGTACAACGAGCAGGTGGAGGCTATGAACCAGGAGTATGAGGAAAAGGAAAAAGAAGCTCAAATAGAGGCTTGGAAACGACAGAAACTTATGAATGTGAGTCAAGCGACGATGGAGGCTGCACTTGCCGTTCTTAAAGCGTGGAATTCGGCACCCTGGCCCTATAACGCCATCCCTGTTGGTATTGCAACCGCGCTAGGTGCTGCACAGATAGCGGCAGTGGCATCAGAACCTCAACCATACGCACGTGGTGGTTACGTCGACAGCGACACCACCTTCTACCGTGCTGGTGAGGCTGGCCGTGAATGGATTGCATCCAATTCTCTTCTCAACGATCCATACACGGCATCCATCATCGAAAGGCTTGACGCATACCAACGGGGCAACAGCCGTGCATTAGCCGACATACCAATGGCAACGCTTGATATGCCAGCAGCCGCAGCAGCTGCAGCGGAGATTGGCCGCCGTCAGGTGGTGGTGAGAGACATCGCTGCACCTGCTTGGCAAGGCCAACCTCAGGTGTCAAGCTACGACGACAGCAAAATGGTCGAGTTGATGGAAGAGTTGACACACTATATGAAGGATCCTCGCAACCGCCAAGCCGTCATCAGCCGTCGGACTATGCAAGACTTCGACAAAGACGAGGACTTCCTGCGAAGCAGAGCCAGACTGTAATTGTCCCCTCGTAATAGTTATATGGAATGTATCTTTGTAATGTAAAAACACAAAAAATGGCTATAAAGGAAAGATCTTTAGACACACGTCGGTTCTGGCTCGGAGCAATACTCGCCATCTGCGGCGTGGCGATGCTTTTCGTGGCAATGTTTATTGAGCCGAGAGGAGAGGTGAGTGGCTCAGTGCTCGGTGCTGCCGGAGAAGTCTTCGTGTTGGCAGGATGCCTGCTAGGGGCTGACAGCTATGTGAATTACAAGCTCAAAAAATTCTTAAACGAATCGAATGAAACCAAATGATTTGATACCACAATGGCTAAAGGAGAGCAACCGATGGAAACACCTTGTCGGTGGTTTTGTCCTCGGACTTTTACTCACCTTTATCTCCTCACTGACTGCAGCGGGGTGTCTCGAGTTCAAAGACCGTCAATGGGGCGGGAAGTGGGATTGGCTTGACTTCGCGGCCACCTGTCTCGGTGGCATCGTCGGGCAGGCTATTCAATTAGGCGTGATTTATCTGATATACATAAAGAAATGAACATTGTATTCGACAAGAAAGGTTATCCGGTTATGATGAGCAGTGAAAGGCTGTTTGCTGTAACCATATCTAACCAGCAGAAGTACACCGAAGAGCCCAAAGAGACATTCTCTTTCGACAACAAAGAATTCGTCTGCTGGGGACCAGGCAACAGATACCCGGACGAGGCTGTGCGCGTCATCGGCTCAACCGGTGTGCTGTCGACGGCCATAGGATTCAAGGCTCGCACATCCTTCGGGCAGGGCGTTGTGCCGATGGACCTGAAAGGGTACGACGAAAACGGCGAACAAATACTGGTGCCGTGTCAGGACAAAAACGTGCAACAATATTTCCGTTCGTATGAGTTTCGGCAATATATGAGCCAAGCATTCCGCGACATCTTTAAGTTCGGCAACTGCTTCCCAATCTTTTATTTCAACAAAGACGGTTCGAAGATTGTCAGACTGGTGCTGCGCAATGCCCGCCATTGCCGAATCAGCAAGGACAAACAGTGGCTGTGTGTCTACCCGGACTTTGACGATAGCCTGCCGACAGCGGACAAAGGAGAGGTTATCCGCATGCTCGACGAAGACGACCCATTCCTGGACCTGGAAGTGATGCGGGAACAGGGTAAACTGAATGGCAAACCGATCGCATTCCCTCGCATCAGAAATTACTACAGTAACAACGACTATTACGGCATCCCCGATTGGGATGCTGCATGGAAAAGCGGCTGGGTGGATATTGCCCACCGCATACCACAGTTCCTTGCCAAGAGCTATGCAAACGCAATGACGCTGATGTGGCACATCCAAATACCGGAGGATTATTGGAAAACCAAATATCCGGAAGACGAATACCCCAACAAGGAAGAACGGACGGCCAAAATCAACGAGGCAATGCAGGAGATAGAAGATTCTCTCTGTGGCGAAGAGAATGCAAACAAGACAATCATCACGGAATATGGTATCGAGGAGTATTCGAAGATACCGCGCGAGTGGAAGATTGAGCGTCTGAAGAACGAGATTGATGCAAAGGAAAGACTCTCGACTTCTGCAGCAGCCAACAGCGAGATTCTATTCTCTATGATGCTCAACCCCTCGGTGCTCGGTGCAGGTATGCCTGGTGGAGCTTACGCAGGAAACGCTGGCAGCGGGTCCGACATCCGAGAGAGTTTCCTGGTGTCGGTAATCACAACGTATATAGAGAAGCAGCAAGTACTTGACCCAGTTATGATGGTGCTGCGCTTTAACGGCCACGATGACGGCCTGGTGCTAAAATACAAGGAAACTATCCTCACTACGTTAAACACAGGCCAAGCAAAAGAGGAGATAACGACTTAAATGTATAGTTATGCTGACAGATCCGAAATTTTTCAAAAAAGAGAACAACACTCAGAATGCTGCAGAGTTTAAACGCTGCCTGCCGGTGAACGTAAACACATCGTTCGTGACACTGGCACCAGCTATCGCCACGGCGGAACAGAACCACGTGCGACCACTTATGGGCGACACTTTGTTCAACGAGCTGGCGACCTATTATTCCGAGAACGGAATAGAAGGCAGCAGCGCAGAGAAAAACGAACTGGTATCATACGTCCAAATGGCTGTTGTACGGCTGGCATATTGGGAGAGTTTCGACCAGCTGGCTGTGACGATGAGCGACAGAGGTCTGCAGGTGACCAATGGAGAGAACCGCGCCTACCGCTACCAAGAGGATCGGCTGAAACTGTCTCTCCAACGCCAAGGATTCGGCTACCTCAATACAGCCATTGGCTATATTATGGAGCATATAGACATCTTTGGTAGCTTCACTGAAAGTGACTACTACAGCGAAAGACAAGACAGCGTCATCCGCTCGATGAAAGAGATGGAGGCAATCACCTCCATAGGCAACGACTTCTGTCTGTTTGCAAAGCTGAGACAGTTCATCAGTGAGACTGAGACAATGGAGCTGCCGTTCCGCGTCGGAGGTGCACTTTCAACACTGCTAAGAAGCAACAGAACGGAGGCCAGACTGAAAACAATCTTACGAAGCGCACAAGGATTTGTGGCCCATTGGACGATGGCAGAGGCTTTACCTTCTCTCAATGTCATTATGTCACCTAATGGCCCGGTGGTTGTGAGCGACCAGGGCAATGGTGGTAATGGCGGCGAGAGCAATAACCCAATACCACCCGACCTGACAGGAATACTCCAGAAGAAGCACCGCGAAATGGCCGAAAGATACATCGGTCAGCTTGTGACATACTGTAAGCAGAACATCGAAACTTATCCTGAGATAGCAGAGATTGGACTGTCTACCGCACACGAAAAGACAGCTGACCACAGAGACAACAGAGGTAAAAAAACATTCCTAGCATGAACAGCTTTCTAATTGACTATACAACCTATATGCGGTCGCTGGCCGAGAAGCATAGAGACCTGCACCACACGGAAGAAGAGAAACACTTCTTCCGTGGCGAGCTGGAAGAGTTCTGGGATCAATTCCGCTCAGTGGTGAACTTCCCCTGCCTGGTGACAGAGAGAAGCGAAAACGACTATTCCGGCCAGATAGGGCAGATGACCAAGACTCGCACAACAACCTTTATGGTTGTGGACTCATACGACCAACACGACGACTACGACGAAATTCTTCTAAGAATGAGCCGCTGCGAGCGTATAGCCGAGGAGGTCCTAGGAAGAATGATCGTAGACGAAGAGTCTCCATTCTACAGCATCGACACCAGCGACATACACGGAGAATACCTGCAGAACGAGCAGGATAGATACGTGGGCTACCTTATCGCACTGTCGTTCAAAGAACAGGCTTGTCTAATCAACAACAGCGTCTGGGATGAAGAAGATTGATTTTGTTGTGGCCGACAAACGGTATGAATATAACGTACCGGAGAACTGGAACGAGGTAACAGAAGGGCAGTTCCGGATATACGTCGAGATAAACAGTTTTACTTTGGATCTTGTACGCCGTGTCATCGGAATGGACGACGTGGTGGCCGTCAGCCTGACGACAGCTGACTGGTGGATGGTATGCAAGGAGTTTGAATGGATGAAGGTGACAGATGGCATAGGAAAGTTATACGTCGACAAGGTGACGATGAAAGACGGCACAGTGTGCTATGGCTACAACAGCGACTTCTCCGACGTGACGTGGGAAGAATGGATGTTCGCCGATACATACGCCAGCCGTGGCCGTTGGGATGTGGTGGCAGCAGTGCTCTACCGCCCTCAAAGGGCAGACTGGAACCGTGAGACAGACCGACGCATTCCTTTCTCGAAGTTCGGAGCGTCGGACAGAGCCGGACAGATGGCAGAACTGGATGAGCTGACGCTGCAAAGCATCAAGGTGAACTACCTGCTGCTGCGCAAGCGTATGACAGACCACTACTACCATATATTCACAGACTACAACGACGAAGAAACAACCACTGAGGCAGACAAGAAAAAACAAGGACCTACAGACTGGCTGACCATTATACGTAATATGATGGGCGACAACTTCTACGAGGAGCAGAAATACTATCAACTGTCGGTACCAAGTGTCCTGTTCCAACTGGAAAGCAGAGTGAAGGAGGCACACAAAAATGGGAAGTGATGTTCAAATAGTGATAGTGGGTACAGGTTACTACGACAGCGGCGACCTTAACGACTACTACAGCACCGTTCGCTATAACTATGACAAACCCGCCATCGTTATACGACGTGACGGATCTATTGAGAAGACACCTCTCGGAGGTGGGCACACAATGGCCATCGAGAACGCCGGTCCAGTGGTGCAAGGAACAACAGGGTTGTGGCTGCCGGCAAGGATGGACGCAGAAGGCAAGTACCGACCGATAACAAGAGCATATCCTGTCAAAGCGCCATACGAGTTCTGCAGCTGCAAGCCATACCACGGCTGCCAGCACTATGAATATGTGGGCGACAAACAGCTGGCAACAATGAAAGAGGTGCTGCAGCAGTGGCTGTCGGAAATGGGCTTCCGCTATCCTTGGGACAACCAACTAGGCGTGGTATGTCCCAGGGCGGTGGCTGGAAAAAGTGGAGTCTATTTCGCAAGCAGCTTCGACAAGTCGCGTTCCGACATCCACCCTCAGCGAGAAATCATTGACATTATAAAAGCATACTCTAAATGATAAC
Source organism: uncultured Bacteroidota bacterium (assembly GCA_902775135.1). Taxonomy (GTDB): domain Bacteria; phylum Bacteroidota; class Bacteroidia; order Bacteroidales; family P3; genus Colimorpha. Next base: position 146,463 of record CACYKY010000005.1, on the reverse strand, counting down.
AATAAAAGTCGGCGGAAAGCCGCTCTACATACCCAAGGACACAGCGCTGGTACTGGAACAGACCAACAACGCTTTCGACAACGAAGGCTATATGGATGATGTCGTTTGGACCTTTGAATTGCCAGCCAAACCAAACCAGACGGTGTTGGGTGCCGTGCAGTATGTATATACAGGAGGACGGAAACGCTACGAATGCGAATTGTCAATAGACGGTGTGCCGTTTTCCAAGGGCATACTGTATGTACAATCCGCTATCGACGCTAAGCGACTGAATTGCGGAATAGTAACCAACAGCTTTGGAGTTGGCTTCGGGGAACGGCTATTGAGGGACAACGACTACGGTACGGATATCACCATATCGGCATCAGAGGCAAACCACCAGAGCGGCTGGATTGAGTTCCTCAAAGCAAGTTTGGAACCCGAAAGCATCTACAAGTTTTTTCTCTTCGCCGACGAGAACTTCTACAGCGACAACGAGGACTTCGGGTACCATATGGATATCATATCCGGTCTGCTCGGAAAGAACAATGAAAAGCAATTCCACAAGTATGTGAACCGCCTGTTTTTCGATAGCATCGGCAACATAATCCAGAACCCAGACCGAGACGGCAATAATGCCAAGGTACGACAAGGAGTGCGAGTGTTCAACACAAATGATCCAGGCAAGAGAAACGGCTACTGCTTCGCTCCAGCCCTCAGACTGGACTGGCTAGTGCGAAAAGTGATACAGAATGCAGGCCTATCGGCGATGGGTAGTTTCTTTGCCAACAAACAAATTCAAAATCTGTTTTCACAAAGCCTCAACGCAATGGACGGAGACGTGTTCCAATACGGCGTGAACACCTGGCTACAGGTCGGAGGAAACATCAACGTGTACGGTGAAAGCATTGAGAATGACCAAAAATTCAACGTCGACGGAGACAGCAACACACACGAGTGTTTCGGTTGGATAGGCGGTGTCAGCGTGGGCTTTCGCCTGCTACTGCCAGTGGAAGAGTTGACTCATAAATCAGAAGCTCAGACCATATGGATAGGAAACAACCAAGGGAGTTTGCCGGTGAAAGTCAGCAAGGAGGACGAAATATATGCTCTTGTCATCAAAGAGGCCAACGCCGAGTTCCCCAATATCAGGATGAAAACAAGCAGCACAGAGGCTGACGGTACCAAGGTCTACAAGTATGGCAAAATGCCAACAGGCGCAGAACTGATCAACAGGGCAGATGTTGACCCGGAATCATTGGGGGCTTTGTGGTTTACAGGTAACGGCAACTGCAGATTCAACTACTGGTATGGGCCTATTCCGATGAGTATTCATAGTATACCATTCTACACCGAGACACGCTCCACGCTAATACAACTCACAAGGAGCCACACAAAGAACGTGTGGTTTCTCAGCAATCTCGGAGGCTATACAGAAGGAAGTGTCGCTCCTCTATGGAAACCAAACTGGGCATCGACGGATCATCTGTTTATACAATTAGTGAAATGTAAGGTGAACTCTACCAACAAACCAGATATCCTTCTTACATATAACACTCTGCAGTTTGACAGAATAGAAGAATGCAACTACGGCGACATCGAATTCCTAACAGAATACGAAGTGCAAGAATCAATGGCCATAGATACGACCGATACGCCACTCAATATATTCTCCAATATCCTACGCTGGAAAGACCACGTGCCGAACTTATCTAACGGCGAGTTCCTCGCTCGGATCTGCCAACTATTCGGACTGAATATGTTCGCCAACCCGATGACAAAAGAGGTGCAGCTGTCTTTCTTCTCCGATGTAATGCAGGCCAAGAGCTTCGATATATCTCAATGGGTGAGCACAGAAGAGAGGCAGGAATTCCAGCCGAAAGAATACCGTGTGCAAATCACACCGGCTCTGGCTGCCAAGTCTGTATCAGAAAACAACATCATCGAAAGTGCCGACACAGCAGACGAACTGCCACCGGCAGTGGTGAACAAAAACAAACACGCTTTTGTCAAAGCAGAAAAAGCATACCGACGCAGCACCATTATAGAAGAAACCTCCCGGTTCCGCTGGGACCAGGCAGGAGGGGATGACAGAAAACTGTCGGCAGGAGCAACCAACGTCGAAGAGACTGAGGAAGTGAGTATAGAAGCCAACGTGCCGAATATGCGTATGGTAGACGAAGAAATCGACAAAACGAAAAGAAAATACGTGTGCGAACTGAATATTGGTGGCAACAGCCAGCTGCTGGATGAAGACTACAATGGAGAGTTCGACTTCGTGCTGCAGCAGTATCACGGACACCGCCTGCTGGCACTTCCCGATGGTGTGACAACGACACAAGCCTACATCGAGGATGCCAACCCGACACAGTTCACCAGCGGAGTGTCCGGAATCGTCAACAACTCATTCCTGGACCTGTCGGCAGACGGAAACGGAAGCATCGGACAGAAATGGCTGCATCCGCTCTATCAGTTCCTTGGCAACTGCGAACGATACCGCTTCACAGCACACCTTCCAGTATGGGTGTTCCAGAAGGTTTACAGTCTGCTGAAACCACAGAACGGAAGCCCGGCACAACAGACCCGCTGGCTCTACATCAGAGGCAACAGATACCTGCCTGTGAAGATGAGCTTCGAGTTCAGCGAAAGCCAATACGTGGTGGCCACTATCGAGTGCGCAGCACCCCACGTCGATATCTGACTTTCCAATTTATTGCAATTTATTGCAATTTATTACAAACTGGAAAGATTACAATGCAGCCCATTCACCTAAGAATGAGCTGCATTACATTTATTACAATTATTACATCAAAATTGTGGCGCAAGGTCACGAATCTTGGAATTTAGTCCACTGTCGTAGTGGTCGGTGTAGATGTTCTGGATGGCCAAGGAACTGTGGTCTGCGTGGTGCTGGACGGTCAGCTGGTCAACTCCTGCGTGGAGCAAATCCGTCAACCCGGTATCTCGGAGGCTGTAAAGCTGCATCTCTTCAGGCAGCAACAAGTCACGTCTCATCTTATCCCAACACTTGGTGAAATAATTACGCCTGGCCGGACCGACAGACGGCAGCATCTGCTTCCCGGTACCAAAGAGGTAAAAATCGCCATTCTTATACTTCTCAACCAAAGGCACAAGGTACTTCTCTATCTCTCGTGTGATGGTGGCACAACGAGCCTTTCCATTCTTGGCATTCTCGGCTTCTATCAATATATAATGACGGTCCAGGTCAATATGCTTCAACTGGATGTTGCTTATCTCTTTCGGTCGTATGGCCGAAGAGTAAACAAGCTGACAAACAAGGAGCATCTGCGGTTTCTCTCTCCCGAAGTAGTCAGAAACACGCTGCCGCGAAACAGGATCCACAAGGATTCTCTTTTTTGCCGTCTTGGGCAAAAGTTTCAATCCGGCAAAGGGGTTCTCACGGCAATAGCAATGCTCAAAAGACCACTGCCAAAAGCAGCGCAAAGCTTTCACAGTATTGTTGTAGTGACGGTTTCCGTTACCCTTCTCCAATACACTGTCCATATACTGCACAGCATCGACACGGAGAAAGGTACCGCTGCACTTCCTCGAACGGCCAGTGTCCTCACACCAACGGAGAAAAAGACCAGTGTAACTTCTGTAATTTGTGAGCGTGGTAGGTCTCACACCTTCCCGCTCTTTTGCAGCCACAAATTTATCGCAAAGGTCGGCAATGGGGGTGTAAAGTCTGCTGTCCTCGGTCTGATGGAGCGGCGACCATCCACCTGCCAGCTTTCGGTTTATCTCTTCCACCAACTCCTGAGCAGCAATCCTGCGCTCCCTGACGGTACGATAACGGTTTACAACAGAAGACAACCTGGTGCGTTTTCGCACCATATCTTCTTTAATAGAATCATATATATAATACTCGGCATAGAAGCCCATCGAGGAGGACTCCTTTAAAATTGCCGGTAAAAACATTTTATTTCGTGTGACACATATCTGTCACACCCATTTTTATAAAATCACTCTTAATTGACTTATTATCAACATTTGAGCGACAAACGGGACTCGAACCCGCGACCTGCGGCTTGGGAAGCCGCCGCTCTACCAACTGAGCTATTGTCGCAAATGACCCATTAAAAACGAGGCCTTGTTTTTTTTATTGTGTCACCTCGAAAAAAAATTTTCACCGCGCCTACTCCCTGCGGCCGAGGATACTGAGGAGGCGGATGAAGAGGTTGATGATGTCGAGATAGATATCCAGGGCGGAATCGACAGCGTTGTCGAGGGTCTTGGGATAGGCCTGCGACTTGGCGACGTCGTAGCCGATGTAGCCGGAGAAGAGGATGACGAACACCCAGTCGAAAATCTCACCCCGGTAGCCCAGCAGCCAAGTGGCCACCACCTCGGCCACAATACCTATAATCAAGGTCAGGAAGAGCGTGCGTCCCAGCCCGAGGAAGAACTGCGGGCGGATAATGGCCAGCAGCATCATCGTGGCAGTGACCATACCGGTGAGCGCCATAGCCTTCACCACAATCCCCACCGGAAAACCCAACAACAGAAGCGATAGCAACACGCCAATGGGCAGCACCACAAGGTTATAGCCGATGAAGCTGACCATCGGGTTGGTAGACTTGGCCGCCATCAACACACCTATCAGCGTAGGCACTAAATAGCCCAGCAGCAGCACCCACGAGCTTACACCTATCAGCATCTGTCTCAGCGGCTCGGCGAAATAATAGACCATCACGGCGTTCAGCAGCAGCCCGTAGGCCAACAACCCCGTGAGGGCCAGGTTGTAGCTGCGCGAGGAGAGGCGGTCGGCCTCACCAGATGTCAGGCGAGCCTGCTTGCGGTTGTTGAAACTGTCGACAAATGTTGCTTCAGCCATAGTATTCGTATTTTCCGTTTTCAGAGACTACCGTCACCTGTGCCTTCGGGGCGGCTTCGACACGGCCGATGATGCGGGCGTCGACGTTGAAGCTCTTGGCAATGTCGATGATGCCGCGGGCCGTCTGCTCGTCGGTGTAGAGTTCCATGCGGTGTCCCATGTTGAAGACCTTGTACATCTCCTGCCAGTCGGTGTGGCTCTCATCATGAATCATCTTGAAGAGCGGTGGCACGGGGAAGAGGTTGTCCTTGACCACATGCAGCCCGCGGCCGCCGATGAAGTGGAGCACCTTGGTCTGTGCGCCGCCGGAGCAGTGGATCATGCCATCGATCTTGGGGCGGTATTCGTCCAGCACCTTGCGGATAATCGGGGCGTAGGTTCTCGTTGGCGAGAGCACCATGTGGCCGGCATCCACACCCGGCACCTCGGTGGGGTCGGTCAGGAGTTTGCTGCCACAGAAGACCACCTCCTGCGGGAGGTTGTGGTCGTAGCACATGGGGTATTTCTCGGCGTAGATGTGCGAGAAGACATCGTGGCGGGCCGAGGTAAGGCCGTTGCTGCCCATGCCGCCGTTGTAGGAGGTCTCGTAGGTGGCCTGGCCGTAGCTGGCGAGGGCCACGATGACGTTGCCGGCCTTGATGTTGGCATTGTCGATGACGTCGGCACGGCGCATGCGGGCCGTCACGGTGCTGTCCACGATGATGGTGCGCACCAGGTCGCCCACGTCGGCCGTCTCGCCGCCGGTGAGGACGATGTCGATGCCCATGTCGCGCATGGTCTGGCAGAACTCCTCGGTGCCGTTGATGACTGCCGAGATAACCTCGCCGGGCACCAGCTGCTTGTTGCGACCGATGGTGGAGCTGAGCAGAATGTGATCGAGGGCGCCCACGCAGAGCAGGTCGTCGGTATTCATCACGATGGCGTCGATGGCAATGCCTTTCCACACGGAGAGGTCGCCGGTCTCCTTCCAATACATGTAGGCGAGACTCGATTTGGTGCCCGCGCCGTCGGCGTGCATGATGTTGCAATAGTCCTTGTCGCCGCCCAGCAGGTCGGGAATAATCTTGCAGAAAGCATTGGGGTAGAGACCCTTGTCGATATTCTTGATGGCGTTGTGAACGTCCTCTTTAGATGCGGAAACTCCGCGCTGATTGTATTTGTCCATTTCTGAAATTGAAAATTAGAAATTGAAAATTGAAAAAACCGAACTCCTTAATCCATAACCTATAATCCATAACCCATAACCTATAATACGGCTGCAAAGATACGAACATTTTATTGAATGGCAAAAAAATTCTTCCTCCGAGTGTAAGATTCCGTCATGTTGTGCGTCATACAGGCAGAGAAAAACAATAATAACGTCTATGAAACGTATCGCATTTATTGTCGCCGTGCTGGCGACCGCAACGATGCTCCACGCGCAGGAGCGCAAGTGGCACCTCGAGAGCGAGGTGGGATTCAACGTCACCCACTATTTCAACTATCCTGCCCTCTCGGCCCTGCAGGACAACACCGAGGGGTACACAGGCCTCACCTCGGCCTGCAACCTCGGCCTGCGGCACGGGGAGCATGCTTACTACGGCCTACGCTACGAGAACACGAACCTCCTCACCTCCAACTTCGCCTTCGACGAACAGGCCGTCATCCACAACCTCTCGCTGGTCATCCGTCATTCGGCCATGCTCACCGATAACCTCGAGCTGCGGTTCGGTGCCACCCTCGGCATGGCCATCCTGCACAACACCTTTGCCTATGGCGGACAAGAACAGAGCTTGAACCGCTACGGTTTCAGCGGGAGCCTCGATGTGGGCCTGCGCTACTATGTGGGCGAGAGTTTCTACTTTTCCCTCAACGCCGGCGTGGGTGGCATCAACGGTCTCTCCGAGGTGCTCAACCTGCCGGCTGGACTCCAGCCGCAGACGCGCGGCAACGCCAATTCGGCCCACGTCGGTGGCGGCATAGGCTTCGGCTTCCGCCCCAAAGTGAAGAAACTGAACATGCCCGCCGAAGTCATCGACCGCAAGGAGCCCCTACAGATGGCGTGGTACGGGGAGGAATGGTAAACGCGGGACGCCGATGTTCAGATACGGTAATCGCCAGCCAGGGGGTCGACGAGTTCTATCCAGTTGTCCACGTCGATCAGGTCGAAGTCCTTCAGGTGCTCACGTGTGGTGAGCAGCCACCCTGCGAAATGAACGCAATGGTCCTTTCCGAGAGGCGACAGGGTATCGATGCAGGACACGACACGGTCCTGCTCAAAGTCGAAGCGTTCAAGCTTGAGGGCATACCCTCCGTCGGGCAGTTTCTCCACACCGCACAAATGGTCTACCCAGTCTTCCATTCCGTGATGCACCAGCGTGCTGTCGGTGAAATGCAGGTAATAAGGATAGTCGGCCGTGAAGACAGGCGTGCCCCTGTAGCGCATCACCACGAACCAGTCGCGCGGAAGGTCGCCAAGGTCCACGTGTGTACACGGCAAGCCATAACTGTCTAAGAGGTCGTCGGCATAGGGTTCCCGTCCGGTATCGCCGAAGAGTTCCTTCACCCTTCGGGCATGCTCGTCGCTGCCACGGGGAATGTAGACATAGTCCATCACCTGCGTGTCGCCGTCGTAGAACGTGGTGTGACGGTAAAGCACCTGCCGGCCGTTCTCGACGAAAGGACACTGTATGTCGCACCACAGACTGTCGTCGGCCCAAAGGGTATCCGTCGCGCAGGCTTCCTGCGCCGTGACAGGGGCATCCGCATCCACCGACATGCTTCCATCCCGATGCCCGCACGCCGTCACGAACACCATCATACACACAATCATCGACTTTTTCATCTTGTTTTTCTATTATTTTTCATCTAACAATTTGCCAAAAGAAATCACACATAGCGCTGCGCCAGCTCCATAACCTTTCTTCCCAGGGCATCGCGGCGAGCGTCGGAGAGACAGATGCCGAAGCGGTAGGCGGTGTTGGAATAGACCACGCGCAAGGTCTCCGGTCTATGTCCCGAGCTGTCGTAGTAGGTCTCCACTTTCCGGATGGCCGACAGAGGAATCTCTTTCCTCCGGCCAAAGAGGCATTTGCGGCGCTCGATGACAAGCATCTCGTGCTGCACCGATACGGTCTCCTCCGCGCAATGCCACTTCATGTATGTGTCGATATACACGACCGCACCGATAATGAAGCACAGCGATGAGAGGTAAAGCATAAGTACCTCGATTCGATAGTTGAAATATGTCACCACCACCGATCCTGCGACAAACACCAACGCGCAGATGCACGCCACGACCATGCGGAAAGGCAGAACGGTGTCGTACTTCGGGGTTACGTGTGCCTTGTATGTCGCCAAGACAGTCATTATTCTTGCATTTTATTTAACTATCAGCTTCTTGACAGCCGTTCCCTCTTCGGTGGTGACTCGGAGGAAGTAGGTGCCGGATGGCAAATCGCTAAGTGGCAGGGTGACTGAGGAACTGAGTGACTGAGGGGCGACGACGACGCGACCAGTGAGGTCGAGGACGGTGAGGGTGGCGGGAGCGCCGACGCTGACGGTCACATCGGTACTGGCCGGGTTGGGATAAACGATTATCTCATAACTGTTATCTCTCAACTCATTGATTCCGACGCTGTCAGATGTCCACTCGAAGAGTGCCACGATGACGGTGTCGGAGGTGACGAGGATAGTGCGTGGGTTGTCGTTTTCTCCATCGCTCCAGCCCAGGAACTGCCAGCGGCCACCCTCGTTGACGGTATCCACCATCGTGTAGCCCATCTCGACCCTGCTGCTATCGGCATAGGTGCCGCTGCCGTAAGTCTCGCAGACTCCATCCACATTGGCCGTCACCGCAACCGTGCGCCAGAGGGTGTCGGGCGGCGGTGTCGGCAGGCTGTCGGCCGCGAAGTAGGCTGTGAAGGCAGTATCGCTGACCAGCGTGAGGGTACGCACAGCGTGGGTGTCGCCGTCGTTCCACGCCACGAAGTGGTAGCCCTCGAAGGAATTGGCGCTGAGGGTCACAACGCTACTATCGGGGTACACTCCCGCGCCGCTGACGCTGCCCATCGTGGGGTCGTTCACGTCGAGGGTGAGGGTGCGGTAGGTTTGGGGGTCGGAAGAGACCAAGACCTGTATGGTGTCGATGCGGAAGACGCCGTAGTCGGCATAGTGGGCAGGGCTGTTGTACCAGCCGAGGTTGCGGAAGGCAATGTAGATGTTCTGCCCGCGGTAGGCGTCGAGCGACAGGGTGCGCGAGGTCCAGTGAGTGCTGTCGTTCTGCTCGTAATAGAGGGTGTCGAAAAGGCTGTGGTCGCTGCGGCCCTGGGTCGACACCATCACCTGATACTTGGAGTGGTTGCACTGCATGTGCCACCGCAGCGTGTAGCTCTGCGTGTAGTCGTCGGGGATAGCTATCTCGCGCATGACGAGCCAGTTGTCGACGGGGTCAAAATCCCAGTTCAAGCACTGCATGCAGGTGATGCCGCTGCTGAAATAGTCGCCGATATACCAGCCGCCGTCCTTCTGCCAGCAGGTGATGTTGTTGCTGCTGTTCAGACGCACGGTGTAGGGGAGCTGGGTGATGGGCTCGCAGTCGGTGACGCTGCAGGTCATCGCCACGCTGTCGCTGCCGGCTGCATTGGCGATGACGACGCTCACATGGTCGGTGCCACCGGCGTGGTACTCGATAGCCGCCGTCGAGTCGGTGGCGGTGAGGGTGGCCAAGCCGGCATCGGCCATGGTGGAGTGCCAGATGTAGGTGATGCCTGTCGTGTCGCCGTTCAGCAGGTGGGCGGTGAAGAGGGCTTCCTCGCTCGATAGCTGCTCGGTGGGGCCGCTGATGCCCGCCACAGGCACGGCGGAATAGTCGATGCTGATGTCATCGATGCCGAGCGACACGTTGCGGTTCCCATGCACGAAGGCAATCCACACCGTTTGACCGGCGTAGGCGGCCAGCGACGCGCTGCCGAACAGGTATTCACGGTCGAGGGTGTTGGTCTGCTCGGAGTAGATGGTGTCGGTGAAATAGTTCGTGGCGTTCCCCAAGGTGGAGACGAGAACGGTCAGGCGCGGATATGAATGGGTTGTGCTGTTGCCCTGGAAATTGGCGTAGAAGTTCAGCGACAGGCTGCTGCTGGCAGGCACCTCTACGGGCGGCAATATGAACCATGCATCAATAGAGCTATTGTCGCCATCCGCCGTTGCAAACGGCGAGTACATATAGTGGCTGCCGCTATGGGCATACCAGTATTCGCCTCTGATACTCCAATTCGTCGTTGTGCTGCCAGGAATGGTAGACAGGTACCAGCAGGAGTTCATACCGTTCTCGAAGCCCTCTGTCCATGGGAAGGTGGTGATATGGCAGTTGGTGACGGTGATGAAGCGCCTGGTGGTGTCGACACCAAAGGCGTTGGTGGTGATGAGAGTCAATGTGTCGGTACCTCCGGCGAGGTAGACCATCCGCAAGGTGTCACCTGTGACCAGCATCGTGGCCTGCCCAGCGGCGGCCATGGTCGACTGCCAGCTGTAGGTGACGCCCGTAGTCGAGCCAGAAGACAGATGGGACGTATAGGTGATGGTATCGTCGGTCTGCACGGCTGATGGGCCGCTGATAGCTGCCACGGGCGCGCCTATGTAGGTGAACGACACCCATGCCGTGTCGACACCATAGGCGTTGGTGGCGATGACGCTGACGGTGTCGGTACCAGGGGCGGTATAGACGATATAAGCCGAATCGCCCACAGCCGTCAGAATGGCCTGTCCGGCATCGGCCATGGTGGATTGCCAGCTGTAGGTGAGGCTGTCGCTGATACCGTTGGTCAGGTAGGCGTGGAAGAGGACGCTGTCACCGCCTACCTGTTCCGGCGTAGCAATGGCCACGGTGGGCACCGAGTCGAAAGCCGTAAGTTCTACGTTGTCGACGATGACACCGTACCACATGCCGACATACTGCCACTGCAAGGCGAAGCGGTGCACATCAGCGGGGAAGGCTCCGAGGCTCACCGTAATAGTGTTTCCCGTCTGCTGCTGCGGCAGGTCGGTCACACTCACAAAGACACTGTCCTGCATATAGCCCACACTCAAGATGCCCCGGGAGGAACTTTCCTGCTGATAATAGAACGACAGCATCATCTGGTTCAGTGGAGTGGCAACTACGGGACTCTCCACGATGGCCACGCTGTCCCACCCGCTGGTGGTGCCGGCCATCAGCAACAGTGCATGCTGACCGCTCGTGAAATAGCTGCTGATGGGATTCAGGTAGGTACCTATGACATGCGGCGCGTAGACGGCATTGGTGCCGTTCCAGTAGCTGCGCCAGCAGTCGGGCAGCGGCCCCTCGGTACTGTAGTTCGTGCCAATCAACGCGTCGAAGTTCTCCAACCACGGCAACGTGATGGGTGTGCAGGCTATCACCTGCACCACCACCGTGGCGCTGTCGCTTCCATAAGCATTGGTGGCGACGACCGTAACGGTGTCGGTGCCGCCGACGGTATACACCATTGACCACTGACTACCAGCCACCGACCACTGATTCATCAACGAGCTGTGCCAGGTGTAGCTGCAGGGCAGCCCTTCGACGAGGGTGGCCGTAAAGATCACGGTGTCGTAGCTCTCCACCTGTGTTGGGGCCGTCAGTGTAATGACCGGTGCTGAAGCGCTGCGCACGGTGACGTTGTCGATTAAAAGTGCCTCCGTCGAGACGCCGCCCTCGCCGGTGACGCCATAGTAGGAGGGATGACGGCAGAAGGCCACATGGATGGTCTGTCCTGCGTAGGCCGCCAGGCTCACGGTGCGGCGACCCCAATTTTGCCAGGTGCCGCCAGCGCTGACCACCCCCGAGTCAACAGTCAGCAGGGTGTCGTAGGTCGTCAGGTCGAAGAAATTGCTGTCGGTGCTCACCAGCACGCTGTAGTTCGGCTGGTGGGTGGCGGCGCCTATCTCGGCGGCTTCGTTCCACTCGAGTATCTTGATATCGTTTGTGTCGGAGGGCATCTGGATGGCAGGCGAGATAATCCAGTGGTCCAGCGTGTCGTCCGCATAGGTCGAGACCAAGGCGCGGTAGGTATCATCGTAATAGGGTGTATAGTAGCTGTAAGGCTTGCCGTCGTGCCAGTTGCTGCCCACGGGGACAAACCAACACATGCTTCCGCTGAAGAAGGTCTCCGTCCACGGCAGGGCGGTCACCGCTGGACAGTCGACCACCGGATAGATGGCCGTCAGCGTGTCGGCGCCATAGGCGTTGCTGACGATGAGGGTCACCGTGTCGGTACCCGAGTAAGGGTAACTGAGTGACAGGGTGGCTGTGGTACTGGGTGCCCATGTGGTGTCAAGCAGCGAGGAGTGCCAGGTGTATGTGAGGCCTGTATTGGCGCCAGTCACCCAGTGAGCCGTCAATGTGACGCTCTCTCCTGTACGGGCATGGGTGGGTGCCGTAAGGGTGAACACGGGTTCAAGCTCCTGCAGCAGTTCCACACGGTCGAGGTATACGCAGTTGCCGCCCAGGCCGGTACGCACAAAGGCCACCTTCACGGTCTGGCCACGCCAGGTGTCGAGGAAGATACGCCGCTCTATATAGTTGGAATACACACCGGTCAGCGTCATCACCGTCGTCCAGTCGGCCGTGTCGACCACGCCGTCAGCCGTGCAGGGTGCCACGCGGACATCCATGGTGGGCGACACGCCTTGCAGCGCCTCCGAACGGTATTTGAACTTCATCACCAGCCCGTCGTCATTGGGCAAGTTGACCACCGGCGACACCAGCCATTCGTCGTAATGGGTATTGGTCCCCGACGATGTCAGGCTCGAGGCTACCGCATAGCCGTTCGAACCTTCCCATCGGTAATTATAATAGCTATATTGCGAAGCATCCCAGCAGCCGAGGCTGTAGTTGGAAAATTCCGAGACCCACGGCAGGTGCACCACAGGCCCGCAGCCCGTGGTGAAGCTGAAGTTCCGAGCGCGGAGACTCGTGTCGCTGCCGCACACTGTCTGCACGGTGCCCTGGTAGGTGGTGGCGGGGTTGAAGTCGCCGCCGAGGTTGAGGGTGGTTCCCGTCCAGAGGGTGTCGATGCTCCTGGCGGGAATCACCACATGAAGCGTTCCGCCGTCGGGGTTCTGCAGGCTGACATTTGCAGGGTTGGTGGCTGTGGCGGTCACTCCCGACGGATAGGGGCACAGCGTGCTGTCGTAGGCCAGACCGTACCAGCGGCCTTTTTCGGGCCAGCTGCCGACAGCGTTGGTGAGACCGCAGACCGTGCTGAAGCGCACAGCCGCATGGGTGGCAAAGTCGAAGAAGACGATGTCCTTGTCGCTGCTGGCCGGAGCCGGACCGATTGCCGACACACCATTCTGAATAGTGTGGGTGAGAACACAGGAATCGGCCTCGCCATAGACTACACGCAACCCACCGGCCTCGAACAGCTGCACCTGGAAACTCACATATAACGAGTCGCTTGTGCCACGTCCATAATCCTTCATTCGTGTCTCTATCACCAGCACACGGTTGCCGGCGCTGCCCAGCAACGCCTTACGCGTATAACAAGTGTTGTCAAAGCGTCCTCGCCAGCCCCAAGGCTCGATTTTGGGTCCGATGCCTATGTTCCCCTGCGTTCCCAGGGGCTGGGAATAGTAGCCGCTTGCCGGAATGAGGGCGCTGCCCAGACGCACAGTGCCGTTGATATTGGTCGAGAACTGGCTATGGGTCGTCTCGCCCAGCGTGAAGTCGAAACCAATGTCCACCAGTGCCGACCGGGCCGACGTCTTGTTGCCCGGGGCAATAAGCATCGAGTCCACGCCGCTGATGTCGTACCACAGCGTCGTATCCACTCCCGTGGAGAAGCTCCACGTGTCGATAATCATCTGCGCCCGCAGACCCGTGCTCGCCACGCAGCACATGACCATTCCGAAAATCAATCCTTTTATATTCATCTTTTTTAAATTATTCATCCATTATTCATTTTGTCGCCATGAGGGCAATTGTTATTTGACTATCAGCTTCTTGACAGCCGTCCCCTCAGCGGTGGTCACTCGGAGGAAGTAGGTGCCGGAAGGCAAGTCGGTGAGTGGCAGGGTGGCTGAGGAACTGAGTGACTGAGGGGCGACGACGACGCGGCCAGCGAGGTCGAGGACGGTGAGGGTGGCAGGAGCGCCGACGCTGACAGTCACGGCACCATGCGCCGGGTTGGGATAGACGTTGATACGTTGATACGTTGATACGTTGTCGATGCCGACGCTATCCTCTATCCATTCGAAGAGGGCGACAAGGGAGGTGTCGGAGGTGACGAGGATGTCGCGCGGGTTGCCGCTGCCGCCGTCACTCCAGCCGAGGAACTGCCAATGACCGCCCTCGATGGCGGTGTCGGCAAGCAGGAATCCGATCTCCACCGTGCTACTGTCGGCATAGACACCGCTGCCGTAAACTTCGCAGGCCTCGGGGGCGTCGGTCGTCACGCTGACGGTGCGCCACACGGTGTCTGGAGCGTCCACAGTATCGTAGGTACAGCTCACCTTGATGCTGTCCATTGAAACTTTCCCCCATCCGTAACTGGCTATCGGACCTGAATGATGGAAGGCGATGCTGACAGTTTGTCCAGCGTAGGCTGAGAGGTCAACACTATGACTTTCCCATTGTCCATAGGGGTAACCGCCATTGTGGGTTTGAACGTAGAGCGTGTCGCTAAAGTTGGCAGGCGCAGTGCGACCTGTGGTGGAAAGGAGTATTTGGAAGGTGGTGTTTTCACAGAAACTGTTCCATTCGAGGGTGATGTTGGCAATCACCGTGTCGGCACCGCCATCGGGCAGGGCAATCAGTGGGGAAACGAGCCAGTCGTCCAACATCACCCTGGGGTTGCCGCCCGCGTTGCGGTTTATCTCGTTGCTCGTCATGCAGGGACGATTGTCGTTGTAATAGTCAAGATAGCGGAACCATCGGCCGTGAGTATCGCTGCTGGTGGCACGGATGGAATCAAGCTGCCATATCTTCCAGCAATAAAGGCTGTCGTCATTGGCTGCCGGAACCGACACATAGGGGAAGGTAACGACAATCTGACAGTCACGAACCACGACCACCCATCGGGCGGTGTCGCTGCCGTAGTCGTTGGTCACCACCACTGTGACAGTGTCAACCCCTCCAGCAGTATAAAGCAAGGCAAACTGGGAGCCAGTCATCGCGAAGGTGGTATCGAGCAATGTGCTGTGTACCGTTGCACTGTCGCTCTGCAACGAGTTGACGACGTATGTCGCGGGGTCGCAGGTATAGCAAAGAGGATCGCCCTCAAGGGTCACCGACGGCAGCAGGTAGTCGGGCCATGAAACCGTAACGATACGCATAGCCGTGTCGGAACCGAAGGGCGTGGTGGCTATAACGCTGAGAGTGTCCACCCCCACCGTATCGTAGAGCAACCGGACCGAGGGGCCAGTCATCATACTGTCCTGCAATGTCGAATGCCACATGTAGACCACACCCGTTGTGTCTCCGCTGGTAAGGGTAGCCGTATAGGTGATATTATTTAAAGCCACTGCGTTTGAAGGACCGTTGAGGGAAACCACGGGAGGCACGCCTGTCTGGCTGGAGAGGAACACCTCGATATTGTCGAGATATATTTCATCCCACATCGCCTGATTGATAAGGCGGATGGCCATCCGAGCCCCGGGGGCCGTCACACTGCTGAAATCAACGGTGTCGCGCCACATGTCATAATCATACGAGAAGTTGTTCGGCAAGGTGTGCAACGGTGTATAGACGGTATCGACCATATAGCCCACCGTCAACGTGCCGTAATAAGTGCCTTGATAATAGTCTAATGCCAGCGATAGCTGGTTCAGTGGGTGGTCAAAACCCGGCAACACCACCATGGACCGACCATCACCATAGCTGGAGCCATTGCCCGCTATCATCATTATCGTCCTGTCGGCTTCCCACGAATAGGGATAATCAATGACCCTCGGTTTATCGGAGGCAGAACCGGTCCAGCGGCTCGTCCAGCACTCGGGCATCTGCCCCTGTGGCACACCTTCGAAGTCATCGACATAGGGCACACTCCGGTAGTTGCAGTTGCCGACGGAGACGATGGCGGTGGCAGTATAGCTGCCGTAGCCATTGGTGGCGGTCACCGTCACAGTGTCGACACCAATGGAGGGGTAGTTTATAGATAAGAGATTATAGTTAAGAGTTATTGTAGTATCGAGGAGAGTGGAGTGCCAAGTATAGGAGAGGCCAACAGGGTCGCCCTGCTGCAGGTGGGCAGTGTAGACGACGGTGTCGTAGATGTTCACCTCGTCGGGGACCTCGAGGGCCACCACGGGCTGCATTATGGCGGTATCAGGGTTGAAGACCTCAATGTTGTCGATGGCCACAGCATAATAGGAGGTGTTGTAGCCCCAGCGCAAAGCCAGACGTGCATAGCTGTCGGTGACCGAGGCCAAAGAGACGGTGTCGCGTCGGTAACTTCCGGCATGGTGTGTCATAATGGCCACGATGACAAAGTCATCCGTGCTGTCGATATAGCCCACAGCGAGGGCTCCCCGGCTGGCAGCCTCGAAGCGGTAGTCGAAGGCAATGGAGAGGTCGTGCAAAGGCTGGTTGAAGCGCGGCAGCACTACCTGTTCCCAGCTGCCGTAGCCCGCTTCGCTGCCCGCCACCATAAAGAGGGCATTGCTGGGCAGAGTGCCTAAAAATTGGTAGCCGTTGGGAAGAATCACATGGGGGGCATTGGCAGCGTTGGTGCCCGTCATCATTCCTTCCCAGCAGCTAGGAAGCTCGCCGGGCGTTTGAGCACTTGTGGCACTGACGGCATTGAAGTCCTCCACATAAGGAATCATCGTCCCATTGCAGTTCAGCACCTCCATCACCGCCGTCGCCGTGTCGGCACCGTCGATGTTGCTCACCACAACCGTCACCGTGTCAATTCCCGCAGCGGGGTAGTTTATAGATAATAGATTATTGTTAAGAGCTATGGTGGTATCGAGCAGCGAGGAGTGCCAATGGAAGGCAAGACCGTAGGGCGAGCATTCGTTGACGACGGCGGTGTAGACCACGGTGTCGTCCACCCACACATGCTGCGGGACAATCAAGGTCACCTGCGGCAGCGGATGCGTCAGCACCTCCACCACTGCCGTCGCCGTGTCGACGCCATAAGCGTTGGCGGCGATAACGGTCACCGTGTCGATACCCGTAGTGGGGTAGTTTATAGATACGAGATTATTGTTAAGAGTTATTGTAGTATCGAGAAGCGTGGAATGCCACGTGTAGGTCAGTCCCGTGGTGTTGCCCTCAATTAGCGTGGCGGCATAGGTGATGCTGTCGCCGCTATAGACATAGTCGGGCAGCTCCAGGGCCACCTTAGGCTTATTGGCGTCGCGTACCTCCACATTGTCGATATTGAGCCGCATCCAATGTCCTTCGTAGGGGTCGGCATAGAGCGGATGGTTGCAGAAAGCCACGTGGATGACCTGCCCATGGTAGGCGTCGAGGTTCACCATGCGATTCTCGAAATTGGTATTCTCGTTGCCGCAGTAGACCTGCATCGAGCTGTCGGCATAGACGGTGTCGTAGGAGGTGCGGTCGGTCCAGTCGCCGGTGCTGACGAGCACAAAATAGCGGTAGTAGTACGTCAAATAGTGCGTTGCACTCACATCCCAGCTCAGCACCAAGGGCACTGTCGTGTCGGCCGGCAATGCGATGGCCTTCGACACAATCCAGCTGTCGACATTCGCATACTCCGACGACGAGACCATACTCTTGTTCGGGCCGTTGCCGCTGCCTGTGCCCGGCTGGATGAGCTGCCAGTTGCTGCCCTCCAGCGGCTGCCAACAGACGAGGCTGTCGACACCACTATCGAAGGTCTCGAGGAAGGGAAACACCGTATCGTTACAGACAACCTGAGCCTCGGCATTGTTTCCCATCAGGCACATCAATCCCATCATAATGCTCAACGAAAGCATCCTCCACGTCAAATGATTTTGTTTCATCATATTATTATATTACAATTAGTAAAACGTTTTTTCACCATTTTTATTGTCTTATTCATTCACCGCTGCGATTCAATCGCCCTACATATATTATATAACAGACTTTTTGCCGAATTTCTACAAAGACCACTCGCATTTATGAATTTTTAACAAAAAAACGGCTCCCTCACCCATCCATGCAGTCCACTTTCCAATTCTCACCCACCCGGCTCGTCAATAGTAAGGAAACGACCGGACTATCGCCCAAACTTTATTAATAGATGTTAAAACAACCGGTTTTAACACAACAATCGGCATATCATCTCACACTGTGGTAGGAGTTTGTAAGGAGTTGGTAGGGATTTGGTAGGGATAAAGTACGAGTTTGACCCCTACCATTCCCCTACCCTTTCCCTCTTGTAAAAAAAAAAAAATTATCACACCTGTTGCTTTTTTTTGTATCTTTGTCACTGGATAAAAAGCAAAGCATCGTTTTAACAAACAACAAATAAAGCATTTATGTTTTTCTCCACACTTTCCGACTACATCAACTCCAATGCACCGATGACCAACATCCCTGCGCTGCTGGGTGTGCACCATAGCAATCCGCTTGGGTTGCACCCCATCGTCATCCCCATCCTCCTGCTGGTGTTGGCTGTGGCCTCGCGCATCGTGATGTACCTGATCAACCGCAACAAGCAAACTTCTTCTTCCGCCTATCACCTGCTCTATTCCCTCTGGTGGCTCTCGGTGGCAGCAACCTACTATTACTGCTTCTCGGGCGACCTGCCCCTCTTCGAGGACACCGACCTGCACCGCTCCGAAATATGCGTCGGCTGGTTTTGCCAGCGCCAGGTGGTGGGCACGGGATGGTCTCTCCTCGGGGTGGCTTTGCTTTCCTACACGGCCTACAACATGTTCAATATCCTCCTCCACGTCATCGCCCACCAAAGCGACCGCATGGGCCTCAACGAGAAGCAATGGCGCGAATGGAACTGGATCATCATCGTCATGCTCCTCGGCGCCTCCGCCGCCGGCATCGCAGACTCCTTCGTCCCCATCACCGGCATCTGGATCATGATAGCCTACCACCTCGTGGTATTCCTTCTGGTGGTGGCAAAACTCATTGTCGATACCCGCCGCACCCACCTCTTCCACCGCTGCCTCCTCTCGGCCGTATGCTTCCTCGTGGTCTTCGAGGCCATCACCATGCTCACCATCGAGTGCATCGAGGGCTACATATACCTCTTCATCCCCATCGTCGGCCTCTTTGTCTCCGCCGACGCCCGCTACAAAAAAAGAATTGAAAAATCTTGACAAACAAAGAAATACCATAAAAATATCCATAGAAAGATGAATACCCAAGACGAATTCAAGGCATTGCTGATGCTCTATGCCGCCAACATCGACGGCACCATCCATCCCGACGAGATGGAGCTCATCCTCCAGCACGTCGACCCCGCCGTCGTCAGCAAACTGAAAAAGGATTTCTCCAAGATGAGCGACACCCAGATCCTCGACCTTATCCACGAGAACAAGTCCAAGTTCATCACCGACGACACTTCCCGCCAGCAAATCCTCGACGATATCCGCTCCATCGTCGCCGCCGACGGACGGCGTTCCCCAATGGAAGCCCACCTCATGCGCACCCTCAAGAAGATTCTCGCCTGAGAAAAAGGCAAAAACGATAGCCAAAACAGACACAGAAATGTCAAAACAGGTGGAGGTCACGGAGCTCTTCCATACCTCGCAGAGCTGGGACGGCGTGGAGCTGCCCGACTATCTTCGAGGGCGTCCCGAGCTGGTGGGCTTGAAGTATGTGTTTCCCGCAGGCTGCAAGTTGGGATGGCATCACCACGAGGTGATGAACTTCGGCGTACTGACACAGGGCGAGCTGACCATCGTCGCCCAGGACGGTACGGAGAAGGTCGTCCACGAGGGCGAGGCAGTGGTCGAGATGGTCGGCACCGGCCACCACGGCGAGAACCGCGGCCCCAAGCCCGCCGTCCTCTACATGTTCTACCTCTCGCAGAAGGATATGCCTCTGTCGATACAACACCCCGACAAGAATTGAAAATTGATAATTGAAAATGAAAAAACACGAATGTCCACGAATTACCCATTAATTCATGATATATTCATGGCAATTTGTGTTAAAAAGATGAGAAATGAAACACATTCTGATAACTCTCCTGGCGGAGGTCCTGCTGGCCGCTTGCTGTGGAGACAACAAAGAGAAAGAGATGCCGATAACAGTGAACATCAAGTATACCGGCGTTGACGGCAACGCCCTGAAGTTCGCCGAGGAGATGACAGCCAGCGGCACCGTCGCCGCCATCCGCGCCGAAGAGGGCAACCTGCGCTACGAGTATTACCAGTCGCTCGACAACCCCGAGACCGTCCTACTCATCGACAGCTGGGCCAGCCAGGAAGCCATCGACCGCCACCACGCCACCCCCATGATGGCCACCATCGCCGCCCTCCGCGAGAAGTACGACCTCCACATGACCGTGGAGCGTTACACCCCCGCCGACCAGTCGGAGGCAGACGAGCGGTTTATTCGGAAATAATAAACATGATATGAAAGCATTGCTGATAAACGGAAGCGCACGTGCCAACGGCAACACGCGCATCGCATTGGAAGAGGTCGGCAAGACCTTGAAGGAAAACGGTATCGATTATGAGATTGTCGGCATCGGCCCGAAACCCGTGCACGGCTGCATCGCCTGCGGACGCTGCCGCGAGCTCGGACGCTGCGTCTTCGACGACGACCCCTGCAACCTCTTCTCGGAGAAACTCGCCGCGAGCGACGCCCTCATCGTGGGCACCCCCACCTACTACGGCCAGCCCAACGGTGCCCTGCTCGCCGTCATGCAGCGTCTGTTCTACTCGCGTTCCGACCTCGCGATGAACAAGCCCGCAGCCGGCATCGCCGTCTGCCGCCGTGGTGGCGCCACGGCCGCCCTGCAGTCGCTCACCATGGTGTTCCAGTTGCAGCACATGCCGATGGTCACGTCGCAGTATTGGAATATCGTCTACGGCCGAGCCGAAGGCGAGGCCGCACTCGACACCGAAGGCATGCAGACCATGCGTGCCCTCGGCCGCAACATGGCCTTCCTCCTGCAACGCATCCACTCAGACAATCCGTCCTACCCCGAACGAGAGCCCTGGAACCCCATGCACTTCATCCGCTGAAGCCGCACATACTCCAGAATGCATTCTTCTTTATGCTCCTGTGAATATTGCTTTATCACTATTTATGTTTAATGCGTTAAACATTTTTTTAAATTTTTGTTTAGCATATTAAACAAAATACCCTTACGGCAAAAA
This sequence comes from uncultured Bacteroidota bacterium, assembly GCA_902775135.1. Classification (GTDB taxonomy): domain Bacteria; phylum Bacteroidota; class Bacteroidia; order Bacteroidales; family P3; genus Colimorpha. The sequence continues at coordinate 125,366 of CACYKY010000005.1, read as the reverse complement.
GTTGCCACTTTGGTTGTTCGGACTAACCTACTAACAAGTCCTGTTCTCCTGTAGCCTTCGGCGATGTCTCGACGACAGTTGTCAGCCGAGCTGACGGCATACCAGTCAGCTAAGCCGACGGCACACCACGGCGGAACCTCGTGTATTATCACTAACGCACTAACGCATTAACACGCTAACGCATTCCTCATCCCTTCTTCGTGGCTTCTTCACCCCTTCTTTGTGGGTTATACGATCCTTCTTTGTGGGTTCTATGAAATCATCTCACACTATTCTTTTGCTCTTGCCTTAATTTGTTCCGCAATTTGTTTTATCTCTCTAAATATTTCCTCCATTTCTTCATCTGAAACATCTATAATGCTGGGAAAATCCATACTCGCTGATATCTCAGACTTTGAAGCTATTTCGTCTTTGACATTTTTGTCAATGGCATCCAGAGCGGACTGTGGCATATTCTCCAGTTGAGAAATGGCATTATCAACCATTCCCGTTATTCTGCCTTGTATCGAGGCATATTCAGGATATACATATTCTGATTTCAGATGTATCCCCAACTCCAGAATATCTGCATATCTATTTGCAAATCGTTTTGCCACATGGTACAGTTGACGGAAATCAGAGTCATCCTTTTTATAGGAATCGAAGAATTCTTCTTCCAACTTTATTTCAGATCTGAAAAAGAAAGCAATCTCATCAAAAATATCCTTAATCCATCTGGCAAACTCACGTAGGCTTTTCTGTGTATAACCGGCGTTGAGAAGGTGAGAATATTTGTAGTCAAGTTTCAAGTCCACATGGCGTTCCATCTCATCTTTCATCACTTGGAAGAAGAATCGTTCCACATAGTTTTTCTCTTTATAGACAAGCAAGCGATATGCCTCTGGTGAGATATGAGGGAATATCCATTTTTTATCAATGGCATCAACCTTGTTTCGCACCGATAAAGAGTGTTTCATCAGAATGGACAACTGTGTTTTAATTGTATTTAGAATATCTTCAACACCGTTGTATTCGAAATTCCAAAGACTTCTCTCTTGTCTAACCTCATCAATAAACTTGCATACTTTTAGAAATTCAGAGCCTTCATTAAGCTGACCTTCTAACAACACTTTCTGTCGTAGAGTCTCGCTATGAGTGAATGTGTAAATTGGTATACCCTTATCCTGTGCTGTTTGGAGTTCCATATGTGTAACAGAGCGACCCGTTCGCGGAACAATGTTCCCGTAGTTGTCTTTTATTATGAGAATAAAGATGTCAGCCTCATTACGGACAATGTCAATGCAGTTGTCTATAGTGTTCTTAGACGGATCAATAGGGAATGTAAATGATTCCGAAAGGATCACATTGTGTCCTAAATTCTCAATTTTACTCTTTAAGACCAAACGGTCTTGGTGTAAGTCTTTGCAGGTAGAGCTTATAAATATATTTATCTTTGACATATTGTCGGTTTTCTAATTATGAATTACTTTCGCTTTATATATATTTTAGCCGCACTATACAGCGTTTCGTCTCCATACTTTTTTAGAAAAGGAATTTTTATTTTTCTTCCATAAACCAGAAACCCTGATTCGTTTAACTCATTTATTAATTTGGAATACGAGAATTCTGTACGTGTAATTTCTATGGGTTCTAAATCTAAGAAAATATCCATAAAATCAGTTATTTCTTGCCAAAATCCCCCTACAAGTTCAGCCTCATTCTCTGATTTTATCTCATCATTGAACTTGTAAACCACAACCGCTCCCCCAATGATAGAAACCAAATCAGTTCCATTACTTATTAATGGGAAAACCTCTATCTTTTCAGGGTTTAAGCTCTGCCTGACCCATTTTTCATGTTCCTTTTTTGTTTCAGTGAGTTTCGCAACGGTGTATATGTTAAGATTAGCAGGATCATCTATCTCCTTATGGTGATTCTTGCATAATAATATGATGTTGTCGTATGCGTCATAATCACCGTAGTTCTCAATATGTCGTGGTCCATTAGGTTTAGAACTTACAATATGACATTCATCGCCGATATTAAAGTCGTCCGTATCGATACTGGTGAAGAATTCTTTTTTACATATTGCACATCTATTGCCAGATTTAGCCCAAAGGTCTTTCCGTACTTTATCTGTAATACCCATATCAATATTTTTTTGCAAAGGTTTTTTTTATATGATTCGATTATTTTAGCAAAAACGACCATCTAACGTAATAGAGGAATTTCTATAGGATCAACTTTGTCATTTCGTTGTCAGAAGACCATCAATTACATTTTTTGTTTCCGACATGGCGCTTTGTTGAATACTATCATCAATGAAATGTATTTTATTATGGTTTTTTGTTTGGAAGTTATATATGCCTCCTGTATATTCCATTGCATATCCCTTTATGGACTCCAACGCATCATTTCCATGGCCATAAATAATGTATGTCTTGTCCCGCATATTCGCATCAAATAATGTACTGAAGTAATTATGGTCCGATGGTCCCAAAGAACACCCAAAAACGATATAAATATTCTTTTCCCTCATTGCATCAACAAGGTCAGTATTGTCAGATATTTTTTGAAGAGATTTGTACAAAAAGGAATGTAACCGTTCAACCTTTTGGTTATCATCAATGCCCAAGACTATATCCTCAGCAGTATTATCAATTCCCCGTTCGGGATTATACATGCATCCATGCTGATATACTATTTTTTCTTTATTAAAGGATAGATTTGAGCTATACAGATCTGCATCATTTGTATATGCAGCGACAATAGGCGTATAATTAAATGACACAATCTGATAATCCAACCTTGCCCAGACTTTTGATAGTTCTCCAACAAAGTAGCCAGGATTGTTCGTGATGCTAACATTGGAAGCCTTCTTTAAATAATTGAAAAGGGCAGAACGTAGTTCACTAAACTCTTGTTTAAAAACTGTCGAGGACTTTTTATCTCCTTCACCATGCTTTAATGTAAGACTTTTTGAATATTCATATAGTCCACATTCCAAATCTTGCCATAAATCACCTTTGATATTGTCTAAAATGTGCTGACATAAAACATTTCCCTTACTCGCCAGCTCTTTTAATTCAATGCTGTTGGTATAAAAATCTATATATTTAGTTTTATATCCGTGTGCAACGTCAAATCCATTGCCTACGAATATCATTGCTTTTAATGTGGTCTTATTGTTTCGTTCCATAATAATTATTTTTTTTGCAAAAATACGACTTTATTTTAATTCAATCATAACTTTGTTCAAAAAATATAAGTATTTCAAAATAAATATGGTAAAAGAATTTATCAGAAAAAAAAAACCATCTTCTTAAGTGAATTACTCAGATTAAGTTACAGTTCCAATGCGAAAATTATTTTTCGTACTCATCCATAGATGTTTACGAATTAAAATTATAATTATTTAACGTTTGGGAGAAAGTATAACGGCTGCAAAAAATGCTGTTTGTGATGTCTCTTACACGTTTTTTACAGGAAAAGCTGACTGAACGTAGTTCTTTTTGTTTGTAACAACTGTGTCAGCGACAGTTACGTTCGTTTATTGGAAATGGATATTGCAATCACATCTCCTCTTTAGTTGAACGGTATGATGTGGTACTTTAGAAAACAGACCAACCCACCTCACCACCGAATTCAAGTTCAATATTACAAAGCGTGTATCTTTGTAGAAATACGTAAAAATGCTGTGCTCTACACGTTATTGTTCGATTATAGCTATTTCTTCGGGGGTTAGGTTGTAGAGTTGGTAGACTAATTTGTCGGTTTCAATTGCCATGATATCGACATAATGAAGACCTCGTTTCCCCCTAGACAACAATGTCAACAAAGTCTATAATCGGTTGTTATTCTTTTTTTAAGGATGATTGTGAATACACAATCATCTATTTGATAGATAAAGCCATAGTAATAATGACTTGATGCCCACAAATGCTGGTATAATGATAGGCCATCTGTCGAATTAGCTGATAATCATCAGTTATTTTATCATGATACCGTATATGTCAATTTCTATTATTTCACCATTTTGTTTCACGAAACACTTATTATCTTCAAAACACTCTGATAAAACTCCATCATAAATACATTTGATTACTTCAACTCCTTTTTCATTAACAAACCCCCATTTACTATCATGGGAAACGGCAAGTCGATGGCAAGAGAAACAATCATCCATTTTTTCATATTTTAATGGAATTATTTCAGCCCCATTACTATCAAGTATGCCCCAATGTTTATCATCTTTTACCAAAAATAAGTCTTCTGTATGGTCATGTATGATTTCATCGTAAATAGTTGGAATAATTTGCCGGTTATTAATGTCAATTACACCATACTTGTCATCCAGCTTAACAATAAGTTTTTTACCCACTAAATTTATTTTGGTATATTTTGGAGGAATTACCTCATTCCCTGTTATACTTAACACCCCCCATAGTTTCTTTTCTTTTGCCAAAAGAAGACCTTCTTTTTGTTGGGGAATAATTTCATCATATATTATTGGAAATATTCGATTATTGTTAATATCGATTACGCCAAATTTTTTTCTCGAATTTACAATAAAAATACCCTTGAAAAAATCAATCATATCATATTTGAATGGAATCAGCTCTATCCCCCTGGAATTAACAACACCGTATTTCCCATTTAATTGCATAATCATAGCATCGCCATAAATTGGTGGGATTTTCTCTTGACCAACAAATGCCGACCATTTTTCGGTTTTATCATCTGTTTCAACAATTCCTTCCATCTTCTTAATAACACCGTATTTGATTGGAAGAACTGTATTTCCTGCTAAGTCTATTATTCCAAATTTATTATCTTTTATAACCTCAACTTTTTTTCTCCCTTTATAATTTATATAATCATAGATTATTGGGATAATAACTCCTCCCTCATCATTAATGACACCACATTTCCCGTTTTGGGTTACTTTGCAAAATGTACCACCAAAACGACGAATCTCATCATATTCTATGGATGCTTTGTCTTTGCCAAAGAAAAAAAGAAAAAAGCGTTTGTCTTTCTCGATTATCGCTGATTTCCTTGAAAGAATTTGAATGTCACTGCATGATATTGAATATAATAATTCTCCATTATTATCACATATACCTTTTTGCCCTTTTAAATTTAGAACATAATATTCATATTCGACAAATATTTCCGAATAAATTATAGGAACAATATTTCTACCAAGTCTACTAATAATACCATACTTGTTCTCTAACTTAACAATATAATTATCCCCCCATGGTCCAGATATCCAGTCATATCGATTATTGTTTTTATAATCATTATTAGCAAGAATGTATTTCCATTTACCTTTTGTTTTCACAGAATAAAAATCACTTTTTAAATCAATTTCAAAATGGTTAATGTCATGATAAGATTTATCAATCCCCTCATATTCGATAGGAATAATAATATCCCCCATTATGCTAATCAGCCCATAGAGGCCATCCCGTTTTACAACAATAGCCTCACCATATAATTCGCCTATTTCATCAAAATCCAGTGGAGTTATAATATCACCCATAATATCCACAACACCATATTTATTATTCCGTGTAACCTTGAATAGTTTAGACGAATTAACAAAAGGTTTTAAATAGGAATAGCAACAATGGATTAAACTTTCCCCCTTTTTGTTAATAATACCCATTTTGCCATTCTTAGATACAATTGCGCAATTGTCTTTAAATACAATCTCTTCATCATATATACATGGTATTATCTCCTCACCCCTGCGATTTAGAATGCCCCATTTGCCATTTTTTCTAACATTTGATGTACTCAAAACATCTTTTCCAAAAGGAGCAATCCAATCATATCCGATTGGAATCACAACATTGCCTTCCAAATCCAAGCATCCCCATTTATCATTCTTGCAAACGTTTATTAGTCCCGAGGAAAACGTCCGCAATATTTCGTCATATATGAATGGGACAACCACAGCGTTCCTATTTCCAACAACACCATAGTATCTCCCATCGTATTTTATCTTCAAATCATTCATTTCCAAATCAATTATTTCAACTGCTTACAATTTGTAAGCAACTCAACAGATTGCTCCTTATTCAAGCAACTCAAACCTAATTACCTTCAGATATCTGTATGGCGATCTGCTGTGTCATATTCCCGTTATTTTTATTCCAGTCATTCACTAACACATTTCTTCATTAACGCAATCATGCATATTCAATATTGTTTTCACACTGCAAAGATACACATTTTTTCTGTAACGGCGAAATCAATTATCTGAGCCAACGGTAATGGTGCCGATGAATACCGACGGCGACACACGCCTGTTGATATTGCGGTGGTTTTTGTCGGCTTTCTTCTCGTCGGGGGAAAGGGTCGAGACACAGGCGGTGTTGGCGGCCTCGACGATGGCATAGAGGGAATAATTGATTGTGTTATCGTGTGAATGTGATAGTGCGTTAGTCCGATTTGCTTGTTTGTCCTTTGACTCATTCTTGCATTTTGATTCTATCTCCTCGCTGAGGTCGGGCAGGTCGAAGACGACGCCAGCAGCTCGCCGTTCGGCAAAGGCCACGAGTTGGCAGACCTCCGTCTGGAACTCTACGGCATAGATGAAGACTACATCGTCGGGATTGGAATGAGCGGCACTACTGCAGGGTTCGAACTGAAGCTCAACATGCAAGCCATCGACATGGCAATTGGTAAAATCCACGCGGGCTATCGGACCAGTGGAGAGTATCAGGCGGGGATAGTCGATCTGCACCGTGCCGTCGTCGTAGGTGAAGCATTGCTTGTTGATTCTGGCAAACTCGTTGTTCTCGACATGCCCGTGGGCGTGGGCTTCCTTGGCGAGGCCGCGCTGGATGACGGAGCCGAGGATGGAGGAGGTGTGCTGCATGGCCTTGAAAAGCGCACGCTGCCGCAGCTGTGCCTCCGACTTGTTGTCGTTGAACGACGTGGCCTTGCTGCGACTGAACTGCTTGCCGAAACGGGTGTAGAAGACACGGTCACCGATGGTGCCTGTCTGCTCAATGATGGATGGTTTGACCTTTGCCATAGTATAGGTATTACCCGAAGGGAATCTGAATACGATCTGATATAATGAAGAACGGAGGAACAGTATATTTAGTATAGAGTTACCATATAGGCACCCAAAAGGGGGACAACAGGGGAGCAATAGGGGAGCAAAACCAATAGAGAGCTATATAGCATTCTATCAAGAATATATATCCTTTATTAAATGATAACAAAAAGGGCATCCCGCGGGATGCCCTTGTCTATTTGCTGGTTCTCACTTCGGTTTAGTGACGGCGGCCTTCGCCGTTGCCGGAGCTGCGGCGCTCGCCACCATTGCCACCTTCGCGACGGCCATGACCACCACGGTCGCCGTCCTTGCGGGGACCACGGTCACCACCTTCGCGGCGCGGGCCACGGGCGGGCTTCTCCTCCACATAACCCTCGGGCTTGGGCAGGAGGGCCTTGCGGCTGAGCTTGATCTTGCCGTTCTTCTCGTCGAAGGCGATGACCTTCACCTGGAACTCGTCGCCCTCCTTGATGAGGCCTTCCAGCGTGGCGGGGTGACCCCACTCGTACTCGCTGATGTGCATCAAGCCTTCCTTGCCGGGCAGGAACTCCATGAAGGCGCCGAACTCGACAATGCTGACAACCTTGGCGTTGTACACGTCGCCCACCTCGGGGACGGTGCAGATGTCCTTGATCCACTTGAGGGCGGCGGCGATGTCGTCCTTGTTCGACGAGGCGACGTCGACGATACCGAACTCGCCTTCCTCCTCGATATTGATGATGGTGTTGGTCTCGGCCTGAATCTTCTGGATGACCTCGCCACCCTTGCCGATGACAGCACCGATGAAATCTTTCGGAATCTTGATCTGCTCGATGCGGGGCACGAAATCCTTGTAGTCCTGACGGGGCTCGGGGATGGTCTCGAGGATCTTGTCGAGGATGTAGAGACGACCCTGGCGGGCCTGCTCGAGGGCCTTGGCCAGCACGTCGTAGCTGAGGCCGTCGACCTTGATGTCCATCTGGCAGGCGGTGATACCGTCGCGGGTGCCGCAGACCTTGAAGTCCATGTCGCCGAGGTGGTCCTCGTCGCCGAGGATGTCGCTCAGCACTGCCCATTTGTCACCCTTCGAGATGAGACCCATGGCGATACCAGCCACGGGCTTGCGCAGCTTGACGCCGGCATCCATCAGCGCCATGCAGCCGGCGCAGACGGTGGCCATGGAGCTGGAGCCGTTGGATTCGAGGATGTCGGAGACCACGCGGATGGTGTAAGGGCACTCCTCCTCGGTGGGCAGGACCTCCTTGAGGGCGCGCCAGGCCAGATGGCCGTGACCCACCTCGCGGCGGCTGGTGCTACCGGAACGCTTGACCTCGCCGGTGGCGAAGCCGGGGAAGTTGTAGTGCAGCAGGAAGCGACGCATGCCCTCGATGACGGCGCCGTCGATCTTCTGCTCGTCGAGCTTGGTGCCAAGGGTGCAGGTGGAGAGGGACTGGGTCTCGCCGCGGGTGAAGATGGCGCTACCGTGAGCCGAAGGCAGGTAGTCGGTCTCGCACCAGATGGGGCGGATTTCGTCGAGCTGACGGCCGTCGAGACGGGTGCGCTCGTTGAGTACCATGTCGCGCATTGCCTCGCGCTCGGTGTCGTGATAGTAGCGGTCGATCATGAACTTCACCTCGTCGGTGAGGGTCTCTTCGGTGTAATTTGCGTCAATAAACTCTTGTTTAATTGCTGCAAAACCATCTTCACGTTGATGTTTATTCGCGATGCCCTGTTTAGAAAAATCGTAGCATTTCTGGTAGACGGCGTCGCGCACACGCTGGCGCAGCTCCTCGTCGTTCACCTCGTGGCAGTACTCGCGCTTCTCGGTCTTGCCGGCTTCGACGGTCAGCTCGTCGAGCACGCGGCACTGGATTTTGATGGCCTCGTGGGCGGCCTTGAGGGCGTTGAGCATCACCTCTTCGCCCACTTCCTTCATCTCGCCTTCCACCATCATGATGTTGTCGGCGGTGGCGGCCACGATGAGGTCGAGGTCGGCGCGCTCGATGTCCTCCATGGGGGTGTTGATAACATACTTGCCGTCGAGGTAGCTCACGCGCACCTCACTGACAGGACCGTTGAAGGGAATGTCGCTGACGGCGAGGGCCGACGCGGCAGCCAAAGCGGCCAGTTGGTCGGGCATGGTGTCTTTGTCGCCGCTGATGAGGGTGATGTTGACCTGCACCTCGGCGTGGAAATTGTCGGGGAAGAGGGGACGCAGGGCACGGTCGACCAGACGGGCGATGAGAATCTCATGCTCCGAGGGACGGGCCTCGCGCTTGAAGAAACCGCCGGGGAAGCGACCCATGGCGGCGTATTTTTCCTGGTAGTCAACGGTGAGGGGCATGAAGTCGACGTTCTCGCCCACCTCTTTCTTGGAGCAAACAGTGGCCAGAAGCATCGTGTCGTTCATGCGGACAACGGCAGCGCCGTCGGCCTGTTTGGCCAGCTTGCCGGTCTCGATTTCGATCATGCGGCCGTCGCCGAGGTCGAAACGTTTAGTGATAATGTGTTCGTTCATGTTTTTTATTGTTTTCTATTACTTTACCGCAGCCTCGGGGACCGTCCCCGAGACCCATAAAAGTGTTAATATTCAAATTACTATCTCTATCGTCGGGATCTACAGACCGGCAAAAAGAAAGTGCAAAGATACGAAAATTTTCCAAACCGAGAGAAAAGAAAATTCATTTTCTTTTCCGAGGTGCCATAATTAAGACGAAGTCAAAGTTGAGCGACATGGCAAAATTTATTTTGACATATCCGAAATGAAGTTTCCAACACGTATTTTTCGATAGATGCGGGTGCCAATGGCAGTGGCGATGATGATGCCGCCGGCAATGGCGATAGTAACCTTCAGGGCAATGAAGCCCGTGGAGGCTGCTAGTTGCAGGTGGTTGGCCACCAAGTGGTAGGCCGTCCAGAAGATGCCGCCTCCCGGCACCAGAGGGATGATGCCGCAGATAAGGAACAACGTCACAGGACAGCAACGCGCCCACGCCAATAGATGACTCACCATGGCCACCAACAGCGCTGCAAAAAAAGCAGCGCCCGCCACCGACAACAGGGGTACCAGCAGCAGGAAGAGCCCCCACCCGAGCATGCCCGTCACTCCGCAGGAGAGGTAGTATTTCCTTGGAACACCGAACAGTGCCGAAAATCCCAGGGTGCCAATGAAGGCCGCCGGCAGCTGTATGTACCACGCTGCCGCCACACTGTCGACCGTCGGCATGCCCAGCTGCGTCAAGCCACCCGCAAGGGTGCCATAGAGTATGAGTGCCACCATCACACCGAGGGCAATGCTGAGGAACGCCAAAAAAGCGTCGAGCAGACGCGTCGTTCCAGCGATATAGTCCTCGTTGGCCAAGTCGCGGATACCGTTGGTAAAAGGCACTCCGGGCACCAAGGCGATGATGGTGCCGATAATCATGTTCGGCAGGTGGAAGACATCAGGCGCAAGATGGTAGGCGGCGATGCACAGCAGGCCACCGACAAGTCCCCCGGTGAGGTTGCCTATCAGGCGCGACATATGGGGGATGACAAACGCCATGAAGAGTCCCAGCAAAAGACCGCAGCCGAAGGTGGCCGCCCCGTCGAGAAGGCTGCCGCCAAAGAGGAGGCAGAAAGTCGCCACCCCGAAGGCAACGCCAAGCATATACTCCCACCAAGGTTTGCCCTTGCTGGAACGGATGGACTTCAGACGCGACGCCAGCTCGTCGAGACTCACTCCGTGCTTACCGTTGGCAATATCGCGACTCAACTGATTCACTTCTGCCACACGAGACAACTGCATGCCCTTGATGGGGATGAACTTCGCGCTGGCGTACTGCTGACCTGTGGCGATAATGCCGTTGCTCAGCACGAAGAAACTCTGTTCCTCCACCCCGTAGTGCGACGAGATTCGCCGCATGGTCTCCTCCACGCGGCTGATTTCAGCCCCGTTCTCCAGCAGGATATGACCTGCCTCCACAGCCAACCGTAATGCCCGTTCCTGATCAGTCGTCATCTTATCCATCCTTTCTCAAGCCACTAAACACCCTGTCTGATGAAGTGCATTGGCTCCCACGGCTCCACTTCAGGGTACGGTATGGGTTCCTGCGAGTGGATGCTCTTCAGCAAAAAAGCCATGTTGCGTCCCAGGGCGCGCATAGTCTGCATGCCCTTGGTGTCGAGAGCAGCCTCGCCTTCTACACCCTTGGCGGCCTCCAGCGCGGTCTTGTACTGCTCGCCGTCATGGGCCTGGAAAAAACAATTCAGTCGTATCATACTTCAAACCGTCTTAAATGTATGCCTATACAACGCAAATTCGCAAAAAATATTGCGTCGCACCTGATGGCTGAGTCTACGTCCTTCGATAAAATAAAACGGGCGCAAAAAAAAGGATTCCCGGCAGAAACGCCAGGAATCCCAACCATAACCAAATAAATATGAAAAACTATTTTTTTCTGGTGATGTAGCCTTATTTACGCAGGCCAAGCTGTTTGACGATGGCACGGTAGCGCTCGATGTCGGTTTCCTTCAGGTAATCGAGCATCTTGCGACGCTTACCGACGAGGCTCACGAGAGCGCGCTCGGAGACCTGGTCTTTCTTGTGCTGTTTCATCAGTTCGGTGAGGTGCTGGATGCGATAGGTGAAAAGGGCAATCTGTCCCTCAGCGCTGCCAGAGTCCTGGGCCGATTTGCCATACTTGGCAAATATTTCTTCTTTCTTTTCTTTTGTCAGATACATAACGGGTTATGTTTGTTTTTGTCTATTATTTTGTTCTTGTTTTCGGCTGCAAAATTACGACTTTTTCCGGAACTGACAAAATATTTTTACAGAAAATAGCTATTTTAACTTTTGTTAAGAAAATCGAAAGGTCATGAAATCATGTTTTGTACATTCTATAATTCTTTGGATAAATCCCAAGAATAAGAGCCACCAAACATGGTTAGTGTATAAAAAAGGCACGCCAACAAGAGAAAAACTTGTCGACGTGCCTTTATCTAAATGTATGAACAGTCATCCGGAGAGCATTTCCTGGCGAAGGATCATTCCGTCAGGAATGGCAGACCAAGGGATTTTCTCCCGGTTGGAGACTACTCGATGGCGGCAGCAATACGTGCTGCTAGGGAGGAGAGCTCTTCGGGAGTCATCTCGACATGATGGCTGAAATTGAGGTCCCCAGGCTTGTTGAGAGGCATGAGGTGGATGTGGACATGTGGAACGTCGATGCCAACCACTGCCTCGCCGATTTTGATGCAGGGGCAGACCTTCTTAAGTCCTTTGGCGACGCGACGTGCAAAGAGGTGCAACTCGGTGAAGAGTTCCTCATCGAGATCGAAAATATAGTCCACTTCCTTTTTGGGTATGCAGAGGACGTGTCCAGGGACGACAGGATTGATGTCGAGGAAGGCGAAGCAATGTTCCGTCTCGGCCACTTTATAGCAGGGAATTTCACCTGCAACGATCTTGCTGAAAATGGTCATAACGAATGGGATTTTAGCGTTCGATCTTGATAAGTTCGAAGTTCATTTTACCTGCAGGGACATTCACCTCTACAATATCGCCCACCTTGTGTCCGAGGAAAGCGGAGGCAAAAGGCGAGGTGACGCTGATCTTGCCCTGTTTGAGGTTGGCTTCGCTTTCGGGAACGATGGTGTAGGTCTGCTTGAGGTTGTTCTTGGTGTTGCGGATGGTGATGATGGAGAGAAGAAGCACCTTGGAGGTGTCGATTTTGCTCTCATCCAGAAGGCGTGCATTGGCCACAAGGTCCTGGAGTTTGGAGATGCGAGCCTCTAGGTGACCTTGGGCCTCCTTGGCTGCGTCGTACTCTGCGTTTTCGGAGAGGTCGCCTTTATCGCGTGCTTCAGCGATGGCTGCCGAAGCGGCGGGACGCTCCACAGCGATGAGATGATGGAGTTCGTCCTTGAGTTTTTGCAGGCCCTCTTCACTGTAATATTTAATTTCTGCCATTTTATCGGTGTTTTTTATAAGGGTTTTAAAAAGTGGGAAAGGCTTTGTTCAAGCCTTTCCCAACAAAGGTTTATGTGTCGTTATCCAGGAACTAGAACCGGAAACTGGCTCCAATCGAGTGGGTGCCCTTGAGGGGGTCGGCCGAACGATAGGAGTAGTCGATGGTGAGTCCTGTCTTGCTGTCGGAATCCTTCTTGTGCAAGGGAACGTCGACCGAGGCGCCGGCGCAGATACCGTTGTTGGCGGTGGCAGCGTCGTTGGTCCACAGACCAGGCTGGAAGATATAGCCAGCACGAAGCTGAACCATGTTCAGAAGGCTATACTCGAGACCAAGAGTGTAGTTATCGCGCAGGAAGGCGTTAGAGGTGAAGGAGGCGGCGACGGTGAGGCGCTGATCCCACTTGTCAAAAAGGAAGTCGTAGGAGAGACCGATGTTGAGGCAAGTGGGAAGCTCCATCTCAGCGGAACGGGTCTGGACGGTGAAGTTGTTGCCGGCATTGTTAACCATCTGGAGAGAAAGTCCAGAGCCATCGAACTTCATTGAGGGACCCCAGTTCTTGAGGGAGATACCGAACTTGAGTTGGTCGAACTCACCGGTGACGTACTGGATACCTGCGTCGATGCCGAATCCCGAAGAGGAGACGTTGTCGGTACTCTCAGTGATGAGTTTGACAACGGCACCGCCGTGGATACTGCGGGTGAAACTATGGGCATAACCCACGTTGATGTTCATATAACTGGGCGAGAATGTACCATTGAGACCGGCCTCGGGGCTGGAATAAGTGGTGACATCGATATCGCCAAAGCCCATGGACATGACATAGACGCCAAGGACGCCAGCTTCGAAGACTCGGATACCGAGACCGAAGGCATTGATGGTAGCGCCACTGGAGAGACCGCTACGGCCACCATAGAGCATGGTGTTGGAGTAAGCCACCTCGACACCATCGACAAAGGCGAGACCTGCAACGTTGTTGAACATGGCGTCGAGACCACGCACATTGGCGATGTTGACACCACCCCAACCGCTACTACGGGTCCAGGGATTGATAAGCAATTCAGAGGCGCCCGCCGTGCCACGACGTTCATCGTTGCCAGCCTGGGCTGACGGAGCAGAAAGCGCCGTGAGAATCACAACTACAGCAAATATTCTTAATATTCTTTTCATCTCTGTATTAATTTAGTTGTTATCATACTGTGTGTTAGAAACCGAAAGAGTTGAGGTCGACGGGACGCATGGTTCCGAACCACTTGATGACTCGTTCGCCGATACCGGGGACAGACACATGGATAAGATACATACCGCCTGCGATGGGGATACCGGACTGGTTGTGGAGATCCCAATCGACAGTGGTGTTCTCGGCACCAATGCTGGCATCGCGGGTGACGGCCGTAGGACCGAGGGTACGCACGAGGGTGCCGTCGACGGTGTAGATACGGATGGTACAGCCTTGGGGCTGGCCTTTCTCAATACCGGTAGGCAGGTTGATGATGCGGACCTTGGTTTCGAGCTGGCTCGCGGTCTCATAATTGGAATAGCTGTAGTAGGGGTTCGGGACGACATTGATACGTCCGAGGAGGGAATCGATATAATCCTGGCGGGCATTGCTACGCGTGGCGAGGTTCTCGAGAACGGCATCTTCGGGACCAAGCACGAACTGGTAGGCAGGCATCTCATGGTTCTTCAGGACCGCTCCGGAATTGACAGAGGAGGTCCTGTTGGACGACATATAAGTGCCATAGGGCGCACGGACGTCGATGTTGATGGTGACGTCGCAGGGGATGTCCATAGGATTGGTGAACTGATAACGGCGATTGACGAGGGGCATGTTGACCCATGCAACCGAAGCATAGAGCATCGAGATGGAGTCACGAACGGGAATCAGACCGTCATCGGCGGAGGAGGTGACACCCTTCTTGAGCATGAAATTACCACCATTGTCGAAAGTGGACTCCATCATGCGGTCGACCGAAGAGAGCATCTGCATGCACCAGCGACCGGCATCGTAAGAAGGAGTATAGTAGTAGGTATTGATAATTTCACCCTGCGATGTGGTTTCAACCTGACGACGTTTAATATTGTAGAAGGGCAGGCGGGTGGCGTTCATCACATAGATGTAGTGGCGACCACCGATGACATAGTTCTGGGTGCCCTCAGTAGTGGAGGCATCGGGGTTCCACATCATGTCGGCACCATTGTGCTGGACATAGCGCGAATCCTCACCGAACATGATGTTGAGACGCTCGCCGGTGACGGTGTTGATGGCATAGCCGGGGAACCAGCTCATACCATTGGCACTGATGTAAGCGGGGTTGGAGGGATCGTTGACATCGGGGGCAATGCCGAGGTCGGCGCAAGTCTTACCCTCCTTGTTGACAGAGGCATGACGACGTGCGCTGAAACGACGGGCTTCGCCTTCGGCCTGAGTGTAGTCGTCGCACTGCTCGATGACCGGGCAACGGGTCCACTTGGAAGTGTCGGCCGTGAAGACGATGCTGACACTGGGCACATTGGCCAGAGCGCTGTAATGGAGCGACTTGTTGGTGGAGTTGATCATGAGCATACGCTCAAGACGGTTCTTGTTGATACCCAGGGCGGCAAGGGTGTCGTCGTTGGCCATATAATAGGAGTAGTTGAAGCCGGGGTGGAAGGGCTGCGTGGAGGTGAGGCCATAGGGGCTCCACATACCATAGACAACACTTTCGAATTCCTGTTCCTTGTCGAGAGGATCGGTGTTGACAGCTGCTCCGGGAGATTCACTACCACTCAAAGCGTGGAAGTAGTCCTCGTCAAGATAAGGTTCGGCAACATTATATTTAGTATTTCTGCTGCGGAAGCTTCTGTAGGTACCGGCAGCGAACTGGGAACCGGAACGGATCCAGTTGTAGAGGAAGTAGGAATCGTTGTCGGGCAGACCGGACAGCCACTGCAGGTTTTCATCGGCGAAGACCATCTCGGAGCCGAGGACAGAGCCCTTGGAGGCAGCACCCTGCCAGAACTTGCCCTGCTTGTTGGCTTGGTTGTAGATAACCTCGGAAGCAATGCTCTTGGGGTTGACCAGTGTAACGGCGATGCCAAGGTCGAGGAAGAGCTGCTCATTGTAGCGAGAGATGGAGAAGTCGGACCAGATAGTGTCGCGATAGGTCCAGTGGCCATCGATATAGGTGGAATCGAGGTGACCGCCACCATCGCGGACGATGCACCAACGAGTGGCAGACTCGATGGTAGTGGTATCATTGTCGGCATTGTTGAAGAGGATGTTGAAGCGGCCTTCGTGAATCTTGAGCGGGTCGATGACGCGGACATTGATGGGGCCGTAGTTCTCTTCGTAGACAGGATTGGCAATGATGCAGGGGTTGTTCATGACGCTGTAGTCGGCACCCGAAGCGAGAACGCGGGAGTTGAAGAAACCGGGAGCCTTGGGGAGCAGACCCTGGGCAGGATCGCCCATGATAGAATCGATGGAAGCCTGGCTGAGACGGAGGATGGAACCACCGTTACCATAGCCACCCAGACGGATGATGCGGGGGTTCATGCCAAACTCGGACTGGGCCAAACGGCCACCGGCTTCGGCAGAGGGGCTGTGAGGTATGACGGTGATGGGAGTGATGCTACCGCCACGCTCGTTCTTACGACCGGCGAGGTAGGGTTCCTTCTGACCATCGAGGTAGGCACCTTCGGTCTGGGAATACTCCTTGTAGCGGTTGTGAGCATAAGCGATGGCAACATAATAGTATTCGCGGTTGTTGACAAGCTTGGTGTTGTTGCCCGAAGCAAAAGCGTCGTAGGTGAGGCGGAACACATGCTGGATACCGGCATTGGCGCCCTGGACCTTGACAGTACCGGAAAGGATACCGGTACGGGTGTCGCTGGTATAGTTGACGAGGGTTCCGATAGGCAAGTTGGGGTTGTCGACAGGAACAGGAACATCAACAGTGTCACCATTCACGACCTTTTGTTCATAGGTAACAGAATCATAGTAGTTCTCGATATCGCACTGGGCGACAAGGGCGGCCTTGGTGGGATCCTCGATATCGGCAACGGAGCAGTTAGCATCCTTCAGCTGATAGATCTGGTAGCCCTCGAAGCGATAGAAAATATCGTAAGAATGGAACTTGTTTTTGTCGTCAGTGTAGCCGTTGGGGATGGCGGGAGAAGCCTCGATATAGGACTCGCCGTAGTTGTTGGAACTGGGGTTGTCATAAGTGAGATAGAGGATAACCTCGTTCTCGAGTTCCTGAGCGGTGAGCGTGGGAGCATCGGGACCATCAAGAACTTTGAAGCAGTTCTCGAAGAGGCGCTGGCAGATATCATCGACCTGACGGAGCAGCTCGACAGAAGACCAAGCGTTGCCGGAGGTGGCCTGAGCGAAAGGAATACCAACGGTGATATAGTTCAGAGCACCGGGTTTCAGGGTGAAGGGACCAGCGGACTGCATGAAACGACGGTCGGCAGGAGTGTTACCGGCAGAAACCTCGTTCCAATCATTAGGATTGATGGAGGGTTCGGTACCATCTGTGCCCCAATGCCAAGGATCGCTGTCGTAGGGGAACATGAAGTCGCAATCGAGGTTGGTCGTACCAGTGAGATAACCGTCACCACCAAACTTCATGCGCTGATTGTTTTTCCAACGACCGGTAAGATAGTTGTAGTAGTCGCTAGCCTTCGAAGGCTCACCGTTGTTACCAGTGGAGTTGTTATAATACACGAAGCGGCGCATACCGAAACGCTCATCGTCGACAATGTTGTTGCCGAAGTTGACACCATTGATAGCGCAGTTTCCGATGACGTCACCGGGAACAAAATACCAACTCTTGACATCCAAAGCGAAGAAGTCGTCGGCATGGTAGGAGATGTCGATAGTGTCATAAACCTGACGGCCATTGGCGTCGAGAGAGTCGACATTGGTACCCTTCTTCTTCATCTTATACTGGTCGAGGAGCTTGCGGACAGGCTCATTGGCAGGACGAGAGAGGATATAAGCAATGTCAATCTTGGGGTTGTCTTTGCCATCGGCATCCATGTAGGGACCCTGGAAGAAGTCGATACCGACTGCAGGGGGGATGCCGGAATAGCTACCGGAACCGGGGCCATCGCTTTCATCGCCGTTGTAGCAGTAGCCGAGACCACGACGGACATCGCAGCCGACGAAGTCGTCATGTGCGTAACCCAGATCGGGGTCCACCCACTGGCTGAAATAGGTTTCCTGCAACTCATAGGAGGAGCGGTTGATAATCTCGTAGGAGTAGAAGGTCATGTCGTTGATACGGTCGTTGGTGGCGAAGGCGAAAGCCTGAGCACGGATTTCAAGACCGATGGGCTGACCGTTGGTTTCGGTATGGACGTTACCCATATCGTTGAAGACCCACCAAATGGTCTGGTCGCCCTTCAGCACCTGGTCGGAGAGAATACCGCCTCTGACGATCTCCTGCTCGGTTTCCATCGTGGGGATGGAGACATTGGCGCGCTCAGGGAAACGCTGCTTGATGGTGCGCGGGCAGAGGTCGTTGTTGAAGTCGTAGTAAGGATAGTCGCCATTGTGGGGATTGTAGACACCGTCATCGTCAGCATCATAGAAAGGAGCAAGGTAGCTGGTGAGGTCTTCACCGCCGTCGCCCTTAGCAGGCCAATTGAGGATAACCTCAGTGAGGTCTTCACCGGGATCGCTGATCATGGAAACAGAGTGGTGACCGTTCTCGTCGACGGAATACTCAAAGTGATCCATGAAGGCGAGAACCTCAGCCTTGGTGATGATGTAGTGCTTGTCATAATAGTTACAGACGGGAAGGTCGATAGAGGCCGTACCGTTGATTTTCAGAGGGCCGGGCCAGTAGTCATCACCTTCCGAACCGAAACGGAGAGCGGCAATACGCAACTGGGAGTTGACGTCATTACCACCAATCCACAGAGCGGCGCAGAACATGGGGCTCGTGTTGCTGGTCTTGGGCAGATGGTACTGAGCGATACTGCCGTCGTACCACATGTTGCCGTAGCCATTGATAAGGGCACGGACGTTGTTGATGTTCAACTCAGCGGTACTCTGTGCACGCTTACATGCAGCAGCCTTGGTTTGAACAGCAGCGTTTCTCGCGTTGGTTTTCTTGCACTCGATGCACTCGCGTGCAGAGACTGTCGGCGCGAAAGTGACGAGTAGCAAAGAGACCAATACTAATTTGCTATATATACTTTTCATCTTTATAATATTTTATCACGTTAGGATTAGAAGTTATAAGATACAGATACGCGAATGGTACGAGGACTGGAGTATTTCCAAGTGGAATTGCGGTGAGTGATAGCGTAGATGTCGCGATATGCCAGCGGGTCGAGGTAGGCATTGATGGTCTGCTGCATTTCGGGGTCAGTCAGATAGCCATTGTCCTCGGGGTTGCCAGTGACATTGAAGACATCGAGCACGTTGCGGATATCGAAGAGGTTGTTGATGGTGATGTCGGCCTTGATGAAGGTGGTACGCTTGCCAACCTGGATGGGCCACATTTTGTCAACAACAATATTGAAGTAGAAGCCCCAAGGCAGACGGGCACCGTTGTAACCACCAACGATGGTGTACTGCGAGTTGGAGAAAGCTTTGGTGTAAGGACGGCCCGACTGGGCAACAGCCATAAAGTTGACACCGAAGTTCTCGAGGAGCTTAATCTCTTTCTTACGTTTTTCACCCGTTTCCTTGTCGGTCACAACGCGCTTGATGACGGGGCCATTATACTGGGCACCCATGCCATAACGGAAGTCGACATTGGCTTTGAACTCGTGACGGCGGTCGTCTGCGATGGGGTTGAGCATCTTAAGGGTAGTGTAACCTTCCTTGATGAGCTCGGTCATAGTACCGCTGGAGAGGCCGGTACCTTCAGCATACTGAAGGGTGTAGTTGGCGTTGATACGGATGTTCTTGGTCTGACGGAGGTCATAAGCCAAGGTGACACCCTTGATGGTACGGAAGTCCTTATTGTCGTAGCTGTAGTAGTTGGGGTTGGGGTCAGCACCGGCATACTGGACAAGCTGAATCAGATCGCGGGTCTCTTTGTAGTAGGCCGAAGCGCTGATGGCAGAGTTGTCGTTGAGAGCCTGCTGGAAACCGAGCTCATAGTTGGTGATACGCTCAGGTTTCAGGTTGGGGTTGTTCGTGGAAGAAATCTGCGACATGAAGAGATAGTCCACATAGTTGGCAGCCCAACCACCGGAAGGACGGCGGGCGATAATGTCGTAACTGGCTTTGAACTGGGATTTCTCACCAATGGGGAAGGAGAAAGCGATACGGGGCATAGCCACAATCTGGGGAGTGTAGCGCTCGAAAGCCTCGGTACCGACGGTACGGTTGGTGATGGCGGCAAGACCGCGATCCGTATAATAAGGAGTGGGCTTACCGGAGTTACCATTGATAGCAGAGGTGTTGATCTGCTCGACACCATCGGCGTTGTACCATTTGCCAGCCTGGTCACGATAACCCTTGATGACGGGTTTGTTGGAACCTTCGGCATTTGAGACCTGGTCCACATAGGGCACCCAATCGTCACCAGCATTGTTCAGGTACTGTCCGCCACCACCGATAAGACTGGGATTGGCACGGAGGTCGGCAACAGTGTAGGACTCATAAAGCAGGTAAGGATCTTTCAGCACATACTGGTTACCGTTGAAGTAGTCAACACGGACACCGACGTTGAAGATAAGATCCTGGAAGTAGAATTTATCCTGGATATAACCAGCGGCATAGATGGGAGAGAAAGCGGGGAGGTAACGATACTTGCCATCGGAAGGATTGAAGAAATCGTTGAGGCTCCAGTTGGAACCGCTATACTTCTCACCGGTGTGGTCATAACCGATGTAAGAGACATAGGCGCCATTACCGCTGTTGAAAAGTTCATCGGAGGAGAACATGCTGAGACCGCCGGCATTGGCAAAATCGTCAGGCATGTAACGGTCGATATCGATCCAGGTGTACTCATCGATGGGGCTGCCATTGGTCTGGGTGAAGCCGTGACTGATAAGGTAATTACGGAAAGCCTGGTCGAAGTGGGTCTGCTGGTCGGCGTCAAGCAGACGGTTGTAACGCACATAGAGCTGCGAGCCGCGAGTCTCATAGATGGGATTGTCGAGGTCGAGCTGCTGGATGTGGGTATTGGCATTGTTACGCATGAGCGTCCAGAGGCCATAGGCATTCACACCGAAGGAGGAGTTCCACATCTGGTCATACTGGAAACCGATCTCGATTTCGTGTCCGAAGACGTCGGCAGAAGCCTTTGCAGAAACGAAGAGATAGTCATCCTGGCTCAAGGAGAAGGTACCCGTCTGGACACCGACATTGTTGAGGCGACCATAAATATTGTTGGGAGAATCGCCATTGTACAAACCCTTGTACATACGGATGTAGTCCATTGTGAAGAGGTTAGCACGGATGTCCTCAAACTCGGAGCTATTGAAAAGCTGCTCATTGTAGTTGGCGAGAATCGGGTTGTAGATACCGCTACCGGAGACATAGGTCACATTGTCGCGCCAAGCATTCTGGACCTTGGCCAGACGCTGAGTGCCATAGTAGTCGATAACCTTGTCTTCCCAGCTGGGGGTCTGCTCGGTGATAAACTTGCCGATGTAACCATACTTGAAAATGTCATCAATCGAAGAACCAAAGGCCTCGTTATAGGACTTGGAAGTAGCACGGTTGACCATAGCGGTGATGTTGTACATCACGTTCTTGATGGGCGAAGAAGCCTGAGCCTCTTCTTCGTTGGAGACCTGGGCGTCTTTGAAACGCTGTGTGAAGTCGACCGTGAGGACCATGTTCTTGGACTCACCAACACCATTACCGACAAGAGGCATGGTCAGAGGAGAGATTCCGCCTCCGGGGGAGTGGGAAGCGCTGAACTCGCCAGTGACAATGAGGCTCGTATACTCCGAGAAGCGGAAGTCGAGAGCGCCTTCGAGGGCAATGCTATAGGCCTGGAGGTCGGGGACACGGCTAGCCGTAGTGAAATCGTCGGAGGTGAGACGAGTAATACTGTGGAACGAGTTGCGACGGAGGATGGTCTCAGCCGTATAGTTGGTACCACCCGTCAGGGGGTCGTAACTCAGAGGATTCTGTTCGATATATCTCACGATGTCGTCCTTGACGATCTGGAACTCGTAGCCACTGGCACGGTAGTAAGGCCAATTGCGATAGGAGCCCTGACCCGTGAAGCGGAAACCGACGAGGGTACGATCGCCAGTGACGCTGCCATTCTCATCCTTGATGGGGATCTTGTAGACAGGACCTGTCAGATAAACCACGAGGGTGTTGAGCAGACGATAGTCGAGGTAGCCTTCCCAACGGACCAAACCCTGGAAGGTGCTGGTCGGAGGTTTGAGGGTAATAATCTGTGTACCACCGATAGCCTCACCGATGCTGGCGGGCGTACCACCAAGGATAACCTGGATTTCGGCGATAGCGTCCTTCGGCACATTGATACCGGTACGCTTGCGAACACCACCCTGCATGGTCACCATGCCGCCCTCACCACGAGCCGAGCTGGTACCACCGTCGTTGTAACCCATACCACCAACGGCAGCAACGATAGCGTCGACGGAGTTACCTGGCATGTGCTGGATATCTTCAGCAGACATACGCTGACCCGACTCAGGCGTACCCACTTCAATGATGGGCACCTTGTCGGCCTCAATCGTGACTTCATCAAGGTTAGTGGCGCCAGACGAGAGCTGGATGTCGACCACGGTGAAACCCGAAGCTTTCACTTGGATGCCGGTACGCTGGTATCGGTTGTAACCCACCGAGGAAACCTCGATGTCATACGAGCCGACAGCCAGACCCTTGATGGTGAAGATACCATCGAAGTCGGTCGTAGCGCCTTGCACTTGTTTGCCATCTTGCTTGACGACGACATTAACGAACGGAAGTGGCTCGTTAGTCTTCTTGTCGGTAATGGTTCCCTTCATAGTGCCTTGAGCGAGGGCAGCCATTTCCGCCATCAGCAAGAGTCCGAATGTCAATAGTACTTTTCTAAACATTCTCATTGCGTTTACATGTTAAGTTATTGATTTTATTGATTTATTTCATTAATATATTTATTGTCCAATATTACCTGGGCGATGACGGCCTGTCGCAGGTCGAACTGCGGGGCAGCGGGCTCTTCCACTATCGCGGCAGCTGCCGGACGGGGCTTATACTCGCTGACTTTGCGTTTAGGGGTCGTCGAAACCTCAGTCTCATAGGTAAAGTATTCGTTGTCGTTTTCAGGCAGCGGGGTTTCATCAAAGAGCATACCATCCTGCTCCTCTTCGGAAGAGTCTCTTCCGGTGGACTCCATCGCAGCAGCGGCGGTCTTGCTGGCTTTCGTATAGAGCGAATAGCCAACAACCAGCAGGAGGAGCAGTATGGTAGTAAAACTCATTTTGTTCTTTACTTATTATAATATTGTATACAATAATATTTATTTCTCAACCACAGCCTTGGTCTTTTCCTTGCCGGAAATCTCGTACACCACGGCGCAAGCGATGCACAGTGAGGAGAAGACACCGACGAGGACACCTGCGAGGAGGGCGAAGATGAATCCACGGATCACCTCACCGCCGAAGATGAACATCATCAGCAGGGTGACGAAGGTGGTGCCGGAAGTGTTGACCGTACGAGCCAAAGTGGAGTTGATAGCATCATTCATGTGAGTCATGAGGTCGCGCTTCGGATAGAGTTTGCGATACTCACGGACGCGGTCGAAGATAACCACGGTGGCGTTGATGGAGTAACCAATGACCGTCAGCACTGCCGAGATAAAGTACTGGTCAACCTCGAGGTTGAAAGGCAGGAGGCCATGGAGCAGGGAGAAGACACCGATAACGAGGAGTGTATCGTGAGCCAGAGCGGTAACGGAACCGATACCGAAACGCCAGCTACGGAAACGGATACCGATGTATACGAACATAACGAGCAGGCCGCCGATGACAGCCCAGATGGAGTGCACCAGATTGTCGTGGGCGACGCCCTTGCCAAACTGGTCGGCCTGGATAATGCCGAGAGGATTGGTCTCGGTCGACTGGAATTCGGCTCTCGTGATGGGGTTGGCGTAGTACTTGCTAGCGGCAGCATACAGCTTGTCGACGATCTCGTCCTTCACCTCGTCACCATCCTGATCAATCTTATACTTGGTGGTAATCTTCAACTGGTTGGAGGGGCCGTAGGTCTTCACCTCGGGAGCCTCGTCAAACTGCTTGGCGAGGTCGGCGCGGACATCGAGCATATCCACCGACTGGTCGAAGCGCACCACATAGGTACGACCACCGGTGAAGTCGATACCGAAACTCATGCCACGGAAAGCAAGGCTGGCAACACAAATAACGATGGCGACAGCGGCGATGGTATAGAACATCTTGCGCTTGCCAAGGAAGTCGAAATGAACATTACGCAGGAAATTCTCCGAGAACGAGAAGGAGAAGTTCATCGAGCGTTTGTGGTTCAGACGGGAGTCAATAATCAGTCGGGTAATGAAGATGGAGGTGAACAGGGAGGTCACAATACCGATGCAGAGCGTCACAGCAAAACCCTGGACAGCACCCGAGCCGAACATGATCAGCACGATACCCAGCAGGAAAGTAGTCACCTGACCATCGATGATAGCGGAGTAGGCGTTCTTGAAGCCGTTCTCGACAGCAGTGGAGAGGCTGGCACCGGCGCGAAGCTCTTCTTTCACGCGCTCGTAGATAATAACGTTGCCGTCGACTGCCATTGCCATTGTCAGCACAATACCGGCGATGCCGGGGAGGGTAAGAACAGCGCCAATCGAAGCGAGAACTCCAATAAGAAGGAATATATTAGTAATAAGTGCAGCCACGGACACCCAACCGGCACGGTTGTAGAAGATGACCATGTAGATCAGCACCACAATGAAAGCAAGGATGAAGGAGATCAGACCGTTGTGGATAGACTCCTGACCCAGCGAAGGACCAACCACAGCCTCGGAAACGATATTGGCGGGGGCAGGGAGCTTACCGCTCTTCAGGATGTTGGCGAGGTCCTTGGCCTCGTCGAGCGAGAAGTCGCCAGTGATGGAGGAACGGCCACCGGCGATCTCACCATTCACGGTGGGGGCGGAATAGACGAGGTCGTCCAGCACGATGGCGATGCATTTGCCGACATTCTCGCCGGTGATGCGTTTCCAATCGCGCGCGCCCGCGCTATTCATTGTCATAGAGACCTCGCTCTTGCCGTTGGTGGAGAAATCCTGACGGGCGTCGGAGATGCAGCTACCATCCAGGAGGGCAGCACCGTCACGGGTTGTAATCTTGATGGCATAGAGGGTGAAGATATCGCCACCCTGGAAATGTTCGTCGGCCTTATTGGACCAGAGGAACTTCACCGAGCGGGTGTCGAACACCTTGCGGGCGGCAGCCTGAGCCAGCATGGCATCAATGGCGGCGCGATCCTTGTCGTGGGCGAGACCCACGATGGGGCCGGGAACGGGCTGATTGTTCTGCGACACATAGGGCATTAACAGAGAAAACAGCGGGTTGGTCTTAGCCATATTTTCGGAACCGGCGTTCTGGGTCGATGCATTGTCAACGGCCAGCTGGTCGACCAGCGAGGTGCTGTCGGCGACCTCAGCCTGATTGGTGGTGTCATTCTCCACCGTTTCGGCACCGGCGTTGATAGAGGCGAGGTACTGGTCGGCGGCCTCGAGGAAACGGATGGCCTCGGTATTGTCGTAGGTCTGCCAGAACTCGAGCTGGGCAGTACCCTTGAGGAGTTTGCGGACACGCTCGGGCTCCTTGACACCGGGCAGCTCAACGAGGATGCGTTCCGAAGCGCTCAGCTTCTGGATGGTCGGCTGAGCGACGCCGAACTTATCGATACGCTTGCTGATAATCTGGTAGGTGCGGTCGTAGGCATCGGAAGCCTCAGCGCGGACAGCCTTGATGACGTCATCGTTGTTGTCACCCATCTTGATTTTGTCGCGGAGATCGCCGCTGCTGAAGATGGAGGCCAGAGAGACGTTGGGGTCGAGGGCAACGATTTCCTCGTAGAACAGGGAGACGAAGTCGCGGTTGGTGGTCACCTTCTGTTTGGCGAGGGCGTTGTCGACAGCCTGCTTGAAGGTGGGGTCCTCGGCATTGGTGGTGGCCAGAGCACGCACAACGTCGACGGTGGAGACCTCGAGCATCACGTTCATACCGCCCTTCAGGTCAAGACCGAGGTTGATTTCGCGACCTTGACATTCGCGGTAGGTATAGCCGAGATAAACTTTCTCAGTAGCCATGGAGTCAAGGTAGTGAGCTTCGCGGGCATTCTGGAGCGAATCGGTAAGAATCTGAGCTTCGACCTGATCTTTGCATCTGTTGGCAATCAGTTTTTGCACCTGCTCACTGTTAACGTAGTTTTTGGCATCAGTTTTGGCCTTGTTCTGAACAACATTTGTCGCAATCGTAAACGACAATTGGAACAAACAAACCAGAGCAAAAGCCCAAGCTAAAAATTTGATAAGTCCTTTATTCTGCATACTTTATCTATAAATTTATGTTTTTTATTATATTCACTTTGAATGTGCAAAAATAAGAAAAATATTTGACATAGCAATGGAAATCGAAAAAAAACATGTATCTTTGCACAAAAATTATAGAGTTACAGCAAGATATGATTGAAAATTTTTCTCTCACACTCAAGGAATGGGCCGACGAGGACAAACCCCGTGAAAAGATGCTCAACAAGGGCAAAAAGGAGCTGACCAATGCCGAGCTTCTAGCCATCCTATTGCGAAGCGGATTGCGAGGCAAAAGTGTCGTTGAGGTTGCCAAGGAGGTCCTCTCCTCGGCAGGCAACCGCCTCACCAACCTTTCCCAGATGGAATTCAGTCAGTTGAGCACCATCAAAGGCGTAGGGCCAGCCAAAGCCACCACCCTCATGGCCGCCCTTGAGCTCGGATGGCGTATGCATGGTGAAATCGGAGATGACAAAGAGGTGATTATCAACGACAGTCGGACCTTTTTCACTTACATATCGCCCTTCATTGCCGACCTCGACCACGAGGAGTTCTGGGCCGTCTACCTGAGCAATCGAGGCAAGGTGTTGGGGCGTCAGCGGATCTCCATGGGAGGCATCACCGGCACACCTGTCGACTTGCGCGTGCTTTTCCGGGGTGCCATTGAGTGCAAAGCCGTGTACCTCATGGTTGCCCACAACCATCCCTCCGGCTCACTCGTTGCAAGCCGCGAAGACAAAGACTTGACAAAAAGAATACAAGAAGGAGGCAGACTCCTGGAAATCAAGCTACAGGACCACCTGATTATAGCCATTGGACCTGGGGGCAAGGCCGACTATTACAGTTTCCACGACAACGGACACCTATAGAGAAACTTCGACGCTCACCGACTCCATCTGTCCACCCAAGGGTGGATTGAGTTTGCTGACCTTCACCCGCACCGCCGTCACGGACGGGAAATCGATCCTTATCCCCTCCCCTATTCTCCGAGCCACATGCTCGAGCAGGTTGGAGGGGATTTCCATTTCGCGCTTCACCACCTGATAAACATCCAGATAGCTCACCGTATCGCCGATATTGTCAGACACTTCCGCCTGCGATGTATCGGTCTCGAAGACCACATCCACGCGGAAGTGGGTACCGATGGCCCGTTCCTGTTCAAAACAGCCATGATGCGCATAGAAGCGCATATCGTTTATTGTGATGGTAGCCAATGGGTTCGATTAGATGATATTGTCAAACTGGTGCAGGAAGCGCAGGTCGTTCTCGAAGTAGAGACGGAGGTCGCGGATCTGGTATTTCAGCATAGCCATGCGTTCCACACCCATGCCGAAAGCGAAGCCCGAATACTCCTTGCTGTCGATGCCCGAAGCCTCGAGGACATTGGGGTCGACCATGCCGCAGCCGAGGATTTCGAGCCAGCCGGTACCCTTGCAGATATTGCAGCCCTTGCCGCCACAGATATTGCATGAGATGTCCATCTCGGCGCTAGGCTCGGTGAAGGGGAAGTAGCTGGGACGCAGGCGAATCTGGGTATCGGCGCCGAACATCTCTTTGGCGAAATAGAGCAGCGTCTGCTTGAGGTCGGCGAACGACACATTCTTGTCAATATACAGACCCTCAACCTGATGGAAGATGCAATGAGCGCGGGCGCTGATGGCCTCGTTGCGGAAGACGCGGCCGGGCATAATGACCCTGATGGGGGGCTTCTGGCGTTCCATCACACGGACCTGGACGCCTGATGTATGCGTGCGGAGCAGCACGTCGTTGGGTTTATTGACGCTAGGGTCTTTCTCCACGAAGAAAGTGTCCTGCATGTCGCGTGCCGGGTGATCGGGGGCAAAGTTGAGCGCTGTGAACACATGGTAGTCATCCTCGATTTCAGGGCCGTCCTCTATGGTAAAACCTATCCGGGCGAAAATCTCAGCTATCTCGTTCATTGTCACCGATAGTACGTGGCGGCTGCCACGTCCAGCGAAGTCGGCGGGGAGCGTCAAATCATGATGCTCTTCGGCATCCATTTTTTCCTCTACGAAATTCTTGAATTCCTCGACGCGGGCCAACGCGGCGTTTTTCAATTCATTGAGGGCAATACCCATCTCCTTTTTCTGGTCGTTGGGCAGTGCCTTGAACTGTTCGAACAGCTCGTTCATCACCCCCTTGCGGCCAAGGAACTTCACTCTGAACTGTTCCACCTCAGCAGCCTTGTCCTTGAACTCCTCGATGCGGGTGGAACGAATCTCTTCAATGTACTGAGAAATAAGATCTTTCAACATATTGCAAATAACTATTTTATCACTCTGACTTTTTTAATGACGACATCCTCCAGTGGGCGGTCGTACTTATCGCACTCCACGCCGGCGATTTTGTCCACAACTTCCATACCTTCAATCACTTCGCCAAACACCGTATATTCGCCGTCGAGGTGCGGGGTGCCGCCGACGGTGGTGTAGATCTCGCGCTGTTCAGGGCCAATTTTTTTGCCCATGCGCTGCTCCATCATGTCGAGCTCCTCGTCGCTCCACGTGCGGCCCTGGACGATATAGAACTGCGATGCCGACGATTCCTTCTTGGGGTTCACCTGGTCGCCTTCGCGGGCGGCGCAGAGGGCCCCGCGTTTGTGGAAGAGATTGGGACGGAACTCGGCGGGGATATTGTAGCCTAAAGTGCCTTCGCCCAGCATCCTGCCAGGCTCAGCATTGCGCGAGTCGGGGTCGCCTCCCTGAATCATGAACTTCCCTATGACACGATGGAAAAGGAGCCCGTCGAAGGTTCCTTTACCAGCCAATTTTATGAAATTGTCGCGGTGCAACGGGGTCTCATCATACAACAAAAGCATTATTTTACCATAGTTGGTGGTCATTTCCACACGGATACCTTTAACCTCTTTAGCCTTCTGTCCCACAGCAACTTGTGAGTTTCCACAGAGTGCCGCTAACAAAAAAAATGCACAAAAAAACAACTTTTTCATTTCTCTATAGAATAATTTTACTAATTTTGCATGCAAAAATAAGAATAAAAATAGAAACAACGAGCAAAAAATCATAGATTTATGAAGAAAAAAAATTTGTTATTCTCCGTCGTGCTGTTTTTCAGCATTTTACCGATGGCACTTTTCACTTCTTGCGACAAGGACACCAACTGCTATTTGGATGTCAAAGTGGTTGACGAAGGCACGATAAATCCAATTTCGGGCGAAATGATTCCCGGTCACGGCATTGCCGGAGCCGAAGTGGAGGTCTATCAAGATGGCGGCACCGTGTATGCCAAAGGCATCACCGGTAGCGACGGCGTCTATTCCACCTATTTCAACGCCCCCGCCATTGTGAAAATCAAGGCTCGCCTCCAGCTCTACAACGATGCCGGACAGGCTGCCGGCGAACGTCGCGGCGAG
Source organism: uncultured Bacteroidota bacterium (assembly GCA_902775135.1). GTDB lineage: Bacteria > Bacteroidota > Bacteroidia > Bacteroidales > P3 > Colimorpha. Next base: position 95,516 of record CACYKY010000005.1, on the reverse strand, counting down.
ACCTCCGTGCGCCTCCAGGAAGGTGAAACCCTTACCGCCCAGATCACCCTCAGCAGCCAAGTATACTACTAATACTAACCACCATAGAACATGAAGTTTACACCGACTGAAAAAGACCTTGAACAGCTCGGACAGATGGGTTTGACCCCCGATGCTGTACAGCACCAGATAGACAATTTCAAACAAGGCTTCCCCAAGAGCCACCTCGATGCCGCTGCCACTCCCGACAACAACGGCATCATCCGTTTAAGCGACAAGGAAATAGCGCGCTACGAAAAACAATACAGCACCCTTAGCAACGGCAAGAAACTGCTGAAGTTCGTCCCCGCCTCTGGAGCTGCCACGCGCATGTTCAAAGACCTTTACAGTTTCACCGCCACCTACTTCGGCGTTGCGGGCAACTTCGGCAAGGAGTTCCCAGAGGTGAAGACCTTCCTGGAAAACATCCACACCTTTGCTTTCTTCAACGACCTGAAAGCCCAGATGGCAACCGCCGACCTCGACATCGAAGACTACCTCCACCGCGGCGACTACAGCACCGTCATCAACTTCCTGCTCAAGGAGCAATACCTCGGCTACGGAAGCCTGCCCAAAGCCCTGCTGAAATTCCACCGCTACGGTGCCGTACAGCGCACCCCCCTTGAGGAGCACATCGTAGAGGGTGCCCTCTACGCCAAAAGTAGCGATGGCACTGTCAACCTGCACTTTACCATCTCCCCCGAGCACCGTGCAGCCTTCCGCCGCAAGATTGCCGAAGTGAAGCAATACTACGAAAGCACCTTCGGCATCAAACTCCACATAACCTTCTCGGAGCAAAAACATTACACCGACATCATCGCCGTTGATGAACAGAACAACCCCGTCCGCGACGAAGAAGGACGCCTCCTCTTCCGTCCCGGTGGACACGGAGCCCTTATTGAGAACCTCAACGAGCAGCGTGCCGACATCATTTTCGTGAAGAACATTGACAACGTCGTGCCCGACTGGATGAAGCATACCACCGTGATCTACAAGCAAGTATTGGCCGGCATGCTCCTCGAACTGCGCGAGAAATGTTTCGACATGCTCCGCACCCTGGACACCCATCCCGACAGCAAGACCCTTGCCAAGCTCATCCGTACCGCCAAGAAAGACTTTAACATCATGGTACCAGAGGGTTGCGATGCCCGAACGCTGCGCAACCTCCTCAACCGCCCCATGCGCATTTGCGGTATGGTGAAGAACCTTGGCGAACCCGGTGGCGGTCCGTTCTACACCATTGATTCCATGGGAACTAGAAGTCTTCAGGTGGTTGAATCTGCCCAGGTCAACCATAACGACCCGCAGCAAGAAGCCATCTTCCAAGCCTCTACCCACTTCAACCCCGTCGACCTCGTTTGCAGCACCAAGAACTATCATGGACGCTACTTTGACCTCCGCAAGTATGTCGACCCGCAAACCGGATTCATCAGCAAGAAGACCAAAGGAGCCCTCACCGTCAAATCGCAGGAACTTCCCGGCCTCTGGAATGGTGCTATGGCCCATTGGATCACACTCTTTGTCGAGGTACCCGTAGCCACCTTCAACCCCGTCAAGACTGTCAACGACCTACTTCGCAAAGAGCACCGCGAAGGCTGAGCGGAGAAGACACTCATTTGCTTACCCGAAGGGGAAACGCAGTCATCACCTTGAAGGCTGAGCATCACGGATGTGAAGCCACCCTAAAAGCCATTTCGGTCACTCTCTACATACACTTCTCCTACACTTCTCGCCCATATTGTACTTATATACAGCATAATAGGGAATGTACGAGAACTACATATACTGATAATTAAGAGAAGTCGAATTGAGGACATCGGTTATGTGCCCCCTACAGGGGCGGAAATATAAAACGTATACCCGTTTACACAGGGGCAAGCCCCTGTGCTAGGTTATGTTGCCCTTTCAGGGCATTCTTTGATTATCGTGTGTTGTCACACAGGGGGGGGCTGTGCCAGGTTATTTTGCCCTTTCGGGGCAGAAGTCGGGTGAGAGCCTGCAGACCTCACAGCGGATTGCCGTTGAGGGAGGCGGATGTCATCTCGTCTTGCACGTAGACGAGCTTGAGGGAGAAGAAGGGCTGCTGATCGTCCATCAGCAGGCGGAGGAATATTTTGTCGCCCTCCCAGAGGGTGAGGGCGGGGTTGCCGGTGCCGGGAAGAACGGGCAGGTCGTCCTTGCGGATCCATGCGAGGGTACCTTCGGCGTCGATGCTCATATCGGGTTGGCCCTCCCAGCGGTCGGCGGTGAAGAGGTGCATGTACTCGTTGGGCCAGGTGTCGGAGATGAAGGTGACGATACCGCGGTAGTGCCAGCTAGTGATTGCCAGGCCTGTCTCCTCCTTCACCTCGCGGAGCATGCACTCGTCGGGGCTCTCGTCGGCCTCGCACTTGCCGCCCACGCCGATCCATTTCCCGTGGCTGGCGTCGTTTTCCTTCTTCACGCGGTGCAGCATGAGGTAGCTGTCGCCGTTGTCGATATAGCAAAGCGTTGTCTGTTTCATAGCAGATGAGCGGTTATGGGTTCAGAGAAAAAAAATCAAGAGTCACGAGGGATACTCATGACTCTTAATAATTAACTCGTAGATGAGTTTTTAGTCCTCGGCGTTGATGATGGCTTTGTGCACAGCATTCCAGCCAGCGGCGGTGATACCCCAGTTGTTGGTGGAGTTCTTGTTGCCGTTGATGCGGACTTTTCTTCTCTTCACTTTTTTGTTAGCATTGATACCCATGGTGTATACTTTTTTATTGTTTATTTACCTGATTGTCAGCTTGTAATTGGAATTCTCCCCAAAACAAACGTGCTGCAAAGATACTAACATTTTTTGAACCGTGCAAATTTTTTTTCTTATTTTAGAATCGTCCGGAGGCGCCGCCGCCTCCGAAACCGCCACCTCCGAAGCCACCGAAGCCGCCGCCTCCGAAGCCTCCGAAGCCGCCGCCGCGGCTGCCGCCCATCCCTATGGGGAAGCCTCCGAAGAAGATGCCGCCGTTGCTGCCGCTGCTGCCGCCGCCGCGGTTGTTGAACTCGTCGGGGTGTTTTTTGGCGTAGTATACCAGGAGACCCACGACCAGGGCGATGAGGCCCACGAAGATACCGAGGCCAACGAGTGCGTTGCGACGTTCGTTGGCGCGGTACTGAGCATAGCTGTATTCGCCGCTGGCGATGGGCTCTATGACATCGAGGGCGTTGTTGATGGCGCCGTAGTAGTCGCCGTCGCCGAGCCGGGAGAGCATTTCCTCGTCGATGATATGCTTGCAGGCGACGTCGGGCAGCGCTCCCTCGAGGCCGTAGCCTGTGGCGATAGCCACAGCGCCCCAGTTTTCCTCAGCGGTCTTGCTCTTGATGAGGATGACAAGGCCGTTGTCGAAAGCCTTCTGACCCACGCCCCAGCTCTGGCCTATGCGCTGAGCCACAGCGTTCTCCTCGTCGCCGCCGAGAGTGGGGGTGATGACCACGACGATTTGGTTCGACGAAGAGTCGTTGAAAGCCACCAGGCGCTGTTCGAGCGAGCCGCGCTGGCTTTCCGACAGGATGCCGCTGTAGTCGTTCACCAGCCGGTTGCTCTTCTCGGGCAGCCAACCTGTCTGCGCCTGCGCAACATTGAAAATTGAAAATTGAGAAGTGAGAATAATGCTTGCGCAGGCAATAAGTCGCAAAAATTTCTGTATCATCTTTTCAATTTTCAATTCTCATATTAAAAGTTGAACTCCACATTCACAGGCTCTGCAGCTTCCTCGGGGGCGGTGAAGTAGCCCTTCTTCTCGAATCCGAGCATGCCGGCGATGAGGCTGGTGGGGAAGCGGCGCAGCTTGGTGTTGTAGGCCTGGACGGCCTCGTTGAACTTGGCGCGTTCGACGGCGATGCGGTTCTCGGTGCCCTCAAGCTGTGTCTGGAGGTCGCGGAAGCCCTGTGTGGCGGTGAGTTCAGGATAGCGTTCCACGGTGACCTTGATGGTGGTGGCCAGTGCCTTGCTGAGGTTGTCCTGAGCCTTCTGGTAGGCGGCTATCTGCTGCTCGCTGAGCTGTGAGGGATCCACTTGGGTTTGTTGTACGCCGGCACGTGCGTTGGTAACTTCCGTCAGCACGCTCTTCTCGTAGTTGGCGGCGCCCTGCACGGTGTTCACGAGCTGGGGGATGAGGTCCATGCGGCGCTTGTAGACGTTCTCCACCTGGCTCCAAGCCTTCGACACATTCTCTTCCTGGGTGACGAGTTTGTTGTTCACGCCGATGCCCCACAGCACGATGACGGCCAGCACACCGACGACAGCGATAATCGTAATAGTTGATTTCTTCATGATGCAAAAAGTGTTTTCTTTTAATAACGTAGATTGCCATTTATTATTGTGTTGGGAGGCTTAATATTTGTGCGATTATTTGTATTATGGTTGGCGGGGGATAAGGGCGATAGGGATGATATGGGCGATATGGGCAATATGGGAGATATGGGCGATAAGGGCATTAAGGGCGATAAGGCCCATAAGGCCGATAAGGCCGTGTCTCCTAAGGAGCCGGCAGGGGTGGGCTTTGGGTGGGCTTTAGGTGGGCGTTGGGTGGGCTTTAGGTGGGCTTTAGGTGGGCGTTTGCTCCAGCCCTCTGCTCAGGGCCTTGCTGACGTCGCAGGCCATGTCTCCTTCGGAGCCAGGCAGGGGTGGGCGTTGGTCCCTTTGGAGTCGGAGTTGACTCGGACTTGACTCGGAGTTGATATGGAGTTTGCTCCAGTCCTCTGCACATCCCCAGCTAACGTCGCAGGCCATGTCTCCTTCGGAGCCAGGCAGGATATGGAGTTTGCTCCAGCCCTCTGCATATCCCCAGCTAACGTCGCAGGGCTGCATGGGTGTGCGTTTGCGACGGACAGGCTCAAAAAGGGTGGAACATTGGCATATTTTCAGTTTCGAGACGGATTTTTGGGACAATGAGACTTCAAAATGGGGCCGGAACCGTATTTTTTACGACGAAGGTACGAACCGGAAATGGGAGGGGAAGGGACAGGAAGAGGACTTTGGGGAGCGTTGGGGAGGCTTTTTAGGAGGAAAAATGAATGGTTTGGAGCACGATTTTGATGGTTTTCTAGAAGATGGTGAGATTCCAACGGGCGAAAAACGAATTCATTCCAATTGAGGCACAATGAGTTACAAGGATAGAAGAAAGAAGAGAATCTCAGTCTCAGAGTCTCAGTTGAAAAAAAGGCATATTCACATTGCATCATTTTATCATCTTTTATATCATATATATCTTATTATTAAATAATTAAATAAGAAATAAAGGATAGGAATGGAGTTGGGGAGTGACCTTTTTTTCAACTGAGACTGAGATTTGAGACCGGGGACATCGATCTGTAAGAAGAGGAGAAGAGGGGGAGGGCCACGAGATTGGCCATTTGGCCACAGATTTCCTTCCAAGTGAGGTCCGGATACTGAAATTCAGAACCGCTCATGTGTGCTCCCAGAACGGGGAAAAGCATCGGAACGAGGGGTTCGTGTATGTCTTTTGAGGCCTGAGAGAGGAGAATTTGGATACATTCTGTCCCTTTTCCGAGGGTTGGCATCTTAGGTGCCGAGGTGTTGCTGATGTCGTATTTCATTGATTTGTTGCTTTTTAGGTTGGAAAATGATTGTGAAAATTTTGGCTTTCCGTTCCAGTTCCAGTTGTTCCAGTTGTTTTTTGAGGGGTACCAATTCCCCTATTCTATACTTATATTATTAATTATTAATTAGTTATATATTATAAGAAGGGGATTGTGTCACGCATTTTTTAATTGGAACAACTGGAACTGTCACGCATAGGGTTTGATTAGATGGTGGATAAATACTTCATTCTATGAGGCTTATAGAGATTGCGGTAGGACTTGAGGAAAGAGAGGACGGAGAGGTGCTCATCGCGTAGCATACTCACTATGAGGATTTTGCCGTAGCGCTTGGGGAACCGGAACTGAAACAGGGTGCTTTTGGAGGGGTATGACCTCAGCGTGATATGGCTGACGGCCCTGTGCTAGGTTATGTTGCCCTTTCAGGGCTAAGGCGACCATTCACTAATCACTCATCACTAGTCACTCATCACCATTCACTAAAGGATAGCCGACGATGGTGAAGCGGTTCCAGACGGGGTCGCTGCGATAGGCGTTGACGGAGGCCTTGGGGACGCGGAGGCGTACGCCGTCGGGCATGCCGTCGAAGGAGGTTACCACCACCTGGGGCGGTAGGGAGGCTTGGACGGTGACTTCCTCGAGCTCATAGCAGTCGGCGAAGGCATAGGTGCCCACGAAGCTGACAGCAGGTCCGAGTGCGATGCGGCGCACGTGGTTGTTGTAGGCGAAGGCATAGGTGCCGACGACCTGCAGGGAGTCGGGGAGCACGATCTCGCGCAGGTCGCATTCGTAGAAGGCAGCGTGCTCGATGACACGCAGCGACGAGGGCCAGCGCACAGCGGAGAGGCTGCTATCCATAGCAAAGGCGTCGCGCCCGATGGTGACGACGCCGTCGGCGAAGTATACCGACTCCAGCACGCGGATGTTGTTGAATGTCCTCGTTGCTGCCACCGAGACACCAGGGCCGATGACGACCTTACGCAAGGAGAGGCAGCGATAGAAACATTGCTTAGCCTCATTTGAGACGTTGCAGCTGTCGGCCAGCCAACGTACGGCGGGGATGCCGCTGCAGTCGGTGAAGGCGTCGTCGCCAATCAGACGCAGCGAGCTTGGGATGACGAGGGTATCCTTCATGGCCGGGCAGCCGGCGAAGGCGCCGTCGCCGATGCGCAGCAGCCCTTCGGGAAGAGTCACGCCGGTGATGAAGCTCTGGTTATGGAACGAGTGCTCGCCGATTGCGACGAGGTCGTAATCCAACCCCAGATGGCGTATGGTGGGAGGAATGTCGAGGTGGCCCTGCAGCATCTCGAGGTCGCCCGGCCACTCCTGATCATCGGTGCCAGCGTATACCAAAGCCACCTGTCGATGCGGCACATGCTGCAGGACACGGTAGTAGACCGTCTGGCCGGAAGGCAGGACGAAGCTGTGGACGATGGGGAGCGGGAAGAGTACGGGGAAGACCGCTGCTGCCAGCAGGAGGAGCACCAGTAGCGAGATCCACCATCGGGGGTGCATAAGACGGCGCAACGCGGCCACCGACTGGGGCCGCTTTTGCGGGTCCTCGCGCATGGCGCAACGTGCCGCATGGCGGTAGCGGCGGCCGAAGAGGGAGAGAAGGATGCATCCCAGGGCGTAGATGTCAGCGCGGTGGTCGGCTGTGGTGCCGGCTTTCTGTTCGGGAGCAGCGAAGCCGTCGCTGCCGGCGCTGTGCTTGAAGGCGGCGTACTGTGGGCCGTCGCTGAGGCCGAAATCGATGAGTTTGAGGCGGCCGTCGTGGGCGATGATGATATTGGAAGGCTTGATGTCGTGATGGTAGATGCCGTGGTGGTGGAGATAATCGACGGCATCGAGCAACTGGGAGAACATCGCGCGGACGTCGGCGGCAGACTTCCCCTGCCTCCATTGGTCGAGGGTTTGACCCTCCACCCATTCCATCACGATGCATCGGCCCACCACGTTGTCGTCCTCGAGGCTTTCCACGCGGACGATGGCGGGATGGTCGAGAGAGACCCCCACGCTGTATTCCTTGTAGAGCCACTCGTCGTAGAGGGGGTTGGAGCGCAGCTCGTCGCGTATGCCCTTGAGCACATACCAACGGCCGTAGCGGCGGGCGCGGAAGAGCACATGCGTGGAGCCGCGTGCGATTTCCTCATAGTTGGAGAAGAAAGGCTCGGTGATGCCGCTGCCGCCGGAGACGAGCCCCGACGGGCCATCGACGAGCGACGAGGGGTGATTGGCAGAATTGGCAGTATTTGAGTTGATATTCATTGCGCTACACTTCGGACAAGGGCATTTTGAGGATGCAAAGATACGAAAAAAAAGCAAGAGCAAGGGGGAAAAAACAATGCGGACCAAAACGGATATTGTGCGATTGAAGAAAAAAGTGTAATTTTGCAGCCGAAAATATGGACAACAACGACACCCATCTGGAGACCCTGCGCCGCCTTGTCTGCGAGGCGGCGGGTTGCGAGGCGCGTACGCCTGGCGACTTCTACACCCTGACGGCATTTGTAGAAGGGCGCACGCGCGAGCCGATTGGGCTCACTACGGTGAAGCGCTTATGGCAGTATGGCGGTATGAGCTCCGTCCCGCGCCGGGGGACGCTGAACCTGTTGGCGCGTTCGATAGGCTACCGCAACTATGACGACTTCTGCGAGCACCACGGCGACAACACGCCCTCGAGCGACCCCGTTCTCGGGCAGGGCGTCAAGGTAGCCGACCTGCTGCCAGGCGAGTACCTGCAGCTGCGCTGGAACCCCGGGCGCGAGGTGGTGGTGGAATATCTGGGCAACAGCACCTTCAGGGTCGTTATGAGTGAGGGCAGCAAACTGAGGGCCGACGACACCTTCCAGGCGGCATTTTTCGCCCTGGGGCACCCTGCGATGCTAGCCAACGTGATCCATGGAGATTCCAGCTGGCCGCTGTACGAGATAGGGCAGCTTGGAGGGCTGACCTTGGTGCGCCAGCTGCCGGCCAAAGAGGAATAGGCTCAGCGGCCGGCAGGGGAAAAACGAAACGGCGACTGCAATTTTGACACCATACGACAGGGTTCCAAGACGGGAACCCTATTTTTGTGCCATTGAAACTGAGCAGATTGCAAAACGGACCAAAACGGATTTGCAAAGAGAATGTTATATTCATACATTTGCAGTCGGAAATCATGAAAGGCACGTTCATACTGTTGCTCTGCAAGAACCGGTAATGAAAAAAACAACAAATACTATATTCATCACATTTAACAAAACAACTATGGAAATCAAAGTGGACGGACGCTTTGGGTGTCGACGCTCTGCGAGCGCTTCAAAGAAGAATTCGGTGGCACGCTGCGCGTGTTAAATATTTGTTTTTATATTAACAACCAAAAGTATAGAATAAGTGAAACAATCAGACTTTACAAAGGAAGTGGCTGCATCCATTGAGCAATACTTCAAAGAATGCGACGAGAAAAAAGTTGTTTTCGCCAACGAGTTGCACTTGCAGATGCGTTTGTCGAATCATCTGATGAAGAAGTGGGAACTTTATTTCGAGCAATGGGTGCCCACCAACAGCAAAACATTCAAGGATAATGTGAAATCCGATGAAGACTTCCCTTGGCGCACCAAGGAGGGCGACTTGCAGGAAATGTATGTCGACTTGGTGGTCAGCGACGGCGAAGAATACCTGCCCATCGAAATCAAGTACAAAACCAAAGGCTTGGTGGCAGACGGTATGCTCTTCGGCCGCCAAGAGAAGCAGATGACAATCCTCAAAAACCAGGGGGCTCAAGACCTAGGGATGTACGGGTTTTGGAAAGACGTGCGCCGAGTAGAGATGCTCCGCAAAACCTATCCCACCGTCAAGAACGGCATTGCCATTTTTGTCACCAACGACCCATACTACGTCGAAAGTCCCAAAGGCAAAGAGGCCGACAAGGTCAACTACTATGCATTCCGTATGACGGAAGGCCGCACAGCATCAGGACGTATGGCTTGGAAGAACAGAAACAGCAAGATTGCCGCCAGTTACCCGGCATTCAAACTGGACGGTCAGTACACTATCCATTGGGAACCCGACGGAGCACACAGCACGCCACGCGACAAAGCCAACTTCAGATACTGTATGGTAACAATCTGACATAGAGATAGCATCTCATAGTGAAATTAACAAGAATTTAAATAAATAAAAACACAATGAAAAGATTCAGGGTCGAATTACAGTTAAAGGGTACGACTTTTATGGAATTGCGCGAGCTTAACGACGCAGCATACAAAAAATTAAAGATGAGAAAGATAAAGACCGCAGAAGATGTTCAACCCATAAGCTTTGAACTTCAGGGGAAAGATTTTGCTATGACTTATGGCATTAGCGACAATGCTATCCCCGAGGATTTTAAATTGACGGTTTACGATGTGACAGGACTAAACGAAGATGAAAGTACATCTCCAAAGGGCGAAGAAGTCTATCATACAGAAGATGTCGATCTTATTTTTAATAAGTTTGTCAAAATTAGTAGTAACACCAAGCCGCAGGAAGAGATTGAAGATGGACCCAGTTTTATGGCCGGGAAATATCTTTTAATTGAGCAGTATTGCGATATGATGTTATTCCAATTCCATATTGAAGACACCATGTTTGATATCAACCAGCTCGAATTTCAGAGAATGGACAATTTCAACGGACTTCTGTATTCCAATTGGTCCGACCCCTGGCATATCACATACCGTGGACACTATATCAGAGATGTTGAAGAAGGTGAAAATTGGGAGTACAATTTGGACGATCCGAGGTATAAAATAATAGTGAAAGGCGAGCAGGATTACGGGTGGGAAATTGAAAAAGAATTCGAAAACCAAGTCAATTATTATTAATACTTTCTTCTTAGAGAGATTAGACACCATCAACCTGATGCACAGATTCGGTGAAGTTGTTGCCAAAAAACTTTGACAAAACATATTATTCTATCAATATGGACAGCAAAGCAATTATTCTTGAGCTGATAGCGGAGGTAGAGCGTCAGATGGATCTCCGTAACATCAAACATTTCTGCGCCTTTGATTGGAAATTGGTGAGACTTCCACTCGACTACTGCACCGCAAAATATGAACTTGCCCAGTGGAGAGCCGAAGATGGAGCCATATACCATATTCTGATTGACGATTGCTACTACGACGGGCATAGCCTTCAGCTAGAATTAATAACCCAGGATGAATCAAGCAGAGAAGTGACAGACAGTTACTACGTGTGTCCAGCGAAACTGATAGAGCAAGACGACGAAAATGCATACTTCTGGAATGCCATAGTCCCCTTAGTCATTGAACGTATCCTGCGCGATGTTCTCATCTACTTCCACCGCGAGGATATCGCCAATGCTGGACTTACTATCGAGCGCAGCTGGACTCTTGAAGAACTAGAAGTACGTTTCAACGTGGCTTTCGAGGCCGACTTGTGGATATACGAAGGCATGAAGCGAATTAGACACGACCCCCGCCGCATAGAGGAGTTTGGCACCGTTACCAGCGACACACTCTGTGTCAGAGGCACAGACCAAGTGGGCGACATCGTCAAGCGTATGCACGATAACTTCGGTCTCACCGTACGCATCCGTGACTGCCGCTTTGCGTGGCAACCACCCGACAATACGCCACTCTATAACGTCCGCGAAACCAAACGGCCGCACCACCCCGATATTAAGAAAAAGTAGACAATGCAAGAAGCCGGCCGGCATGCACAAAGAGGAAGACGTCGCAAGACATAGATTCATCCAACTGAATGGAGCTGACGAAAAAAGAAGTTTAGAAACTTACAAATATGGAGGAAGCCGAAAATCCAATAAAAGAGTAGGCCAATAAAAAAAAATAGCATCATGTACAAAATTTTAGTAACCGTAACTTGCAACAACCAATTTTATGTAGACGGAAAATACTACAAGAAGGGAGACTCTTTTGTAGTTGACTATCCCAGTTCCGGCACACCAACACCTGCTGGGATGCTCGATCACATTAAAGCACATTTTCAGAAACAAGGTGCAAAGGTAATCAGCGGCCTTGCTTCCGGCAATTTTGATGTAAAGAAATTGTAAAGATAGCAGAAGTATCGTCTACACACGACCGCTGCCCGGCACAACATCGCTAGGCAGCGGTTTGTTTTTTCCCGTAGACTCAATTAATTTTTGCCAGTTTGAATATTTTTATTACTTTTGCAATTATTATAAAAGTAATAATTATAATTTCAATAATTTTCACTCTCACGCGCTTCGTTTTCAAAAAAAGTTGTATCTTTGCATTACGGAATTTACGTAACGGAATTTACGTAATGACATATAAACAATTAAAACAGACCACAATATGAAGAGAAGAAACATAAATCCCTTTATCTGTCAAGGTTACGAAAGTCCAAAATACTTCTGCGATCGGGAAGAAGAGACCAAAACGATGGCTTCTGCACTCTATAATGGGCGAAATATCACCCTAATTTCGCCAAGAAGAATGGGGAAAACAGGACTTATTTTGCACACTTTCCAGCACATCCTCTCGGAAAACAAGGACGCATTGTGTCTGTATATCGACATCTTTCCGACCAAAAATCAGCACGAGTTCGTCAACATGCTGGGAACGGAAGTGCTGAACACAGCATTGTCTAAAGGGAAAGCCTTTGGCCGAAAGGTGTTGGACTTCATGGGAGCATTGAGGCCCGTGGTGGGTATTGACGACATGACAGGCCTTCCCAATGTGACCGTCAACATTGACCCTAAAGAGTCTGAGATATCGTTGAAGAACACCTTCAACCAGTTGAACCGCCTCGACAAAGAAATCTTCATAGCCATTGACGAATTCCAGCAAATAACCACTTATCCCGAAAACGGAACCGAAGCCTTGCTGAGGTCGAACATACAATTTCTCAGAAACATCCACTTCATTTTCTCCGGCAGCAAACAACACCTGATGTCCGAGATGTTCGTTTCTCCCCAACGACCTTTTTACCAAAGCACAGACATCATGAACCTGACTCCGATAGAGGAGTCGACATACTACCAATTTGCAAACAATTTCTTTGAAAACAAGGGAGGACACATAGACAGGGAGGTGTTCCACAAACTATACACGAACTTCGATGGATACACTTGGTACATCCAATCGATACTGAACAGGCTGTACGAATGCCATAAGGCTGTGGAAACCCCCGAACAACTTCATAGTGCAATTCTCTCGGTGACTGCCAGCAAGGCTCCCCAATACGAAAGTCTGTCGCAATTCTTGACCATTAACCAGTTTGCAGTACTCAAGGCAATTGCCCGCGACGGCATTGTCAAAGAGCCCACGGGAAAGGATTTCATGAAAAGGCACAGACTTGCCAGCGCAAGCAGCATTAAAACCGTACTCGAAACGCTCCTCGAGAAAGAGCTGGCCTATAGGCAGCCAGAAGGATATATTGTCTACGACCGATTCCTCAACCAGTGGCTCAAACAACTCTAAACCCGAACATGATGCAGCAGCGACATTTTGACCCTTGGCAGCAGGAAGCCATTGAAATCCAAGGTGGACGGCACCTGGTGCTGGCGCCGCCGGGATGCGGCAAGACGGACATCCTGACGGAGCGCGTGGTGCATGCGCACGAATGCGGCGTGGAGTACGGCGACATGCTGTGTCTCACCTTCACCAACCGCGCCGCCAAGGGGATGGCGCAGCGCATAGCCGACCGCACGGAGAACCCTGTGCCCGACGACCTCTTCGTGGGCAACATCCACCGCTACTGCTCGCAGCTGCTCTTCAACCAGGGCATCGTCAACCACAACAGCGCCATCATCGACGAGGGCGACGTGGAGAGCATCGTCCAGGAGGAGCTCTGCAAGCGGCTGAACATCACCAGTCGGACGACGGAGCTGATGCGCTTCCAGCACGGATTGCAGCAGATGGTGCTGGGGATGAGGGGCGAGCTGGTGCTGCACAACGAACTGTTCCGCGCCGGCAGCTTGGCCAAGCTCTGCGACGTGCTGGGGATGCCCTTCGACGAGGAGCATCTGGCGACGATATACAGCAACATCGACAGCCTCATGCTGCGCTACGGCACCCTTGCCGAACTTCCGGCGGCCAACATGATGGTGCTGGCCAAAGCCTATGAGCGATACAAGGCGGAGAACGACCTCCTTGACTACGACGACCTGCTGATAAAAGCCTACCAATACCTGACGCATGAGGCGGAGAACGCCAGGAAATACCGCTGGATAGAGGTGGACGAGGTGCAGGACCTCAATGCGTTGCAGTTCGCCTTGGTGGACCTCCTCGCGACACCGGACGCCACCATCGTGTACCTCGGCGACGAGCAGCAGGCCATCTTCTCCTTCATCGGCGCCAAGCTAGAGACCCTCGAGGCCTTGAAGCGCCGCTGCAGCAAGAGCATCCACTACCTGCACACCAACTACCGCTCGCCGCGCTACCTGCTGGACCTGCAGAACGACTTCGCCGTCACCAACCTGGGCATCGGGCGCGATATGCTTCCCACCACGGAGCACAACCCCACGCATGCTCCCGAGGACCTCTGCCTGCTCAACGTCGGCGACGCCCAGATGGAGAGCTACTATGCCGCCCGCTTCGCCAAGCGCTACGGCGAGATGGACCCCGAGGGGAGAGTGGCCATCCTGGTGAGCACCAACCGCGAAGCCGACGACATCGGCGAGGTGATGAGAGGCATGGGCATCAGCCACTTCAAGATCAGCGGCACCGACCTCTTCTCGCTGCCCTCGATGCGGCTGATGCTGGCGCACATGAATGTGCTGACCGACGAGATGGTCTTCATTGCCTGGGCGCGCCTGCTGTGGGGCCTGCGTGTGATGCCCACCTATACCGCCGCGCGCAACTTCATGCGCGACATGCGACGCGTGGCCCTGCTGCCCACCGACTTCCTCCTGCACCCCGACAGCAGCTACCTGCAGGAGATGGTCCGTGCCTACGACAGCGAGGAACTGGTGATCTTCGACACGGAGACCACGGGCCTCGACACGCGGACGGACGACATCATCCAGATTGCCGCCGTGCGAGTGCGAGAAGGCAAGGTGGTGGGCAAGCCCTTCAATGTGATCCTCGAGACCGACCGCGAGCTGCCGGCCACCGTTGGCGGCCACCCCAACCCCATGCTGGAGGTGTACCGCAACAGCAAGCGCCACGGGCGTGCCGAGGGGTTGCGTCTCTTCATGGAATACTGCAAGGGCAAGGTGCTTGTGGGGCACAACGTGAACTACGACTACCAGATACTGCTGCACAACCTGCGGCGGAGCTGTCCGGAGCTGGACCTCGAGGCGCTCTGTCCGCGCTACTTCGACACCCTGAAATACATCCGGTTGGTGCGTCCGCGCCTGCGGCAGTACAAGCTGGGCCACCTGCTAGAGGTGCTCCACCTCGAGGGGCAGAACAGCCACCAGGCCGACGACGACATCATGGCCACCCTGTCGCTGCTGAACTTCTGCCACCTCAACGCCACGCAGCTCATTGCGGAGCAGCGCCTTTTCATTGCCGACCACCAGCGGCAGGTGGACAAGTTCCACTCCCGCTATGCGGAGATCTACCTTCACGGCCTCGGCAACGAGCACCGGGAAGTGGCGCTCACGGAGGAGCTGGAATTTGTCTACATGCGCATGGTGGCCGGCGGGATGATCGACCCCGTGGAGAAGTGGCAGCACCTGATGCACTTCCTCGACACCGACCTCATCCGCACGGACCTCTACCCCACCCTGCGGCAGCAGCTAGAGCGCTACGTCACCGACCTGAACACCTGCAAGGAGGCCGACATGTGCGGCAGTTCGCTGGAGGAGCGCTACATCATCTCCACCGTACACAAAGCCAAGGGGCTGGAGTTTGACACGGTAATCGTATACAGGGCCATCGACAGCGTCTATCCGGGCTCACGCAGTTGGACCGAGAAACAGATACAGGAAGATGCCCGCCGCCTCTTCGTGGCGCTATCGCGGTCGAAGAAACGCCTCTGCGTCCTCTACGACGAATACTATGGACGGAGCACCCATGCCCTGAGTCCCTTCCTGGAGAAGGTAAGGAAACACTTCACGGTGTACAAACGCGGCAGCGACGGGAAGATACGCCAAGTGTAGCTAACCGAAACAAACCGAAACAAACCGAACAAATGACTAGCGCCGCCAGACAATGAAGTTGGCGTTGTCGGCATCCAGGCTTGTGCCGATGCTGTGCAGCAGGCCTCCTGCGGTGCGGTAGATGAGCAGCGACTCGGAGCCCACGAGGGCGATGGCGTTGTCGACACCGAGGTCGGCCAACGCCGTAGCGAAGTCGTGGTAGGACTCGCGGTCGCCGGAGGCGACCACAAACACCGAGTGGCCGACGACACACAAGGCGCGTCGGTGGTTCTTACCCTTGGGCTTAGGCGGTACCGCCTCGCCGTTGCTCACCAGCACATACTGGCGGAAGAAGAAGCCCTTCGCGTTCAGCGCCTGCTCCAAAGCGGCATCTCCCCCGCGACCGATGGCGGGGACACCGTCGAGGATGGAGCAGTAGCCCTCTTTCTTCTCGCCGCGTGCC
The DNA here is from genome assembly GCA_902775135.1 of uncultured Bacteroidota bacterium. Classification (GTDB taxonomy): domain Bacteria; phylum Bacteroidota; class Bacteroidia; order Bacteroidales; family P3; genus Colimorpha. The sequence goes on along the minus strand of CACYKY010000005.1, from coordinate 79,392 downwards.
AGCTGACGGCCATCGACCACGAAGTCGCCCACGACGCCACCGTTGTCGGCCCGCACGTCGGCGGCCATCACGGCCAGCAGCAGAGAAGAATCTTCCACATCCGGGGAGCCCACCTGCAGAGAGGCGCGGGGGCAGTCGGGAAGGAGGCAGTTGAGCATGTATAGGGTCAGGGGGACATCGTCGACGATGGTATCGGAGATGGTGAGTAGATGAGTGGCTGAGTGGCTGAGTGGCTGAGTGGCCGAGCAGTTGTCGACAGGGGACTCTACAGATTCCACCTTATTGGGCGTCTGGAGGAGCAGCACCGTTGCCACCACCGCCACCAGCGCCGCCAGCACCACGCCGACGGCCAGCCATCCGTACCAAGGCCAGCGGCGACGTTTCATGTTGCCGGTGGAGCCGATGACACGTATCTCGTTATCGTTGATTTCTTTCATTTCATGTTCCTTTCCATCATTTCTTTGAGCGCCCGCAGCGCCTCGCGCGAGGCCGAGAGCCCATATTTGGCGCCCGCGGGGTTGCGGAGCTCCAGAACACCCTTGCCCGGGTGGATATAGCGCACATTGGCCAGACTGACAATCAAGCTCTTGCCAATACGGACATAGCCTGTCGCAGCCCGGGGCATCTGCTGCGCCATGAGGCGTTCCAGCTGGCCCAGCTGCAACGTCACAACACGACGGTCTCCGTCGGCGAGCACCAGGGTGGTGTAATTGCCGTCGGCCTCGGCATAAACCAACTCGTCCGCTGCCACGCGCAGCAGGTCGACACTGGTGGTGATGACTATATGTTCATTCTGAACCATTTTCCTCTATAACGCAACCTCTCTTTTTTTATTACCCGACGAGTGGAAATCTCCCTGAGAAACATAATTTTTTTAACATTTCCAACCCACTCATTTCCAGCTCTTCCACCCACCATCTTCTTCCCATCTTCTTCCCTTCTTTTTAACATTTTCCTTCCATCCTCTGCCGTGGTAAAAGTTAGTACGTTTTGCGGTAGTCTTTCCAGCGGTCGCAATGGCGGGCGATGTCCTGTCCGGTGGGGGTGTCGGCATAGTGGTGCATGAGGTAGGTGAACTCGCACACGCGGCGGAGGGCCAGGGCCTTGCGCTCGGGGTCGTTGTAGGTGGCGAAAGCCTGACGGCGGAGGTCAGCGGCGCGTTTTTCGGCGGCATCGGCACAGGGGGCTGCCGCATCGTCGGCCAACATGTAGGGACTATAGTAGGAGCCGTCGTGGAGGGGGTCGTTGTAGTAGGGGCGTTCCTCTTCCCAGATGTAGAATCCGCTGTAACCGTAGGCCACCAATGGCCAGGCGCGGTAGCCGAAGGCGTTGCGCAGACCGATGGAGAGCTGCAGCATGGCGTCGGCGCGGTCGTTGGGGTCGGTTTTTTCTTTCATATAGGTCTCCTGGTGGCCCATCGCCATAGCGAAGCGCAGTTTGTAGCCTCGGCGATCGGCGGGGCGGATGGCCACTGCGTCATATTCCAGCGGGTCGTACTGCATCCAGGGCGTGGTGTTGAGGCGGTCGCCATAGTTGTCGCCCACCTGCCGCAGCCAGTCGTAGGCCTCGGCGAAGCGCATTTCGCGCAGGCAGTGGGTGCCTATGATGTCGCACCAATAGTCGGCGTCGGTGTAGCCGCGGACGTTGAGCCAGCGGTCCATGGCGTCGCGGGGCTTCTCGACGCGGCGCCAATAGGCGGCAAGGGTGTCGGCCTTGAGGCGGTCGACGCGTATGAATAGGATATTGCTGAAATCGTGGGCATTGAAGTAGTTCCCACGACGGTTGTCCTCACCATCGAAGTCGCGGAGGGGGTTGTAGTGCTCTATGCGGAGGAAGAAGGAGTTGGAGAGGCCCGTGGTGTCGGTGAGGTAGACGGGGAACCAGCTGTAGAAGGCATTGTAGGTTGGGGCCTCTTCGAGGTCGGTGCAGTAGAGTTTCTGTTCGCTTTCGCCGCCACGGCAGAGGGCCACGATGGGGTTGGCCGTGATTTGCAGGAAACGGTTGTCGGCCATATTGGCCAGCTGGAGGGCGCGCACGGTGCGTCCGGCGAGGCGGAAGCGGTCGTAGAGGCCACCCTCGGAGAGGATGATGCGTCGCAGGGCGTCGTAGGAATAGAGGGTGCGGAAGACGGTGTAGTTGTAGCCGAAGCCGTCGATGTGGCTCAGGCGGAAGCGTGTCTCGTCGTCGGCAGCAACCCATTCATGCTGCATGCGGGTGTCGAGCCATTTGAGTTCGGCCAGCAGGCGTTGTTCGTAGGCATCGCCTATAGGGTCGAGCCGCGAATGCAGGTAGATGCGCAGCGTGCGGATGGAGGTATTGAGGTAATCGTCCTTGGCACCGAGATGCTCCACCAGTGCGAGGGCCTGGCGTCGGTCGCCGAGATGGTCGAGCAGGCAGGCGGCGACATAGCGCCACATGGCTTTGTTCTCCACCCGGGGGTCGTTGCCGGCGCGGCGGGCCAGCATGGCCAGACGGCGCAGCTGCAAGGAGTCGAGGGCATAGAGCGTCAGTTGCTCGTTGGAAACAAAGTTTTCCGCCACGAAGAGCACCCTTTGCAGCGCCACAGGAAAGAAGGGCGAGTTGGGCTGGTGCTTCAACACACGCTCGAAGACCTCCACGCGGTCGTCGAGCAAGAGGAAGAGCGAGGCAGCATCACCCAGGCGCGAGTAGATGTCGACGGCCTCCTTCCGGCGGCCCATGCGGTTGAGGCAGGCGGCGCGGTAGCCTTCGGCCTGGTCGTGCAGGTGGCTTCCGCGAATGGCGCCCCTGCGTTTCTGCCACAGGGCATCGCACTCCTCGTTGCGGCCCGAACGGTAGAGGCATTTCATGGCCAGCAGCACATAGCGGTCTTCGTAGCGGCCACGATAGGTGGCCGCCACGGCGGCGATAGTGTCGACGGCGATGCCGTCGGCCTGGTCCATGCCGCAGCCGTAGTACCACGGCGAGCGCATCTGTTCGCTCCACTGCTCGTAGTATTTGCTCCAAACAAGGAGCTGCAGGGCGGCAGTGTCGCGGGTGTTCAGGAGGCGAAGGCAGAAGGCATTGCCGAGGGCGTCGCCCTGCTGCACGCGGAGCCAGTCGCGGAGGGAGAGGTCGTAGAGTGCCTGGCGGATGGCCTCCAGGGGCACCTTGCCTCCCACAGCGCGCTGCCAAGCGAGGCAGTTGGCTTCGCGGCGGCCGTCGTCGGGCTCTTGAAGCTCGGCGTAGTAGGGCAGGATGCGGTAGAGGTCGAAGTCGTCAGGGGCCACCAAGGGGCCGGGGCCGCAAGCTGCCGCGCGGAGGGAGGCCATCAAGAAGAGGGCGCAGAGGGCAAGGGTCCTGCCACAGGACGAGACACTATCGGGAATAGATTTCTTCGATTTCATCGTAAGTGTATTTTGAAAGGTTGAGGGAATCGAGGTGATAGAGGATGGTGGTGTGGTTGCCGCGCATAGGGAGCTTGCGCTGCAGGAGTTGAATTTCTTCGACCCGGCCCCACTCCTCGCGCAGGTGGGCTGAGGTGTCGGCGGCAATGGCCGACGAGGGCACCAGCCGCTGGAATCGACCATCGGCATTGAAGGCCACGCCCCACCCGAAGACCGGCCAGGCGAAATCCATGCTGTCGAGCATGGAGGCGTCGATGTGGCGCAAATAGGGCTTGACGTCGGCATCGTCGAGGATGGAGTTTTCGGTGTGCGGCGAGCGGAGGTTTCCGGTGTTGTAGAGCATGAGCACCTTGCCGTCGACGGGGAGGTCGGCCAAGGTGGTGTCCACCTGGTGGAGGCGCACGGTGGAGCTGAGGCGGACGCCCTTCTCGTGGAGGCATTCGCGGAGACTGCGGCAGAAGTAGTAGTAGTCGCTCCTGGTGCGCTCGGTCCAGTCGCAGTCGACCTGGAGTTCCTTCAGTTCGAAGCCGTTGCAGTCGGCCATCTTCGCCACACGCTCGGCGATGAGTTCGGCCACACGGTAGCCCAACATGCGGCCCATAGCCTCGTTGGTGATGTAGATCACGGGGACGATCTCCATGTCGTCCGGCAGGGGCTGGAGGAAGCGCGTGGTGGCGATGGGAGCGGCATTGCCGTAGTCGTCATTGTCGTAGACATCGACATCGAACAGGCGCAGGTAGAGGCGTTGCACGCGGTGGTCGCGCAACCATTGCAGTTCATAGTCGGTGGGGTTGTAGGTGGTCTTCCAATGGTAGATGGCGCGTACGGGCTCCGAGGAGCCGTCGGAGCAGCCCGCCAACAGCAAGGCCACAAGCACAAGATAGCAAATGTTTTTCATTTTCGTCATGTATTTCGGGGTGCAAAAATAAACAAAAAAACAATGCCCCGAAGGCCGCCGTGCGCTGGGTGTACGAAACGGCCTCCGGGGTGTATGAAAACTTTTTTTTTCGGCAGGGTGTAATAAATGAATATAGGTGGACGTATATTGTGCAGAATGGACGCCAAAGAATATAACCACTGTGTACGCCACCTGGGCGACGACCTCTACCGCTTCGCGCTGCGCTATGCCAACTTCAGCGCCGCTGCCGAGGATGCCGTACAGGACGTCTTCGCCGACCTCTGGGAACGGCGCGACGAAGTGGAGTTTTCGGGAGCCAAAGGATGGCTCATACGGGCACTCTACCGGCGGCTGGTGGACCTGCACAGACATGACACGGTGGTGTGGCAGGCGCGGGTGGAGCATGACGAGGAATACTGCCAGCACGAGCGCTTCGAGCTGAAGGATGCTCTGGCCAAAGCTCTGGCCTCCCTGCCGGAACAGCTGCGCATGCTGGTGCTGCTGCGCGACTTGGAGGGATATGAATACGCGGAAATGGCTCGGCTGACCGGACTCAGCGAGCAACAGGTGGGCGTCTACCTGTTCCGCGCACGCAAACAATTGAAGAAACAACTGGAGGACTACCGATGATAACGATGGAAAATTACGAAGGCTGGCTGATGCGCTATGCTGACGGCGCATTGACCCGCGAAGAGCGCGAGGCCGTGGAGGCATTCCTTTCACTTCACCCCGAGCTTCGGGAGGAGATGGAAGAGGTGGTTGCCGTGAAGGTGACGCCCGTGATGGCCACCCTGCCCGGCAAGGAGAGCATGCTTCACAAAGAGGAGTCTGCTTTTACCTGGTGGCGCGTGGCAGCGGCTGTGGTGTTGCTAGCTGTGGTGGGGACAACCCTGCTGGTGATAAACCGCAAGCCTATCGAAGGAGGTCCGATGATAGCCAAAGAGAGCGGGAGTAGGGCGACAGAGAGAATAGATTTGATAGATACGATAGAAGCGATAGAAGAAATAGAGGCGATAGAGGGGATAGACTCTGCTTCTATCCGGTCCATTCTTCCTGTCAATTCTATCGCCACTATTCCTTCCATCCCCTCTATAAAAGAATCTCCCCTTTTGGCGGAGGAGGCCGCTTCCCTGCCCCAGACGCAACCAGAAGAGACTCCGCTGGTCGAGAATAGAATCATCCCCATTTCGCTGCCGGAGCCCACCGTTACCGTAGCCCCGGTGATAGAGAACGCCCGCCTGGCCGTCAACCCCTGGCTCGAATCCCTTGTGGCAAACAGATAAAATAGATATATATGAAACACAATCCAAAACCCCTCGTGGCAGCCCTCTGCCTCTTCGCGATGCTCTTCGCCGTGGCCGTCGCCGCCGAGGCGCAAGAACAGAAGCAGACCCTGGTGCTGCGGCAAGACCTTGGCCAGAGCATCAACACGGTGAATGTCTACGGTCTGCACAACGTCAACGTCATCCCCGACACCACGGACTACATCCAGACCACCGTCAACGGCAGCCTGTCGCAGGCCGACTCGCTGCGGATGCCGCTGAAGAACATGACCGTCAGCGGCGGTGTGCTCGACATTCCCGCCAGCTTCCCCTACCTGAACGGCATCGACATCCACACCACCTCGCAGCGCCTCTACCTGCACAGCTACGACGACAGCCGCCTGTGGCTCTCCAATCCCAGCCGCGACACCCTGCACCTGGAGATGCTCGTCCTCGAAGCCCGCGGCCACAGCACCCTGCTTTTGCTGCAGCCCGTCGAGGCCCAGCAGGCATGGGTGCAGAGCGACGACTTCGCCACCCTGCGCCACAGAGGCATCGCGAGCGACGACCTCACCCGCACCGTCAAAGGCGAGAGCCGCACGGAGCAGATGGGCGTGGAGGATCAGGAGGAAGCCTTCCAACTCAACCTCTCGCCCACCATCCACCGTCTGTTCGGCGGCATAGGCATCGGCATCAGCGGATGGTCGCTGCGTCCCCTCGGCGGCGCGGCGGTGGCCATGGACGACTACCAGATGAACCCCACGGCCTCCCTGGGCTGCTACGACCTCCGGCTCGGATGGAACTTCCTCCGACTGAAGCATTGGGACTTCGGCGTGGGTATAGGTTTTACCACTGAGGTCTACATCTTTCCCCGCCTGATGGGCACCACCGTCGACCCCGCCACGGGCCTCACCCACTTCGGCCCCGTCGACGAGCCAGCCTACTACAACAAGCCCTTCTACGCCGGACAGAAGCGCGTGTGGCGCAGCTCCCTGCAGGTCCTTCCCATCAGCCTGCCCCTGCGGGTGGAGTGGCACCGCCGCCTCGACTACCGCGGCCTGCGCATCAGCGCCGAGCTCAGGCCCGCCATACAGCTCTCCACCGATGGTGCCTTCATGCGCAGCCAGTGCACATGGACCGAAGGCCCCGAGGCCGAGAACGGACGCATAGACATCCTGAACGACACCATCGGCGACATCTGGAACCGCTTCCGCCTCGACCTGAGGCTGGACATCGGCTGGAACCGCCTGTCGTTCTTCGTCAAAGGGTCGCTGACGCCCCTCTTCCGCACCGCCCGCAAGGACGACCTCCCCACCCTCGACACCAAGGTTTACCCCCTCTGCCTGGGCATAAGTCTCAATTATTGATTCAAACAGTTTAAGTATATGAAAAAGATATTTCTAACAGGACTGATAGTATTGATGGGCAATATGGCCATGGCCCAAGGGTTCGACTGGCACCGCTTCAACATTGCGGTCGACGCTTCGACCCAGCTTACCGCAACCAGCGTGCTGCAGCTCGGCTCCGGCGTGCTGGCCAACCGTCCCAACCGCAGCGTGAGCCTGGCAGTGAACTACCGCCTATGGCAACACTGGGAGGTGGGCCTCTACGCCAACCTGGTGGGTTCCAACGCCATGAGCAGCGGCGGACAGGAAATCGGGAACGGGCAGAGCCTGCAATGGATATTTGTCACCAACGGATACGAAGTGGGCTGGGGCGTCACGGCACAGTTCCACATCATCCCCTACCGCTTCCGCCACGAAATGGGCCTCGACATGACGCTGCGCCTGGGCTTCGACTTCGGCGAGGCCGAGGCCGACAACTTCTGGGGCGGAGTGCGGTACACCTACAGCCTCTCGCGCCACGTGGCCCTCTCATCCAGCCTCGACTTCGGCAGCTTCTATTTCGGCCGCACCTACAACCGCCTCATCGACCCCGACTGGCACCTGGACCTCAACACCCGCTTCAGCTTTGGCGTACAGGTAGAACTATAATAAATCCAGACACTTCTCTATCGGAATGCCCAAGCAGAGATCCTTCTGGTCGCGGTTGCGGTCGATGAGGCGACTGACGACACGCATGGCCGCCTGGGTGCTGTCGCGCAGGGGCTCGCCGTTCATGAGGCGCCCGATGAGGACGGCGGAGAAGATGTCGCCCGTTCCGTGGAAGGCGAGGGGGATCTCCTCGTAGTCGAGTCGGAAATAACGGCCATCGTCGTGGTGCTGTGGGAACCCTGACAGGGGTTTGTCGCTGCGGCGTCCAACGACGCAGCTGTGGCCGTCGACCTTGGCGCTGGTGATCACCACCGAGCGTGCGCCGAGGGCCACGATGGTGTCGAGGAGTGCGCAGACCTCATCCCACGAGAGCCCTTCCTGGCGGAAAGGCACATCGGCCAGGTAGCAGGCCTCGGTGTAGTTGGGGAAGGTGAGGTCGGCGACGGAGACCATCTCGCGCATGAGCTCCACCTGGCGCTGCCCCATGCCGTTGTAGAGGCGGCCGCCGTCGCCCATGATGGGGTCGACGAAGACAGTGGTAGGAGAAGTGGCTGAGTGGCTGAGTGGCTGAGTGGCTGAGTCCTTCAGCTTCTTGCAATAATCAACCACGAGGCGGGCCTGTTCCTCGCTGAACATAAGGCCCGTGCAGACGGCGTCGAAGCGGAAGCCCAGCTGCTGCCACACGGGCAGCGTGCCGCGCATGTAGTCGGTGGTCTCCAGCACGTTGAAGTGGCCGTAGTCGAGGGTGTTGGAGACGAGGGCTGTGGGCAGGTTGAAGACGGAGTGGCCCTGATAGGTGAGGATGGGCAGCATGGCCACCATGCCCACGTGGCTGTGGCCGACGACGTCGTTGATGAGGAGTATCTGTTTCATCAAATCTTGTAGTTGCGCAGACGGTGTTCGGCCAGTTCCTCGTAGCGGGTGTCGGGGCGGCCGTAGTTGGCATAGGGGTGGATGCTGATGCCTCCACGGGGAACGAAGAGGCCCATCACCTCGATATAGCGCGGATCCATCAGGCGGATGAGGTCGTTCATGATGATATTGACGCAGTCCTCGTGGAAGTCGCCGTGATTGCGGAAGGAGAAGAGGTAGAGCTTGAGGCTCTTGCTCTCCACCATCATCTTGTCGGGGATGTACATAATCTTCAGCTCGGCGAAGTCGGGCTGCCCGGTGATGGGGCAGAGGGTGGTGAACTCAGGGCAGTTGAACTGCACCCAGTAGTCGCGCTCCTGATGGCGGTTCTCGAAGGCCTCGAGGACGGCGGGATTATAGTCGGTAGGTATCTCGGTCTTGTGGCCAAGGGATTGCAGATGGTCTTGTTCGCGATTCATATTCAACGGATATTAAGCATTTTATGCGTCTGGAGCGAGAGCTTCCAGCGGGGGTCTTTCTTGATGTACTCGATGGCGGCATTGCGGATCTGCGCGTTGCGCTCGGCGTCGCCGGTGTCGAGGGGCTGCAGGAAGCGACCGTGGGTGCACATGATGTCGCCGTACATATCGGGAGCATGGATGCCGTCGAAGACCACCTTGAGTTCGTCGACGATGGTGAGCACCACCTTGGCCTCGCCTCCGAGGTATTTGTCCTTGGGCGAGAGGGTAATCCAGTCCACATTGCCCGGCAGTCTGCGTGTGCCGTTGGTCTCCACAGCCACCATCTTGTCAACGTCGTGGAGGGCATTGACGAGACTCTTGGTGAGCTGCAGCGAGGGCTCGCCGCCGGTGATGACCACCAGGCGGGCGGGGTTGGGGCGCACGGCCTCCACGATTTCCTCGTCGGTCATCTCGGTGCCCTCTTCGTGCTGCGTGTCGCAGAAGGGACAATGGAGGTTGCATCCGCTGAAGCGCACAAAGGTCGCCGCAGTACCCACATGGTAGCCTTCGCCCTGGAGGGAATAGAATATCTCATTCACTTTCATACAGCCTATTCTTAAAAATGGAAAATATCTTCGTTGTCATTCGTCGACCTCGTAGGTGGCGGTGTTGCCGGTGGTTTCCTGCACGTCGACGCGGTAGCAGTTGGGCACTTGCTGCTGGCACCAGTGGGCGATGTTCTCGGCCGTGGGGTTGCAGCCAATGACGTCGTTGACGACCTGATGGTCGAGCTTGTCGACGATGCTCTTCTTGATGTGGGAGAAATCCACCACCATACCGTTGTGGTCCAACTGGCGCGAACGGCAGTAGATGGTGATCAGCCAGTTGTGGCCATGCAGCTGAGTGCACTTGCTCGGATAGTCCAATTCCAGGCGGTGGGCGCCGGAGACTTCTATTTGTTTTTTGACGTAATACATAATCTTTTTTTTAAGTAGTTAAGTAGATCGGAGTTAAGTAGTTAAGCCAAATGATCGGTTTCGTATTGTGTGGGGTCGGGGATGCCAGCTTCGCGGAAGGCCTCGCGGCGTTCGGTGCAGGTGCCGCAGGTGCCACAGTGGTGCTCGCCGCCGCGATAGCACGAATAGGTGTGGCCGTAGTCGACACCCATCGCCGCACCGCGACGTATGATGTCGGACTTGCTGAGGTGCGTGTAGGGGGCCGCGATGGCGACACCGGCATAGGTGCCGGCGCGCATGGCGGCATCCATAGCCTCGACGAACTCCGGACGGCAGTCGGGATAGATGGCGTGGTCGCCGCCGTGATTGGCCATCAGCACACGTGCCAACCCGCGGCTCTCGGCCAATCCGCAGGCCACGCTGAGCATGATGCCGTTGCGGAAGGGCACCACCGTGCTTTTCATGTTGTCCTCGTCGTAGCGGCCGTCGGGGATAGCATCTGCGCCGCTGAGGAGCGACGACTGGAAGAGCTTCCCCATGAAAGCGAGGTCCACCACCACATGCTCGAGGCCCAGCCGACGGCAGTGCCACTCGGCACAGGCCTGCTCGCGGGCACCATGATTGCTGCCGTAGGCAAAGGTGACGGCCAATGCAATACGCTCCTGCTCCTCATAGAGCAGGGTGGTGGAATCGAGCCCACCGGAATAGATTATCATCGAATCCTTCAGCCCGACGGAAGCCGATAAGTTGTTGTCTGTCATATTCTTGTTTTGTTAAAGGGGGTTGTCAAGTACCCCTGTATTGCGCTGCAAAGATACGAATATTTTGCGACACGCCAATATATTTTTCCCCACCTCCACATTGCCGTCCCCTCTCTCTCCCACCCTTCCTTCCCCCTTAGCCATCCTATAGCCTTATAATATTGTATTCATATACTATACGTTAAGGTTAGCGTTAAGGTTATGGTTAGATTTTACGGGGACGAAAAAAGAGGAGGCCGGCGGGGGTCTCCTCTAGGGGATGATGCAGGATGGAGATGCCTTTTTTTATTTCAGGTAGTATTCCACCGTGGTGACAACGCGGACCTTCTTCACCTGCGGGGTGTTCTCGTCGAGGTCCTCCACCTCGAAATAGCCCTGCGAGGCGGTACGCATCTTGCCAATCTTGCTATGGCTGTTGTTGGCAAACTCGTCGGCAGCCACACGGGCGTTCTCCAAACTCTCGCGGATCATCTCGGGCTTGATGTCGTTGAGACCCAGATACTGGTAGTCGGCGTAGCTGTTGGCCAGGATGTTCTGGTTCACGAGGTCGGTCTCGAGCGTTTGCTGCAGCTTGCGCACGAGGTCGAGGTTCTTGGTGAAGACGGTGACCGTCTGGTTCACCTGGTAGCGGAAGGTGATTTGCGAGACATTGTTGCTCCAGTTGTAGCGGTCGTCGTAGCTGGCGTTGGCCACCTTGATCTCGTCCTCGGAGAAGCCGGCGTCGCGCAGCAGTTTGACGATGATGTCGTTGTTCTTGCGGATGGTGTTGCGGAGGTCGGAGAGGTCGTTCGACTTCTCGCTGTAGCTGATGCGCCACACCACACGGTCGGCAGGAACCTCTTTCTCGCAGAGGCCGCGCACCTTGACGGTGTCGTCGTAGGATTTCAGCGTCTTCACGGTGCACACCATGAAGATACCCAGCAGCAGGGCCGCCAGCACAAGGCTTCCGCCCAGAATCATGTTTTTCTTGAGAGAAACTGCGTTTTCCATAGTATAGATGTTTTTAAAACTTATTCAAATAACGCTGCCAACGGATGGTTTATTGTGATGCGGAGACAATATTTTCCCCGAGGGGGAAGGCCTATTCGTCTTTCTTCTGCTGTTCCAGCAGGCGGTCGAGTTTCCGTTCCATGTCGTCGAGTTTGGCTTTGACGTCGTCGTTGTTGTCGGCCGCCAGCGCGTCGACGAAGATGGAGTTGATGAGGGACATGCCGATGATGCCGCCACCGATGAGCAACAGACAGAAATAGAGGCGGATGACATGCATCCATACGGGTGCGAGGTTGCCCACCACAGCTTCGGGTATCTCATACCAGCCTTCGACGGTGAAGAAGCGGAAGACGGAGTAGATGGCATCCAACGGGGTGGCGAAATACTGCGGCGCCACTTTGCCGAAAAGGGCGCTGTTGAACATGGAGATGACGACAATGACTATGAAATAGCCCAACAGGAAGCCTGCTGACTGGCGCAGAGCGAGCTTGAATCCGGCCCATATCTCGGTGAGATGGGGGAACCGGCGGGCGGTACGGAAGAGCTTGAAGACCCTCAGGGCACGGAAGATGATGATGGTGTTGACGCTGGCGACAGCGGGGATGACATAGGCCAGCAAAGCAGGAACGGAGAGGAGGGTGACGATGCCGTCGAGGGCGTTCCACCGATCCCTCCAGTAGCCTTTGAGGCCGTACTCGCGGTGCTTCACCACCATCTCCGCCACAAAAATCAATGTGCAGACGATATCAATCAGACTCAAAGCCAGGTGGTCCACCCCGCACTCCTGCACAAAAATCACCACCACATTGATGACAACAATGGCCAATATCAGTTTCTCATTAAGCAGTATCTTCTTCATAACAAGATTTTTACAGCAACGCCCCTTAATAGTGTAGGCTGTGCAAAGTTACGAAAAAAAACAATCATTTGTCCATCCAAGTTTTTTTCGTACCTTTGCACTTGGAATTTTTTTTCACGGGGGGATGTCAGATTTCGGACGAAAAATGTGTATCTGGATATAAAAGGACTATGATTCGACAGGGGCTCATACTGCTATTGTTGCTGCTGGCAACGGCTGGCACCGCGTTGGCTCAGGAAGTGCTGGTGCTGAAGGGGCGCGTGGTGGACGGGCGCAACGGCGTGCCCTATGCCACCTTGCAGCTGGGCAACAGCACCATCGGCGTCTGCTGCAACGACCTTGGCGACTACGAGCTGAAGGTCCCCGCCGGACTCGAGGGCGACAGCGTGCTGGTGCGTTCGGTGGGCTACGAGCCCTTGCGCCTGAGCGTGAAAGACCTCGAAGGCAGCAGCCGCATCAGACTCAAGTCGCAGGCCATCGAACTGCGCGAGGTGAATATCTCGCGCTACCAACACAGCCTGGACCTCATGCTGGACGTGTTGCGCAGCCTCGACCACAACTTCCATCAGCAGACGGCCTATTCCACCTTCTTCTATCGCGACTGGCGCGCCGTAGACGACGAGATATACCTCTTCGACGAATCCGTCATGGAGGTGGAACGCGGTCCCTACAACCAATACGCCGAGAAGCGCAGCTTCAACTTCAAGTCATCCTTCCGCGAGATGGAGACCAACTACAAGACCATCCTGCGCCACCGCCTGCTGGTGAACGACCGCAGCCTGCTGAAAGAGAAGGTGGGCAAGGAGGACGGCATCGACGAGATGATGCAGTATGCCGACGAGGAGCTCTTCTACGACCCTGTGGCGGCGCCCAACGCCAGCTACGGCCTCTCGCGGAGCATGCTCATGCGCCAGCGGTTCCTGCCCCTCATGGAGTTCGACGACGGCGGCGAAGGCTACTACCTGGTGCGCTCCATCGGCGCCAGCCGCCTCTCGCGCGAGACGAACTACGAGTATGTCATCCGCAAACGCGGCCTTGCGCTGGTGCGCATCACCTCGTGGATTGCGGAGCCCCTCAAGAAACTGGCTCCCGAGGAGGCTTGGGTGAAGACCTACTTCACCCACATGTCCATCGAGGCCGACTCCACCACCTGGATCTACGACGAGCGCGACGGCAAGCTGACCCTCGCGCGCTACTACTCCACCACCACCCTGCTGCTCACCTCCAAGGGGCGCGGACACGACGGCGAGGAACAGCGCTGGCGCCACAGCGTGGATTGGACCCTTACCTCCTTCGCCACCGAACCCACCGCCCCCGAGGGCGAGACCCTCGACAGCCGCCCTGTGGCCCTCGACCGCGCCTTCGGACAGAGCGACTTCAGTCCTGCTTTCTGGGGCCACTATAACACCATACCCATCGACTCCTACGTCGTGCAACTGTTGGAGCTGAAGCTAAAAAAACATCCGAAACGATGAAACGCATCATGACAATCCTCCTGCTGTTGGCTGCCACAGGCTTCTGCCTCGCGCAGAGCGATACCATCATCGTCACCGGCACGGTATACAATCTGCACACCAATAAGCCCGAGCCCTACTGCCTGGTGCAACTGGTGCAGGACAGTGTCGCCAAGGCCGTCCGCGTGTGCGACAACGAAGGATTCTTCGTCGTCGACAGCCTGCCGACAGGCATCTATACGCTGCGCGTGGGAGTAGGGAGCGTAACGCTCTTCCAAAACGACTTCGAACTGCGCGGACCTGCCAACCTCAGCATCTACGTCGACACCCTGCAGCTCATCAACCTGCGCACCGTCACCATCAACGCCCGCCGCTGGGTGCCCCCAATGCCGGAGCACAATCTGGGCCAAGAACTAATCGTCAATACCGATGACTATCGACTGTGGAACTTCAGCGGCAAGATGACCGACTCCGGTCCCGCCTGCGCCGACCTCTCCCGAGGAGAAAACGCCGGTCTCCAGTACCATGCCGAAGTGGAAAAAAAGAAATCCTACCGCCACCTATGGTACACCGACCCCATCCCCGCCACTCCCCGCCGCAAACACCACACCCCTCCCCCACCTGACAGCGCCGCCGTCCACAAATAAGCAATCGCCCCTTGACATTAGGACAAGGGGCGATTGCTTTATTTAATATCACTTAGAACAGGCCTTCCAGGATGCTGTCGTCCACGAGGTTGGGCATGGTGACCTTCAGCTCGGGGCAGATGTCCATAGCGCGCTTGATGGCGAACATGGCGCCTTCGTTGCGGGCCCAGGAGCGACGGCTGATGCCGTTGTTGACATCCCAGTGGAGCATCATGCGCAGGCGACGGTCGCAGGCCTCGCTGCCATCCAGCACCATACCGAAGCCGCCGTTCATCACCTCGCCCCAGCCAACACCGCCACCATTGTGGATAGAGACCCACGTGGCACCGCGGAACGAGTCGCCGATGACGTTCTGCACAGCCATATCGGCGCAGCGGTTGGAGCCGTCGTAGATGTTCGAGGTCTCGCGGAAGGGACTGTCGGTACCGCTGACGTCGTGGTGGTCGCGGCCAAGCACGATGGGGGCGCTGATCTCACCCTTCTTGATGGCCTCGTTGAAGCGGGCGGCAATCTTGGTGCGGCCTTCGCAGTCGGCATAGAGGATACGGGCCTGGGAACCCACCACGAGGTGGTTCTCCTTGGCACCCTTGATCCACTGGATATTGTCGTGCATCTGCTGCTGGATCTCGGCGGGAGCCGTAGCGGCGATCTCGCCCAGCACCTCCATGGCGATGTGGTCGCTCTTGTCGAGGTCCTCGGGTTTGCCACTGGTGCACACCCAGCGGAAGGGGCCGAAGCCGTAGTCGAAGCACATGGGGCCCATGATGTCCTGCACATAGCTAGGATAGCGGAAGGCGGTGTGGTCGGCATTCCAGATGTCGGCACCGGCGCGCGAACTCTCCAGCAGGAAGGCGTTGCCGTAGTCGAAGAAGTACATACCCTTGGCGGTGAGCTTGTTGACGGCAGCCACATGGCGGCGCAGGCTCTCCTGCACCTTCTCCTTGAAGAGTTCGGGCTTCTCGGCCATCATCACCTTGGCGTCCTCGAACGAGACTCCCACGGGGTAGTAGCCACCGGCCCAGGGGTTATGCAGCGAGGTCTGGTCGCTGCCCAGGTCCACCTGGATGCCCTTCTCGGCGCAGTACTCCCAGAGGTCGACGACGTTGCCCTGATAGGCGAAGGAGCGGGCGATCTTCTCGGCGCGGGCCTTGTTGACGGCGGCGAAGAGCTCGTCGAGGTCGGCATGCACCTCGTCTACCCAGCCCTGCTCGTAGCGCTTCTGCGTGGCGGCGGGGTTGATTTCGGCGGTGATGGAGACCACACCGGCGATGTCGCCAGCCTTGGGCTGGGCGCCGCTCATGCCACCGAGGCCAGCGGTGATGAACAGTTTGCCGGCGGTGCCGCCACCCAGCTTGCGGGCAGCATTGAGGACGGTGATGGTGGTGCCGTGCACGATGCCCTGCGGGCCGATGTACATGTAGGAGCCGGCGGTCATCTGACCGTATTGTGTGACACCGAGGGCGTTGTAGCGCTCCCAGTCGTCGGGCTTACTGTAGTTAGGGATCATCATGCCGTTGGTGACCACCACACGCGGGGCGTCCTTGTGGCTGGGATAGAGTCCCATGGGGTGACCGCTGTACATGACGAGGGTCTGCTCGTCGGTCATCTCGCTGAGGTATTTCATCACCAGGCGATACTGGGCCCAGTTCTGGAACACGGCGCCGTTGCCGCCGTAGGTGATGAGCTCGTGCGGATGCTGCGCCACAGCGGGGTCCAGGTTGTTCTGGATCATCAGCATGATGGCGGCAGCCTGACGGCACTTGGCGGGGTACTCGTCGATGGGACGGGCATACATCTTATAGGTCGGACGCAGACGGTACATGTAGATGCGGCCGTACTTCTGCAGCTCCTCGGCGAACTCCTTGGCAAGCATCTTGTGGTGCTTGGCGGGGAAATAGCGCAGCGCATTGCGGATGGCCAGCTTCTTCTCAGCAGGCGTCAGGATGTCCTTACGCTTGGGAGCATGGTTCACCGTAGGGTCATAGGGTTGAGGTTCGGGCAGCGGGTCGGGGATACCGAGACGCAATTCGTTCTGAAATTCTTCAAGTGTCATATTGCTATCTTTTTATATTTTAATACATTACCAATACACCACCACCCAACGGCGCGGCGCATGTACGATTGCAAAGATACACATTTTGGCCGACATGACCAAGAGAAAAACATCCTCCTCCCCTCTTTTTTTCATAAAGCTATCGCAATCAACGCCCTGCGCCATCCCCACCACCTTCCTCGTCCCGTTCCTTCCCCCCAGCCGTCAATCAGAGGTGCGAACACAAAGAAGCCCCTGCTGCGGCAGGGGCTCTTATGTAGGGATGAGGGGGGACTAGAACATGAACTGGAGGCCGAGGGTGAGGCGCGGCAGGAGGAACTTGCCGGCGTCGGGGTCGGAGCCGATGCCGTTGAGGCGGTAGCGGGCGTAGATGCCAATCCAGTCATAGGTGAGGCGGGTGACAGCACCGAAGTTCCAGCGGTAGCCGTCGAGGGCGTCGACATCGGAGAAGGTGTACTCTACCGACGAGGCATGGATGGCGGGATCCTCGCCCTCCAAGGTATAGTCGTAACTGCCATAGGAGCCATAGACTCCGAGGTCCCAATGGAGACCCTTGCCCATGATGCCGAGGGGCAGCAGTCGCACACGCTGGAAGAGCTCGATGGAGAATTCGTTGAGGGAGGCGCTGCGAGTTTCAACTTCGTCGAAGTTGTCAATCTGGGCCTGGGTGATGCCGAGGTCGGCCTCGAGGCCGTTGACGGGGAGGTCGTTGTAGCGGAAGCGCGAGGTGCCAAATTCGAACGACATACCGAGACAGTAGCTCTTGCTGAAGGCACGGAGCACACGGACACCGATACGCCAGTCGGGCGACCACCAGTCGTTCTCCAGCTCGTTGCTGGCGGAGCGGAAGTTGATGCCGACGCCGAAGAAGACATCGTAGCGCCACTTGGCGTTGCTGCCCCAGTTGGAGGGGACATTCTCGGTGTCGGGGTTGCGGTACTCCTCGCCGGCCACATGGCCGCGACCGCTGACGGTGCCGAAGGTGATGCCGCCGGCATAGGCCGTCGACTGGAGGCTGTCGGCATAGCCGTCGAGGCACACCACGAGGGTGCGGCCTACGGGGATGTCGAAGAGGACGGCTCCGGCGGTGTCGAGGAAGTCGAGGTGGAGCTTGCCGTAGCGGTAGATGCGGCCGTCGCCAGCCTGCTCCTTATAGAAGAGGGGCTTGTCCATCACCATGTCGGTGGGCTTCACGAGGACGGTGCCGTCCTCCTCCACCGCGAGGCGGAAAGTGGGAGCGGCGGCCTTCTTGGTGCCGGTGAAGTATTCGGCCTGCGGCACACCATAGCCGAAGCTGTAGTCGGCATAGGGGTAGAGGTCGGCGGAGCGCTGGATGGCGTCGAACATCTGCATGGCGGTCTTGCCGGGCGAGGCCTGCCAGGCACAGGCGGCGAAGCCGGCCACCAAGGGACAGGAGAAGGAGGTGCCGTGAACATAGTGGTAGGCGCTGCTGCTGCCCAGGGCGGCGGTGCGGGCATAGCCGAAGGCGCAGACATTGGGCTTCAGGCGTCCGTCGGCGCTGGGACCATAGGAGGAGAAGGCAATGTGGTTGTACTCGGTGAGGCTATTCTCTATGCCGCCAACGCAGAGCACACTGTCGGCATCGGAGGGGGTGATGATAGTCTTCCATTGGGAGTCGTCGGCCTCGTTTCCGGCGCTGTTGCAGACAAGGATACCCTTGCGGGCGGCGAGGTTGCCGGCCTTGGCCACATAGGAGGTGCCGTCCATGTCGGTGGTGTAGTGGCGCTCCTTGCCGTAGCCGAGGGAGGAGGAGATGATATTGGCACCGTTCTTGTCGGCCCATTCCACAGCCATCTGCCACCACACCTCCTCTTTGAAGGGTTCGGAGTTGACCTCGGTGCGCGCCAGCAGGAACTCGGCGCCGGTGGCCAGGCCGAGGTCTTTGTCGTTCATGCGGCCGGCGATGCAGCTGAGGGTCATGGTGCCGTGCGAGTTCCAGCCGTAGACATCCTCCTTGCCTTTGGGGAAGTTCCAGGTCTTGACGATCTGACGGTTGTCGCGCAGGTGGCGGAACGCATCGTGGGTGTTCACCTGTGGGAAGCCGCCGTCGAAGACGGCGATGCGGACACCCTTGCCGTCGATGCCCTTGTCGCGGAAGGCTTTGCCGCCCATGCGCACCAGCTGGGCCTCGAGGGGGCCGTCGACGGTGGCCACATCGAGGATGCCGTCCATAGGCTCCACCTCGTCGCAGCCTGCCAGCAGCATGCCGCCACCCTCGATGGGCTGCACACGCAGCACATAGGGCAGGGCCTCGATGGCGGCAGCCTGCTCGGCGGTGGCCATCACGCCTAGGGCGTTCATCCAGCGGCTGGCGCCGATCTCCTCGGTGGCGAGGGCGCCAACGCCCTGCTCGTAGGCGGCGCTGACGGGATAGTTGGTGATGTCGTAGAGGTCGGCGCCACATTGCTGATAGCGCTCGATGGCTTTGGCATCGAAATAGGTGTAGGGGTCGAAGGTGCTACCCGCCTTGTCGGCCAGAAACACCCAGTAGGCCTGCTGGGCCTGCAAGAGGCCAGGCACAAAGGCGAATGCGAAAACCAGCAAGGATGCAAAAGAGACTTTTTTCATATTGTTCTCGATTTATTATTTTAATATTGTATGAAGTATTTCATGACTGTGGAAATGGGAGAATCCGCTGAGGTGGAGCTGGAAGTAGGCTATGAGGGCGTCGAGCAAATCGCCGCGCAATTTGGCCGAGTGGGCATAGGGATGCGGGTCGCGGGAGGAGAGGTACGCGTGGAGCAGGGAGGAGAGGTTCGGCGAGAGTGTGGTCTCGGTGGCGGCGCCGACAAAACGACCCTCCTGGAGGTCGAACCACGACTCGCGGAGCGAGTGGTTGTCGAGGGGTTCTATACCCATAAAGGTGGCGACAGCAAGCATGAAACGGATGGGAACATCCCTCGTCTCGGTGCCGTCACTCCTCCATTGCTCGTTCTCTACATAGTCCCACAGGGCTGGCATGGGCTCGGCTTCGCGCAGCACCTTGTAGAGCACCTCCGTCATGAAGAACCGCAACGAGTTGCCCACCGGGTCGGAAGGCGCTCCCGGATGGCGCGACGAGAGCTCCTTGGTGTAGTTCAGGTCACTCCTAGGGTTGTCGTATACCACCATATCGAGACTCGTCAGGGGCTGCAGCAGGTTCTGCTTCACACGGCCGCTACGGCCGCGGACACCCTTGATGATATAGGAACGCAGGCCCAGCTGGCGTGTGAACACCTTAGCCACCACAGAGCTCTCGGCATAAGGGGTGGTGTGGAGTACAAGGCCTGGCGTGGAGAGGAGCATCGGGGTTTAGTTAATAGTTAATAGATAATAGTTAACAGTTATCTGATTACCAATATTTTGCCTACGGAACGATTGTCGCCTTGCTCGTCGGAGGCGAAGACATAGTAGACGCCCGAGGCCACCTTCTCACCCTCGTGGGTGCGGCCGTTCCAGATGGCCTGTCCACCGTTGGCGGTGGTGGAGAAGACCGTGTGACCCGAGGCATCGGTGATATGCACCACACTGTTGCGGGCGAAGCCCTTGATGGCGATGGGACCGTCGTAGCCGGGACGCACGGGGTTGGGGAATGCGTGGACGTCGTCGAGGGGATGGCTGACGGCATAGGTGGCGGTGCCGCGATAGACCTGCAGACCCTGCGGAGTGCCTACATACACCTCGCCGGTGCGCTCGTTGATGCCGAGGGTGATAATCTTGTCGGAGAAGAGCGGACTGTTGGCGGTGGTGAAATGCTCGAGCTGCTCCAGCCCGTTGGAGGAGAGGAGGTAGAGGCCACCGTTGGCGGTGCCCACCCACTTGCGGTTGGCGCCGTCGACAGCAATGGCGGTGATGCTCTCATAGGCCATGAGGTACTCGGCAAACTCACCGTTGGTGATGGTGATGTTGCTGCAGCTGACCGAGGACAGCCCGCCGTTGTCGACATTGTTGAATGCCCGGTAGCCGTCGTAGATGACCTTGAGGCCTTTGTCGGTCCCCAGCCACAAGTTGCCGTTCTGGTCCTGCACCAAGGCGGTGACCATCATAGTCTCCAGCTTGCTGCCGTGATTGGGGTTCACACGCACCATGCGTTCTTTGCCGTCGTGGACATAGATGACGTTGCTGCGGCCGAGGAACCAGAGGTAGTTGTTGATGCTGTCCCACACCAGCTTGTCCACCTCGAGGTTGGTGCCCAGGGGGAGCGTGGAAAAGCTCTTCCAAGTGCCGCCGCGCTGACGGCAGGCGAGGGCGTTGGTGCTGTGCGAGACGAGCACCCAGAGGTTGCCCTGATGGTCGAAAGCCAGCGCGCCGGTGTTGAGGCGCGAATAGCTGCCCATGGTGTAGGGCACAAGGGCGCCGCCGGTGTTGTCGGCATCGTAGAAGGTCTGCACGCTGTTGTTGCGTATGGATGCCACACCGTAGCCCCAGAGGGCGGCGACGATCTCGTTGGTGTCCGAAGGGTTGACGGCGGCATCAACGACGTCGCTCATGCCCCCCAGCATGCCGTTACTGCGGTCGAGGTTGGCCCAGTGGCGTCCGGTGGCGGTGATGAGGTTGGGCGCCAGGTAGGAGCTGGAATAGGTCGAGGTATGGCCGCCGGGACAGAGCATCATGCGATAGTTGAAAGGCTTCAGCCGGTAGCAGTTGTCGCCGGAGGAGGGACCTTCCGGACAGAAGGTGGCGTCGCTGCCGTCAGCATAGAGGGCCAGTAGGCCCGCCCACGTGTGGCCCACCCACAGGGTGCCGCCAACGCCGAAGACGGCGTCGTTAGCCTCGATATTGCTCCACGAGAAGCTGTCGTGGACGCCTAGGTAGTGGAGTTCCTGGTCGTAGACGTATACCAGCCCGTCGCGACAAACGGCCAGCTGGCCGTTGCCATACTGCAGGGAGCTGATCTTGCCGCTGGCAACAAGGGTGGCACCCGCAGGGGCCAGGTCAAAGAGCCGGCTCATGTTGGGGTTGGCGCCATAGCCGGCAGCCAGAAGGTGGCTTCCCACCACACAGAGGTGGCCGACGGTGAGGCTGTCGAGCCGGTGGTCGGCACTCCAGCGGTCGCTGATGGCGGGATGGCGCTCGGCGACAGAGAGGCGTTTCAAGCCCTCGCCGGTGGCGGCATAGAGGCTATCGGCGGTGAAGGCAAGGTCGCGCACAGGTGTATAGCCGCCGCCAGCACCCAGGTACCAGGTCTCCTTGATCTCCATGCGCTGCAAGTCGAGCACCACCACACCGAAGCCTGTGGCCAGGTAGGCGTTGCCGTTGGCGAAGCGGATATGATAGATGTTCTTGTCGCCCGATATCTCGCTGCGCTTGATGTCGGAGAGGTTGTAGGTGAAGCCTTCGCTGACAATGTCGACATTGGAATTGTTGTAGGCCACCACAAGGCTCTGCGTGGCGTCGTCATAGGCCAGGGCGGCGATACCCACGTCGCTCAGGCCGTCGCCCTTGCTCATGGGCGTCAGGGTACCGTTAGCGATATCATAGCAGAACACGCCGCCCTTGGCGCCGGCATATACGCGGTCGCCGGCATAGGCCACATGCGCCACATCCGAATAGTCGAGACACGAACGCCATTTGCCCACAGCGGTCTGCGCCTGTACCATACAGGGGGCAACAGTCAGCCATGCGGCACACACCGCCCGCATCCAACGCCTCCAAGGCCTGCGTCCCACAACTTCTGACATCTGTTTCATACCGTTGTCTCTTTCTTTAAAAATATGTATTGGTACAGCACCGCCAGCATGGTGGTCACCACCGTGCTGGCCACCGTAGCCAGTATCACGCCGCCGAAACTGCGGAAGCCGAAGAGTTCAATGGTGTAAAACACCAGATAGAAGGCGGCGAGCATCAGCATCAGATAGCTGATGAAGTACTGCGGCGTGACGCTGTAGATGCTGGGGACGTCGATGGCGATAGGCTCTCCGCGCGTCAGGATACGGTCGGCGAAGAGGATCCTGAGCATGGCCACCACGAGACAGGCAAAGGCATGGAAACCCAGCATATTGTTCATCACGTCCACTATCAGACCCGTGCCGAAGGCTATCAGCAGCAGCGGGATGCGACGCGTCCCCGTGGGCAGCATGAGGATGAACAGCACATAGAGCATCGGCATCACGTAGCCGCCGAGGTATACATGGTTGAGCACCAGCAGCTGCAGCGCCATCAGCAGGGCAAAGCGCCCTATATTCTTCCAGACGAGCTTGTTCATTTCTTTACACCTTCCACCGTATAACCTTGGGCCTCGAGCATCTTCAGCACGCCGCGCTCGCCACAGAGGTGGAAAGCGCCGACGACAAAGAGCGTGGGCTTCTCTCTCATGATACCGGGCATGAGCTTCACCCAGTTGGCATTGCGGCCATAAATGAGCTTCTCATTGTCCTCGGGGTCGGAGCAATCGCCCTCCTGCTCCTCAAGGTTCAATTCTTCGAGCTGCTCCAGGTCCTGTGCGAAATAGGCCGCCGTGATGAAATCGGCCATCTCCACACCGTCCTGGAAGTTGTCCACGAAGCACATCAGCGCCTTCACCTGCTCCTCCAGCGAGGCCCCATAGAGCACCTCCATCTGGAAGTCGGCCGATTCCAGTCCGCCAACGCCCTTGCCCGCCTTGACGGCCTCACGCTGGAAGTAGGTGTCTATCATGGCGTTGAGGTCCATACTCTGCGCATTCTTCATGTACATCAGCAGCGTGATCTGGGCCGACAGCACCGAGGGCGACAGCTTGTCAAGTTGTGCCGCCACAGCCTCGTTGTTCATGTCCACACCCATCACCTCACGCAATACGACGTTGAGGCGGTCCATCTGATCCCTGTCGAGCAGCGACGAGAGGGTGGTGCCTTCGGGCAGCAGCATGGCTTCCTGCATCTTGGCAGCATTCTCGGGCTTCAGCGACTCCACCATATCCACTTCGCCATACACCTGCTCTACGGCCTCGAAAGCCGCCCGTGCGCCGGGGATGCTGTCCACAAACGTGGCGGGCGCCAGGTGGTAGGTGCCCACGATGTAGCTGGGCTTCGGCAGACCGTTGCCCGAGATACGATAGAGTATCTGCGACTGCCCCGCCGTGCAGCCCACCACCATCAAAAACACAAAGACAATCTTTTTCATATATTCTATTTCTATATTAGTGATTCGTGAATTGTGAATAGTTAGCGTTAAGGTTAAGGTTAGCGTTGAAATCTTCCATCTAACTATTAACTATTATCTATAAACTATTAACTATCATCAGCTCCCTCTCATCTCCGTCTGACTCATCAGCGCCTCCTGTTCCTCTCGGAAGCGGTTGTTGATGATGTAGACGTGATCCAGCTTGTTGAAGTCCGTAGCCAGACGTATCTTCACCCTGTAGAAGCCGCTGCCGCTCAACGGCTCTGCCTCCACCACATACCCCACCGGCACCCCCTCGGGGAAGTCGTTGGCCAGTCCCGAGGTAACGATGGTGTCGTTGTCCTCAAACTGGTGCGTGGCAGGCACGTCCACCACCTGCGCATAGCGGTAGTCCAATCCGTCCCACACCAGCGAGCCGCTGATGCCGGTACGCTTCACCTTCACACTGTTGCGGCTGTCGCTGTGCAACACAGGCATGATGGTGGCGAAGTTCTTCGACACCGACATCACCACACCCACAATGCCCTCGGGCGAGATGACTGCCTGGTCAGGCTTGATGCCGTGGGCACGCCCCTTGTTGATCATGATGTAGTTGTTCTGCTGACTCCAGGAGTTCTTGATGACGCGCGCCTCGGTATAGTCGTAGCGCTGCTTGTAGGTGGTATCGTTGACGGTGAAGATGCTGTCGGTATAGCTGATGTACGACGACTCCAACTGCGCCTTCAGCCGCGCGTTCTCGGCCGCCAGTCGGTCGTTCTCCCCTTTCAGGTCGAAGTATCCGCCCACACTGTGCACCCCTTGATACCAGCCTCCCGCCACCGAGTTGGACCACGCCACCAGCTTCGAACCCTGGTAATAGCTTGTGCGCGACATCAATATGGCACACACGATCACCAGCAGCAAGAAGACCACGACATAGTCGTATTTCTTCAGTAGGCTTATCAGTCGGTTCCTGTTCATTCTCTATCCAAAAATGCTTCTATCACCTGGCGTGTCTCACCAACGGCACGCTGCAGGTCGTCGTTCACGATGGTCACATCGAAGGCCGGCGCCTGGTTCAGTTCCTCGGCGCTGCGGGCCAGACGTTTCACTATGGCCTCCTCACTGTCGGTGCCGCGACTGCGCAGGCGCTGCTCCAGCACCTCCACGCTGGGCGGCATGACAAAGATGGACAGCGCGTCGGCGCCGAAATACTTCTTGATGTTGCGTCCGCCGTTGACATCCACGTCGAACACGATCACCTTGCCTTCGTTCCATATGCGCTCTATCTCACTCTTCAGCGTACCGTAGCAGGTGCCGCTGTACACCTCCTCCCACTCCAGGAACTCGTCGCGCTCCACGCGCCGCATGAACTCCTCACGGCTCAAGAAGTAGTAGTCCTTGCCGTCCACCTCTTCACCACGCGGAGCACGCGTCGTGGCCGAGATGCTGAATGTCAGGTCGGCAGGATTGAAGCGCCCGCCAGCCGTCGCCCCCATCAACGCGTTGATGATGGTGGTCTTTCCACAGCCCGAAGGCGCCGAGAACAATATCGCTTTTCCCATATTCTTTTTTTACTAAGTAATCGTTAACATCAACTAACGATTAAACAATTCAACATCTAATTACCAATCACTATTCACCAACCACCAAATCAGAACTTCTTGTCAAACACCTTGTAGAACGACTGCACCGCCAGCGAACTCTCGTCCCAGTGGTACTGCACCGACACCTCACTCACACACAGCAGGGCCTCGTCGCGGGTGTCGATAGCGTTCAGACGCAGGATGAAGTCGTTGTAGGCCTTCATGTTGTTGTGGAACAACTCACTCATGAAGCTGAACTTGTCGTTGATGTTGATCACCGTGCGCAGGTCCGAGACCTTCTTGCTGGCCACCACACTCTCCGCTCTACGCTCACTCTCCACACCTCCCAGACTCTCGCCGAGGGTGCGCACCGTGGGCTTCTCCTCCACAGGACGCTTCAGGTAGTCCAACAGCGACGCCTGTGTGCCAGCGCCCTTGTGCTCCTCCTTTGCCTTGGGAGCATGGACCTCCTCCTCTACCTTGTGCGGCTCCTCGTGCTCCACACTCGGCTGCTCCTTTTCCACCTTCGGCGCTTTATGCTCCGGAGCAGCCTCCTCGATGATTACCTCGTCGAAAAGCAGGCTGTTGCCATTGCCCTCCAGATCCTCCATAGCAGGCATGGGGACAGGATCCGGCTCCACCACAGGCTCGGGCTCGGGGACAACCACGGGTTCCGGTTCGGGGACAACCACAGGCTCAGGCTCCACAACGGGCTCGGGTTCGGGCTCAGGGACCACTACAGGTTCCGGCTCGGAAGCCTCCACAGGCTCCGAGACGGACTGGGGCTGCACAGGGGCCATAGCAGCCATCGTCGCCATCACCGTCGACGACAAGATCTCGTCGTCGGGCATCTCCACCTTCGTCTCCTTGCTCACCACCTTGCGCTCGCCACCCTCAGCACCACCCTCGCCACACTCCAGGCGCAAGGCCACATCATAGAGCTTGCGCAGGTCTTCCAACAACAAATCGCGCTCGATGGGACTCACCTCGTCGCCGTGCGCCACTATCCTGTTCGCTATGGCACACAACCGCTGCATGCCCTCAGTCAGTTCTTTGATACCGTTTTTCATCTTGTTATAATATATTTTATTTTTTTCTTAAATTACCCAACTCTTAACTCCCAACTCTCAACCCTTAACTCCTAACTATCAATAATTTACACCGCCTTGGCGGTATACCTTTCCGAATGTAAAATTACAACATTTTTCCACACACGCACACGAGAAAAGCAAAAAGTTATCAAACATCAAAGTTGAAAACATTTCCCAAGGGAGGTTCTTCCTATCGCTTTCTCGTTGGCGATGCCCCTGCGGACAGCCTCAAGCAAAGGACTCCAGCAACACAGCTCCACTGCCCGGAGCATCCAAATGCCAACCAAAAAAAGGGAAAATTGTAAAAAATCCTCCTATTTGCAAAATTTTTGTATATTTGCACTATCCATTCATTAACACAAACATATACAAAATAATAATTTCCAAACATTTAACGCCATGAAACGCCATTACATTCTGTTCGTATTCATCGCCCTGTGCGGCTTGGTGCACGCCCAGCAAGAGCGCGACACCATCGACGCATTCCCCTACAGCACCTCCTTCGAGGTGGGCCAGGACACCAACTGGATCTTCGCCAACGCCTCCGCCAACCGCTGGTGCATAGGCTCCGCAGCCCACAGCGGCGACGGCGCCCGCTCCTTGTATATCAGCAACAACAACGGCGCCAGCAACAACTACTCCCACGGCAACTGCATCAGCTACGCCTACCGACCCCTCCTCATGTCGGCAGGCGAATACGCCGTCAGCTTCAACTGGATGGCCTATGGCGAACAAAACTACGACTACCTCCGCGTTTTCCTCATCCCCGGACACGTAAGTTTCAACGGCGGCACCTTCCCCACAGGATACAACTACCCCTATAATTTCCGCGAGGCCGTCCCCACCGGATGGATCGACCTCGCCAACGGCCAGCTGCGCGGACAGAGCACCTGGCAGACCTTCTCCACCACCGTCGAGCTCCTCGACGACACCACCTACTACCTCGTCTTCATATGGGTCAACGACGGCTCCGGCGGCAGCAGCCCCGCAGGCACCATCGACAACATCAACATCATCGCCAACACCTGCCCCGCTCCCACCGGTCTCACCCTCGACCACGCCACCTCCGACAGTCTCCTCTTCCACTGGACCCCCGGCGGTAGCGAGAGCTACTGGATCGTCACCATCGGCGACTACATCGACTATGTCTACGACACCTCCTATATCGCCTACGACCTCCAGTCCAACACCCTCTACCCCATCAGCGTCCGCGCCTACTGCGATGTCGACGACACCTCCCTGGCCATCGGCGCCTCCTTCCGCACCCTCTGCGGACCCATCACCTCCCTGCCCTTCATCCAGGACTTCGAGTCGCTCCCCGCAGGCTCCTCAGCACCCTTCGACCCCTGCTGGGCTAAGGGCGAGAACGTCACCAACGCCTCCCCCTGGGTCTCCGGCACCGACAACAAGGTGTTCTACGGCCGCATCACCACCTTCGGACGCTTCTTCTACCTCCTCTTCCCGCCCCTCGACGACGGGATCGACATCAACACCCTCGAGCTCACCTTCGACCTCCACGCCAGCCCCACCAACATCTCCTACACCAACGCCTACATCACCGTAGCCGTCGCCGACAACGACACCGCCCTCCGTCTCGGCATCTACGACTCCATAGGCTTCTACCACACCGAGGGCGGCGACTGGGAGACCCACACCGCCAGCTTCTCCCAGTACTCCGGCAACCGCCGCTCCATAGCCATCCTCATGCCCTATGGCGGCACCTATAGCGAGAACTACCTCGACAACCTCAACCTCCACCTTGCTCCCACCTGCGAGCGCCCAGGACCCCTCTCGCTCTCCGCCGTCACCCACGACAGCATCGCCCTCTCCTGGCCCCTCTCGCCCAACGCCGAGCACTACACCCTCAGCTACTGCCTCCCCGACGATTCCTCCTGGACCTCCGTCGACGTCTACGACACCGTAGCCTCCGTCAGCGGTCTACTCCCCAATACCACCTACATCTTCGCCCTCTCCAGCTACTGCGGCATGGGCCTCTCCAGCGACTCGGCGACAGCCTCCTTCCGCACGCTCTGCGCTCCCACCGCCGACTTCCCCTGGGTCGAGAACTTCGACTCCGCCGCCACAGGCAACGTCGAGGAGGTGCTCTCCTGCTGGCGCCAGCTGACGCCTCGCACACTCGCTAGCAACAACGTCACCGTCGCCGATGCCGAGCCCTTCAGCGGCTCCCACCACCTCCAGTTCGACCGTTCCGAGCCCACCGGCTGCATTGTCGCCTTCCCACCCTTCGACACCGTCACCAACGCCCTCGAGATGAGCTTCATGCACCGCCCCGAGAACCACCACCAGAGCTACTGCGGCACCCTCCGCCTGGGCTACCTCACCGACCTCGCCGACACCTCCACCTTCGTCACCATCGCCGAGTGGAACACCGCCTCCTTCGCCAACGACAACTACCGCCTCGAGCGCTTCTCCTTCGACACCCTCCCCGACCACGCCTTCCTGG
Organism: uncultured Bacteroidota bacterium; assembly: GCA_902775135.1. Classification (GTDB taxonomy): domain Bacteria; phylum Bacteroidota; class Bacteroidia; order Bacteroidales; family P3; genus Colimorpha. The sequence goes on along the minus strand of CACYKY010000005.1, from coordinate 50,619 downwards.
CTTTTAAGCACTCCACTCCCACACGCAACAGCTGGGACTGGTATGTCGACAATATCACCATCCGTCCCATCTCCCCCTGCCGCCGTCCCGGCGACATCTACGTCACCGACGCCACCTCCAGCTCCCTGACCATCACCATCGACGACGTCAATGACAACTACGCCGCCTGGCTCACCCTCGGCGACTCCATCGTCGACTCCACCACCGTCACCGCCGCCAACAGCCTCCTCTTCTCCTCCGGCCTCGCCCAGGCCACCACCTACACCGTCCACGTGGCCCGCATCTGCGACGGCGAACGCTCCGACGAGACCACCGCCCTCGCCACCACAGGCCTCAACGCGGCCACCCTCCCCTACTCCACCGGCTTCGAGCCCTCCGACGACAACGCATGGCTCTTCCTCAACGGCGTCAACGCCTGGACCCTCGGCTCCGCCGTCAACAACGGCGGTTCCAACGCCCTCTACATCAGCGCCAACGGTACCACTAACTACTACTACACCACCTCCACCTCCTACTCCTTCGCCTACAAGACCTTCAGCATCGATGCCGGACGCTACTCCATCAGCTTCGACTGGCGCGCCAACGGCGAAGCCGAATACGACTACCTCCGCGCCTTCCTCGTGCCCGACACCGTCGTCCTCACGCCTGACAACAACAACGACATCTACGACGACGACTATCCCCTCGATTGGATCGCCATCACCGCCGGCACCCTCCAGGGACAGACCCTTTGGCAGCACTTCGACACCACCCTCTCCCTCGACGCCAACGGCGTCTACCGCCTGCTCTTCTACTGGACCAACGACTTTATGGACGGCAGCAATCCCCCTGCCGCCATCGACAACCTCCTCTTCCAGCAGGCCCTCTGCGCCACACCCGCCAACCTCGTCGTGAGCGACATCTCCGCCTCCGGCGCCACCCTCTCGTGGTCCGCCGGCGCCTCCGAGACCTCCTGGGCCGTCACCCTCGACGACACCACCGTCATCGTCAACGACTCCTCCCTCCTCCTCTCAACCCTAGCCCCCAACACCACCTATAGCGTAGCCCTCCGCGCCATCTGCGCCGAAGGCGACACCAGCCTCGCCGCCACCACCGTCTTCACCACCGACACCCTGCCCATCCTCTGGCACACCGTCACCCTCGCCGTCAACGACAGCACCATGGGCTCTGCCCTCGGTGCCGGCACCTACCCCGACAGCAGCACCGTTACCCTCGCCGCCACACCCTTCGAGGGCTTCCGCTTCCTCGGTTGGAGCCTCTCGCCCTACCACACCGCCATCATCCCCGACAACCCCTACTCCTTCACGGTGACCTCCGACATCACCGCCACCGCCTACTTCGAGGCCATCCCCGCCGACACCCTCTGGCACACCGTCACCGTCAACACTAACGTCGAGGGCGCCTGCGAAACCTACGGCAGCGGCCGCTACCCCGACAGCTCTCTCGTCGAGATAGGCTACACGATGGTCGACACCGCCACTGCGGGAGGCCACTGGCAGTTCCTCGGCTGGAGCGACGGCGCCAACGACACCCCGCGCACACTCCTGGTGCTTAGCGACACCATCGTCACCGCCCTCTTCGAGTGGGTGGCCGACAGCACCGGCGTCGGCATCGGCGAGGTGGGAGACAATAGTTTTGAGATAATGATTTATCCCAACCCGGCCCACAACGCCGTGACCATCAGCGTCGACCAGCCGTCGACGATCACACTCCTCGACATGAACGGCCGCGTTGTCATCACCGCTCAGTCACTCTGCCACTCTGCCACCCTGCCACTCAACGACTTGTCCGCCGGCACCTATTTCGTCCGCGTCACCTCCAACAGCTCCACCGCCGTCCGCAAGCTCATCGTCAAGTGAGGTGAAAAAGGTTACACCCAAACCCTGAATACCTTCTACCCACCCTCTTCTTCCCTTCTTCTTCCCATCTCCCTACCACCGTCATATCAACCTCGACTGTGGTATAAAGATGGTACGCACCGGGCAGGGCGGCGGTGGAATGGCGGAGGATCATTATTTATATGGTGAAAATGAACGTTTTCGTTAAGCCGAACGCAGAGGGTGCTTGCTCCCTATGCTGAGGCGAGAAAACGACTGTTTCGAAGAAACAAACGATTTCCGCTTCGGGTTAAGAAAAAAAGTGTATATTTGCAGTTGGAAAAAGATAATCAAATCAAGTATAAACAATTAAATAACAGGAGAAAAAGATGAAAAAAGTAACAGTAATGCTGTGCTTTGTGGCTGCAATGCTCTTCACGGGCGTGAGCGCACAGAAGTACGAGTACAAGACCTACGACAATGACCCGCTGGGCGTGCGCGAGTACACGCTGAAGAACGGTCTGAAGGTGTTCATGAGCGTGTATAAGGACGCTCCGCGCATCCAGACCTACATCGCCGTGCGCGCCGGATCGAAGAACGACCCCAGCGAGACCACCGGTCTGGCCCACTACCTGGAGCACATGCTCTTCAAGGGCAGCCACCAGCTGGGCACCACCGACTGGGAGCGCGAGAAAGTGGAGTTGCAGAAGATAGAAGAGCTCTACGAGGTGTACCGCAAGACCACCAACGAGGCGGCCCGTGCCGCCATCTACCACCAGATTGACAGCATCAGCTACGTGGCCTCGACCATCGCCATCGCCAACGAGTACGACAAGAGTATGACGGCCATCGGCAGCGAAGGCACCAACGCCTTCACCAGCAACGACTACACGATGTATGTGGAGAATATCCCCGCCAACCAGCTGGAAGCTTGGGCCAAGGTGGAGGGCGACCGCTTCCCCAACCTGGTGCTGCGTCTGTTCCACACCGAACTGGAGGCCGTATATGAGGAGAAGAACATCGGCATGGCGCAGGACAACCGTCGCGTCAACGAGACGATGATGGCGGCCCTCTTCCCCCATCACCCCTACGGTCAGCAGACCACCATCGGCACCATCGAGCACCTGAAGAACCCCTCGATGAAGAACATCCGCGAATACCACGCCGCCTACTATGTGCCCAACAACATGTGCATCGCTATGGCCGGCGACTTCAACCCTGACGAGGCCATCAAGATCATAGACAAATACTTCGGCAGCTGGGTTCCCGGCAAGGTGCCGGCCTTCCGCAAGGTGAAGGAGGAGCCCATCACCAGCCCCATCATCCGCCTGGTGAACGGCCAGGATCCCGAGAGCCTCACCATTGCCTTCCGCATCGAGGAGGGTAACGGCAGCAGAGACGCCCTCCTGGCGCAGGCTATGGAGTATGTGCTCAACAACGGCAGCTGCGGCCTCATCGACCTGAACCTCAACCAGAAACAGCTCTGCCTAGGTGCCTATGCCGGCACCTACACTCTCAACGACTATGCCGCCTTCATGCTCGGCGGCCGTCCCACCCAGGGCCAGACCCTCGGCCAGCTGCGCGACCTGCTGCTGGAGCAGGTAGACCTGCTGAAGGCCGGCCAGTTTGACGAGGACCTCATCAAAGCCGGCATCAACCAGCTGAAGCTCCAGATCATGAAGATGGCCGAGAGCAACGACAGTCGCGCCAGCCAGATGGCCTACGCCTTCGTGCAGCACCAGAGCTGGGATCAAGTGTGCAACGAAATCAACGAGCTGGCCAAGATCACGAAGAAGGACATCGTGGACTTTGCCAACCGTATCTGCAAGGACAACAACTACGTCATCGTATACAAGCACCAGGACACCCCCGACCCGGTGACCAAGGTGCAGAAACCCGCCATCACCCCCATCTATGTGAGCCGCGACACCGAGAGTCCCTTCCTGGCCAGCATCAAAGCTGATGCCGCCAAAGCCAAGCCCATCCAGCCGCAGTTCGTGAACTTCAAGAAAGACCTGCAGAAGGGCAAGACCCAGAACGGCAGCGAGGTGCTGTATGTGAAGAACGTGGAGAACGGCACCTTCACCCTGCAGTACCGCTTTGAGTTCGGCAGCACGGCCGACAAGACCATCGACCTGGCCTCGGACCTGGTGGACTACCTGAACACCCCGAAACATACGGCCGAGGAGCTGCAGGAAGAGTTCTACAAGCTGGCCTGCTCGTGGGGCATCAGCGTCGGCGGCCGCACGGTGACCGTCAGCGTCAGCGGACTGGCTGAGAACATGGAGAAAGCCATGAGCCTCGTGGAGGAGATCATGGCCAGCGCCCAGCCCAACGACGAGGCGCTGCAGATGCTCGTGGAGCGCGCCATCAAGAGCCGCACCGACAACAAGACCAACCAGCGTGCCGCCTTCCGCGCCCTGAACACCTACGGCATCTTCGGCGAGCAGTATATCAAGGAGAGCACCGAGAGTGACGCCCAGCTGCGCGCCTACACCGCCAAGCAGCTCACCGACGCCCTGCACAACCTCTTCACCTATAAGCACCGCGTGCTCTACTATGGACCGCTGACCCTCAAGGAGGCCACCGCCGTAGTGAACAAGATCCACACCGTGAAGCCCACCAAGGAGGTTCCCGCCAACAAGGTGTACCAGCCCCAGGCCACCAACGAGAACACCGTCCTCTTCGTGGACTACAACGCCAAGAACACCTATGTCACCGAATACTTCCGCGGCGAGCACTTCGCCACCGCCCAGGTGCCCGGCATGAACCTCTTCAACGAATACTTCGGCGGCTCGATGAACGCCATCGTCTTCCAGGAGATGCGCGAGAAACGCAGCCTGGCCTACAGCGCCAGCAGCCACTACACCTATGGCAGCGACAAGGACGGCTACTTCTACAACAGCGCCAACGTCATCACCCAGAACGACAAGCTCCTCGACGCCCTCAATGCCTATGAGGAGCTCTTCAACGACATGCCGCAGGCCGAAGCCAACTTCAAGCTGGCCAAGGAGGCCCTGCTGGCCGGCAGCCGCACCGCCCGCACTACCAAATTCGGCATCATCAGCGCCTACCTCAACTGCGAGCTGATGGGCTGGAAAGAGCCCCTGCGCAAGCAGAACTTCCAGGCCTACCAGAAGATGACGATGCAGGACCTCGTGAACTTCCAGAAGCAGCACGTCAAAGGACAGAAGAAGACCTACCTCATCCTCGGCAAAGAGAGCGAGATGGACTTCAATGCCCTCGCGAAGTTCGGCAAAGTGAAGAAACTCTCGCTGGATGAGATTTTCGGCTACTAAGCTGTTTTACCCTCACCTGCCTGGCCTGATGGCACTGGCTTTGATTGCCTGTGCCATCAGTGTCAAGCATCTGAACGAGCCACCGGCATATATACATGCTTGGGCTCAGGCCGACAACTACTCGTTGGCACTGGGTTTCTTGCATAACGGCGGCGACCTCTTCCACCCGCAAACCCTTATCCTCAACAAACAGCAGATGGATCCGGATATGCCGTTGACTACGGTCACGGCATGCGACCCTCCCCTCCACCACTATTGCGTTAGCCTGCTGATGCGTCTGCTGGGTACCACGGCGCCGTGGGTGTTCCGCGGATGGACCTTGGCTGTGTCTATATTCGGCATGTGGATGCTTTATGCCCTTGCATTTCTGCTGGCCCGTTCCAAGTCTAAAGCGTTTCTCGCAGCCGCTGTGTGCTCCACGGCCCCATGCTTTGCCTACTACAGTTCGTCGTTCATACCGACGGTTCCTGCGTTGTCGTGTGCTTTGGCTGGACTGTTCTGCTACGCCATGCACTTGCGGGGCTACAGTCAGCGGTGGCTTTTCGCCGCTTTGGCAATGCTGACCTTGGCAATGCTGCAACGCACTTCTTTGGCTGTACTATGGGTGGCTGTAGCCTGCTTCCACCTCCTTCGGCTGCTGCGCCATGAGACCTCCTGGCGGCGGTCGTGGCTTCCCTTTTCTTTGGGCGCATTGGCGTTTGCCGCATACTATCTCTGGAATATGCACCTCCGTGCTGGATATGGTTCCTTGTTCCTGTCGAGCCTGTTGCCGGTCCAAAGTGCCGATCAGGCTTCCGATGTGCTGCAGAATGTGCACGACAGATGGGCATTCCACTACTTCCAGCGCCTTCAGCATTGGCTGGTGGTGGCATTGGCCGTGTGCGTCTTGGTGTGCATGTTTGTACGACGACAGCGACGGCAGCGCAACGGGGCGTTGTCGCTGTGGTGGCTGCTGGCAATATGGCTTGGGGGCGAAGTCCTCTTTGCTCTGGCTATGTTTGCTCAGTACAAGGACCACGATTACTACTTTCTCGACAGCTTCTTCCTGCCGATAGTGTTCATGATTGTACTGCTGCTTGCCAAATTGCCCGACATCAAGGGAAAGATAGCTACTTCCGCCAGTATGGTAGTGGTTGTCGCTCTGGCGACGGTCATGACATGGCAGGCCATAGAGATGCAGGAGTTGCGCCGCAAGGAAGGTGTCGAGGCTCTTCAGACCGCCATAGCATACAAAAGCGCAAATCGTATGTTCAAGGCGGCAGGTGTCGGCGACAATGTCAGTATGCTGGCTTTGTTCGCCTATCCGCAGAACACTCCGTTCTGCATGATGGACAGGGAAGGCTTCGTCGTGATGTGGAACGACACGACTGTGGTAAACCACGCTCTCACGTTTCCTTTCGATGTCGTTGTAATAGAAGACAACTCCTTCCGTCGCTACTTCGACGAAGCTCCCGTACTCGGTCGGCTTCATCGTATTGCAGGCAACGACACCCTGTCGCTGTGTTCGATAGCAGACAGCGTGGAAAACAAAACAACGGAAGACTTTTTCCGTAACAAAGACAATATAACTTACTGAACCATGGAAAGAATACACTTTTCTATCGTCGTGTCGGTATACAATGAGGAAGCTGTCCTGCAGCATTTCCACGATGAGTTGGAAAAGACGATTCGGCAGTTGGATTATGATGTCGAAATAATCTATGTCGACGACGGCAGCTCCGACGGCAGCCGATTGCTGCTCGACCGGTTGGTGGCCGACAATCCGTATGCGAAAGCCATCCACTTCTCGCGCAACTTCGGCCACGAGGCCGCCATGATAGCAGGCATCGACCATGCGAATGGAGATGGGATTGTGTGCATGGATGCCGACCTGCAGAACCCTCCGGCAATGCTGCCTCAGATAATGAGCCTCTATGCCGAAGGCTACGACGTGGTCACTATGGTGCGGGAGGACCGCGCCGACGGCGGATGGCTCAAACACATCACGTCGGGACTCTTCTACCGCATCATCAACCGGATGTCGGATGCCCAGCTGCAGCCCAACGCCTCGGACTTTTTCATGGTGTCACGCCGTGTGGCCGAGGTGCTGCGAAAGGACTACCGCGAGCGCACGCGCTTCCTGCGGGGACTGATACAGACGGTGGGCTTCCGCTCCACCACACTCGCCTACCGCGCTCCCCGACGGGCGGCGGGACACAGCAAGTACCCGATGTCCAAGCTTGCCCGCCTGGCATTCACCTCCATAGCCTCGTTCTCGAAGGCGCCGCTGAAGCTGGGCATCTACAGCGGACTGCTATTCGGCCTGCTCAGCGTGGCGCTCATCGTATACTCCATCGTAATGTGGATTGTGGACCGCCCCGTGGGAGGCTACACCACGCTCATCATCTTCCTCAGCGCCTTCGCCGCCGTACTGCTCCTCGTGGTGGGCATTACGGGCTACTATGTGGGAATAGTCCTCGACGAAGCGAAAGGGAGACCCATCTACCTCATCGACTACACCACCAAAGAGAAGGACCAATGAAGTTGCCGGCATTGAAGACATTGCTCCCCTATATGGCCCTGCTGGTGGTGGCGGTGCTGATGGCGATACCGCTGTTCGACATCGGATTCAACACCTCCGACGACTTCCAGTATTATGTCACCGCCCAGCAGTCGTGGGACTACTGGGCAATGGACCACTACTACTACGCCATCACGGGACGCTTCTACTTCCTGATTACGAAATACTTCTACTATGTGCCCTACCTGCCGGACAACTTCCTGGCGGCGAAAGTGATACAATATGGGACGCTCTACGGGGCATACCTGCTGTTTGTCTACCTCGTAGGCCGGGTGCTCCACTCGCGCAAGGCGGCATTGATCACGCTGCTGCTCCTGCTCATCAACACCGTTGCCGCACCCCCGAACTACTTCATCGCCGTTGCGAGCTATCCCTTCTACTTCACCTTCAGCCTGATTATCTTCCTGCTGGGCTGCCTGATGTATGTGAACCACTACCAGCGCCCCGAAGGGGAGCGACGCCTATGGCGCCCCTGGGTGGGAGGGCTGTTGATATTCATCAGTTTCCTCTTCTACGAGACCTACCTCATCTTTGCGATGATGCTGGGCCTCTATGTCATCGTACGCCACTGGCGGCGCGAAGGCCTTGCGCCGATGCTGCGCAAGCGCGCCACCTACCACGAGACCTTGCCGCTGCTGGTGGCCGCCATCGTCTATGTGGCCATATACATGGGATACAGGATATACCTGCAGCACAGCGGACTCTCGTTCTACGACGGCACCTCGTTCAACGCCGCAACCTTCAGCCTGTCGAACTTCTGGCAGGTGATGTACAAATGTGCCACCATCGCGCTCCCGGGGCAGATCTTCTTCCACAAGAAAGGACTTATTGCCGACTACTCCCTCCTGCCCGGAGGACATTCCAATTCGCCGCTGAGCATCATGGGGCACGCCTCGCCCACCACATGGATCTGTGCGCTGCTGGCGGCAGGACTGCTGTGGTGGCTGACCAAGAAGCCCTCGACCCTTAGCTGGAGACAGATAGTGAAGACCGTCGTGGTGGGCACAGCCATCGCCCTGTTTGCCCACACGCTGATAGCGGTGTCGGAGAAATACAACGCCGACTGGGCGTCGTGGATGAAAGGCTACGTCACCTCGCTGTATGCCTACTTCGGCGTAGCGCTGGTGCTGATGGCAGCGGTGACGGCATCACTCAAAGGGATGAGACACACAGGATGGCGGAACGCCCTCAGGATACTATGGTGCATCATCCTAGGCTATTTCACCCTGCTCAACGGCTACACCAACGAACACATGGCGCGGGCGCTGGCCTGCAACAAAAACCGCGTAGAGATCCTCAACCACATGGGCCGGAGCGGCTACTTCGACGCGCTGCCCGAGGACGCCATCGTCTACACCGACGCCCTGCACCGCTTCTCGCAGATGGCCTTTGCCATTGCCAACGATACCGAAGACATCGAAGACCTGATAAACCTGCGGTGCAAGCACAAACTGCGGTGTACCGACAAATACGAGAAGTTGAAGGAGTATGCCGCCGACACCCCCGAAGCCCCCTTTTATTTCATCAATGCCATAGAGGCGAAGAAAACGGGCGAACTGCTTGTCGTCCTGGCCCAGGTGGAGGGCCTGCCTGACAGTCCCGAAGAGGCCCGGACGTCGCATGCCGACCTGTTCTACCTCTCGCCCGAGAAGAGCTATACCATCGTGTACACCTCCGCTTCGGGCACCCACCTGAAGACCGTTGAGGCTCCCAAGCGAGAAGCCATCACCCACAGCACCCTCGACGATGAAGGCATCAACCCCTGGGAGATCGTCGTCAGCGACATGATGCCGCATAACCTATATTACGAATGAGAAACGGATTGTTCATTTTCCTGCTGCTGCTGGCAGCCTGTGCCGAGAAGACACCCATGTGTGTGGACGACAACAGCCTTCCTGTTCCCGCCGAAGGCTATGTGGCGCTGCAGGGCGGCCATTTTGTCATTGACGGCGAGGAGTGGTTCCCGCTGATGCTGAACTACAAAGCCTTCATTCGCAACGGCGAAGTGATTCCCGCCCCTTGGTACAGCGGCGGCGGGATAAGGGAGCACTTCGACACCATAGCCTCGTGGGGCTACAACGCCGTGAGGGTGTGCCTCGACGTGATGGACGAGGGGGGCGACACCGCCGCCATGTATGGCGCCACACGGCGCATGGTGCAGCAGGCCGACAGCGCCGGGCTGCGCGTGATGCTGCTCATCAAGGCCCCCTTCGAGGGCTACTGGCAGGAGTATGCCCAAGGGCTGATGCGACGGCTGGCCGACCTGCCTGCCCTATGGGCTTACGACCTAATGAACGAGCCGCTATACTTCGACCCCGAGGAGGATCGCGACAAATGCGACGCTGCCAACACCGTCTGCCAATGGAAGCGGCTGGTGCGCGAGTATGCGCCCCACCAGCTCTTCACCGTAGCCACCGCAGAGCCCATAGAGGTCTTCGAGTGGGACCCCTCGATGCTGGCGGTGGACTTCATCGAGATGCACACCTACCACCCGCTGCGCGTACAGGCCGAGATGTGGTGGTACAGCCACTACACGGGCAAACCCTGGATGGTGGGCGAGACAGGCCTGCCCGCCGACGGCGACAGCGTGCCCTACCGCGAACAAGTGGGCTTCATGTGGGAGACCTACCGCTACGCCAAGCTGAACGGCGCCGCAGGCTACGGATGGTGGGAGTTCCAGGACTGTCCCGAGGGCGTCAACTTCGAAGCACAATACACAGGGCTGCGCGACAAAGAGGGCCGTCGCAAACCCGCTGCCGACTTCGCCAAGACGATTCCCATCATCTGTCTTGGAGTGGGTTTGGAAGAGGACGACCTGCCGCCGGTGAACTACTACAACATGCTGGCCTACGAGAATGTGGCCGCCACAGGTCGTGTGGTGGACGAAGAGGGAATGCCCATCGAGGGGGCCGTGATACGCGGATGGAACAAGGACTGGAGCGTGGGCGTGAACACCTACAGCGACAGCAACGGATATTTCCGCCTGGTGAGCAACGACATCTGCACCCACTTCGAGGTGAGCGCCCCGCGATGCAGCAAAGTGAAGTTCGACAAGAAGCCCCCCTACCCTGCCGGCATCGGCCTTCCCAACCGCACGCGCGAGTACCAGCAGATACCCCTCCTCGGCTGGGGGCCCTGCTATCCCGGACCCATGGGCGACACCGCCTGCTATCCGCTTCCCTGGGCCGCCATCGACGACACCGCAGCCCACAAACGATTCGAGGCTCCCAACGCTGTGGAAGCCTCGATAGGCGATATCACCTTGAAACGCCTGTAAGTCTACCAGGCTTTCAACTGCAGAAGACGATGATGTCCGCTGTGGCCTCCTGTGCGAGGAACAAGAATGTAAGGAATCTTTTTATTGTGGTTTGTTATTTGGGGTTATTCTATTTATCGAAAATAAGAGATTTTAAGAGCCTACCATCAGTAGATTTCTTTGATGGTCTGGCGCTGCCCGTTGAAGACGATAGTGTCGCCCACCTTCTTGCCCTTGAGGGCCACATAGATGGGAGTCTGGGCGCTGATGGCAAACCACACTTCATTACCTACCATGAACTTGCCGGCGCCGATGGCGAGGAGGAAATGCTGACAGTCGGTGGAGACACAGGCGCCATGCTCCACAACATCGTGGGGAGGCTCTTTGAGGAGCTCCTGCAGGTAGCGTATGCCGGCAAGGGCGTTGCTCAGCTGTTTGGCATACATATCGCGACTGCGCATCATCTTGGTGCGGTAGGCGTCGTAGCGGTCGACATTGGCGCCGTAGTCGTTGCTCTGCTGCTGGGCCGAGTCCATCTCCTGCTTGGCAATAGAAGCAATATGCTCCTGCTGTTGGATGCAGGAGCATATCACTTTATTGCGTTTTTCTTCGCGCGTCATTTCTTGGCGGCGGTTTTCTTGGCAGTCTTCTTGGCGGCGGGGGCCTTCTTGGCGGCGGGCTTCTTGGCGGCAGCCTTAGGGGCATCGATACGGCCGGGATAGACCTTCAGGGCCTCTTCGAGGCACTTCATGGCAGCCTTCAGGTCGTCGATATTGAGGCAGTAGGTGATGCGTGCCTGATGGCGACCCTGCTCAGGATTCACATAGAATCCCGTGGCGGGAGCCAGCATGACGGTGGCACCCTTGTAGCTGAAGTCGGTGAGCAGCCACTGGCAGAACTTGTCGCTGTCATCGATAGGCAGGTCGATGACGGTGTAGAAAGCACCCTTGGGCATCGGGCAGAAGCATCCGGGGATCTTGTTGACACCCTCGACCACCACGTTGCGGCGAGCCACATACTCGGCCTGGACGGCATCGAAATACTCCTGGGGAGTCTCGACGGCGGCCTCGCCGAAGAACTGGCCGAACGACGGGGGCGACAGACGGGCCTGAGCCAGACGCATGGCGATGGCGTAGACCTCGCTGTTGCGGGTCACCATGCAACCCACGCGGGCACCGCAGGCGCTGTAGCGCTTGGAGACGGAGTCGAAGAGGATGGTGTTGCGCTCCAGACCCTCGAGCTGCATGACGCTGAAATGCTTCTGGCCGTCGTAGCAGAACTCGCGGTAGACCTCGTCGGCGAAGAGATAGAGGTCGTACTTCTTCACCAGACCGGCCACCTTCAGCAGCTCCTCATGGGTGTAGAGGTAACCCGTGGGGTTGTTGGGGTTGCAGATCATGATGGCACGCGTGTAGGGCGTGATGACCTTCTCGAACTCCTCGATGGGAGGCAGGGCGAAGCCGGTCTTGATGTCGCTGGGGATGGTGACGATCTTGGCGTCGCACAGCTTGGCGAAAGTATTGTAATTGGTATAGTAGGGTTCGGGGATGATGATTTCGTCGCCGGGGTTGAGGCAGACGGTGAAAGCCATCTGGAGAGCCTCGCTACCGCCGTTGGTGACGATGATCTGGTTGGGGCTGACGTCGATACCATGACGATGGTAATAATTGCAGAGGGCACGACGATAGGTGGGGATACCGGCGGAGTGGCTGTATTCCAGCACACCCTTGTTCTCCGCCATCTCGTGGGCCTTCACCGACAGGGCCTCGAGGGCACCTGCGGGGGTCTCGATGTCGGGCTGACCGATATTCAGGTGGTAGACATGCACGCCACGCTCCTTGGCGGCGTCGGCAAAGGGGACGAGCTTGCGGATGGCCGACTGAGGCAGCTCAAGTCCTTTGTGAGAGATATGTGGCATAATGGAGGGTTGTTTTTTTTGAGGGTTGGTTATTGTTTATCCTTCACTTCGGGTTTGGCCTGGGCGGGGACAGCTTTGACATCCTCGCGGGCGGGCTTCAGCACGGGCTTGGCGGTACCGGGTTCGGGGTGACGGGTGTTCTGCTGCACCTTGGGCTCGACGCCGGAAGGCTGGGCGGCGGCGCCATCCTGCTTCACATTACCCTTGATTCTCAGCACCACACGGCCACCGTCGTTGACGGCGTTGCTGGTGACGGTGACGGTCTTGGAGAAACCGCCCACATTGTTGGTGTTGTAGTGCACCTTGATGGTGCCCTGCTGACCGGGCATGACGGGTTTCTGGGTGTAGCTGGGAGTAGTGCAGCCGCAGGAAGCTTTCACATTGGAAAGGATCAGGGGCTCGTTGCCATCGTTGTAGAAGGTGAACTCGCAGTCGCCGTTGCCACCCTTCTGGATGGTGCCGTAGTTGTGTTCGAGCTCGGTGAAGCGGATCTTGGCACCGTTCTCGGGGACGTCCTTAGCCTCGTTGTTCTGGGCGTTGGCCACGCCGAAAGCCATAGTGGCGAAGAGGCAGATTAATGCAAATCTTTTCATATTGAACATTTTTTAGGTTTTTTGTTTCGTTTTTTTATTTTTTATGGGCTGCAAAATTACTAAATTTTTAGTACATGCAATTACTTTTTTATTGCATTTTTTCTTGTTTTTGTGCAATATGCTGATAGACAGCTCGCCGCAATCTTATAATAATTCTTAATATTATTTTATCTCCACCACCACATACTCCGACTGGGTGCCGATGCGGTACTTGGCGCCCCAGATGCCCATGCCGGAACTGACGTAGTAGTCAGTCCCCCCTTTGCGGAGGCTGCCCCACGAGCACTCGTACAGCGCATCGGTAATCCACGACAAAGGCCACACCTGCCCGCGGTGGGTGTGACCGCTCAGCTGGAAGTCCACACCCGCCCCTTCGGCCTCCTCCAGCCGATAGGGCTGGTGGTCGAGAAGGACGAGGTAGGAGGTGGGGGCTATGGGGTATTTCTCTTTCAGCTGCCCGACTGTGAGGCGGCACAGGTTGGTGCGGTCGTCGCGGCCCATGATGGACAGGTGGCCCAGCGTGGCCACGCTGTCGCGCAGGAGGACGATGCCGGCATCGCGGTAGAACTGCTCCACCTCGCCGGGGGAATAGTAGTTGGCATAGTATTCATGGTTGCCCATGCAGGCATACACCGGAGCCTCTATGCGGCGCAACTCGGCGGCCATATCCTCGGCCAGCAGCGGCCGCAGCGAGCGGTCCACCAGGTCGCCGGCCAGAAGCACGGCATCGGGGTGCTCGGCGTTGACGAGGTCCACCCAGCGCGCAAGCTCCTTGCGCCCGTTGTGATAGCCCAGGTGCAGGTCGCTCAGCGCCACCATACGCACACCGCCCACCTCCTTGCCGTGAGGGTCGAGGGTCAGCGCCACACGCTCCTTGTGATGATAGTGGATGCCGCCATAGACGAACACCACGCCCAGCGCCACCAGCAGCACCCCGCAGGCCCACCAGTTGTCCCTCACCCACGCCGTAGGCACCACATGCACCAACCGCAGCAGGTCCACCACGAGGAAAAGCATCAGCAGATAGGCGATGACGATGAGCGACTTGTTGCCCACATTATACACCACACGGGCCAAGCCGATGGGGATGCGGTCGAGATAGCGCGTCAGCGAGAAGATGCACATGCCCACGCACAACGCCATCAGCCCCACCACCATCCAGCGCACCCATCGCGCCACAGGCGGCAGCATCCACAAGTGCCAGCCCACATAGGGCAACAGGCAGAGAAAAAGAATCACGAGAAAGATGAAACGCATAAGAGTGTCGACCTTGACTTTGGATACCATCATTTAAAAACCACTTCCGTCCGGCTGTCGTCCACACGTGTGCGGAGCCATTCGACGACCTTGCCCCGCTCGTCGGCAGTCACCGCCGCACCCTCGTCCCTGGCGACGAAGGCCACAGGTTTGCCACCCAGACGCCCCACCAGCACCTCGTCCACCCACGGGAAAAGGGTGTGAGCCTCAGCGTTGACATGCACCGAGAGGGTGTCGTAGGCCGTATAGGCCGAGAGCTGACGCTGCAGGTCGGCTATCTGGCCGCTGAGCACGGCGTTGGTCTGCTCGGCGCGGTTGAGGTTGGACGCCAACGCATAGGACTCGGCATTGTCGGCCTGGATGACACTCAGCTCCTTGTCGGAGAGGCCGTAGAACTTCAGCCTGTCGCGCGCCACAGCGATGTTGTCGGCCGCAATCTCCTTGCCCACAGCCACCACGAAGAGTGTGTCGTGTTCCATGCGCGAGGAGAGCACCTGTGTGCCACCGAAGTTGAGCTCGGCTTTGACAAACTGGTTCACGTTGCGCATCGCAACATCCTGCGTCACCAGGTTCACCGTGATGAACGCCGCCGGAATCATCGTGACCACCACCACCCACATCATCACCTTGCGTCCGCGGATGGCCGCCTCCGACACGAGGCGCTCCATGGGACGAAACCTCAGCAGCTTCACCCCCAGGAAGGTGGCGGTGGCGATGAAGACGGTGTTGATGAAGAAGAGATAGAAGGCTCCGAAGAAATAGCTCCATTGCGCCGTTGCCAGGCCGTAGCCCGCCGTGCAGAGCGGCGGCATCAGGGCTGTGGCGATGGCCACTCCGGGAATCACCTGTCCCTTGCTCTTCGTCGTCAGCGCCAGCACTCCCGCCGCACCGCCGAAGAAGGCAATCATCACATCGTAGAGCGTGGGCGAGGTGCGCGCCAGCAACTCGCTGCGTGCCTCGCTCAGGGGCGAGATGAAGAAGTACACCGACGCCGTCAGCACCGAGATGAGCGTAGCCACACCGTAGTTCTTCAACGCCTGCTTCAGCATCTCGGTGTCGCTGATGCCCACCGAGAGGCCCATGCCGATGATGGGGCCCATCAGGGGCGAGATGAGCATGGCGCCGATGATGACAGCCGTAGAGTTGACATTCAAACCCAGCGAGGCGATGAAAATGGCAAAGATGAGAATCCAGAGGTTCGTTCCCCTGAAAGCGATGCCCCCTTTCACCTGCTCGATGACCGCCAACTCGTCCTCCTTGTCGCTCAGCAGATTGAAATACTTGCCGAGCGATTGCTTGATAGACCGTAGGTTGATTTGCATCCGAAACAGTATTTCTTTTCAAACCGTAACGCGCAAACCGCAGAAATATTGCACGCCCAGAGGCAAAAAATCCGCACGTCAATCCCGCAAAACGAGCAGCCTGCGGGTACTGACGTCGCGGGCGGTGGTGATGCGGACAAGGTAGATGCCCGGCGAGAGTGCGCTGACGTCGAGGTCCTCCACCGGATCCTGTACCGGGAGGGCCATCCGCTCGCGGCCGGCCATGTCCAGCACCGACAGTCGCCCGCCCAACATCGACGCGGGCAGCACCACACTCACTCTCTCGCGGGCCGGATTGGGCACCAGAAAGAACGCCTCGCCCTGCACGGCGGCAACGCCGACGCCAGCCTCGGGCCCGTGGCCGAAGGAAAGGGTCGACAACCAGGCGCCGTAAACCGTCGTGTCGTAGTTGGTCGTCGTATAGCGGCATTGTTTGCGCAGCATCACGTTGTAGCGCACGGTGTCCGCCAGCCCGCCCAAGGCCAGCGAGGTGTCGGCGGTGACGTAGGTGGTGTCGCTGCCGTCGCTGCCCACCAGGCGCACATTGAACAGCGTCCCCTGCTCCACCTTGCGCCAGCGCACCAAGGCGCTGTCCGCGGCCAGCGAGTCCACCCAGTACTCCTCCATCGGCCCGCATCGGAACCCGATAATCGGAAACGCCACACCCCATAGCTTTTGATCGTAATAATCCAACTGCCTGTAAACAGTGTCGCCAATACCTTCTAACGGAATCCCCGAACTGTAAAGAGTTCCCGGAAGAGAATTGTCGTACTGCCCCCCATAGACCTGCGGAAATACTAATGCATCTAAATCCTTTTTATAACCCACATAGAATGTATCCGTCATCACATTAATACGGTCAGGAGTGTCAAAATACAACTCATAGCAATGCGCCCGCATGTCTTTGGTATTGGAGCAGCCATCGCTGTACTGAAACCAACAAAAACGCGGATGAGCCCGATTGAACGTCACCGTATCTACAGTCTCCATCAAATAGTCATATCCCAGCGTTAGATTGATATGACCACGGGGAACATTAATCAATGCATAAAAATTCGTCTGCCCATCATGAAAAGGGTCAATATACTCCCAATAAGTGGTGATAGCCACCCCGTAAACAACCACAGTATCTGAAGGTACATATTCCTGAACTGTGATAGTGTTGGGGAGGAAACCATTCCTTACAACATCGAAACACGGCTTAGGCATAGAGAATAGATAACACGAATCCGCATCAGTCACCACATCGTACACACGCGTCGGGTCGTATATCGGCGTCTGCGAAAACAAGTGACCGACACAAAAGAAATATGCAAATATAAACAATACTATCTTTTTCATAATCAATTCGTTTTTTAATAATCCATGCATGTCCGCAAACCATATTCCATTCTCGCATACCTTGGTATCGAAATATATGATTTTAAATCTGAATAGCGGTTCACCTCATCAAAAAGCTGCCGGATAGCCGGAGAATCCTTCAAAAGAATTTTCCTCTTGATGATCGGCATACAAGAACGGCTGATAACATACCCCCCTGAGATATCCTGATAGAACAGTTCTCCGCCTCCCATGGCTATATAGCAATCGGCATTGGGCGTCGAGAAACCGTCTCCAATAGTATCAATGGTATATAAGTTCCCGCTGGGGTAATCAACCCTGTATGTATTGCCTGATGTGTTTATGAAAGGGTCGACCTGTGCGCTGGCAACATCGCTCAAGCCTGTCAACAGCAAAAGTGCAACAAAAAAACCATTAATCTTTTCCATAGGCACTACACCGGGGTGGGTTCTGCAAATTCGCTTTGGGTATCCAACATGGCCAGAACCCTTTTGTCCACGTTTTCAACCCTGTCGGTTTGACGGTGCAAAATTACTAAAAATTTCCAATACGGCAAAATCCCCCCCCCATCTCGTCGGTGCTTCTTATCGGGGAAGGGGTCTGATTGCCGCCCTGCCCCCCCCCGCCATCCGCTCCGCCGGATGTTTTTTTTCGGCACCGGCGACGGGCAAAAGTGTCCAATAAAATTATCCACTTGCCATTTTTCCGACCCTCTCCCCTTCCACCCCGGAAACCACCCCAAAACACCCCCAAAAACAACCATAAAAACCTATCACACAGTGCATTACAAGCATACCTACACCTAACTTACTATAAATCAGCATCAAGGCCGCACCCCCTCTTACTCCTCTCCTACTCCTCTCCTACTCTTCTCCTTATCTTCTCTTACAAAAGTAAGTGTAACTAAATAGGTGACAAATGGAAGAAAAACGGATGGGAATATCAGGTAGTGGATTAGCCCTTGGGGCGACCGTCACGCTCAGGAGCGTCGGACACAATGCAGACGGAATGCAGACGGAACCCCACGCTTCCCCGAGAGCACACCGCGCAGAAATCCAACCGACGCAGGATGTTATCAACCAGCACGTTACATCGCAGATGAAAATATTTTCACCATTTTTGGTGAGCGTATGGTTTTTTTTTCGTATCTTTGCAGGCAATTATTGGTTGGAAAACTTAATTTATATTAATCTTATAACATTAAAATTATGGCATTTAAAGGACAAATCATTATCGATACCGAGCATTGCAAAGGCTGCGGAGTCTGCGTACCCGTGTGCCCGATGAAGTGCATCGAGTTGTCGAAAGAAGTAAACGGCAAGGGTTACAACTTCACCCATACCGTCAACGACAGTTGCATTGGCTGCGCCAGCTGCGCCATGGTGTGCCCCGACGGCGTGATCTCCGTTTACAAGAAAAAAATCTAAACGAAAAAGAAAGAAAGGAATACTATGGCAAGAGAACTTCAACTGATGAAGGGCAATGAAGCTATTGCCCGCGCAATGATTGCCAGCGGATGTGACGGATACTTCGGCTATCCCATCACCCCGCAGAGCGAAGTAATGGAAACCCTGATGGCCGAGAAGCCGTGGGAGACCACCGGCATGACCGTGCTGCAGGCCGAGAGCGAGGTCGCCTCGATCAACATGGTCTACGGCGGCGCCGCCACCGGCAAGAAAGTGGCCACCTCGAGCTCCAGCCCCGGAATCTCGCTGATGCAGGAAGGCCTGACCTACCTGGCCGGTGCCGAGATTCCCTGCCTGGTTGTCAACGTGATGCGCGGCGGTCCCGGATTGGGCACCATCCAGCCCTCGCAGAGCGACTACTTCCAGAGCGTGAAGGGCGGCGGTCACGGTGACTACCAGCTCTACACCCTCGCCCCCGCCTCGGTGCAGGAGATGTACGACTTCGTGTTCGACGCTTGGGACATCGCCTTCAAGTATCGCAACCCCGTGCTGATCCTCAGCGACGGTGCCATCGGACAGTGCATGGAGAAACTCTACACCCGCGACAACGTGGCCCGTTGGACCGAGGAGGAGCGCCGCAAGAACGCCCCCTGGGGCACCTGGGGCAAGCCTGCCACCCGCAACCACAACATCATCACCAGCCTTGAGCTCGACAGCGCCCGCCAGGAAGTGTTCAACCACAAGCTGCAGGCCAAGTATGCCGAGATGAAAGAGAAAGAGGTGCGCTTCGAGGCCCTGAACTGCGAGGACGCCGACTACATCATCGTGGCCTACGGTTCGAGCAGCCGCATCGCCATGAAGGCCATGCAGATGGCCCGCGAGAAAGGCATCAAGGTGGGTCTGTTCCGCCTCATCACCCTCTTCCCCTTCCCGACCAAGCAGCTGGCCGAAGTCGCCAAACGCGTAAAGGGTATCCTCTGCGTTGAGATGAGCGCCGGCCAGATGATCGAGGACGTGCGCCTGGCCACCGAGTGCGGTGTGAAGACCGAGCACTTCGGCCGCTTCGGCGGTATCATCCCCACTCCCGGCGAGGTCCTGGAGGCTCTTGAAAACAAAATCATTAAATAAATGCTTGAATGTTTGAATGTGTGAATGCTTGAGTGCTAACGCAACCCAATATTCAAACAATCAAACAATCAAACAATCAAACAATAGAAGAAAATATGAATAAAGATATGGAAGCACGCAGACAAGAGCTGCTCAATCAGGGTTACGAAGAGGTGTACACCCGCACCAAAGTGCTGACCGACGCCGTCATGCACTACTGCCCCGGCTGCGGCCACGGCACCACCCACCGCCTCATCGCCGAGGTTATCGACGAGATGGGCATCCAGGACAACGTCGTGGGCGTGAGCCCCGTGGGATGCTCCGTTCTGGCCTACAACTATTTCGATGTCGACTTCCAGGAGGCCGCCCACGGCCGCGCTCCCGCAGTTGCCACCGCCATCAAGCGCCTCAACCCCGACACCTTCGTGTTCACCTATCAGGGCGACGGTGACCTCGCCGCTATCGGTACCGCCGAGACCATCCATGCCGCCAACCGTGGCGAGAACATGACCATGATCTTCGTCAACAACGGTATCTACGGTATGACCGGCGGCCAGATGGCCCCCACCACCCTCGTGGGCATGCGCAGCGCCACGACCCCCTACGGCCGCCGCGTGGACCTCAACGGCTATCCCCTCCGCATGACTGAGCTCCTCTCCACCCTGCCCGGCACCTACTACGTGACCCGCCAGAGCGTGCAGAACCCCGCCGCCGTGCGCAAGGCCAAAGCCGCTATCCGCAAAGCCTTCGAGAACCAGAAACTGAAGAAAGGCCTCTCCTTCGTCGAGATCCTCTCCAACTGCAACTCCGGCTGGAAGATGACCCCCGTGGCCGCCAACAAGTGGATGGAAGACAACATGATGCCCAACTACCCCATCGGCGACATCAAAGTCGACGGCAAGATTGTCGAGGGCATCGACGCCAACCGTCTGGTTCTGGATCACCCGCTGACCGTTATGCAATAAACGAATGCTTGAATGCTTGATTGCGTTAATGCCTGAGTGGCTTGCGCAGTCAATACTCAAACAATCAAACAATCAAACAATCAAACAATAATAGAAATGACTGAAGAAATCATCATAGCCGGCTTTGGTGGACAGGGCGTCCTTTCCATGGGTAAGATTCTTGCCTACTCCGGCGTCATGCAGGACAAAGAGGTCAGCTGGATGCCCAGCTACGGCCCCGAGATGCGCGGCGGTACCGCCAACGTCTCCGTCATCATCAGCGACGAGCGCATCAGCTCGCCCATCATCAACCAGTTCGATACTGCCATCATCCTCAACCAGCAGTCGCTGGACAAGTTTGAGAGCAGCGTGAAGCCCGGCGGTTACCTCATCTACGACCCCAACGGCATCACCCACGAGCCCACCCGCAAGGACATCAACATCTACAAGATCGCCGCTACCGCCAAAGCCCAGGAGCTCGGCATCAGCAAGGTCTTCAACATGGTGGTCCTCGGCGGCTTCCTGAAGCTGAAACCCATTGTCGACAAGCAGTACATCCACGAAGGCCTCGAGCACTCCCTGCCCCAGCGCCACTGGAACCTCATTCCCCAGAACGAGGAAGCTATCGAGATCGGCAAGGGCATCATCGAGCCCGTCCAGGTGCTGTAATCAGCCCCTGCCTTACACAGAACAAAGGTGTTCCCGAAAGGAGCACCTTTGTTTTTTATATTTTTTATTTTGTCGTTTCAATAATTATTCGTATTTTTGCAAATTAATTTATCGTCAAACAAACATACATAGTATTATGTGCGGAATAGTAGGATACATCGGTGAGCAGGAAGCTTACCCCATTCTGATAAAGGGTCTTCATCGATTGGAATATCGCGGCTACGACTCGGCCGGCGTCAGTATGATCAACGCCAAAGGCGACCTCAACATCTACAAAGCCACCGGCAAAGTGGCAGCCTTGGAGGACAAATGCGCCAACAAAGATGTGAGCGGCACCATCGGCATCGCCCACACCCGCTGGGCCACCCACGGCGAGCCCAACACCGTCAACGCCCATCCCCACCTGAGTCAGAGCGGCAACCTCTCGCTGGTGCACAACGGCATCATCGAGAACTACAAGACCCTGCGCGCCATGCTCGAAAAGGAAGGCTACGAGTTCTGCAGCGAGACCGACACCGAGGTGCTGGTGCAGTTGATTGAATACACGCAGAAGAAAGGCAAATGCAGCTTGTTCACCGCCGTGCAGCGTGCGCTGAAGAACGTCATCGGCGCCTATGCCATCGCCATTCTGGAGAAGAAGCACCCCGACCAGCTGGTGTGCGCCCGCAAAGGCAGCCCCCTGGTCATCGGAGTGGGTACCGACGCCCGCGGACAGAAAGAGTTCTACCTCGGCTCCGACGCCACCCCCATCGTGGAATACACCAAGCAGGTCATCTACCTCAAGGACGAGGAGATTGCCTACATGGACCGCAGCGGCAAGATTGACATCGTCAACCTCAGCAACGTCCACCAGACTCCCGAGATGCACACCCTGAGCCTCTCGCTCGACGAGCTGGAAAAGGGCGGCTTCCCCCACTTCATGCTGAAGGAAATCTGGGAGCAGCCCAACGCCCTGCGCACCTGCATCAAAGGCCGTCTGCACAAGAAGAACAAGGACGTGGTGCTGAGCGGCATCATCGACCACAAGGACAAATTCATCAACGCACGCCGCATCATCATCTGCGCCTGCGGCACCAGCTGGCACTCGGCCCTCATCGGCAAATACTTCATCGAGGAGGCCGCCCAGATTCCTGTCGAGGTGGAGTACGCCTCGGAGTTCCGCTACCGCAACCCCGTCATCTATCCCGACGATGTGGTCATCGCCGTGAGCCAGAGCGGCGAGACGGCCGACACGCTGGCAGCCATCCAGCTGGCCGAGCAGAAGGGGGCCTTCCTCTATGGCATCTGCAACGTCATCGGCTCCAGCATCGCCCGCGCCACCCATAGCGGCACCTACCTGCATGTGGGTCCCGAGATCGGCGTGGCCTCCACCAAAGCCTTCACCGGCCAGGTCATCACCCTCTGCCTGCTGGGTCTTGCCATCGCCAAAGAAAAGCACACCCTCAGCGACGAGATGTTCCACATGCTGGTTGACGAGCTCTACCAGATTCCCGACAAGATACAGTGGACCTTGGAGAACAACAAGGACATCGACCGCTTTGCGCAGATGTTCACCTACTGCAAGAACTTCATCTTCCTCGGCCGCGGATACAACTATCCTGTGGCCCTCGAAGGCGCCCTGAAGCTGAAGGAGATCTCATACCTCCATGCCGAGGGTTATCCCGCCGCCGAGATGAAGCACGGCCCCATCGCCCTCGTCGACGAGGAGATGCCCGTGGTCTTCATCGCCCCCAAGCGCGGCATGTACGACAAGATTGTCAGCAACATCCAGGAGATCAAGAGTCGCAAGGGCAAGATCATCTCTGTGGTCACCGAAGGCGACACCACGGTGAAGAACATGAGCGACTACTGCTTCGTCATCCCCGACACGCGCGACTGCTTCGTGCCCCTGCTGTCGGTCATCCCGCTGCAGCTGCTGGCCTACTATATCGCCACCGCCAAAGGCCGCAACGTCGACCAGCCGCGAAACCTGGCAAAATCGGTTACCGTAGAATAAAAGAGAAGCCCGCCATTCGGCGGGCTTCTTCATTTCTTGGCTGCTTTCAGCACTTGCTCGATGACGCCGATCTTGTAGCCTGTGCTGTGGTAGCGGATGTAGCCTTCCTTATCTATCAGGGCCACCAGAGGATACTCCACCTTGTCCAGCTTGGAGGCCTCGCAAATGCGTTCTTCCAGCTGGCCTTTCTGGTAGGCGAAGTCGGTGTTGACAAGATTCCACTCGGTCATACCGATGCTGGCGGGCCCTACCATGAAGGTCATGCCTCCCCAGGCCTTCATCTCCTTCTGCAGCTGACGCAGCTCTACGATGAGATGCTTCGAGGGTTCGCTGTATTCGCCCAGGTTGACGTAGAGCAAGCCCTCGTCGCCAGCATAATCCCACAGGGCCACGCCGTCGAAGAGCTCCATGTTCTTGTCCACCACGCCCAACTCGTCAGTGCGCGCCAACAGGGGCAGGATGACGATCTCCTTGGTCACCTGCTCACCAGACTTCACCTCGAAGAACTCCATGCGCGAACGCACGGCGCCGTCGGGGTAGCGGTTGCCGGTGGAGAGACAGTAGGTGCCGGGCTCCAGCTCGATGGTGGCGGGGAACTTGGCCATGCGCGCATCGTCCTCGAAGTCGAAGGTGCGCAGGTCGCCATTCTCCAGCTTGGCCAAGGTGAAGTGCGGCCAGTAGACGGGTTTGGCGGGTTCCTTGCCATGATAGGTAAGGGTGAGTTTTGCTTGTTTCTTATTGACATCTACTGCATGATTGTCATCGTTGAAATCCACTTTACTGAACACCGTCTTCGACCCGTCGGCAGCATATATGGTGTTGGTGGCATTGTCGAGATAAGCTGGTATACCTGCAGCACGGCAGGCGGCCACGAAGAAGATGTCGCGGCTGTGACGGTCAGCACGGCGAATCTTGTAGACGCCTACAGGAGAGATGGGGCAGTTGTAGTAGTTGCTGCTGTCGTCAACAACGATGCTGTCGAGTGTCCACTGTCGTATTTCCTCGGCAGTCATGCCTTTGAAGCAGGAGAGCTCCTCGCGGTAGGGGCGCACCATCTCGTTGCTGATGCGGGCGGGCAAAATGCCTTTCTTGTAAAGTGAATACTCTTTTGACCAAGGATTTATAGGAGGCACTGTCCAATGTGCTTCCAATACGTTGGCGGTGATGTCGCGCAGATCCTTGTCGCTGAACGTGCAAAGGTAGTCGTATAGGTAGCTGCAAGAATCGGACCACATGGGACTATCTTCGCAGATACATGTCCAATGTGTTATCGCTATCAAATCCTCTTCCGCGTGGTTATCAAGGAACCTGATTATCTCTGCATAGTTGCCCTCGCTCTTACGGATAATCTCCCAAGCCTGCTCGTCGGTGAGGTTGGGATTGGGCTTCATCAACTGCTTGTAGTTCTCCTTGGTGGGGAAGGTGGCGGTATAGGCGTTGCGCAGCGAGTCCTCGTAGGCCAGACGCTTGGCGTTGGCGGCGGTTTCCTCCTCGGTAGCCACTACCTTGGGGTCGCCGGCCACAGGCGGAACCATCTCTAAATTGAAAATTGAAAGTTGAAAATTGAAATTATTGGGGATGGTCAGGGTCAAAGTGCTGTCTTGGCGCACATCCAGTTTTTCGAATGCATAGCGCTCTCCATCGGCGGCCCAGATGAGCAGGTCGCCGAGGCCGGTGGTCAGCGATGCTTCGCCATCGGCATTGGTGACTATTGTAGCAAGTGTATAATACTCAGCATAGTTGTAGAGTTTGAACTTCACCTGAGCCTTGAGGGGTAAACCGTTCTCGTCCTGCACGGTGACGGTGACTTTACGCGTGGGGGCATAGTGCGACAGCAGGTTGAGCTCGCTGAAGAGCGGGGTTTGCTTTACCACCTCTTCATCGCCTTTATACTTGCCGAAGGCCTTAGTGTGTACCATCATGCAGCGCGTGCTCGGCACGGAGAACCAGCCCATGTTCAGCCGCGGGTCAGGCTCGCAGGCACCCAGGAACTTCCATTCGCCATTGACAAATACTTCTACCCATGCGTGATTGTCGTCGCAATGTGCCCATCGGGGTGTATAGCACTGGCGGGCAGGGATGCCCACGGCGCGCATAGCCGTGACTGTGAAGGTGCTTTCCTCGCCGCAGCGGCCCAGTGAGGTTCGCATGGTGGCCAGCGGGGCCGACGTGCGGCTGTCGCTGGCGCGGTAGGCCACATGCTCGTGGCACCAGTGGTTCACCTCAAGGGCAGCCTCCTCGATGGTCATCCCTTTCACTCGCTCCTTCAGCTCGCGGAAGAACACCATGCGGGCGGTGTCGAGGTTCTCATTGTTCACGCGGTACACCAGCACGAAGTGGCGGAAGACATCCTCGGGGATGTCCTTGCCCCACGGCATCTCCTCGCGCACCTTGAAGGCGTAGCGCACCTGCTGCAGGTAGAACGACGGCTCATAGTCGGCCAGGTCGCTCAGCGGCATATAGGCATAGAGGAACTCCATGGCTTCGCGCTCCATGGCGCTCAGCGTGTCCAACCGCACATCCAGCATCGGGAACTCCGCCATGCGGCCTTCGAAATCCTCGTGCACCTCGGCACGATAGTCCTTATCTGTGATAAAATGCGGGTCGCGGTGGCACGAAGCCAACAGCACCAGACCCATCAACAGAGGAAATATCTTTTTCATAATGTCAATGTTTGGTCAATCAACTGTCTCACCGTGGCGGCATCGGTGACGAGGGTGCCGTCGTCGAGGGTCTTCTTGCAGCTGCCGTGCACCTCACGGACGCCGGTCTCGGCCACCAGTTGGCGCACATTGCCTGGAGTGACGCCGCTGCCGGCAAGGATCTTCACACCCGTCACGCCCACCAGTTCGCGGATGACATCGGCACCCTCGAGGGCTGTAAGGCGCTGGCCGGAGGTCAGCAGACGGTCGCAACGTGCGGCAGCCACAGCCCACAGCGCCTCCTGGGGGTCCTGCTGCGCCTCGTCGAAGGCACGATGGAACGTCACCTCCATGGGCGCAGCCAGCTGCACGAGCCGACGCGTCACCTCCACATCCACCTTGCCGTCCTCGGTCAGCAGACCCAGCACGACGGCGGCAGCGCCGAGTTCCTTGCAACGCTTGATGGTGGCAATCATCTCCATCTGCTCAAACTCCGTGTAGCAGAAGTTCCCCGGACGCGGACGCACCAACACATGGGTACGCAGGCCTAGGTGGCGGGAGCAGTAAGCGATGGCCTCATCGCTGGGAGTCAGTCCGCCGCATTCCAGATCGCGGCAGAGTTCTATGCGGTCGGCGCAGCCATCCTTGGCGGCCACCGCCGACGCTATCGAGTTGCAACAAATTTCCACTTCAATCATGCTGCAAAGGTACGACTTTTTTAACAAATGACGAAAAATAAGTATAAAGCAGGCACTATCAACCTATTAAACCCCTACCTTCTTCTTGTCAGCTCCTGGCCAACTCCTGCCATAGCATGACTTGACAAGGCGACGGTAAGGCTGTGGACAGGGTTTTGAAGGCCGATGGTAGTGGGCGGTTATTTTGTCGTCGCCACATACTAAAAATTGATTTCGCGCGTTTTTTTATAAAATATTTTTTACCATGCAAAATATACAACACATCACGGACGACCTCATCTATGTCGGCGCCAGCGACCGCCGCCTGGCCCTCTTCGAAAATATCTATCCCATCCCCCGCGGGGTGAGTTACAACAGCTACGTGCTCTTGGACGAGAAGACCGTGCTCTTCGATACCACCGATGCCGGCGTAGCCGAGCAGTTCTACGAGAACGTGGCCGCCGCCATTGCGGGGCGCAAGCTCGACTACGTGGTGGTGCACCACATGGAGCCCGACCACGCCGCCACACTGATGGACCTCCTGCTTCGCCACCCCGAAGCCACAGTGGTCACCACTGCCAAAGCAGCACAGATGATGGAGCAGTTCTTCGGCACGAAACCCGCCAAACTGCAGAGCGTCAAAGAGGGCGACACCCTCGTCACCGGCCGTCACACGCTGGTCATCACTATGGCCCCCATGGTGCACTGGCCCGAGGTGATGATGACCTACGACAGCACCTCAAAGACCCTCTTCTCGGCCGACGCCTTCGGCACCTTCGGGGCCCTGAGCGGCAACCTCTTTGCCGACGAGATGAACTTCGAAGGCGAGTGGCTCAACGATGCCCGACGCTATTTCGTCAACATCGTGGGCAAATACGGCCAGCCTGTCCAGACAGTGCTCAAGAAAGCCGCCGCACTCGACATCAAGATGATATGCCCCCTGCACGGACCCGTGTGGAGAGAAAACCTTGGGTGGTTCATCGGCAAGCACGACGTGTGGAGCCGCTACGAGCCCGAAGAGAAAGGTGTGGTGATCATCTATGGCAGCATCTACGGCCACACCGAAGCCGCCGCCATGCGCATGGCTACGCTGCTTGGACAGCGCGGCGTGAAGAACATCCACGTCTACGACGCCAGTCACACCCACAGCAGCAAGCTGGTGGCCGAATGCTGGCGCGCAAGCCACATCGTGCTGGCCTGCAGCACCTACAACAACGGCATCTACACCCCCGTTGAGGAGCTGCTGCACGACCTGAAAGCCCACTGCCTGCAGAGCCGCACATGGGCACTCATCGAGAATGGCTCCTGGGCTCCGCAGAGCGGCAAGCTGATGCGCGCCATGATCGAGGAGATGAAAGACATGACTGTGCTCGGCGACACCCTGACCCTCAAGAGCGCCATGAAGCCCGAGCAGGAGAACGACCTCGCCGAACTGGCCGACCTCATTGTTGCCAACCTTAAATTCGAATTGTAATATGGAAAAGCTCAGCAACGACGCCATCACCAAGATAGGCTATGGACTCTATGTGCTCATTGCCCGCGAGGGCGAGAAAGACAACGGCTGCATTGTCAATGTGGTTGCACAGCTCACCTCGTCGCCCATGCAGATGATGATATCCGTCAACAAGCAGAACTTGACGCACGACATGATACTGCGCACAGGGCGCTTCAACGTCTGCTGCCTCACCGAGCACACGCCTATGAAGGTGTTCGAGCACTTCGGTTTCCAGAGCGGCCGCGACGTCAACAAGTTCGAGGGCTGCGATGTGGAGATGCGCTCCTCCAACGGCCTGCTCTACCTGCCCAAGTACACCAACGCCTACCTCTCGGGCCAGATGAACTATGCCAAGGACCTTGGCACGCACACCCTCTTCATCGCTGACATCACCGAGGCAGTTCACCTGAGCGACGACCCGTCGCTGACCTACGCCTACTACCAGCAGCACATCAAGCCCAAGCCCGTGGCCGCTGCCCAGCCGTCATCGGACGGCAAGAAGAAATGGGTCTGCGAGGTCTGCGGCTACGTCTACGAGGGCGACGAACTCCCCGCCGACTTCATCTGCCCCTGGTGCAAGCACCCCGCCAGCGACTTCAAGTTGGTGGAATAAGGAATCTATCCTATTACCTGTGATGCTGACAGGATATAAAAAAATGAAGAAAAAGCATTTTTTCTTCATTTTTTTTGTGTCCTTGAGTAAGATTTGTGTCAAAAATTACGTCTTATATTATAGATGGAGCAACATAGCAGACAGCGATACGAGGATTACAAGTCCTTTATGCGGCGACACCAGGCGACGGTGTGGCGCGTCTGCTACGACTTTGCCCGTGGCGACATACCCCGCTGCGAGGATATGGTGCAGGAGGTATGGATTATGCTATGGCTCAAGTTCGACACGATGACGGGTCGGTCGGAGTGGCAGCAGCGCGTGTGGGTGCGAAGGGTGACACGCAGCGTCCAGGTCGACCTCTATCGGAAGAAACGCCCTGAATTGGAACCAATCACCGAAGAGATGAAAGAGTCTGTCGCCATCGAGGACATCGATGTCGCCGAGCGGATTGACGACCTCTTCTCTGCCCTCACCCCCGACGAACAACACCTGATGCGTATGCGACTTGAAGGCTACTCGGCCGAGGAGATAGCTGCCGGGCTTAAAATAGAACCCAACGCTGTATATCAGCGCGTAAACCGAATAATGAATAAACTGAGACAATATGCAACAAGACTATAAAACCGAGATGCGGGCGATGACCGAAGGCCTTGCCGAATGGTGCCGCCGACGGGAACGCCAGCGCCAGAGGTCCACGCGCACCCTCATCGGCGCCGCTGCGGTGGTGGCCGTCATAGCCATTGCAGCAACGCCCGACCCCGACGGACATTATGTCAGCAGCGCCCAAGCACGCACCGCAACCATCAACACCATCGAACAGACCACCCTCATTGCCAAACTATGAGACACCGCACGCTCATAATCATAATCTTGTCCCTGCTCCTCGTGGGCGGCGCGGCAGCGTGGAAGTTCCTGCCGCACACGTTGAGCTACGACGAGTGCAGCGACGTCTACCGCCACTTCGCTGACATGCGGCTCCCTGGCGTGCGCGTCACCTACATACAGGACAAGATTATCAACGACACCCTCCGCCTCCCTGTCACCCTCCTCCAAGCCGAGACCGACGAGGGCTGGGCAGCCATCGACAGCCTCTTCGGCCTCACGGCAGACAGGAACATACTCATCAACGACACAACTATCCCCGACGAGGCAAAAAGGCTATTCCTCAGCAACGCCCCCCAATTCACTTTATATCGCGCCCATCGCAAAACGCCATACAAGAGTATTGCGCCTGGTGATACCCGTCCCGACGATGTCACCGTCTACATCTTCCACGACCTGCGCTGCGTCACCATCTACGAAACCGGCATCGTAGAAGAGGAAGCGCAGATACTCTTTCAGAACCATAAGGAACTCAAAGAGCGAAGCCGCACCCAGCAATGGAATGCCACCTCCGACATCGCATTCGACCACCTCGACTCCCTCGATGCCGCCCGTGATCAAGAAACAATAAACCTTTAACAATATAAAACAATGAAACGTACAAAAACACTTCTCGCACTTCTTGCAGCACTGACCTTTACGGCAAAGGTATATGGTCAATCGCCTTACGACTTTTCTGCCACCGCTCCGAGTGGGCAGACTCTCTACTACAAAATCAGCGACTCGGCACAGGTCAGCGTAGTCAACCCGCGCACCAACAACAGCGACAGCAACTATGTCGCCGGCGACCTAGTCATCCCCGAAACGGTATCCTATTGCGGAACCACCTACACGGTGACCGGCCTCTCGACCCACAACTTTATGATGGGCACCTTCTACAACTGCAAGACCCTAACGTCGGTCTATGTGCCCAACAGCGTGAAAACAATGGGCGATTACGTCTTCGGCTATTGCCCGTTGCTCGTCTCCGTCCACCTGCCCGACAGCATAACGTCCATTCCCAATATGGCATTCGAAGGCTGCACCAGCCTGCCGTCAATCACCATCGGCCGGTGCGTCAGGAACATCTTCTCCGATGCATTCCTTCACTGCTACGCAATCTCGGAGCTGCATCTGCTTGCCAGCGTCGCACCCACGGTCGGCTATCGTGCCCTATGGAACATCCCCGACACCGCCCGAGTCTACATCCCCTGTGGCAGCACCTCGTCATACGCTGCCGTGCCGGAATGGAACAACCATTTCTCCGCTTTCATCGAAGTACCGACATATGTGCTGGAAGTGTCGGCCGACGATGAAACGCACGGAAGTGTCGAGATTGTCAGCGAACCCACCTGCGACAATCCGCAGGCCGAACTGCTTGCCACGGCCAACGAAGGCTACCACTTCGACCACTGGAGCAACGGCAGCACAGACAATCCGTTGACATTTACCCTTACCAGAGACACCGCTATTGTCGCCTATTTCGAGAACAATGCTCCCGACACAATCTGGCGCACCGTCACCGTGACCACCAATGCCGCTGATGTCGCCGAACCCTACGGTAGCGGATATTATCCCGACAGTAGCATTGTTGAGATTGGATACATGATAACGGACACTGCAACCCAGGGTGGACACTGGCAGTTCCTCTGCTGGAGCGACGGCGGCACCGACAACCCCCGCGATATCGTCGTTACCTCCGACACCGCCATTGTCGCCCTCTTCGAATGGGTCGCCGACAGCACCGAGGGTATTAGTGGAGTGGATATGCTGAATGCAAAAGTGTATTCGAGCCAAGGGCAAATCGTCGTGGATGGTGCCGAGGGCGAGACCGTCCGCATCTTCGACATCACCGGCCGCAACGTCCATAATGAAGCACTGCATACGGGAGTTTATATTGTGAAGGTCGGCGACCGACCGGCACGAAAAGTGGTGGTAATGAAATAGCCATCACTTCATAGCGCATAATCATAAGTCATGCTCGTGATTCATTCATAATCACGAGCATGTTTTTTTTAGATATTTAGACATATTTGGATATAAAGATTTCAAGTGTATTTGATGTGACTGGCAAGAAGGCACAAAGTGGTATGCCGTCGACTTTGACGACAAGCCACAAAAAAGGAGTGATGAAAGGGGCCTGCGGACATTCGCTGCTTATCGGTAAAGTCTTTTGCAAAATATTTTTTGCCATATAAGAAAATAGTCGTATCTTTGCAGTCGGAAAAGAGACATCGTCACTATGAGCAACGCAGACATAAAGATATCGCTTAACGAATACTTCAAAGACAAGCCCGTAAACAGGGTTTGGCTATTTGGAACCTTTGCACGTGGTGAAGAAAATGCCGAAAGTGACGTAGACTTGATGGTGGATTTGGACCACACGCAGCCTGTCGGCCTCAAATTCTTTGGTATGTGGAGCGACCTTGAGCGTATGCTTGGTCGAGAGGTGGACTTGGTGACGGAAGACGGCCTTGCCGACTATGCCCGTGAGAGTTACAATAAAGACAGAATCCTTGTGTATGAGAGAGCCTATTAGAGATCGGGAACGATTGCAGCATATAATTGAGGCTGCCGAAACCATAATGGAGCACACTAAAGGGTGTTCTTTTGAGACATTTCTTTCCGACAAGATGCTCTATGGCGCTTTGATATATTATACAGAAGTATCTTGATGAGATTGACTGGGCTAAATGGGAAATACAGCCTAAGCAATATTGAGAAAAAAAAATTAACTCCTAAAAACGCAATAAATATGGAAAAGTATGTTTGCAACGTCTGCGGGTATGAATATGACCCCGCAAAAGGTGATCCCGACAACGGCATCGCTCCCGGCACCAAGTTTGAAGACCTGCCCGCCGACTGGGTGTGCCCCCTCTGCTCGGTGGATAAGAGTCATTTTGAAAAGAATGCTTGAATGATTGATTGCGTTATTGCTTGAGTGGCTTGCGCAATCAAATACTTAAACAATCAAACAATTAAACAATCAAACAATTATAACATTATGCTCAACAAGAAAGTTTCCGACCTGCTCAACGAGCAGATCAACAAAGAGCTCTACAGCGGCTACCTGTATCTCGACATGAACAACTACTTCGACAAGCGCGGCCTCGCCGGCTTCGCCAACTGGTACATGATCCAGGCCATGGAGGAGCGCGACCACGCCATGCTCATCTACAAGTACATGCAGAACAACGACTGCCCCATCACCCTGGACGCCATCGCCAAGCCCGACAAGAAGTACAAGAAAGATATGGACGTGCTGAAGGCCGGTCTGGAGCACGAGGAGTATGTCACCGCCTCGATCCACACCATCTATGACGCCGCCTACAAGGTGAAGGACTTCCGCACCATGCAGTTCCTCGACTGGTTCGTCAAGGAACAGGGTGAGGAGGAGACCAACGCCCGCGACATGATCACCAAGATGGAGCTCTTCGGCAGCGACCCCAAGAGCCTCTATATGCTCAACCAAGAACTCGCCGCCCGCACCTACAGCGCCCCCAGCCTGGTGCTCGACTAAGAAACTGACGACACAACACAAAAACCAATTATTAATCCTAAAAACAAAGCAACAACATGAGCAAAAAATTCATCTGCCCCGTGTGCGGTTACGTCTATGAAGGCGACGAGATGCCTGAGAAATGCCCCATCTGCGGCAAACCCATGCAGGAAGTGAAAGAGGACATCAAGACCTGGGCCGCCGAACATATCGTCGGAGTGGCCAAAGATGCCCCCGAAGACATCAAAATGGACCTCCGCGCCAACTTTGAAGGTGAGTGCAAAGAGGTGGGTATGTACCTGGCCATGGCCCGCGTGGCTCACCGCGAGGGTTATCCCGAGGTGGGTCTCTACTGGGAGAAAGCCGCCTTTGAGGAGGCTGAGCACGCCGCCAAGTTCGCCGAACTGCTGGGAGAAGTGCTGACCGACAGCACCAAGGAGAACCTGAAGATGCGCGTCGATGCCGAATACGGTGCCACCGCCGGCAAGACCGACCTCGCCAAACGTGCCAAAGCCCTCAACCTCGACGCCATCCACGACACCGTCCATGAGATGGCCCGCGACGAAGCCCGTCACGGCAAAGCCCTCGAAGGCCTGCTGAACCGCTATTTCAACAAATAAATGTCGCTACGCAAGAGCATATCCTACGTTCTCTTCCCGCTGACCTGCTGGTACGCGGTGGGGGTGCGTTTTCGGAATTTGTTCTATGCCACGGGCATCATCAAACAGGAGGCTCCCCACATCACCACGATTGGTGTGGGGAACCTTTCCACAGGAGGCACCGGCAAGACTCCACACGTGGAATACTTGCTGCGCATGCTCTCCGACAAGTACCCCACGGCCATGTTGAGCCGTGGATACAAGCGCAAGACCAAGGGCTACGTTGAAGACGACGGCAGCCACGACCCGGCCCAACTGGGCGACGAGCCTGCCATGATAGCCACCAAGTTCCCCCACGTGAAAGTGGCCGTCTGCGAAAAACGTCTAGAGGGCGTGCAACACCTGATGGAGCGTCCACCCCTCGCAGAAAGCTCCGAGAATCAAGAGAATACAGAAACGCAGGAGTCTGATACCGTGCCCCAGCTCATCGTCCTCGACGATGTGTTCCAGCACCGCCGCATCAAACCCAGCATCAACATTCTCCTCACTGAGTACGGCCACCCATACTACAACGACCATATCCTGCCCTACGGTGACCTACGCGAGTTTAAAAACGCACGCTTCAGAGCCAACATCGTCATCGTCAGCAAGTGTCCAGCAGTGCTCAATCCCGTCGAGCGGCACAACATCGCCCATGACCTAAGGTTGCAGAACTACCAAAAGGCTTTCTTCTCCTACCTCGTCTACGGCCAACCCACCACCCTCGATGGCCGTCCCACCGACATCGACCTCAGCCGCATTGACAACGTGCTGGCTGTGACAGGCATTGCCCATCCCGACGCCTTCATTGCCGAACTCAAGCAACGCACCCGCACACAACATCTGGCTTTCGCCGACCACCACGACTTCTCCGCTAGCGACATTGCACGCATCACCAGCGCCTTCGAGGCCCTGCCGGGAAGCAACAAAATCATCCTCACCACCGAAAAAGATGCCATGCGCCTGCACGGCAAGACGGGAAAACTGCCCGTATATTACCTTCCCATCACGGTGGCGTTCCACAAAGAAAAGGACCTGGACTTCGACGCGCTGATTGAATCCACCGTCCGCGAGAACATTTCGTTTCTCAGCAAACTCAGCATCTGGAGCTGACGAAAATCCCCTTTATTTTTTGATATAACTCAGGAAATCCAAATCGATACTCAAGCTCACAAAAGGCTTGAGTAGCCATGCTTTTGCCGTCACATCGTCGATGCTAAGGCTGTTGCCTATAATATCGCCGTTGCTATAACCATCCTTCAGCACCTGATACTCGGCGATATTCAATCCCAAAGTAAGATAGAAGAAATCCACAAAGCGGAAGCTGGCACCGACATAGAAGTTCTTGAAGAGGTTGCTTCCTCCGAAGCCCACATAGACGCCAAGGTCGTAAGCGAAATCCTGGTCGAAACGGCGTATTTGAAGGCTGGTGCTATCGGGACCAATGGTGTGTTTCTGATTGAAATACTTGGTCAAGTCCCACAGCATGACAGAGGCGCCGGTGACATAGTCGAACTCGATGTCGCCAGCATTGCGGTTACTGATGTAGCGGTCGTAAGTGCCCGACGTGGCCCCCGCCTTGAGGCGTATCTCCCAATCGGGAGTACGATAGAACCGCATGGCCACGCCTTGGATAGGCCGTATCTTCTTCTTGCGGTTGGTGGCCTGTGCCACGCGCTCCTCGGCAGCGCGAGCACGCTCTGCCAGATACTTGTTGGCCTCGTCCTTGCGCACATTCTCCAACTCGGCGATACGGACAATGGCGCGAAGCGAGTCCACCATATGAATATAGTAGTTGCGCTCGGCCTCGAGCTTTTCCTTGTCAACACCATTGGCCGAGAGAATCTCGCGGTAGAACACCTCCTTCTCCTGCAGCGCCTTGAGGGCTGCTGTGTCGGCCTCACGGCGGACAACAGTATCGGTGTGGTAGATATGTAACGTATCCGTGCGGAAGAGGCGAAGGGTATCAGTGCGAAGGACATAGACGGTGTCCGGCGATACCTGTATCGCATCAGTGGGCACAGTCTTTGCCTCGGGCTGCCATTCCCCCACGCCACCGTCGTGCAGCGTGTCCGCCACCTGGGCCGAAACAAAGCCCATCGGCATTAGCAAAAGCAGTATCAGCAGGCGTTTCATTTCAAACGATTAATCATCTCCTCGACGGCCAACGTCTCCTGCGAGCCGTCGTGCATATTCTTCAAGGTGACGGTGCCGTCCCTCATCTCGCTCTCCCCGACAAAAGCCACATAGGGAATCCCTTTGCGGTTGGCATACTCCATCTGTTTCTTCATCTTGGCGGCGTCGGGATAGATGAGCGTACCGATACCGTTGGCACGCAGGCGGGCAGCTATGCCCACACAGGCGGCCTGTTCAGCAGGACCGAAGTTGATGAACATCACGCGAGCAGCCTGCTCCAACCCCTCAGGGAATGCCTGAAGTTCGGTAAGCACATCGTAGATGCGGTCGGCGCCGAACGAGATACCCACTCCACTGACATCAGGCATACCAAAGATGCCGGTGAGGTTGTCGTAGCGGCCTCCGCCGCAGATGCTACCTATCTGCACATCCTTGGCCTTCACCTCAAAGATAGCACCAGTGTAGTAGTTAAGGCCACGGGCCAAAGTGAGGTCAAGCTCTACATCGCACCGCAACGCGGCGGATTCGATAAAACCAAAGAGAGTCTTCAATTCTTCGACACCCTTCTGGCCAACCTCGACCGAAGCAAACATTCCGGCAAGGGCAGACAACTTATCCTGAGCGCTACCGCTGAGCGAAAAGACGGGGTCGAGCGCCTCAATCTGTTCCTCATCCAAACCACGCTCACGCAGTTCGGCACGCACATTGTCCAAGCCAATCTTGTCCAATTTATCGATAGCCACCGTGATATCCACCAGTCGTTCGGGCGCGCCAATCATCTCGGCGATGCCAGCCAACACTTTGCGGTTGTTGATCTTAACACATACATTAATCCCCAATTTGCCGAACACCATGTCAATCATCTGCACCAACTCGAGCTCGTTGAGCAGAGAGGTGCTGCCGATCATGTCGGCGTCACACTGATAGAACTCTCTGTATCTGCCTTTTTGAGGGCGGTCGGCACGCCACACCGGCTGCAGCTGGTAGCGACGGAAGGGCAACACCACCTGGTCGCGGTGCTGTACAACAAAACGTGCAAAAGGCACTGTCAGGTCGTAGCGCAAACCACGCTCGCAGATTTGCGGTGCCACCTTATGATAGTCCTGCGTAAAATCCACGCCATCCATGAAATCACCGCTGTTCAAGACCTTGAAGAGCAGTTTGTCACCCTCTTCGCCATACTTGCCCATCAGTGTGCTGAGGTTCTCGAGCGAGGGGGTCTCGATAGGTTCGAACGCAAAAGCCCTGAACACCGAACGGATGGTGTCGAAAATATAGTTGCGGCGCGCCATCTCCACGGGCAGGAAGTCGCGCGTTCCCTTAGGTATAGAGCATTTAACAGTAGCCATAATTTCACTTTTTTGAAACTGCAAAGATACGAATAAACACCGATATGGCAAAATTTAATTTTTCCAACCCTGCCAAACCACACAAGTCAAGCCAGTCGACACCCCAGTGTTCTTTCCTTCTCTATCAGACAACCAACTGTCTATAAACCAACCCTCAACCCTTACTATGATTGTAGTGGGCAGGGGGTTGACAAGGCAATGGAAAGGCAATGGCAAGTACATCTCTTTTTTCAATGTCGTGTTTTTTTCGTATTTTTGCAGCGGAAATACTATAATAAAAATGAGGCTTTGGCAACATATCCTGCTAGCAATGTGCCTTTTGTGCGCCCACATCGGTATGGCACAGACGGTCATGAAGGCTCCGCTGTCCCTTGAAGAGCAGGGCGACAGTCTGCTGAAGGTCTCGTTTTCGATGCCAAAGTTGTCATATTTCATTGATGAAGGGTTCCTCCATTTCGACCCTGCCATGGGGATGAACCTCGCCAACGGTACGCCCGGCCAGCCCGCGCTGCCCACGATGAGTACTTTGGTACGTCTACCCAAAGGCAGCACGCTGAGTATAGAGGAGATACACCCCAGCCAAGAACTGGAGCTGCAATTAGCCTCCGAGGCACCGCCGCTGGCGCCCATCACCCGCGCCTGGGCCAAAGATACCCCTCGTCCTCCCTATGAGCCCGACGCCAAAACCTATGGGGCCGACGCCTTTGCAGGCGGCGACCTGCTGGAGGTGGAAGACCTCGGCATCATGGGGCGCACGCAAGTGTTCCGACTCACGGTAAGACCGATGACATACAATCCGGTAAGAGGTCGGTTCCGTCAGCACAACGCACTGAAGGCCACACTGAAAATGCACAAGGGACCCGCTGCAATTGACGGCGCAAAAAGCATATTAGTGGTGTCGCGACCCGAATTCAGGGACGGCCTGCAACCCTTCGTCTTATGGAAACGGCAGGAAGGCTACGCGGTAAAGGAACTGTACGTAGAAACCCACCTGCGCGACAGCATCAAAGCCGCCATACGTCCTTATTTCGACAACGCCTCTCCCCTTTCGCCCGCTCCCGACTACATCCTACTGGTGGGCGATGCCGCACAGATACAGTCGTTTATCGGTGAAACCTCCCTAGAGGGCGAAGGTCATACCACAGACCTCTACTACGCCGACTTCACAGGCAACTACCTGCCCGAAGCCATGCTGGGCCGATGGCCCGTGAACGACACCGCTGAACTGCGCGTAGTGATGGGGAAAACACTTCGCTACGAACAATTTGTCGATATCGACACCGCACAACTGGAGCGCATGATGCTGGTGGCCGGCAACGAACAGGCCACACAAGCCCTGTTGACGACCAATAGTCAGGTGGCCTACGTGGGCCGCGAAGCCAAACTCGCCCATCCCGACCTGGACACTGTCACCTATCGCAATCCTGAATCGGGCAACTTGATAGACTCCATCAAGGCCGATATTGGCCGCGGGGCATCCCTGCTGAATTACACGGCGCACTGCACCGTGGGCGGATGGTCCTCTCCGTCGCTCAGCATTGGCCGTGTGGAGGAAGCCGCAGGCGACCAACCGATGGTCTACGTCAACAATTGTTGCAAAAGCAACACCTTCAGCGGCACTGGCTTCGGTGAGCAACTGCTACGGCTGCCCGTGGGGGGCGCCGTAGGGGTAATTGGCGCCACAAACTCCACCCTCTGGTATGAAGACTACTTCTGGGCCGTCGGCCCCAAGTGGCCTATAAACCCCAGCAACACCTACGACAGTCTCTCACGCGGTGCCTTCGATGCTTTCGTGGGCAGCCATCCATCGGCCTACACCTTGGGCGAGGTACTCTCTGCAGGCAATTTGGCCGTCAGCGCTTTCGGTTCGGGATACGACCGCTTCTATTGGGAAATCTACTGTCTTCTCGGCGACCCCACGCTGAGACCCTACATTGGGGTGCCTATGCAGGCAGAGCTGCACCTCACCAATAGCGTATACAATGGCCAAGATGTGCTTTTTGTGGGAGGAACACCCGGTGCCACCGTCACTGCCGTGCAAGGAGACAGTCTGCTGGGCGTCAGCACGCTGAACACCAATGGTATGGCAGCAATGCCCCTGCGCTGCACCCTCGACACACTGCCGCTCATCCTCACTGCCTCCGGCCCGGGACTACGTCCTATGGTGGACACCGTCGAAGTGGAGCACACAGTGGACTATGGCGCCACCCTGCGTGCCGTAAGACTCAACGACACCGCCATAGCCTTCCTGGTGGAGAACACCGGCAGCCAGACGCTGGACAGCCTATACGCCATACTGATGCAAACGGTGGCAGACTCCACTGCCGGAGCCTGGATTGCACCCGTCTGCGACACACTATACAACCTGCTCCCCGGCGAACTGCGCGCCGTCACCCTGCCCATACAAGTCGGAACCCTCGGCGGACAGCCCCTATGGCAAGGACAGCTGATGCTGACGGCAGTGTACTTCGGCGTGATGTGCACACAGGAAGTGAGCCAGGCGGTGCCGACGACCTATCCTACCGTGACCCTTCGCGTGCTGGATGTCCAAGGCATGGAAGCACAAAGGCTGAGCCCCGACCACAGCTACCTTCTGGAAGCCTCCGTCAACGGCAGCTACGACTCCCTGACCCTCACCATAGAATCTCTCCCCACTGGCGAACGGTTCACCACCAACGACACCGCCCTTGCCTTCACACTCGGCGATAGCCTGTGCGCCGTACACATCACGGCAACAACCTACCTGGGCCATTGGCAAGGCGACAACGAGGTGTGGCTTGAGCCCGGCGACCGCATCGACAATTTCGAACATGCACTGACTCTCCACCCATGGAACAACAACTTCCGAGTGCCCTGGACGTTGGACAGCACCACTAGCCATTCGGGGCACTACAGTCTCCGTTCCGGTGCCATCGACCACGGACAGACCACCCAGATTTGCATCGAAGTCGACATGCTGCACAGCGACAACATAGCCTATTGGGTGAAGACCTCGTGCGAATCGGAATACGACAAGATGACCTTCTTCGTCGACGGCCGCGGCTTCACACCCCAAGCATGGGGCATCGGCGACTGGCGCCAACGCACACACCTGCTCGAGGCCGGCCATCATACCCTCTGCTGGCGCTACAGCAAAGACGCCTCACGCTCGCAGGGCGAAGACTGCGTATGGATCGACGACATCCAGCTCCCCCTTGCGGCATGGGCCGACATCTATGCCTGGGACTGCATGGAGGCCACCGTAGGCATCGAGGAGCCCTCCCCTACGATTCCCCTGACCATCAGCCCCAACCCCGCCTCAGGAGAAGCCGTCATCAGCGGTGCACGCGACACTCGTGTACGCGTAGCCGACGCTTTGGGTCGCGCCGTTGCCTCTTTTACCCTCGACGGCACCCCACAACGCCTGGACATCAGCCGATGGGCTGCCGGCATCTACTTCGCCACAGCCACCAGCGAGGACGGCACAAAAACGACAACCAAGAAACTAATCGTGATTAAGCAACAATAAAGAATATGCTGGAAAACCACAGCGATACAATAGACTACACAGCGACGCCTTTCTGGCAGTGGGACAGCGTGCCGCTCTCCGACGGGACGGTGCAACTGGACGTGCCCTACGATTCCATCTTCCAGCCCCGCGAAGCCATGGACACGGTGTTCCGCAAGTCCCTCTTCCAGCGCCACTCGCTGCAGGTGCAGCACACCGACAGCCTCGTGCGCCCCGACACCGCCGAGCCCGCATGGATATTCGTGACACTGATACTGCTCACCGCATTGATATGCCTCTATGGCAAACTGCGGAAAATACGTCCTCTGACACTGCTGAAATCGCTGATAAACCACAGGGCTATGGACCGCATGGTGCGCGACTGCAACCTCAACCGCAGCATCATCATGCTACCCATGGGGCTATTGCTGGTGGCTGCGGTATGCATGCCCATCCACCGCATGGCATTGCAGCATACCGGCGTGGGTGGCTATCTGCTGCTATCCCTCGGCGTCAGCCTGCTCTACATGCTCCGCAACGGCATCTTCCGCCTCCTGGGCAACACCTTCGAGAACAAACACGGCGTGGCCCTCTACATGACCAATAACTATTTCTATAACCTCATGGAGGCCACCGTGACCACCATCCTGCTCTACCCCTTCTTCTATCTGCCCGGGGCACAGGCCACCATGCTCATCGTCATCGGCGCATTCCTCGCTTTTGCATTCGTCATCCGTTTCGTACGAGGCGTGAAAGTTTTTTTAACACTTAAAAATAGCTCTTGTTTCTATCTTTTTTACTATCTTTGCATCGTCGAAATAACACCTATATTAGTAGTCATAAAGTGGTTTATCGCACAATAGAACAATAAGTTGAGACAATAGAACGAAAAGGCATGAAACTGAAAAAAATCCTGATTTCGCAACCTGCACCCGCCGATTTGGAGAAATCGCCGTACAGAAATCTCATCAACAAACACAATGTTGACATTACTTTTTTCAAATTTTTTGAAGTAGTAGGCATACCCGTCTCGGAATTCCGCAAGACCCGTATCCACATTGGTGAATACACCGCCATCATCTTCAACAGCAAGAACTCGATAGACCATTTCTTCCGCATGCTTAAGGAACTGCGCGAGACCGTAAGCGAGGACATGAAATACTTTTGTTCCACCGAGGCCATTGCCCTCTACCTGCAGAACTACATCCAGTACCGCAAGCGCAAGGTCTTTTTCGGCAACCAGTACTTCTCCGACCTCCTCGAGGTCATGAGCAAGCACCGCGACGAGAAATTCCTCTTCCCCTGCTCCGACGAGAAACAAACCGAATACACCAAAGCCCTCGACAAGGCCAAGTTCAAATACACCAAGGCCCCGATGTACACCTCCGCCCCCAAGGACCTCACCAAGTTCAAACTGGAGGACTTCGACTGCATCGCCCTCTTCTCCCCCATCGGTGTACGCAGCCTTGTGAAGAGTTTCCCCGACATCAAGGACCGCAACATCATCATCGCTGCCTTCGGCACCTCCACACACGCCGCCCTCAAGGAGCACGGCATCAAGCTCACCATCGGCGCCCCCACGCAGTCGGCCCCCTCTATGGCTATGGCTATCGAGAACTTCATCCTCGGCAAGGAGCAGGACGCTGTCATCGCCTCCAAAGGCGAGAGCGCCAAGCACAACGTGAAGAGCACTATCACCACCTCGCCCCGCAAAGTCAAGCCTGTCATCGCCAACAAGGAGATCTACAAACAGCGCATGGAGGAGAAGAAAGCACAGGCCGCTGCACGCCGCGCCGCCCGCGCCGCCGAGAAAGCCCGACTGGAGAAAGAAGCCAAAGCCGAAAAGCCTGTCAAAATAGAGAAACCTGTCAAGGTCGAAAAGGCCGAGAAAACCGTCACCAAGGTGGAGAAACCCGCCGCCAAGAAGACGACAACTGCCAAACCCGCCGCAGCCAAACCGGCCACCAAAACCGTCAAGTCCACCTCCAAGACCACGAAAACCACTACCAAATCTTCCGACTCCAAAACTGCAAAAACCACTAAAACTGCGACCCAAACCGCAAAAGCCACAAAAACCACAAAAGCAGGCGCGAAGAAATAAGGAAACCGGCAATGGGCTTCACCTTCAAAAAAGAAGAACGTTTGTGCAGCCGTCAGCTGATCGACCGTCTCTACTCCGAGGGTCATCGACTGATGGCTTTCCCTTATAGTGTCCAATGGATGACTGCTCCCAAGGCTTCCC
Source organism: uncultured Bacteroidota bacterium (assembly GCA_902775135.1). GTDB lineage: Bacteria > Bacteroidota > Bacteroidia > Bacteroidales > P3 > Colimorpha. The sequence continues at coordinate 7,495 of CACYKY010000005.1, read as the reverse complement.
TCCTCTCTCATCCCCTCTGTCAGGTGATGATCGTCGCCCCCAAACGTAAGTTCCACCATGCCGTCGACCGCAACCATGTCCGCCGGCTGACACGCGAATGCTACCGACTGCGCAAATGCGCCCTCTACGACTTCCTGCAATCGCAGGGGCTCACTCTCTATTTCTCGATGGTGTACATTCACAACGACATCATGTCCTACGAACAGCTTGGCCACAAGATGGACAAACTACTCCTGGCGTTGCAGAAAGACATCCTCGCCAACCAACCATCCGAGCAATGACCCTCCGCCAACTCCTTGCCCTCCCCTACCGCGCCCTTCGCTGGCTACTGAGCTCGCTGATGCTGGCTCTCATAGCCTTCTACCGCACCTGCATCTCCCCCCTTACGCCCCCTGCCTGCCGCTACACACCCACCTGCTCGCAGTACGCCCAAGAGGCCATCCGCAAGTACGGCCCCTTCCGTGGCGGATGGCTAGCCCTCAAGCGCATCCTCCGCTGCAACCCCTGGGGCGGATCCGGCTACGATCCCGTTCCCTAACCCCCAAATCCAACCCCCTGCCAAAAAAGCAACGAAAAAAAGAGAATTCAATTGAACACAATATCGTAACCGACTGTGACAAACGCTATGGACAGGATTGAAAACATCGACTACTGCATCCGCTACCTCCTGAAGCAGAACCATGCGAGGGCCGAAATCCCACACAGGCTGCATGAAAAAAAGGAATTGCTGCGCGCCTTGATGAACATCTGGAGCCCGCAACCTTTGGACATCGAGTTCCTCCAGGCGCAGGACGCCGAGCTACAGGCCCAGAAGAAGGAGAAAGGCGTTGTGTCGCTGAAAGACATCTCCGAGACACCCCATTCCATGCTCCTCTGGCAAGGCGACATCACACGCCTGCGTGTCGATGCCATCGTCAACGCCGCCAACAGTCGCGGACTCGGTTGCTGGCACCCCCTGCACGCCTGCATCGACAACGCCATCCATTCGGCTGCAGGAATACAGCTGCGCAAGGAATGCAACCAAATACTGCAGGGCGAGACCATTGCCACGGGCGGTGCCATCATCACCCCCGGCTACAACCTGCCCGCCAAGTGGGTCATCCATACCGTCGGACCCATCATCGACACCGATACCCCCACCACGGGACAGGAGGAGCTGTTGGCCGGATGCTACCGCAGCTGTCTCTATCTGGCCAAAGAGCACGGCTGCCGCAGCATTGCCTTCTGCTGCATCTCCACCGGCGAATTCCACTTCCCCAACCGTCGCGCCGCCGAGATTGCCGTCGACGTGGTCCGCAAACAAATCACCCACAATCCCCAGTCGTCAAGTCTGAGGACCGTTGTTTTCAATGTCTTCAAGGACATCGACTACAATATCTATCGTGAGCTGCTCGCAAAGCGTTGATGCTTGGAGCAAAGACACCCCCCTTAAAGCAATTTCAACGCTATCGCCGCACAGGCCTCAGCGTCCGCCAGTGCGTGGTGGTGGTTCTCCAAACAGTAGCCGCAGGCCTCGCTGACGGTATGCAGCTGATGGTTGGGGAGGTCGCGCAGCTTGCGGCGCGAGACTCGCAACGTGTCATAGAACACATATCCCGGCCAGTCCATCCGGTACACTTGCATTACCGCCCGCAGACACCCCTCGTCGAACATGGCGTTATGCGCCACTAGCGGCAGCCCCTCTATCAGCGGCTCTATCTTGTGCCACACCGACGGGAACACCTCGGCGTCGTCCGTGTCCTCGTGGCCAAGCCCATGCACCCGCTGGCAGAACCAGCTGTAGTAGTTTGGCTCCGGCTGTATGAGGCTGTAGAACGTATCCGTCACCACGCCTCCACGCACCACAACAACTCCCACGCTGCACACGCTGGAGCGCTGCCCATTCGCCGTTTCAAAGTCTATCGCCGCAAAGTCATTCATTGTTTTTATGATTGTTTTTGAGGGCAAAGCCAATCGAAGGCCATGGTGAGAATTGGGAGGTTGGGGATGGATTCGAGGCGGTAGGCGGAGCGCTCGAAGGGTATCTCGCGGTAGGCACGATGGCTGTCGCGGAAGCGGGCCATATTTATCATCCAGAAAACAAAGTATAAAATGTAAAACGGCAACACCAGCAGCGCAGCCTGCTGCCACAGATGCACCGTCTCGTGGCGTATGTCACGCTCCGTCATTGCGTCGCCATTATAGAACACAAACGGAAACAATGTGATGGCATAGAACCTCTTCGGCGGGAAGTGGCGGGTATGGACGAGCAGCGGTCTCATCGTTGCAACGATTTCAAGGTCATCAGGTCGGCGAAGTCGGCGATAAGCATATCGGCGCCGGCGGCACGCAGTTCGGCAGGGGACTGGTTGCCGTAGGTGACACCCACAGTATAGCAGCCAGCATTGCGACCCATGAGGATGTCGTAGCTGGCATCGCCCACGACGACAGCCTCCTCAGGCTCGACGCCAAGGGCGGCGAGTATCTTCTGTACAGGCTCGGGGTGCGGCTTATGATGCTGCACGTCGTTGGCGCTGACCACCATGCTTACATTGTCCTCCAAATGGAAAGACTTCACGAAACCCTCCAGCGTAGGCCGTCCGCGACTGCTGCAGATGGCCAACTGCAAGCCTTGGTCATGCAAGGCCATGATGGTATCCAGGACATGAGGGAAGAGAACGACCCTGCCATCGGTGTTCAACTCGTCGAAGACGCGGCGGTAGACGTCGGCACAGTGCTCGGCGGTTTCACCATCCACGCCGCAGAGTGTCACAAAGCATTGGGCCAGCGGCAGCCCGATAATGGAGCGGCATTCGGCATCACTGCGCGAGGGCAGGTGCAACTCGCGCAGGGTATGCTGTATGGAGGCGATGATGATGGGCTGGGTGTCGGCCAGCGTACCGTCGAAGTCCAATATGACTAAATGCGTCATTTCTGCGCAGCCATATACTGCTCCAGCAGGCGCTGCACATATTTGCCGAAGACGTCGAACTCGATGTTCACCACCGTACCGGGCTTGAAATTGTGGAAATTGGTCACCTGGTAGGTATAGGGGATGATGGCCACGGAGAACATGCCGGGCTCGCTGTCGACGACAGTCAGGCTGACGCCGTTGATGCTGATGCTGCCCTTGGGAACGGTGATGCTGGGGGCATTCTTGGCATCGTACTCGAAATAGAAACGCCACGAACCGTTGTCGTCCACCACCTTGGTGCAGGTGGCCGTCTGGTCGACATGGCCCTGGACGATGTGGCCGTCGAAGCGGCCGTCCATGCGCATGGAACGTTCCACATTGACTTCCGTGCCCACCTTCCAAGTGCCGAGGTTGGTCTTCAGCATGGTCTCATCCATAGCGGTAACCACATATTGTTTCTTCTCTTTGTCGACCTTCACCACCGTGAGGCAGCATCCGTCGTGGGCCATACTCTGGTCGATGGCCAACTCGTCGCCGAAAGGCACCTCGAGGGTGAAGTGGTAGTTGGTGTTCTCTTTCTCAATCTTGACGACGCGGGCCGTCGTTTCAATAATTCCTGTAAACATGGTGTGTTGTTTTTTTTCTTTTTTTATTTTTCCGGAATTTCCGGAATTTCCGGATTATCCGAATTATCCGGGATTTCCGGTTTCTCCGGGGATAACCCGGCCTGGTTTAGCAGGGCTGTGAGGCGGGCCACTTCGGCGCGGAGGGCCGCTATTTCGGCGGCCTGACGGTCGATGGTCTGCCGTTGGCTCTCGCGCTGGCCCAGGCGGGCAGCGGTCATACGTTCGCGGATGCCACCCTCGGTGGTGAACTCACGGTCCTTGCGTTCGAGGTATTTCGTCAGGCCCGAATCCACCTGATGGCACAGGCAGATGGCCATATTGGCCAGTTCCTCGTCGTCCATCTTGTCGAAGAGGGGTACGTAGTCATTGTGCAGGCTGTGGCTGCGACAGAAGGAGTGCAGTTGCTCAAAGCGGGGATTTGAACCGCGCCACTCAACAAGACTGTGCCGTTTCAGGTAATCCTGATAGTCTTCCAGCAGTTCCTTGTTGCTGCCGCGTGCCACGCCGAGAAGCTTCAGCTCTATCTCCATCGAGGTCTGCCCGTCGCTGCTACCCTCGGCAATGTTCTGCTTGATGCTGCGCGCCGCCTGCACCATTTGGTCTACGGTGCGGTCGCCGTGTTTGGGCAGGTAGCGCTGGCAGAAGACCTGCGTGAGCTGGTAGAGCACATCGCTGCGCTGATAGAAGCGCAGGGAGGTGTAGACAACAGGCTTGCGCAGGGCACTGGCAGTGCCGTCTGAATAGCGGCGGTACTGGCCGGAATAGCCGGAGGGGCCGGAAGTTCCGGAGTTTCCGGGAATTCCGGAATATCCGGGATATCCGGGATAGTTATTGTCCTTGCCGGCCATTATTTCAGGAAGTCCTCGTAGTACTGGAACATCTTCTGGTAGAGGTGCAGGCGTTCGCGGCCGAGGACGTTGTGCTCATGGTGGGGATAGGCAAAGTAGTCCACCTGCTTGTAATTGTTGATGCAGCGCTCGATGAACTCGGTGCTGTGCTGCGGCACCACGGTGTTGTCTTCAGCGCCCTGGATGACCAGCAGGCGGCCTTCAAGATTCTTGGCCTTGTTGAGGAGGCTGTTGGCCTCGTAGCCCTCGGGGTTCTCCTGCGGGGTATCCATATAGCGCTCGCCATACATAATCTCGTACCATTTCCAGTCGATGACAGGGCCGCCGGCGCAACCCACCTTGAACACCTCGGGGTGTGCCAGTTTCATGGTGATGGTCATGAAGCCGCCGAAGCTCCAACCTTCGACACCCATACGGTCTTGGTCCACATAGGGCAGGCTCTTCAGGAACTTGACGCCTTCCATCTGGTCGGCCATCTCAATCTCGCCGAGGCGACGGTGAGTGCAGCTCTCGAACTCGAAGCCACGGTTGTCGGTGCCGCGGTTGTCGACGGTGAAGACCACATAGCCCTGCTGGGCGAGACGGAGGAAGTAGAGGTTGCCGCCAGCCAGCCAGCTGTCGGTGACAAGCTGCGAGTGCGGGCCGCCATAGACATACACCAGCGTGGGATATTTTTTACCCTTCTCCATATGGGGAGGCGTGATGAGGCGGTAGTAGAGGTCGGTCTTGCCGTCAGCGGCCTTGATGGTGCCAAGTTTCACCTCGGGCATAGCGTAGTCTTTCAAGGGGTTCTCAGCCTCGAAGAAGGTCTTGATGGGGTTCTTGTGCTTCCAGTCGCGCAGGTCGGCACGCATAGGCACATCGACGCTGTTCCAGAGGTCGACCCACATGGTACCTGCCTCGTTGATGGCCACGCTGTGAGTGCCGTGCAAGCCGTTCTCCAGCATCGTCATGCACTCCATAGTGCCTTTCTTCAGGTTCACGCGGTAGGCATCGCGGCCTGCGAGGTTGTCCTTGTTGGCATAGATGAAGATATTCTCGCCCTTCTTGTCGAACTGGATGAAGCCCTCAACCTCGTACTCGCCTTTGGTCACCTGTTTCACAAGCGAACCATCCATATTGTAGAGGTAGAGGTGCTTGTAGCCGTCGCGCATCGAAAACCAGAGGAACTGGTCGCCGCCAGGCAACCGCTTGCCGTTGCTTGGCAGGAAGATCATGGGCTCGCAGGGCTCGACGTAGCGGGGGTTGGTCTCCTCGAAGAGCACCTTCATGAAGTCGCCTGTGGCGGCGTCGTACTGCTCGAGCCACATGTGGTTCTGCTCGCGGTTCACCTTGGCGATGAATACATATTTCTCGTCGGGGCTCCAGGCAATATTGGTGAGGTACATCTCGCGCTCGTGCACCGTGGTGTCGCGGACAGAGTTGAGATAAATCAGTTTACCGGTAGCAGGCTCATAGACGCCCACGGTAACCCAGTGGCTCTGCATGCCGGCCATGGGATACTTGATGGGCATGGGCTCGGCCTCACGGGCTTTGGTATTCACCAGCGGATAGTCCACCACCATGCTCTGGTCCATGCGATAGAAGGCCAGACGGCTGGCCTTGGGCGACCAGAAGAGACCGCCGTTGATGCCGAACTCGTTGCGGTGGACACTCTCGCCGAGGACCACATTGTAGCCGTCGCCGCGCTCAACGAGATTGCCGTCGACATAGAGGTTGCCCTCTTTTTTCTCCACACGCTCCTCCAGCTTGGGATCGCTATCCTTGGGCTTGCGCCAGTCCTGCTGGGCTTCGGTGAGCTTGAATTCCTTCTTGCCGTCGAAACCGTAGAAACCCTTGTCCTCGCCACCCTTGTAATAGGTGACGGTCTTGCCGTCGGGGGCGAAGATGAAACTCATCATCTCGCGCTGGGGGTAGAGGTTGCGGTCCATCAGTTGGTCCCACTGCAGGAGGCGTTCCTGCGCAAAAGCGGTGCCCGCCAGGAGCAGCACCGCGATAGTCAATAGAGATTTCTTCATATCTTGATATTCTTTTTTCTTTTAACTCAGTTAATCTTTTCTTTTCTCCTGCCCTGCCTGCGGCAGGCAAAATCTATAAATCCATAACTAACATATAGATTTATGGATTACAGCCCGCAAGGGCTGGGAGATTCGAGTGGTTACAGAGCCTCAGTAGTTGCGCCAGTTGCGGAAGCGCAGGTTGAAGACCCCGAAGAAGGCCTCCTTGAAGATCTTCATGCTCATCTTGCTCACACCGAGCACACGGTCGGTGAAGATGATGGGCACCTCGTAGACCTTGAAGCCCAAACGGGTGGCGGTGTACTTCATCTCGATCTGGAAGGCGTAGCCGACGAACTTCACCTTGTCGAACTTCATCTTCTCCAGCACACGGCGACTCCAGCAGACGAAGCCTGCGGTGGCGTCACACACCTTCATGCCGGTAACTATGCGGACATATTTCGAGGCGTAGTAGCTCATCATCAAACGGCCCATGGGCCAGTTGACGACGCTGATTTTACCACCCACATAGCGGCTACCCACCACCACATCACCCTTGCCGGTGGAACAGGCCTCATAGAGGCGTTCCAGATCGTCGGGGTTATGGCTGAAGTCGGCATCCATCTCAATCATGTATTCGTATCCGTGCTCGTTGCCCCAGCGCATACCCTCCAGGTAGGCGGTACCGAGACCCAGTTTGCCCTTGCGCTCCACGATGAACAACCTCTCAGGGAATTCTTTCATCAGACGCTTGACAATATCGGCGGTGCCGTCGGGCGAATTGTCCTCTATGATGAGCATATCGAACTCTTTCTGGAGCGAAAAGACCTTGCGGATGATGGCCTCGATGTTCTCCTTCTCATTGTAAGTCGGGGTGATAACCAGTGTGTCAGACATAATAAATCCAATATAATTACGATGCAAAAATACACTTTTTTTTTAACATGGCAAAAAAAGAAATCCCCGCGCAACGTTTTGCGCGGGGATTCCAAAGGATGGCCGCAGGCAGGAATGCCTGCGGGCCATGGGGGAAGTGTTACTTCACGATGAGCTTGCGGATGGCGTTGACCTGCTCGCCGGTGATGCGGACGAAGTAGGCACCCTGGGCATAGCCCGTGAGGTCGATCGTGA